>CAZBHW010000007.1:0-120403 GCA_964492045.1 uncultured Coxiellaceae bacterium | reverse complement strand
TTTGACCGACGATTTATTTCTAAAAAAAGTTGCGCTAGCACTTGAACTCGCCCCCAAAAAATTTGCCTATACTAAGTCTGATAATGGGCATTATCGGTTATGTACAAGACAAAAATTAATTAGTGTTACGTATTACATATGACATCCAACCGGCAACCGACAGCATTCTTAAGTCTAGTTCGAAATCCTTGTTGCTCAGCTAAACGAAAAACCCAATATTATATTCAATAACCAATTACTCTTAGAATTAAATAAGATAATTAAAATACCTACTATAGAGGGTAAACTTAGCCTACCCCATTTAGAGGGTATATTGATATTACCCTTTATAGGGGGTAAAATATAAATACCCCTTTTAGAGGGTAATCTATCAATATCACTTAGGAGAACCCTATGCTTATTAGCTCACCCAAGGAGTTGGCGATAATGGCAATGAATCAACGCAAAAAATTAAAATTAAGCCAATCAGACGTTGGAAAGCTGGTAGGTGTAAAACAACAAACAATATCTGAGTTTGAAATAAAACCTGAGAGTACGCGTATAGAAACCTTATTTCGAATTTTATCCGCACTAAATTTAGATGTGCAACTTAACACTAAAAGTGGAAAAAACTCTACTAAAGCTCAGTGGGATGAACAATGGTAAAAAAAACGAAAAGCCGAACTCTCAACCTGCTAATGAACGGTTTCCTCATTGGAAAGTTAATAAAAAAAACTAACGGCAGCCTAGAGCTGACTTATGACCAAAAGTGGCTGGAAACACCAGGGAGTCGCCCTGTTTCATTATCATTACCGTTAATAGATCGACCATTTACAGGCAATGTTGTTTATAACTTTTTTGATAACCTTTTACCTGACAATCCTGAAATACGTGGGCGAATACAAGCAAAATTTCAAGTAGCAACTGATCAGCCATTTGACTTGCTAGAAAGCATAGGCAGAGACTGTGTAGGAGCCATCCAGCTTATCGGCGACGAAATACCTCTTTTCAAAAAAGAAATCAAATATGAGTCCATAAATGAGAAAGAGATAGGTTCTAGCTTACGCAGTTACAAAAGCAATCCTCTTGGCATGATAGACGAATCTAAAAAGTTTCGAATTTCACTTGCAGGCGCACAAGAGAAATCTGCATTTTTATATCATAAAGAAAAATGGTGCAGGCCAATTGGAGACACTCCAACTACTCATATATTCAAGCTACCTATTGGCTATATCAAGCATAGTCAAATAGATCTGAAGGAAAGTTGTGAAAATGAATGGTTATGCGCACAAATTGCAGATGCATTTGGGTTACCTGTTGCAAAGTGTGAAATTGCTCATTTTGAAGATATCAAAGTACTGATAGTAGAACGGTTTGACAGAAAGCTATCTAGGGATAAAACTTGGATTATGAGGCTTCCTCAGGAAGATATGTGCCAAGCTCTTGGCTTTTCACCAAATTTAAAATATCAGTCAGATGGTGGACCCGGAATTAAAGACATCATGCAACTACTACTTGGCTCGACGAATCCTGCCGAGGATAGGGATAGGTTTTATAGAGCTCAAGTATTGTTTTGGTTGTTAGCAGCCATAGATGGTCATGCTAAAAACTTCAGTGTATTTATAGAATCCGAGGGAAAATACCGACTAACCCCACTCTATGACATTTTGTCTGCACATCCCTTGATTGCCAGCAAAGACTTACAGAAACAAAAAGCCACCATGGCGATGGCACTCGTCGGCAAAAATGTACATTACGAGTGGTACAACATTCAACGGAGACACTTTATACAAACTGCAAAAGCGATTAAGTACTCTACCGAAAGAGCTGAAACCATCCTAGATGACATGCTGGAAAAAGTTGACTCAGTAATTGAAGCTGTAAAATCCAAGCTACCAAATAAATTCCCGATCAACATCTCAGAACCAATATTTGAAGGCATGAGATCAATGAGAAACAAATTGAAGAAATAGACTCTAGTAAACAAGGACAGAACGTAGGTTGAATTCCCCCTTCAGTATTGCAAAAATCAGGGGCTTTTCTGGGGGCTTGTCTCCCGATTTTTTTGAGGGATTTTTATTTAAATTAATAGGCTAAACGAGTAAACAAGATTATGTCACTTTATTTATTATTATTGATGGATTCTGCTCATGTGTCCCGCTCTGCTCAAGAGTATAAAATACCTATTCAGAAACGATATTGCAGTGTCTCTGATGTTATTTTACGGTTAGTAGTACAGTGATGCATTCTATGATTCAACCACTCAAAATAATAACCTGATGTTTTAATTCATTATTTATAAATCACCGCTTTTACTAATCCCCACTATACTTTAAATAGCTGCCTTGCCCAGTCGAACAGGTTTTGCTTGTAGCTTGATTCTAGCTATAAGTCACCTTGGGCTAAACAGTGCAGGTGGGCTATTAAAGCATCACGAGGTGATTAATGTCCTATGCTCATAGTGATTATACATTACCTGGTAACATTGCTAGCTCCAGGAATTATGGGCAGCTGCCTCCTTCTGCAAATTCCTATCCACCTGCGCCGGGATTACCAGTTTCGGCTTACATGCCAGCACCTGGATTACCCGTTTATGCTTATCCTCCACAAACCTATTATATGGCTAACACTGCACCGCAACAGTTCAGCGCTGCACCGTCGTATGCGCCGGCACCGGGATACCCAGTCACAACGACTACGACACCTGCTTATTACGGTTATGCTCCAACCACTAATCAAGCAGCACCACCACCTCAACGCTCTAGTCAAATTAATCCTACAGAAACTTATTTTTCTCATGAGCATCTTTTACAATTAGTGAAAGAATTCGCGCCGAATATAACGCATAGCGGCGTTTGTAATGGCGTCACCACCACGTGGGCCCAAGCATCGTTAACAGGTGATAAGCAAAAACAAGAATTTTTCGATCGCTTTAACTTCATTAAACAAAATTACGTGTGCGGCAATCAAATTGATTCTAGAAGCTTGGCGCGTGATTTGGATAGCGCGTTAAAAAGAAGCGCAGACACCAGAGGTAGACAACCACTGACTGCGCACGAAATGAAATTACTGGATGTCAGAGCATTTTGTGAAACCGTTGCTCTTCATCAAGATCCTGGATCAACAAATGTCTTTCCTGCTTCACACACTCAACATCAACGAAACGAAATACTTCCTTTGACGGCATCCATACAACAAGAAGGAAAATTAGGTAAGAATAACCATCTTGTTGCTAATAGCATAGGCACTGTCGCACTGAAACAAGACGCATATGCCGCTTATCTTGCAGACTTGCAAAGCCTAGTGACTAGTGAAGCGGCTAAAGGAAATAAAGCTGTCATTTTACATAGCCTTGGTAATCATGTCGTGGGACTATCAGCTGATCCTGGCACAAATAAGTGGCAATACTTTGATATTAACGGAAAGCCATTAGAATATGGATTAGATTCAAAACAAGTTTCTAGTTATTTACATAGAAATTACGGCGCAGATTCAACTGGGAATTACAACATGGGTGAAGTGAGTGTTGTTTCAACCAATGGATCACGTGAATTTATTGAAGCATTCAACCAAGTGAAAGAAAAGCATTTTAGAATGCCACAAGAAGCGCAAGCAAAAACTGATTTATTAGTGATAGCCAGCATGAATGGTGAAAATACACTAGTTAAACAACTCATCACAGATGCCAAGGTGGACCCTAACGCTAAATCTAATCACAGATCCGCATTAGGCATGGCTGCTACCCACGGTCAACAATCAACGGCAAAACTGTTAATTGAAAATGGTGCAGACCCCAATGTAACACATCTTGCTGAACCTCCTTTAATTCACGCGATACGTGGTAATCAAAATAAAGTGGCTGAAGAAATATTAGTTAGCAAGAAGACTAATCCAAATGCCGCAGAGTTAACAACAGGGGATACCGCACTGCATTTGGCAACCAAGGCCGGTGATACTGAACTTGTAAAAGCAATATTAGCAAATGGCAGAACCAATCCTGATATTCCAAATAGCGATGGTATCGCACCACTGCATCAAGCAGTAGCGAGTGGTCATCATCAAATCGTCGGACAATTGTTAGCTAATAAAGCTAATCCAACCATAAAAGCGCAAGACAGTGATGGGTCGTCACTCACCCCGCTGTCGATTGCGGTAGCGACTGGAAATACAGGGATGGTGTCGACTTTGTTAGAAAATCCAACAGTGAAAGCTGAGCTTCAATCTAAAGCAGGGCAAGAGATATTAAGCATGACGCCTGAAGAAAATAAAATGGAAATTAAAAAGTTACTGCAAGCAGCAATAACACAACCACCATCAAAAAATTCAGATGCTAAAAATACGACAGCATTATTAACTAAAGCCATGCCAGTTACCAAGGAAGCAGGCGCAGCAAAACCTCAGCAGCCGTTAGCATCAACTCAAGCTACACCAGTGACTCCTGCATCTCAATCAAACACAACAACCAGTGCTCCCTCTAATGGACTATCACATAGAAACAATGCAAGACTTGAGCTTCCAACAACAAATTCTTCGTCAGGAGCACCGGCGGCTTCGCAAAGCACGCCCAAAAAGAGTCGCTAACCTAACCCTATCGACTCTCAGCAAGACTAAGGCTATGATGCCGCTACGTTGAATTACAACACTAACCGATTGCGAGTATCTAATAGAAATGATTGCTAGCTCAAAGAAGCATTACACCAATATTGCAGTGAATAATGTCAGTTATCCTGTGTATATAGATGGTAATGGCACAAAACCTTGCCTCTGTATTGGAATCGGCTCATTGATGCAAAAGACACTTTCAGCAAATTTCAAGACATGGTTCACCACGTATGCGACAGATTTATATTGGATACATGAGAATCGTCTGCCGGATTGCTCAACGCTCACCATGCAGCAGATAATCACTGATATCCATCATGTCATGACTCAGTTAGCTTTAGAAAAGCCCATTATTCTAGCGCATTCTGCCTATGGCATTGTGGCTTTAGAGTTGGCAAAAAATTCTCTCGCCAACATCAGCGGCATTATCATGGTCGGTTCTCCTCCAGCATGGAATGATAAGGTCATTACTTTCGCAAGAAATTATTTTGATACACAGGCCTCTCACGAGCGCAAAGAAAATGATAAGCAACGCAAAGAACGTTTTCAGAAAATGCGTAAACCGGGTGAATCTGATATTTCAATCAATGCATACGAAGCAGATACAGCAAGATACTGGGGAAATTATCAGCTTGAGAGAGCGTTTCTAGAAGCTTTATGGCAGGGTAGTGAAGCGGACGATGCCGTGATGAATCACTTCTTTTGTCATATTCTGCCGCAACATGATTTAAGCCATGATATAGATAAAATCAATGTACCAGTGCTATTAGCTGCCGGTCAGTTGGATTTTGATTGCGTGCCCTTATCGCTATGGGATCAACACCCTAAACCAAGTCAATTCACGATGATTGACTGCGGTGCCGTCGGTCACTGGCCGAATTTAGAAAACGCTACCTTGTTTGATCGCGAAGTCATAAACTGGTCTAACACTTTTTAAGACCATCTCGATAATTTGAAAGGATAACTATGTTGAATCACGTATTTGTTGTTTCAGAATGGCTACCAAAACCAGGATGTGAACAAGCTTTATGGGATAGTTTTAAAGCATTACTTGCGACTACCTTAAATAATGAAAAAGGCTGTATAAGAGCCCATGTCACCAAACAAATTCAACATCCTGGCGCAACTGGTAAATCAAAATATACTATCGTGCTCTTGCAAGAATATGAAAGTTTGTGTGCGTTTGATATTCACTGCGCTTCTGCGTATGTTGCGCAAGCATTTAAAGAGCTGTTGGAAAATCCAGACACGGCGCTCATTGCGGATTGGCAATGCAGATTATTCAGCGAAGCAGATATTAACTAGGTAACGTGTCATTACGCAGTCAACGTATCAGACCAGCAATGTGCATTGACTAATGGCTATTTCAATGATATTCGTCACGACAAATTAAATTAACCAGATGGAAATTCTCATGCATGACAATGTCTTGTTCGCAGTCGGTGCAGAAGCACTGCGCAAAGCCGCGTTAAATCAGGAAGCAAAAAGTTATATTCTCGAAAATAAAGCTTTATATAATGTATTTCGCAAAGCAGCCAATCGTTATATTGGTGGTGAGACATTAGCTGAAACGCTGACAAAAGTGATACACGAATGCAATAATGGATTTAAATGCTCAATAGAATTCATGGGCGAAAATACAAAAACCGCAGGCGAAGCCATTGCTGCAAAAGATGAATTTATACGTATCTGTCAAGAAATTGCCAAACAAAACTTAAACTCCACCGTCTCACTGGATTTATCGCATATTGGATTAGGTATCGATAAATCCTTGTGTCACGAGAATTTAAATGCAATCTGCAATGTTGCAAAATTGAATGATACGGAAGTTATCATTAGTGCTGAAGGAGCTGATGCAACCGATCACGTGATTAATCTTTACTTGGATGCATCAAAACAACACGCAAATTTAAGTATCACGTTGCAAGCGTATCTGCATCGCTCAAAAGATGATTTTAAAGCATTGCTGAAATCATCCGGCAGAATTCGCATGGTAAAAGGCGCTTTTAATATGCCAGCAGAATTAGCACTTCCACGCGGCGATGCATTAGATGAAGTATATTTGCATTATGTTGCTGAATTATTCTCACACAAACATCTCTGCTCTATCGCGACACACCATGACAAAATTCAACAAGCGGTTAAGGGTCTCATCAAACAGTACCAACCTAGTCGTGATACTTATGAATTCGAAAGTCTTTATGGTATTCAAAATGAACAACTCGCCACACTAAAATCCGAAGGTTATCCAACAAAGATTTATTTCGTTTATGGTGAAGAATGGTATTTGTACCTTTGCAATCGCATCGCTGAATATCCTATTAATATTTTTCGGGCATTAGGTGATATGATTCACGACTAACACTTTTTGATGGGCACCACCATGACTACTACTATTCCTAAATGTCCAAAATGCCATTCTGAATTTACTTATCTGGATGGCTCTCTGTATATCTGTCCTGAATGCTCGTTTGAGTGGAGCGAGACCATCGCGGCAACTGAATCCGACCAATCGTTAATGGTGAAAGATGCTTATGGTAATACCTTACAGGACGGTGACGCGGTCACCATCATTAAAGACTTGAAAGTCAAAGGGGCTTCTTCAGCACTGAAAATCGGTACCCGAGTCAAAAACATTAAACTGGTGGAAGGCGACCATAACATTGACTGCAAAATCGACGGCTTTGGCGCCATGAAACTAAAGTCGGAATTTGTCAAAAAGTCATAATCAATATTTCTGTTGGCAGGTCACTCAGAATTATCGGTTTAATGGGCGCAACACTTGGTATTTACACATGTTGGATGTTTGACGGCTTCTGGATATAATCATCTCATACCCAAAAGGAGAGCATGATGCGTTCAGGAGTCACCTATCAAGATGTTGCGCTAGCAGCAGAAGAATTGCAGCAAGCAGGCGAAAGACCCACGATTGAGCGTGTTCGTGCGCACCTAGGCAGCACGGGCAGCAATACCACCATTTCAAAATACCTACAGGCTTGGCGCGACCAAGCAACACACATTGCTGACTCCTTAGAAAAGAAACCAACGCCCAATATTGTGCAAGCGGCCGTTGACTCTGTGTGGCAGCAAATGCGTGTGCAAGCGGATGCGGAAATTGAAGCTATTCAAGAAACAGCTCGTCAATCCATTACCGCAGCACAAACCGCCATGGAAGCAGCCCAAAGCGCTCAAGCCCTCGCTAACCAGCAATTATCTGCGCTTGAAACGAATTATCACGCGCTCTCTGCCGAACATGAGTTATTGAAACTGGATCTCAAAGCACAACAACATCAGTTTGCACTCGCCCAAGAAAAATATCAGGCACTGGAAGCAAGATTCAATGACATGCAAACCTGTTTGACACAGCAAATGCAGGAGATGACGACTCAGCATGCGGCAGAAATCTCGCGCCTAACCCAACTCAATGAAAAATCATGCATTGAAAGCAAGCAATCGATTGATACCATCAAATCTCAATACGAGTCTGCGCGTCATGACATGATTCTGCAGCTAGATGCAGCAAAAACTGAAAATGACAGACTATCGGCAAATACAAAGCAACTCGAAAATCAAATTCAAGCATTGCAATTGCTGGACACAAAAAATAAAGCGCTGCTGATGGCAGCCGAGCAAGCAGAGGCCAAGTTAAGCTCACATCTGCAAAAGCAAGAAGAACACTTGGGGTCGTTAAAACAGTCTATCCTCATGCCGGAAGACATCCTGTCAAAAATCACGAATGCGATGACCGTTGAAAAATGGTTCGCCACCATCGAACATCACACCAGCCAATTATTTGAGAAAAAGCTCAAGCAGCTAGATGAACTCATCGAATCATTACAATCTGTTGTGACTGAGGAAACTATTCATGCATGAAGCAGATGAGCGTCAAGTATCACTGCTGGCACCGTTGCCACTCATTCAGCAAGCACTCACCACCAAGTTAAGCGGTGCAGATGGCAGTAATCGTGAACCTAAAGATCGTTGCCAGATTAATGCGAACAACGATTATGAGGCACTACAAGCCTGGTTAAATGAATATCGTCACCAACCAGCAACGCTGCGCACCTATCAAAAAGAAGGTGAGCGCTTATTATTATGGGCCATCTCAGAACAACAAAAACCGCTTTCCAGCTTGAATCGAGATGACCTGGAAGCCTATCTTACTTTTTTAGATGATCCGCAGCCACGTGATAAATGGTGCACTAAAGTTCGCGGCCGCGGCTGTAAACGCGGCGACCCTGATTGGCGTCCATTCAATGGCGGCCTGAGTCATTCAGCAAAAATGACAGCCATTAGTGCAATCGATTCACTCTTACATTACCTGGTTGATGCCAGGTATTTAGCTTTCAACCCACTAAGCTTGATACGCAAGAAGCGCTTTCAGAAAAATGCCATTCCACGCGAATTCACCGTGCAAGATCGTATCTTGTCACCAGATGAATGGCACAGCATGTTAATGACTTTGCATGAATATCCCGAAACGTCGTCAGCAGAAAAGCGTGAAAAAGAACGATTAAAGTTTTTAATCGCCATGCTTTATTTATTGGGTTTACGTATCAATGAATTAGCCACGCATCAGTGGAATGCGTTTCGTAAAGTGGATGAATGCTGGTGGTTTTATGTGATTGGTAAAGGTGGCAAGCCTGCGAAAATTCCAGTGAACGATGAGTTACTGCGCGCAGTCATTACTTATCGTGCTTATTTAAAAAAATCGCCCTACCCGACTGCTGAAGAAAACACACCGTTGATTACTTCATTTACGACTGGGAACGCACTCACTGCACGACAAATTAATAAACTGTTAAAAGCCCTGGCTTATGCCACAGCGGAAAAGTTTTCTCACAGCCTCACTTCACAAAAAAAGCTAAGAAAATTTTCCGCCCATTGGCTGCGCCATTTGTCTGCTACCATGCAAGATAAAGCAGGTATTGCATTCAAACATATTCGCGACAATCATCGCCACGAGAACGATGAAACGACAAGACTCTATGTGCATACCCACGACAAAGAACGACATCAAGATATGCAAAAACTAAAATTTCCTGTCTAGACGTTTAGGTAGTGGTCTTAGCGGTACACCAAACCTGCCAGTTCATGGTCACGGTAGAATAATTGTTTGCACCGACTGCACCACGGTTACTCATGTAGATGATGCCTTGAATTTTATAGTCAGGTGTTAACGCTAAGGTATTCACGATACCACCGGTTGCGTAGAACGCATTTTCATAGGTGCCGACTAAGCTGGTTCTGAGATAAGCCACCGTCCCTTGACCACAACGTTGATTAACTTGAACGGGAAAAATAGGTGCGTTATTTGCGATTGGATTGGAGTTCACGGTGCCTTGTGCTAACAAGACGGGTTGAGCGGCAGAATTCACATCTAAAGAAGCGAGTTTAGTACTATCGGTCGGACCTTCCTCTTTATTCGCTGCAATACTGACACTAGACACTAATGACAACAGGGCAACTAAAGCTAACTGGTTAATTGTTCTATACATGTACCACACCTCGTGAATAAATTTTATTGTCGTGTGGTTATCATATATTGATTAGATTAAGAGAATATGATGCTTTTTAGTACAACCTAAATCTATGATATTATTTAATGATTCTTCAATAATGGATGGACCCAATGATTACTAGAATCATGATGTTAGCTGGTTTACTAATCAGTACCGCCGCACAATGCGCCACGACTTCCGCTAATACTTCATTAGATTATTTGAATCAATTTGCCTTTGACCTCTATCACCAAACAGCCACTGATAAGAATGGTGTGATCTCACCTTTTAGTGTTTCAGCGTTATTAACCTATTTAACAGCGGGTGCGGCAAATCAAACACAATCGCAATTGTTAAATGCACTGCATGTATCAGACCCAACTACTGCAATTCAGACAATTGGTGTGTATCAAAAACAATTTGCACCATCGGTCAATGCTACCTCACCATTATTAATGGCGAATGCTATCTGGATTGAAAAATCGTTTCCCTGCAACCCGACATTTTTACACTTATTACAAACAAACGGCGCTGAATTACAATCGGTTGATTTCATCCATCAAGCACTGCAAACCACCCATACGATTAACCAATGGGTTGCTGATTTAACCAAAAATCATATTCAACATCTTTTGCCGCCAGATACCATCACGCCTGCTACTCGAATCGTGCTCACTAACGCGATTTATTTACAAGCAAATTGGCAAAAACCTTTCGAGCATCATAAGACTCATGATCAAGCCTTTCATCCAGATGACAAAACCACGGTACAAGTACCGATGATGCATCAACAAACTTTTTTTGTTTATGCTGAGAATGCATCTTTTCAATATCTGGAGATGGCTTATCAAAACACCACACTTGCCATGGCAATCGCTTTGCCAAAAAAAACGGCTGCGCTGTCTGAATTCGATCTTCAAGCGTTCAATCAATTACGCCAATCGGCTAAAATGCAAGAACTAAACTTAGCGTTGCCAACATTTAAAATGCATGCTTCGTATGATTTGATTCCTCCATTGCAAAGCATGGGTATCACCAATGCGTTTGATGCTAACAAAGCAGATTTTACGCCGATATTACAAAACCCAGACAAACAAGGTGCGTTATACATATCTGCAGCCGTGCAAAAAGCCATGATTGATGTTGATGAAAAAGGGACGGTTGCCGCCGCAGCGACTGCGGTCGTGATGGGATTAAGAGCGGTGATTGTGGCACCACATCCTGTGCTGACTGTCACTGTCGATCATCCATTTGTCTTTGTGCTATATGACAAAAACGCAGGGACCATTTTGTTCATTGGTAAAGTGGTGAATCCACTCAGTTGATTTACTGAAAGACACATCTGGCAGCAGCGAAGAGCTCGGGTAATTCTCCTTCGAGCGCTGGTGCCGCTGGTGCCGCTTGAAACGCTCTTCCTTGTTGGCGCATGGCACTGGACGCTCTGACCACATTATCTGGTAAACACGCAGCGCCATCTACCTGAGGACTCGTCAATAGCTTTTCTTGCTCTGCTTGTTTTTCGCTAGCTAGTGACATGTCTAGTGACTTGTCATCTTCCGCTTCTTCAACCTCTTCAAGCACTTTTATCTTTTGCATCTCAATTTCATAGCGTTTTTCATGCGCTAACTTCTGCCGATGGATGCGCCATTGATTCAGCAAAATTAATCCCACTTGCACCACCATTAAGGCCGCACCAATTGCAGGATTCAAGGCAAAGCCCACCGCCACTAGTAAACCGCCAACCACCAAGATCATGGCAGTGTTGTAGACAATATTGATCATGAGATTTTGTCGGATACCATGGTCTGTTTGTTTAGAAATCGCAAACGCATTCAACAACGGTTTTAAACTCGATGTGCCCTCAATACCGGCACCGGCCACTCTTTCAGTGGAAGGATCTAATGCATTCGATCTAATCGTGACACCAAAATCACAAACAGCCATGCCAGGTAAATCATTACCGCCTTCACCGACAAAACACACTTTGACTGGTTTTTTCGCGCCAACAGGTCGCTGTAACTGCTCTATATAAGCTTTCTTATCCTGACTAGATGCACTAGAACGGACACGCTCTCTAGGAATCCCCAGCTGATCTGCAAAAAACCATGCCACTTCTTTTTCAGAGCCAGTGCAAAGATGCACTTCTTTGCCCATTTGCTCTTGCAACTCTTGCACCACCACTTTGGCATCTTTACGCAACTGATCTCTGGTTTTGATGTGACCGACAATGCGTCGATTGGCGCCGTTGCCCAACACCAAATAAGTCACTTGTTCGCCGCCTATTGAGACAGGTATCTCTTCAGGTGCGATCTCTATACCTTGCTGGGCGAGGTAATCCGCATTACCCACCAAACATTCTTGACCGTCGATCACCGACTTGATACCACGCACCGAGGAAGTGTCGCGCACAATATCCAGTTCTGCTGCTGGTACATAGGCAGCGTCTTCGGCCTCTTCTTTACCATGATCGCGCGAATTGGCGATGTCGCGCTGCTTGCGAACATTAGCCAGTTCTTTTTCGGCAAATTTATAAATCGCTTTGCCTATAGGTTTTTCTGACTTAGCTTCCATTAAGGCAAGACAACGTAAAAACAAGCGTGTGTCTGCTGGATCTTTTACCTCAAAGCTTGTCACACCAGGTTTGCCTTTGGTGAACGTACCATTCATGTCTGCTACGACCACAGAACATTTATGTGCTTCCTGTAATTTTTCGCCGGAACGAAAACGCACATTATAATCCAAGCCTTTTTTGATGCCGTTTTTTACGCCCATCGGCACACTTAAACCTAATGCACATGGGCACAAGGCGCTCATCATGGTGACAGCAAATTGCAAACCCAAACCAATACCAAGTGTTGCCCCTATGACAATGCCACCAATAATGGAGAGACCCATCACTACTGGTACAAACACCGTTAATATCTTATCGGTCTTTTTTTCTAGTTGAGACTTTTCAGCCAGCGCAAGACTGACTTCATCTTGGCGCAATTTTAGCAATGAGTTCTTCATATCGTGTGTCACGATCATATCAATGTGCTCAACATGATCTGGCACTTTCATTCCGGCAACGATGCGATCACCCGCAACAATTTCGACGGGATCGGTTGAACCATCGAGTATCGAGCGATAAATGTGCGTCACGCTGGTGTTAAGACAAAGACCATTCACCGGAACCACCTGTCCTTTAGACAGTCGGATAACATGATTTCGTTTTAATTGTTCAACCGGTGTGTCTTCATAGACTTCTTCATCAGAGGGTAAACGGCGTTTACGCTTTACGATTTTTTCACATTGATCTTGGTAACATAAGGCTTGTGCCAGGTTCTCTTCGGCTTTTGCCTTAATAGCGTTGCCGATTTCGTAAAATCCCAGAATGAGTAACGCGGCATCAGGCATCATGGTGATCCATGATACAAATAAATGCGCGATGGAAAGTCCAACGACGGTTAACGTACTCAGCGTGAATAAGGTCTGCATGTTAAACGAGCGAAATTTGCTTTTAATTAAAGCTTTCGTCGCCTCTAAATAAGTGCTAGCACCCAGTGCCAAGGTCATCGCAGACGCCGCACCCACAATGCCATACATGGCTATCATGGGTATGGCAAAACCATACGACATTAGCACCATTAACACCATGAGTGCCGCGCCAGTAGCAAGACCAATCACACCTTTAATGACATGACGGCGAATGGCGTTTGGCTTTTTGGTTGGTTTGACCGAAGCCATCGCCACCAGTTGTCCATCGACAACCGTATTAGAAGCACTCTCTTCAATTTCTCCCAAGTCAGGCCGCATAGTGTCGAGTCGGTCTTGTGAGTTATCACTGATCGTTGACCTGACACTTTCGAATTCACACTGATGATCAAAATCGCCCAAACAGTTGGCTAGTTCTGCCTTAAGTTTCGCATCGTCTACATCATCATCCACAATCACGACGAGTTTTTTTGCACTGCCATCCACACTAAAAAGTTTGATATCGACTGAATTGAAGCTGTTTAATGCGTTGGTAATGAGAGCTGAGCACGCACTGCAAACAATACTGGGTATGTTGAAAATGTAAGTTTTTGACATGATAGCCCGATTTTTTCTCTATTTTATTATATGAGCGTATATATTCGCCAGTTAGTGTGTTAAATATGAACAACCAAGGGGCCCGATCAACATTGGCGCAATTGTACTGGCTGTTACTAAGCTTAATCAACTAAACATCGATTTTTTCTATGGCATGACTGCTGTTATAGGCCACCCGATTCATTTTTGGCGTGACCGGATAATGCGTGATGTTGGAATAAGCCGTTGCTCGTGAGGCCATTTTTTTCGCAACGCTTGGGTCTTGCATGGTCGTGTCCAGCCACGCATCGTATTCTTTAGGCAGGATAATCGCCGGCATACGTTCATGCACGGTGGCGACTAATTCATTTGCAGGCTCTGTGATAATGCAGCAGCTATCCAGCGCTTTTTCATCACTGACCCATCTGTCCCAAATACCTGCCAAAGCAAAAGGCGCTTGATCAGCTTGGCTGAAATAATAAGGCTGCTTAGGTTGCGTGGTGGCATCCCACTCATAAAACCCGTTCACTAAAATCAAACAGCGTCGATTTTTGAAGGAGCTGCGAAATGAAGGTTTGCTGGCTATGGTTTCAAGCTTGGCATTATTTAACACGGATGATTTCTGCCCTGCCTGATGCCATGCTGGAATCAAACCCCATCGCATGGGTAAGATAATGCGTTCATTGTCTACTGCAATTAGCACAGCGATGGTGCTAGTTGGTGCAATGTTATAAGACTTGTCAAAATGGACTTGCACCGTTGCTGAAAAGTAATCGCCTAATTCTGCTGGTGTTGAATAGAGTGTATAACGTCCACACATAAATGATTCCAGAGTTGGCTGACTATAACCGTATTTTAGCATACAACCTGCATGAGACGATTCATGCCATGCCAGTCATAAAAGAGGTAACTAGGTCAATCATGCAATCATTACCACCAGGTGTTATTGTTCCCATCATTACGCCTTATCATCAACCAGATATTTTTCGAGTCATTGACCATTTGAAACAAGGTGGTATTCGAGCCATTTTTTTATTGGGAACCACTGGTGAGGCGTTGCAGATCCAACATCAAGCTAAATTAGCCTTAATTCGTGATGTGGCAGATTATGTAAAAGATGACATGCAGTTACTAGTGGGTATTTCGACGACTGAGTTGAAACAGGCAATTGAATTAATGCAAACCGCTTATGAAGTTGGCGCGGTGGCATCTGTGATCTCGCCGCTGGTGGTGGGTGATGATGTGATGGCAATCGTGCACACGTTATTAGAGGCAGCACCAGGCTCATTAATGCTTTACAACTACCCTGCCATCTCGCGCAACCTGTTTATCCCACTCGCAGCGATTCAACAATGGTGTCACGAAAAGCGAATTTTAGGCATTAAAGATTCTTCAGGCGATCTGGTGTATTTTCAGCAGTTGCTGGATTGCAAAATCCAACACCCACACTTTAAAGTTTATTTCGGTCCGGAAAAACAATTACAGCAAGTCATACAGCTACCCATAGATGGCTTCGTGCCTGGCACTGGTAATCTGGCACCAGCGCTTGCGGCGCGTTTATGGTTGGAAAAAGCAAGCGGTCCATGGCAAGCGTGGAACGCGACCAAACAAGCAATTATCGAGGCCGGTCCCTCTTATATACAAGGATTAAAAATGATGATGCAGCAACGTGGTCTGATCAGCGCAAGCCTAGTGTTTCCTGGTCATTGACCAGGAAACATAGACTGCATCACGGATTGATAGCCTTTAATAAAGCCTGACTTCGAGGAACGACGTGCATGTCTTCTCTGATGTGATGCAGCCACATCGTCAGACTCTGACAATCTTGCCTGCCAATTTTTCAAATAATCTGCGGCGATGGCTGGGTTTTTCAAAATCAGCAAATTCTCGGCATTCTTATATTGTGCGGCGTTAGTGAAATTAAATGATCCGGTAATAACAACGGATTCATCAATAATCATGACTTTGTTATGTGCGATAGCTGGTTTGTAATCGACCCATACCGGGATATTGTTGTTCAGCAAATAACGTGAAGACGTATATTTTTTTGAATCCACTTGTGACTTATCCAGAATCACTTTCACTGCAACACCCCGGTCAGCCGCCACAACCAAAGCATGGATAATGGGGCCTGAGGTAAAACTATATGCCTGAACGTAGATTGTTTTCGTCGCATTGTTGATGGCATCTACAATTAACGCAGTGCAGTTCCCTGGCGGAGTAAAACAAACTTTATAATCGATATCGGCATGATTAAACGTCATCGCGCTGGCAGCTGACGTTGAGATCGTCAGAACCACCATCAAAAATGATAACAGGCCAGTTAACGGTCTGTGGTAACTCGACAGCATGGTCACTCCTCTCGCTTTATTGCCACTGGCATGACAAACAGTTTTATCCGGCATTAACCACGTTTCCTTCCAGTACCCAATCATCGTAAGACGTGACTTTCGCCACAATATCTGGCTTATTCCGACGCAGATACGCCACTAATTGGTCCTGGATTAATGGGTGCGCTAATCCGTCGCGGAAATATAAATTGTTATAAATGCCGCGGGAAGACTTTGTTAAGTATTTTTCAAAATCGGCGGTTATTTTTGTCTTCTCGATTGCCGTCATATCGTTTACAACAGCGAGTAAGGCTTTATGCTGATAACGCGCGTAATCATTTTCAAGTTCATGGGCGGCTTTGCTTTCTGGGTCACTGAAATCCAGCACATTGGATTTTTTTCTGGATTTTCTCGCTGGTCGTTTCTCATGCTCAATCACAATTTCCTTGCCAGCTTTAGGTGCCTGATAATCTTCTTTTAATGCCGTTAATAGATATTTGGCGAGATTGTTGATTTTGCCCGTCTGAAAACTGGCTGAGGACTCAATGATATTAATTTTTTCTCGGATATAAGCATCCTTGTATTGTGTGCACACCTCTGCTATTTGCCGCTTTGATAATCCAAACTGCAGCTGCAATACCTCCAGTAACACTGACTTCGACTTTTCATCGGTGATGACTTTTTGCGTATTCGCTTTCTTAATCAAAAATTGAATGGCGATGACTTTTTGGTTAGCCCTTCTTAACTGTGGCTCGACCGTGATAGAGGAATACGCATTCACTTCTTCCACTGCTTTGTCTAATACACGCGATTTGAAGTCTCTAAAGACCTTATATTTACTGTCATCAACGCCCATGAGCTTGCGAAATTTATCCAGATCAAACCAAGGCGACTGCCCAATATCTTGAAACCGATTACAGTTTTCATATAACGCGAGGCCATAGCTGGATTGGAATTTTGCCTGCACCATCATATCCAGCCTGCCGTAGATAGCTGGACGGTGTAACAGTTTTCTCATTTTATTACTGTAGGAGTAGGTGCAGATGGGTCCTTTAATACTGGCGTCGGCGATGATGGAACTGGCACTCCAGACTCCTTCTGCATCTACCCTATCACCATCTACTAAGTTCCACTCCAAGACTGTGGATAGCAGTTTGACTAACGACTGCTTGATGGTCTTATAGTCTTTGCTATCGTAGCCAATTAATTGACAAAGTGTGGCGATGTGAATTTCATGTTCCTCTTTCACCATCAAATCCTGATAGGCGTTGAACAAGAGCGCGTTTGCAATCTTGCGCTGCAGCAATGACAGCTTGTTGCCAGAGTGAATCACAGCAACATGCTTTTTTAATTCGACTGCCTTCTTTGGCTCTTTCACATCCCTCTCCTTCTACCCTGTAAACGTCACACCTTGGAACAACCCACAGGCCACCATCGCCCTGTATTTGTCACACCCTGGCACCACTCAACCCTATTCCGATGTTCCTCATGGAACAATTTTCGACCTACCTAACAACCTAGTTTCACCTATTAAATTTAAATAAAGACACATATTTTCATATACTTACCTATCTGTTAGGTGACCTAACTTGTTAGGCACTTAACAGTCTTTGCATGATCGCCGTGCGCAGGATGCGGCTTTGCACACCTTCAATCGCAGGGTATTTTTTTCTGACTTCAATGACAGCTTCATCTAATTGTTGCTTGAGGTCACGACCAATCACGACAGACTCCATCTTTTCAAATCCAGACATTTCGTCATTGATCTTGACCAAATCTGCGTACGTTTGCAGGGTGAGTAAATTATCTATCGCTTCTGAAATCCAACGACTCTTGCCCTTTAAGTCGTATCCTTCTTTGACCATGGTTTCTTTTAATTCTTGCTGCATACCTTGTGGCAATACAAAGCTGATTTTCACTTTTGTCATGGCGTTCTCTCTATGCATGTAGCTCTTCAAGTTTTTTCAACAGCAGTTTGAAAGCATCCGCGACTGCGCGTGGGCTAGTCCAATCCACTCCTTTAAACTGCGGGGAAATGTGTGACATGGATTGATTTTGCAAAACAGAATCCAGGATCGTTTTCGCCACGCTAAGATTTTTTGTCGCACCAAAATGGATAGCGGTGGTGTGTCTGCCACGCTTCTCTACCACTTTAGGTGCAGCTGGTTTTG
Source organism: uncultured Coxiellaceae bacterium (assembly GCA_964492045.1). Taxonomy (GTDB): domain Bacteria; phylum Pseudomonadota; class Gammaproteobacteria; order DSM-16500; family DSM-16500; genus Aquicella. The sequence continues at coordinate 101,770 of CAZBHW010000007.1, read as the reverse complement.
CGTTTGCTTGAGAAGAGAATGACTTGAGTTGCTTGAGTGTCGCACCGTTGATGCAAGCATTAATGGCACCCTCTCTCGCTTCTTTGGAAGTGATGCCGGCAATCAAAGCCACCTTCTGAAGATTTTTAATTTTGTTGTCATGAATCAATCTTCTGATTTCATCATCAGCATCCAGTATCGCTTTATAGTCCATGGCATGTGGTTTAGAACAGCCTAGTAAATGGCTTAGTTCAGTGACAGTGATTGATGCAGCAGGTGTTTTCTTTGCCTTCATGTGTGCGATCACAATCTTCTCCAGGTTCTTCAATCGCTCCCAGAGAGACAAATCACTGCGTTCAATGTTTTCTATCCATTGCAGTAAACTGACTTTCAGTTCGTCCGGTTTGCTATCCAGGATGCGCGCTTGGATATCTGACTTACCCGCTACGATGGAGGCTAACGTACGACGTTCGCCAGCGATTAACCGATATTTATCGCCATGCTTATAGACGGTGATGGGATTAATAATACCTTGGCTTTTGATGGAGTTAGCCAGACTTTGTAATGATTCCAGCTCAGCAGTCTTACGTGCATGATCAATATCGTTGGAAGCAATGCCGTGACGAATGTCATCAAACTTGAGCACAAGATCTCGCGGGTTGTCTGGATCCGTTTCGACTTTGCTAAGCGGTAAGACATCCACTCTCAATTCACCAGAATGATTCTGCGCAGACTCAATGGTTTCTTCCAACCCTTGCGCTAATGCTAAACCTATCGTGAACGATTTTCTCTTAGACATGATTCATGACCCTCTCCATGATGTAGTTACAAGCTGCTTCGTATTCCATACGTGCAGGATTATTTTTTGGTAAGTCAAAAATACTTTTGGGATTAGCTTCTTCTGTCAATATTTCGGTATAAAGCGTCCGTTTTTTAATAGACAACGGCATGACATATTGAGCAGTATTTTTCATGAGTTTCAGATTGCTTAAAAACTCTTTATGGATTCTGACATCCCTTATTTGGTTAGGTAATATACCAACCAGCTCAATTTGATTATCTTTTGGTCTACTGTATGACTCTTGTTTCCATAGTTGCAACATTCCATAAATACCCTCGATGGAGAATTGTTCCATTTGCGCCGGAATCACCAAGTGTGTGGCCGCTTTAATCGCCGCAATGGTTAATGGTCCTTTTGAAGGTGGTGTATCAATGATAATGACATCATAACTATCACTCACCTCTTTCAACTCAAGAAAACGTTTAAGCTGCAGATGCACTTTTTCCAGCACTTCGTTCTTGGTCACCGCCTCCGCTTCTTGCAGTTTCATGGAATGTGCAGGGAGGATTTCAAGATTGGGGATGGAGGTAGGATAGGGAACCACTTCTTCGGCATAGAAAATATTCGCAATGCCGCTTCTACCGCACCAGTTAACATCTTCAGTTGGATTGTATTCAGGGTGTAATGGAGGAATTTTACCGCCTTTATAAGCGGGATCATACTCCATTTTGATATATCTGCCAGAGAAATTCGCTTGTGGATCCATATCGATGATTAGCGTTTTCAGGTTAAGCACCAATGCAGAATATTCTGCGAGCATAATCGAATTGGTAGTCTTCCCTTCTCCGCCTTTATGAGTAGCATTCACGACGATCTTTGTCATACGTTGCTTCCTTGTTTAAAGCAGTTGATGCTCTAAAGCATAACATATGCTTTTCTATAAGTTAAGAAAGTGGATTTGTCATGATATTAAAAAACTAACAACAAACGTTTGTTCTTTTGTTTAATCTTGTTTAGTTGGTTTAGGTGGTGCAGCTTGTTGTATTGATGAAGGTATTCCTGTGTAGGTGTGACATTTACAGGCCAAGATGTGACGGCTACAGGGTAATTGGTGACAGTTACAGGGCGAAAATGTGACGGATACAGGGTAATTGGGGTACTAAGGTGTGACAGTTACAGGGAGGGTGTGACTTTTACAGGGCATATTCACTGGCGAGTGCTGGTGAGCTAGTGTACGGTTGCAAGGTCACGGGTGAGTTCATAGGAGCAGCAGGATGTTTATTATATTAGGGGCACTTTTAGGTTTAACCTCTGTCATGATGGGGGCGTATGCCGATCATGCACTGACATTGCGTGTTTCTGCTGTCGTTCTGGCTAAAATCGCCACCGCCATTCGTTATCATCAATTGTATGCACTCTTGATTACCATGCTAGGACTAGTCATACCACTGCAAATCAATAAACAGATAAAGTTAGGGTTACAGACGGCGGCGCTATTATTTTTGCTGGGCCTGTTATCTTTTTGTTGCGGTCTTTATAGCCTCGCATTCACCCACATGGGACAATTGATTTACCTCACACCGATAGGTGGTATGGTCATGATGTTAGGCTGGGTGGTGTTGATGGTGGTTGGTGTGATGAGTTGGCGGCAAAGAAAACGTAAATGATGAGAGTCTGCTGATGGACAAAGCCTATTGGCAACAGAAATGGGAAACAAAAGATACGCGCTGGCATCAACCAGCAGCGCATCCATTTTTGCAAACCTACGTGGGTAGATTACAACTGAAAAAAAATGATGTTATTTTGGTGCCGCTTTGCGGTAAAGCCAAAGACATGATCTGGCTGTTAGAGCAGGGTTACCGAGTGATAGGCGTAGAGCTAAGTCCTATCGCTTGCGAAGATTTTTTCAGTGAATGGAACGTTAGCCCTACCAAAACACAAGTTGGCAGTTTCACGCATTATCAACACCAGCACCTCGAAATTTACTGTGGCGACATCTTTGATTTGACCGCTCAGCTGCTACCTCCCATACAGGCCATGTTTGATTGTCGGGCATTAGTCGCGCTACCAACAGCCATGCACCAGCGATATGTAGAACATCTTTTTAATGTTACGGGACAACAAGCACGTCTCTTGCTATTAACCGTGGAGTCCACCAGCGCAGTGATAGGACCGCCATTTTCCATGGATGAAACGGCAGTCACGGCACTCTTTGCAGAGCGAGGCCGAATTCAGCAGCTGGCCAGAACGATCAATCCCGTTGTGCCTAAGCATTTAATCGCGAAAGGCTATCAAGATTTTATTGAAGCCGCGTACCTAATTACACCATCAGCCTAACGATTTCATGTTAGTTGTGATTCCATTTACCAGGCCGGTACCGCCGCGCCATTTGGATATGCTTTATTAGTTTCATCCACCACCTTTTTTGAATGCATGATTAAAATTAATTTTTGCAGTAGCGGTTTATTTTTATCTTGTTCACGTACCACAATCAAGTTGGCGTAAGGTGAGTCACTGCCTTCTTTAATGACCGCATTCTTGATGGTCAAACCAGTCGGACCGATAAAGTCATTCGTGATCGCAACCAGATCAGCATCGTTTAGCACACGCGGTAATTGGGCCGCATCCAGTTCCTTGAACTGCAGATGGTGTGGGTTAGCTGTAATATCACTGAGTTTGGCATAGACACCGATACCAGCCTTCAATTTGATTAATCCGGCTTTTTCTAATAACAATAATGAACGGCCGCCATTGCTAGGATCATTAGGCAGCGCAACCACCGCACCCTCTTTTAATTGCGATAGCTGATGTATTTTTTGAGAATAAAATCCCATGGGGTAAACAAATGTTTTAGCAATCGGCGTGATGTGATAATGCCTGGCTTTCACCTGCCCATCAAGATAAGGCGCGTGCTGGAAAATATTGGCATCAATACTTTGATTGTTGAGCGCTGTGTTTGGCTGTACGTAATCGGTGAATGGTACGATTTGTAAATGAATGCCATATTGCTTTTGCGCCACCTCAGCCGCGACTTGCATCACTTTTTCAGATTCCCCGCTCATCACACCAACGCGAATGGTATTCTCAGTTAACACCGAAGCTGGCCAGAATTGATAAAGCAGGCAGACAACCCAGAATAAAACACTACCAAACGTGATAGCACGCCATGCACGATGTTTTGCAAGATAATCACCCAGGAATTGCACTAACTGAACGATCAGCACGAGCATGACCACGGTTTCTAACATCACGACCACATCAAAACGCTGATAACCGTAATTAATCGCAAGCTCGCCCAAGCCACCGCCGCCGACCACACCAGCCATGGCGGAATAACCAATCAGACCAATTACCAACAGCGTGCCGCCACGAATTAATGATGGCAAACTTTCGGGAATTAAAATGCGTGTGACAATTTGCCAAGGCGTGGCGCCCATGGCATTGCCGGCTTCAATCAAGCCATAAGGCACTTCGGCCAAAGCGTTTTCACAGATTCTGGCGTAAAACGGTATGGCAGCAATGGTTAGTGGCACTAAGGCTGCGTTGGTACCAATCGTGGTGCCGACGATTAAACGGGTCAATGGAATTAATAAAATCATCAAAATGATGAATGGTAACGAACGCGTAATATTGACCATCGCACCCAGTAAACGATGAATGAAAACATTGTCCAAGGCTTGACGCTTGCCCGTAACATAAAGCAGCGAACCCAATACCACGCCAGCAAACACACTGATGAAGCTCGCAATAAACACCATATACAGTGTTTCCCACACCGCTTTGAATAATGGTATCAGTTGTAAATCAGACATAGCCCAATACCTCCGCGGTAATTGAAGTTGGTTTGACATAATTTAATGCGTTGTTGATAGCGTCTTGTTCACCGCTCATTAAACAAACGGTGAAACCAACCGTCGCTTCGCGAATATTTTCAATATTGGCTTGAATGATGTTGATGGTGACATGAAACTTTTGTACTAATGTGGTAATCAGCGGCAAGTTGCTGTCATCGCCCACAAACGTGAAACGCACAAGACAGGAGGAATGATGCTCCGGGGTAGGGCGCAGTTGGCGTTTGATATGCAAGGGTAACTCAATATGCAGGGCTTTCTGCACTAATTGCTTGGTGACCTCAGATTGCGGTTTTGCAAAGAGATCAATGATGGTCCCTTGTTCTATCATCGTGCCATGATCTAGCACACCTGCGCGATGACAAATTTGTTTAATGACATCCATCTCATGTGTGATTAATAAAATCGTGACCGCTAACTGCTGATTAATTTCTCTTAATAACTTCAAAATAGCAGCGGTGGAACGCGGGTCTAAAGCTGATGTGGGTTCATCGCATAACAAGATATGCGGTTTAGTGGCAAGGGCTCTTGCTATAGCCACACGTTGTTGTTGGCCGCCGCTTAATTGTAAGGGGTAATGATTTTTGTACGGTTCTAACTTGGTTAACGCTAGCAGTTCAGAGACGGTTTCTTTAATTAGATGTTTAGGCGTGCCGGCTAATTCCAGCGGCAATGCGATGTTATCAAACGCGGTACGTGACTTTAGCAAATTAAAATGCTGGAAGATCATGCCAATATGCTGGCGCTGTTTTTTCAGGGCGTCAGCCGAGAGTGTGGTTAAATCAACCTGATCAACCATGACTTGCCCTGATGATGGCCGTTCCAGCAAATTGACTGTACGCAGCAGGGTACTTTTGCCTGCGCCACTCTCGCCGAAAATGCCGTAAATTTCCCCGCGCGCCACGGAGAGGCTGACATCTTTCAAGGCATGAAATGATTTGTTGTTGAGCTGATAAGACTTGCTGATATGCTGCAATTCAATCATTGATATCCCCTTGATTAAGGGGCTAAAACGGGGCAATAGACGCCCCAAACGCTTTAGCCGGATTTATAAACGCGCCCGCAATCTGAAGTCAAATCGGCGCAAATTTCAGCCGATACCTTAACGGATTTTAGTGATGAAGACAAGATTCCAGCATGAAACATTGCCTGCCGGCACATGTATGGTAATATCTTCGTCACTTTTCCATCAGCATGCCATTAGCACTAGGTAAATACAGAGATCATGAAAGAATTATTGACCGAACTATTCAGTAACGCCATTCGTCATACCGTCGCAGATAAGACAGTGGATTGTGACCCCTCCATTCAACTGGCCACTCGTCCTGAATTTGGGGATTATCAGGCGAATTTCGCGCTAAAGCTTTCCAAGCAATTACATCAACCGCCGCGCGCGATTGCAGAAGCGGTCATTGAAAAAGTAAAAAATGAAAACGTGTTTCAAAAGATGGAACCATCAGGTCCCGGCTTTATTAATTTGGTGTTAACCAATGAATTTTTGGCTGCACAATTGCAAAAGCTTGTTGGTGATACCCGCTTAGGCATCAAGCCCACTCTGCAGCCCTACAACGTCGTTGTGGATTATGCGAATGCTAACGTCGCGAAAGAAATGCACGTTGGACATATACGCTCGATTGTGATCGGTGATGCCATCGTTAGAATTTTCAACTTCCTCGGCCATCACACGATCAAACAAAGTCATTTAGGAGATTGGGGCACGCAGTTTGGCATGTTGATTGAACACGTGCTGCAAAGCGGCGGCAACATCACTGAATGTTCTGTGACGGACTTAGATACGTTATACAAACAATCAAAAAAACGTTTTGATGAAGAATCAGATTTCGCTGATAAAGCCCGCTTACGTGTGGTGGCGTTGCAGCAAGGTGACGAAGAAACACTGAAAATCTGGCAGCAACTCGTAAAAGACAGCCTGCAATATTTCCAGAAAATATATGACAAGCTGGATGTCTTGATGACAGAAGCAGATGCACGCGGCGAAAGTTTTTATAATCCATTTTTAGCTGATGTTGTCAGTGAGTTGGAAAAACAAGGTTTAGCCACCACTGATAACGAGGCGAAAGTCGTGTTTCTCGAAGAATTTCAGACACCTTATATCATTCAGAAAAAAGATGGCGGCTATTTGTATGCCACGACTGACATTGCAGCGGCCAGATTCCGTATCGAACAACTGAATGCCAAACGCATTATTTATCTAACCGATGCGCGGCAAAAACAGCACTTTGCCATGTTGTTTGCAACCTTGCGTCAAGCAGGCTGGATCAATGAAAACGTGAAGCTGGAACATATTCCATTCGGTGCCATTTTGGGACCAGACAATAAACCGTTTAAAACCAGAAGCGGTGAATCGATTCGTTTGATCTCTTTATTAGAAGAAGCAGAATCACGCGCGCAGCAATTAGCACGCGAAAAGAATCCCAATTTATCAGACGAACAAGTACAAAAAATTGCGCACGCCATTGGCATCGGCGCATTAAAATACGCAGATTTACGTGCTGATAAAATTAAAGATTATGTGTTTGACTGGGACAAGCTGTTGTCATTCGATGGCAACACGGCGCCTTATTTGCAGAACGCTTATGTCAGAATCTGCGCGATATTTCGTAAAGGCAACATCAATCTCAATGACATCAAACAAACGAATATGGTACTGACAACAGATATGGAACATACCTTAGCTGTGAAGTTGTTAGTCTTGCCTGATTTATTACAATCAGTGGCAGATGATTTAGCGCTGCATCGTTTATGTGATTATTTATATGATTTAGCCGCGACCTATCATCGCTTTTATGAACACTGTCCAATTCTGTCCAGCGAAGATAAACAAGTGCGAGACAGCAGATTATTATTGTCTGATATCACAGCACGCACGCTGCATTTGGGCCTTGATTTATTAGGTATTCAAACGTTGCAACAAATGTAGCGGCAGGTAAATAAAAAACCCCGGACGAGAAAGTTTCATCCGGGGTTTTTTTGCTAGCTTGAGATTATTCGCAATCTTTCACATCGATTAATGCGAAGTTAGGTGCTGCAGAGTTGCCGTTATCCGTAAAGCCAACTGCCTTTAATGCAGTGATGACGGACTGAACGTCATAGCTACTGTCTTTAGCATGGAAATCTTTGACAGAAGCAATGATACCGCAAGCTATTGGTTTGAAATCCTGATTGGTGCCGGTACCGCTAGTCCAGTAATGGGCGTTGGCGTTCATCACGACTGCAAATGCTTTTCTGACTGACCAATTGGGCTGTGTGGCCAAGGTGTAGAACATCTTGTTAAACACACCGCTGCTGTAATGGACGTTAGTACTCTTGAAACCATCCACGACATTATCGGCGGAAATACCATCTTTGGTTGGTGTGTCCATGTAACGTAATGCGCAATCAGAAGTGTCTTTGCATTGTAAAACAGCTGGGTCTCTTACGATTTCACTACCAATACGCCAATCGTTCTTGCCATAAGCATAAGACTTCAAGGTTTGATCCGCCATGTCTGAGAACGATTCATTCATTGCACCGCTGCCACCTTGATAAATTAAATCAGAATGTTGCGAGGTGAAGGCGTGGCTGATTTCATGCGCCATGACACCAGGGCTGGTGAATGGATAGAAACCGGATGCACCCGGGAACAATTTGCTGGTGCTGGTGCCTAATTCTAAACGTTGTTTTCTTGGGTTCCAGGCAGCGTTTGGAATGGTGTTGATGACCAGCGGCAGTTTCATGGCTGTGGTGTGATCATCCAGCGTCACAGGGGCAATGCCATACCAGTCTTTATAGAAGCCTATCACCAATTCGCTGCCGTACATGGCATCGTTGTATGGGGAATAATCTTCATTAATGGTTTGATCATCGCTGTCCCAATACAGATTATGATGATTTGGGTCTTGGCTGACACAAGCATAAGAGCTCTTGTCGAATGGAATGCCAGCAATATCCCTGAATAAACTAAAAATGGAAACGCTGCTAGATTCGTTATCCAGATAGCAACGACCTTTGAAATCTTTGCTCAAGGGATTAATGGAAGTGTTGCGGGTGACATTAAAACCGCGATGTTGTGCGTCGCTGTCATCATAAAATAATTTGCCGGTTTTGACGTTACCGCCGATACCGCCGCCGCTCACGATGCTGCTGGCAGTTTCACGGTTATCCCACTTCATGTAGGTTTCACCAGAGTAGGCATCAACAATCATGGTTGGTTGGGCAATGACGCCTTCTTCTGTGGCTAAGGTGAAGCTAACTTGGTATGCCCACACAGCTTTGTTATCTGATTGACGAATGTATACAATCAGGTTGTTTTGTACATCATGTAATTTGGTATCAGCAGAATATTGGTTACGCGCCTCACTGACTGCTTGATTTGCAATACGCTCTGCATGTTGCGCAGTGGGTTTAGCAGGAAGATCTTGTTCCAGTTTGTTGTAATATGTGCCATTGGCCGAAGCAGTTAATGCCGCACCAGCTGTACGATTTTTAGTGGATGGTGTGTGAACCACCACTTCGCCGCCCCAAACTGGTACGCCGCCAAACGTTTGTTTTAATCTGACATGACTTGTTTGGTTGAAATCAACTGAGCGGTTCTTTTCGATAAATTGACTGCCAATAGCTGCATTCAATGCATTAGCTTTGATGGTGGCTCGTTGTAAGTATGGCATCAGTTGTGCAACAGGCTGTAGTCTTGCATCAACGGCGACAGCAGCGAATAAGACGGAAGGTGTTAAAGCTATAGTACTAATAGCAAGATATAAACAATGCTTGGCTGTAAAACGCATATCGACTCCCTAAAAATAATAAGTCACGAAGCTATAACATACTATCAAAAGGGAGGCAACCTGATTAAAAAAGTGTACTCAATGATAATTGAGCGATTATCAAGGACTGTTCACTAGGCCCTGATACTAAAAGTTAGCAATATCACATGATCTAACTGATTTTGATTTGAGTGCAAGTATTGATTCATGTATCCAGCATCAACCATGACAGCTTTGGTGAGTTGATGGCCTATGCCAATAAAAGCTCGATTCTGTGCAAAGAAATAAGGTGACACCCAAGACGGGTGATTGAGATTAAGAAATATTTCGTCAAAACACGAAAATGAAAAGGATGGAAAACGTGTTAATGGAATGCGTAACCATAAGCGTTGTCTAAATCGATAAGCATATGGTGAACCATTTGTATTTTTACGTTCTTCCATGCGCGTGCGGCTGATGAGATTATAGTTGTCATGATTGATGGCGAGCCAATTGACTTGCTGCCAAATGCGCATCTCGTTAGAGTCTGTGCCTTGCGGCGATTTAGAAAAGATCCAACCAGCACCGGCGAAAATCACTAAGTCATGATTAACTTGATAACCAAGACCACCTAAAAAAAAAGCTTCATTCAAAATATATGGATCTGCAATGAAACGAAGTTGCGGCTCTAAGTAATATCTAAAATTGGAATGTGGAATGGATCCGATGATAACAGCGGTGTTCCATTGCTTAATGTAAGAGTCTGTTGCCATCGCAGCTGTTGATACTGTTAGTGCCATAGCAGTAAGCCAAATATCCTTTAAGCGTCTCATGATAAACTAATCGTCCAAAATAGATAATCCATGTATTGCATGTCACTATAACATGATTATGTCCTAATCAAGCAAAAAATCCAGATAACTTTCAAACACATCACGCACAGACGGATTTTGGTTTCCTTGCTATACTTAGCATATAACTATAACGATAGGTCTGATTATGCGTGAAAAAATAGAAGCATGCAGAGGTCAAATCAGTTTCTTACTCAAGAAAGACACAACGCTAAGCGGGTTGGAGCGCAAATTGCTAAATGACTGTTCTTATCAATTGCAATGTATGCATCAATACCTTGGCGAGAAAGGAAAAGAAGATTCATTTCAGTTTGCAGTAGAAAATATTAATAGGTTACTGAAATCAACGACAGGCGTTACGCATCAGAAAGCACAATACATCGTAAAGTCTATTAAAACATTCATGTCTGAAGTCAACTCTCCCGCAAAAGAACAGGCTTCACCTAGAGGCGATAAACGCGATCATGCCTCTCTCAATACAACACCTGGTTCTTCACCAAGAGGTAAACGTCAGCTTTCGTATGATAAAGCTAGTATGTTTGGCCAAGCCGAAGCCTCTTCAAAAAACACTAATACTCAGCCAACCATCACGCTAGGGCAGCATAGGAAAAAATAATAAAGTTAATCCACTATCCAAATATTGCGGTGATACCACCAGAGATCAAGCCATAACTACCAGTGGAGCTGGTACCATTTGCTTGTGCATATTGGATGTTGACTCCCCACTCAGGTTCAAAGTAATAGGCGATGCCTGCACCATAATACAATCCGGTTGAGTAATGTGATTGAGGGATGGTGATGAAGCTCTCTCCCCATTCATCATCTTCACCAAAAATGTCGGTGACGCTGCCTTTTGAAAAAGTTGACATGAGATAGGAGACGCCTAGTTTACCGAAGACTTCTAATCCCGTGTCATAGATGGGGTAAATAAATTTGCCGGCGAGGTCATATGCCGCATTATTCATGTTACCTATTTTGTAATAGCCGTACACATCAAAATCATTATCATCACTTAAAAACTCATATACATTGGGCGGTGAGAAATTGGTATAACCAATTTCAACACCGAAATACTGACTGAATTTGTAACCAACGTCAGCGTTATAGCCAATTTTTCTTGGGACGCCAATATCAATTGTGTTAGCGTAAATGGTGACATTTTGAGGCTGTGTTGTGCCACCAACATTGCCTTCAACATACCATGCATTAGGCACAGATTTAGCAGCAAGCGCTGGTGTGTTTAATAGGATGAGTGCACAGACGCTGAAAAATCCATATTGCAATTGATTACGTTTCATGTTGCTTCCTGCAGATTGACCATCGCAACAGTATAAGGAGATTGCTAACACATATCAATTATGCTGATGGCAAAGCCTATATAGATTGTGCCTACACCCATGGTTCCTGCTAAACAACTTACGCGGATGCAAGTATCTCATGCTATATTAGGCGTTGCTGACGATAGTCAATAAGTGAGTCTGACACATGACCAAGCTGCGAGTGACGAGCACCTGCTGGATAGAGAGTGATGAAATTCATTTTTCTTTTATCCGCGCGCCTGGGCCCGGCGGACAGAATGTCAATAAGCTCGCGACTGCTGCCGTGTTACGCTGGAATGTCAGGCAATCGGCTTCATTATCTGACTTGATGCGTGCTCGCTTGCTTCATGCGCTACAACACAAACTCACGCAAGCAGGTGAGCTCATCATCAAAGCGTCTCGTCATCGTACGCAAGAGCGTAATCGACAGGATGCACTAAACCGGCTTACTATGCTGCTACAGCATGCGGCGATACCCAAAAAACCACGCAAAAAAACCAAGCCCACACGAGCCTCAGTCAAGAAACGACTGGATAGCAAAATCAAACAAGGCAAGATTAAGTCTTTGCGCGGTAAAATCGCTCATGATTGATTCTGGCATTCCTCACTCATCAAAATATTGCATGAATGCCGCTATTTTAGGATCGCAGTATGCTTGATATTCATAATAAGCATAAACATTAATAGATTGTTGTGTATAATTATCCAGAAAGCTGACTAACTTCTTTTTCAATAGCAGTTCGCTCACCATGTTTTCATGTGCCCAAATAAAACCTAGATGCTCACAAGCGGCGCTCATCATGAGTGGCGAGCTATTCACTAATAATGTTGGTTGCATCACGATCTGTTGTTCATGATCAAGTATGATGACGCCGATCTTTTTTCTTGCGCTATGTGCGATATACTGATGTTGTAGCAGCTCAACAGGTGATTGAGGCACCCCATGCTGCTTGAGGTAGGTGGGTGATGCACACAATACATATCGCGTGATGCCTATGCGCTTACGTACCAATTGCTCATGCGCAGAGACTGAAACCCCAAAAAGAATATGCATTTTCCTCGCGTTGAAATCGGGAAGTATTTCGGCGACCTCAAGATTAAATTCAATAGCAGGATACTGCGACATAAAATCATATAACTTGGGTAGTATGATATGTTGAGCGTAATAGTGATTCGCCACCACTTTCAACTCACCGCTGGGTTTTGTCATGGCGAGACTCACCGAGCTTTCCGCGAGTGCAAACTGGGCTAATGCTTTTTTTGCTTCATGGTAATAACGCTGTCCCGCATCAGTTAATATTAAGCCTTTACGTTCGCGTAGCACTAACTGAGTCTCAAGCATGTTTTCTAATTTTGTTAGCTTCTTACTAATAGCCGCACTGGTTTGATGTAATTTGTCAGCGGCTTGATATATCGAGCCGGTATCCGCGATGGTGATTAAGGCTTCAGCTAAGTCTAATTTGTTCATAGCGTTAATTAACTAAACGTTAATGACAATTAATAATCTATAGATAGGTTTCCTGCACGTCAACCAATATAATTTGACAATAAAGTTAGTAAATGAGTGGTTGCGATGGCTAAGTATCGCAAAAATATAATAAAAAGAGAAAATACGGCATTGGCACTGAAAGTCGCAAAACTAGTTGGTTCAAACAACTTGTTTGACAGCAATTTTGGACTTCATGCTGAACCGATTTCAAGTAAATCAATCACAACATTGTCAACGAGGTAATTGAGATGCAACCAAGATCAACAGCAAAGCCTTATCAGGCTATTTTTGATGTGACTTATCTCTATTGGTTGTCACAAGGCATCTATACGGTCACCAAATTAAATATCGCCTCTCTACTGAAGACTAGCAGCTTAAATGCTAGTAGATTATGCGAAGTCTTAAGTATTGAGTATCCTCATATTGATTCAGATAATCTCTATCGTGTCATGAGAAATTTAAGTGCGATAGGTGTATTTGCAGTCGATGCAAATGACCACTTTCGATTAACCACTATTGGCGAAGCATTGCTGGATGAAAATACTCGAGCAATAATTTTGGATGTCTGTGAACGTCGCTGGATTACGATAGCGAATCTTGACACAGTGTATACTACTGAGCAATTCAATGCTGTCTTTCATCAACATTATTCTGGATTACCTCAAAAACTATCCGATATTTTTTTCGCATTTCGGTATTCCAAGGCTTTATATCTTTTTATTAAATCGGGTTTGGTGGATACCATCTCGGCATCTGCAATTCCAATGTCCATAACCGAGATGGCAGCAAAATCGGGAATAGAGGAAACTATTGTCAATACATTATGTGCGCTAATGTACGAGAAAGGCATTACAGAATCGAATGACAACGTCAGGTATTCTTTATCAGAAGTCGGTATGACTTTACTCAAAGATCATCCGCGTTCACTGAGAAATGTTCCTCTTCATGAAAACATTGCCAAATGGCAAGCGGCTTCGAATCTTTTAGCTGCGGTGACAGAAGGCAAAGAACCATTTCAATTAACACATGGCCAAGGATTGTTTGACTATTTAAAGCAACTTGAAAATGCGGATAAACAGGAATTCGAGATATTCAATCATGCTATGGCAGAAATATCACGTGTAGAAATAGATGCGATATCACAAAATTTGTTAATTCCTACAACTACTAAAACCATCATGGATGTTGGTGGTGGAACAGGTGCATTAATGCACGCCATACTTGGCGAACACGCCAACGTTCAGGGCATCATATTTGATCTTCCTGAAACAGTGCAACACCTGTCAGAACTTGGTTCATGCTGCAAAGCGGTAGGCGGCAGTTTCTTTGATCAAGACACAATGCCGGATGCTGATCTGATTCTTCTAAAGCGTGCGCTGCACGACTGGTCGAATGATAAAGCAGCTGAAATATTAAGAAATTGCGCTGAAAAATGTCATGATATCTGCGTCATCGAATGGCTTTGGAAAAATACTGCTTTTGTCGCCAGCTTGGACTTATTCTTGATGTCTATAGGGGGAAAAATTCGATCTGAGCAAGATTTTAGAAGATTACTGGACTCAGCTAATATTCCGTGCACTAGCATCACTGAACTGACTGCGGGTGTGTTTGCTGTCACCGGCACGCCGAAACAACTAAAGGCATCAACACCATTATCGGCAAGTCAAAGTGGAATTTTTTCCAGCATGACTGAAGAGAGTAAAGCAATGGAGTCGAAACCTGGGCAGTCACCATCTGCGCTGCTGATAAAAAATTATCGAAAATAATAAAATCGATTCTCTTCGGCTTGTATTGATGGCATGAATTATCTATGATGATATTTTGATCAAGTCGAAGGTATTTATGGATAGCACCATTGAAAGGATTCAACATCTGACGGCAGCGGCTACGCAGCAGCGTGTTACGGCAACATCTCTTAACACGATTCTTGAAACCTTATCTCCCGATATCAAAGTGATTTCATTAGATTGCTTTGATACTTTACTTTGGCGCAAGGTCTACCTTCCTCGTGATGCTTTTTATTTAATGCAAGACCAGCCAGCGTTTCGTCAGCATGGCTTGAGTGCTCGCATGCGATTACAAGTTGAAGACAAAGCGCGGTCACTAAAAGCGTATCAAACGGGTAACAACGAAGTGAATTTATCTGAAATATATCTTACCTATGATGAAACGCTGTCAGACGCACAAATAGCGGATTTAACCGCCGCCGAACTGATGGTGGAAAAGCAGCTTTGTTTTGCTTATGCACCGATGGTTGAATTGATACATCGGGCAAAAAAGCGTGGTTTACAAATTATATTAGTCAGTGATACTTATTTTTCATCCTCTCAGTTACGTGAATTACTAGAAGCTTGTTTGCCATCAGAAACCGCTAAAATGATAGATGAAATATTTTGCTCTAATGAGTTTGGTCAAGGCAAAAGCGCAGGTTTATTCAACCATGTGTTGAAAAAACTGGGTAAAAATGCGTCCTCGTTATTGCATCTGGGTGATAATGTGATTGCAGACTTGGTCGCGCCACAATTAACCGGGATTAATGCGTGCCATTTCCAGCAATATGATGTGAAAGCTGACGAAATATTTCGCATGCATGCATTGGCAGCGGGTCTCTTGGATCATGATATCCGTTCAACGCGACCCATGTATCATCCATATAAGACATTATTTTCCAACCCAACAGTAGATTGCAGTAAGCCAGAGGCATTGATTGGATACCTTGCCATCGGTCCTATCATGTATGCGTTTACCCATTATATATTGCATAAAATAAAGGAAATAGAAGCACAGGGTAAACAATGCAAAGTCGTATTTTTGATGCGTGATGGCTATTTAAGTTCATTATGCTGTGAAGCTTATCAACACAAGACTATTGGTTCGTTGTTATATATCAGTAGGTTCACCAGTTATGCAGCGTCGTTTCGATCAGTAAGAGATATAGATGACTATCTAAGCGGTATGGTGAAATCACTAAGATTTAAGGATATATGTAAACAATTACTACTTTCTGAGAATAAAACGAAAAGTATTTGTGCGAAAGTGGAGCACCATAAAGACGCGGCGCGTGAATTCACAAAATTAATTCGTGAAGAGAAAACGGTTAATGAAATTATTGAAGCATCCAGACAGTTCAGGCAGAGGCTAATTAAACATATTCAACACTCTACTGGTATTAAGCCGGGAGAAGTCTTGTTATTTGTGGACCTGGGTTATACAGGGACATCACAAATCAAACTGACGCCAGTGTTACGAGATGAAATGAAGATTGAAGTGGTAGGCTGCTATTTACTTGCACTTGAAGTGCAGAAGTTTGCTATGGAAAGAACTGGTCTTTTTGATCGAACATGGTGCGATGAAAGAACACTACAAGCGGTGGTTAACTACATTGCTTTATTCGAGCAAATTTCGACAGTCAATGAGAATAGCGTCATTGACTATCGTGAAGATGGTTCACCGGTCTTGTCAACAAATGCATTGCAGACATCACAGCAAAATCAGCTGGATAAAATTCAATATTCAGTCATTCAATTCATTCATGACGCAAGGGATTATTTCGTCTCTGCCAAGTATCATCCAAGTCATATTGAATTACGTGATTATGCCTTAGCAGAACTGGCTAGATTCCTCTATTTCCCAACCGATATTGAATTGAATTACCTAAAAACATTTCAATTCGAAGTCAACATGGGTGTCAACGATGTATTGAATGTACTAGATCATGAAAAAGGATTAATCGGCTTAAGAAAGCGCGGTATGTTTTTCATGGAAAGAAATTTAAAGTCGATGCGAACGAATTACCCGGCAGAGTTGCGTTATGTCAACATCGAGCTAGCGATGATGTTAATGCAATCGCATCGGGTCGAGTTTGAAATGGGTGTTAATGATTTTAGTTTGCGAAGAGATCAAGTGAATATCATTGCAATACACGGTAACCAAACATCGCAGTTATCTATTCAAGCCATGCCTACGCATGATGGGTACTTTTCACTGATCATTCCAGTTGGTCATGGTGATTATCAAATTGGCGTGCACTTTGGCAATCGCTATAAAGTCATGCAAATTGAAAGTGCAGAGTTAATACCTTCAAATCATCTTTATGGCTTTAAAGAAAGTACTAACACGATGGATGCAGGTCCGATGATAGTGCTGGATAAGATGACAGATCATGGAGATGGTCTATTCACTTGTGATGCAGAGTCGGGGTTATTGATTTTTTCTCCGCAACAATTGCATCTAGAGCAAAATCATGTTCTACGTATTGTGTATCGGCCTATCAGTCGGCATCAAAAAGCTAATGATTTGCGGGCAGAAGCAATCGGTTGATCTGGATACGATGTTAAATGATATGCAGAGCTGGTTGAGGAGATAGTGACGTCGTTAATGGCATGTTCTGTGATTAAGTTAAAGAGATAACTGATAACGAGGCAGTCCAAATTAGATGAATAGGTAAATAACTCACATTAGTGTATGCGGCAAGAATCGAATTCACAAAAGTATGTAATGCTAACGGGAGAATGTGTTCTATATATATGCATATTCAATATAATTGCCTACAAATAAATCTACTGATGCGAAATTAACATCAGATCATTACCGAACTTTCACATCAACCATGAAAAGTTTGGTAAAATAGATGATACGCAGTTGCGCAAGGGATTTGCCATCATGGAAGACCGAAATATACTTTCTCGGGAAGAAGTTGACGCCATTATCAAGTCTACCAATAACATGGGTGATGGTACTGAAGTTGAAAATGCTGAATCTGCCAACGCTGAAAGTATCAATACCAATGCGCTTGAAAATATTGCTGAAAGCACTCGTGAGTCTCTGGAAGGTAAACTCACTGCGCTTTTCAGAAAAAAAATTATTATAAAAGTCTCACCCATCACTCGATTTAGCCTTGATGAATTACAAGGCCAGCCAGCCAAGGATATGACTTATTCTTCATATAAGTTAAATCCAGTCGCGTCCTCTGCTTTAATTATTTATCCAAATGACTTGTTAGACATGATATTAACCTTGGTGTATGGCGGAAAATTACAACAAGTCAACGAAGGTGAAATTAAAGTTGGAAAAGTTGGATTAATTACGGCTGAAAATCTTGGTGGACTGGTGTTTGCATCATTTACTACGGCCATGAAAGAGTATACAGAATTAACTGTCGATCATTATAAGACAGCTCATACCTTACAAACCGTCAATAACCTGCCTAATGAAACAATCTATTGTTTTGATCTAACGATTTGCTTCGATGAAATCGAAAAAACATTCAAAATATGTTTGCCAGAAGAATTTTTAATTAAGTTCATGCCAGTGAAAACTGGCAAAGGTAAACATAAAGAAAAAGATTTCTGGCGTACCGCAATCAAACAAGAAGTGATGGACTCATTCGTTACTATTACTACAAATATGGCTGATATTAAACTTCCTGTGAATCGCTTGTTAACATTGAAAGAAGGGGATGAAATCGAGGTCGTTGATCCTGCTGTCGTTTATGTGTGCTTAAATGATTTAAAAGTTTATCGCGCTTTAGCTGGTCAGTCGAACTCAAAAATTGTCGTCAAAATCATTAGCCAAGTGTAGGGGGTTTCATGGTGGATTCAACCAGTGACGTTACGGTAGAGAATACCAAAGATCAGGCAGGACAAAATCCGGTTTCTTCAAAAAACATAGACATATTAAACGATGTGCACATTGTGCTGAATATTGAAATAGGTCGGACACAAATTAAAATCCGTGACTTGTTGAGCTTAACTAAAGATTCCATTATCGATTTAAACAAAAGCGTCGGTGAACCCGTTGATATCTATGCTAATGGAAAGTTAATTTCACGCGGAGAGATTGTAACGGCAAATGGCAAATACTGCGTACGTCTAACGTCAGTAGTTTTATCAAACTTATCGAATAAAGAATAGGAGCGAGTATGTACCTGAATATCATACTCAATTTGCTATTAGTGCTCGCCGTGATTGCAATTTATATTTTTATTACCTGGCGTGTGAATAACATGAAAAAAGGTAAAAATAATGCATTAGAAATCATTGCCACACTACCGCTAGGTTCGAAAGAAAAGATTATGATAGTAAAATTTGAGTCAAAGAAAATCATGATTGGTGTGACTAGTCATTCAATCAATGTGCTTAGCTATTTGAGTGATAACGAAGTGGATAACGCTCTGGCAGTATCAGAGGGTCAGTTTAATCGTGCACTTAATGATTATATGGATCGCCAAATGCTGAGTAAGGATTTGCAATGAGTCGTGTTAGCCGCATTATTTTGCTGCTGGTACTACCGGTATTGTGGATGATCAGTCAATCAGCATTCGCCGAAGTGAAAGATTTACCTCTCATTGTGGCTAATCAGCATGGTAATGTGACTAATTACAGTATCAGCATCAAAATCCTGGCAGCGGTTAGTTTGCTGAGTGTTTTGCCGGCATTATTGATCACCACGACGGCTTTCACCAGAATCATTATTGTGATGGCAATCCTGCGCCAAGCGATTGGCATTCCGAATGTACCCAGTAATCAGATATTAATCGGTTTATCGATGATATTAACGCTGTTTGTGATGACGCCTGTTGCTAACAAGGTCAACGAAACAGTAGTACAGCCATATTTACAAAGTAAAATCGATGAAACATCCGCTATAACAACCCTGGGTGAAGAAATTAAGACTTTTATGCTGAAGCAGACGCATAAAAAAGATCTCAAATTGTATTATGAACTTTCTAAGACAAAGGTTGTAGACAATCAATCACCGCCATTACTAGTGGTGATGCCGGCTTATATTACCAGTGAATTGAAAACCGCATTTGAGATTGGATTTTTAATTTTCATCCCGTTTTTGATTATCGATTTGGTAGTGTCTAGTATTTTAATGTCAGTTGGTATGATGATGCTTTCACCAATTGTCATTTCACTACCGTTTAAAATATTATTTTTTGTTTTAGTAGATGGTTGGGGTTTAATTGCAACGAGTCTTGTCACCAGTTTTCGTATGTAAACGGAGCAAGAATGAGCAGTAAATTATTACTAACTACTAAGTTAGATCAGCGTTTGATGATGAATCAAAAGCTGAAAGAAATGATCACGATATTGCAATATACCACCATCGAATTGAAACAAAAAATAACAGAATTTCTCGAATCAAACCCACTCCTAGAGCTGCTAGAGGATAGTGAGTCAGAAACGTCGACTGAGGTCGAAACTGAAAGCATGCTATCAGCAGATTTTCAATACAATGGCGTACGTAAACAACATACTGAATCCTTATCTGATGACTATATTCAGAATATCCCAGTATACAAGTCATTACGCGATACCTTAATCGAGCAAACGCTGAATTGCCATTTTAATGCTGTGGAACAGGAAGCCGCTACGATTCTAATTGATGCCATCGATGAGGATGGGTTGATTACGATCAGTGATGAAGAAATCATGAGTCAGATAGCTAAAAACCCGCTGACTGGCGGTAAAGTGTCTATGACGGATGTCACGAGAATTTTACAGATCATTCAAACATTCGATCCACCAGGTATTGCAGCAAGGAGTATTAATGAAAGTTTATTGCTGCAAATAGAGGCTAGAGATGATGGAAGCTCCTGCTGGCAATATGCCAGAGAATTATGCCGACATCATGCATTACTCACTAGTGGTATGAATCTTAAGAAATTAGAGCAAGAATCGCACCTGTCACATGATCAGCTTATGCAGGGATTGGCGGTGATTAATGAACTGGATTTTCATCCGGCAAAACAGATTTCAAGCCAAGCTGATGAAGCGGCCGAACCTGAATTGTTTGTTAAGAAAATAGGGAATAAGTGGCGAGTCTTTTTAACAAATAGCATCTTGACCAGATTGGATGTCAATAATCAGTATAAATCTATCATTAAACAGCACGCTAGAGACAAGCAGTATAAAACCATTTTACAGCAATTACAGGAAGCGAATTTGTTAGTAAACGGCGTTAAACGTCGTAATACGACCTTATTATCCGTGGCTACTTATATTGTTGAAAAACAGCAAGCTTATTTTGAACAAGGTGATGCCGCGTTGTTGCCGATTAATCTGTCCGAGGTGGCTCAGGCTATTGATTGTCACGAATCGACTATTTCGCGTATCACAACAGGAAAATACATGGCTACACCACACGGAATTGTGGAGCTCAAGTTCTTTTTTCCTAGTCAGCTTAATACAGAGCTAGGCGATGCCACGTCCTCAACCTCTATCAAACAAAGTATTCGTGAACTAATTGATTCAGAAAAAAATGGTCAGACGTATAGTGATGATGACATTGCGAACTGTTTGAAAAGTAAAGGAATAAAAATATCAAGACGTACAATTGCCAAGTATCGGGAGTCAATGGGGATTCCATCGTCATACCAAAGACAACAAGTCAATCAATTTAAACGCTAAGCTATTCATTCTGCATTTTGTTAAAAGCATCATCGTTAAGAATGACAATTTCAATACGTCGATTAGCTGGGTCATCGCTGCTAATCTTAGCATTCAGTTTGTCTACATCCGCCACACCAACAATACGCACTACTTTTTCTGGCTTCATCCCGTGGGAAATTAGCTCTCTGCGTGTTGCATTGGCACGATCTGCAGATAATTCCCAGTTAGTATAGTTTTGATCTCCTTGTATGGGTTTGCTGTCTGTATGACCTAAAATCATCACCCGGTTTGGGTAATCATTCATGGCGGTTGCTAACCAGTCAATAATCGTACTGGCATAGTCAGCAAAATCCGTTTTTCCACTGGAAAACATAGGTTTATTTTCCAGGTCTTTCAACTCAATTTTTAGACCTTGTGATGTGACAGTAAAATTTAACATGTTTTTGTATTGATTAATGACAGGATTTTCCTGTAACTGTTTCTCAAGGTCAGCTTTGATTTTTTCACTGGCCGCTTTTTCCTGTTTCTGGTTAGGCACTGCTTTTTCCGCAGCTGCATTATTGACAGATATCTCTGGTTTTTTCTTGCTAGTTTGATTCGTGACAGTATTAATAATTTCTTTATTAGGATCTTCTTGTTGTGCAATCACGGTTTTGATTGGACGCTGAAAATACTCAGAGATACCTTGCAGTTGATATTTATTCAACATCGACAATAACCATAACAATAAGAAGAATGTCATCATCGCCGTGACGAAATCCGCATAAGCAATCTTCCAGGCGCCGCCGTGATGCTTATTATGAACCTTCTTGATCCGCTTGATAATAATGATAGGGCGTTGGTGGTGCGCTGCTTTGTTGTTGTGGTGTTCTGGTTGCTGATGAGAGGCTTCTTCCTCTTTTGATGGTATCGCGGCGGCGTCATCAATGATTTTTTTAACCTCATGATCAATCACAGGCTCATCTTGGGGGACTTTATTGTCCTCAGTCGGATCGCCAGACTCAACTACAGTGCTGTCCTTTTCATCATTCATTGCTGGTGGCTCCTGCAGACTTGATATCACGCAGGATTTCTTCGAGTTCTAAACTATTTGGCCTGATATCGGAGTAGAGTACTTTGCGAGCTAACTCCACGCCGATCGATGGTGTAGTATTTGAAGCGGCGGCGAGTAATAAAATCTTAATGGCTTGCAACATTTTGACGACACAATTTCGCTTATTTTCCAATGCAACAGCGATGGGCGAGACAAATCCATAACCAAGCAAGACGCCTAAAAACGTACCCACTAAGGCTTTTGCTACTAAGCCGCCTAAAACTGCTGGTGGTTGATTCATGGATTCCATCGTATGAACCACACCCATGACCGCAGCAACAATACCGAATGCAGGCATGCTATCGCCAATTTTATTGATCGCATTGATTGGTATTTCAGTTTCATTTTCATAGGTTTCAATGTCGATATCTATCATTTCGTCCAGCTGATGCAGATCAACTCGTCCGGTAATAATTAACTGCATGTGATCAACAATGAACTCCATGATTTTCTTATCAGACACAATTAATGGGTAACGTGAAAAAATAGGGCTTTCTTTCGGGTTTTGAATATCACCTTCAATGGATAACATGCCTTCTTTACGGATCTTTGTCAGTAATTCATAGAATGCAGAAAGCAATTGAACATTCATGTTTTTCTTATATTTGCTTGGTTTAATCACAGAAACAATAGATTTCAGCACGATTTTGATATTGCGCCAATCGTTACTAATGATAAATGCTCCAACCGCAGCACCGCCAATCATCAGTAATTCGAATGGCTGAAATAACGCAAGCAGATGGCCGCCTGACAGAACAAATCCGCCAAAAACGGATAAAATAACAACTAATAAACCGATGAAGACAAACATAGCGTCGCCACACCTCTGTTGTTATATTTTTATCGGACCGCTATACGCCAACGTCAACCGTAGACGAACTGGTTACCACTGCATCAATAGTTCTTTTAGACGAGCTATTTATTACTTTAATGGTTTCATTCAATGCACCATCAGATTTGGCAATACCTTCCGCTGACACCATGATATGACCATGTCTAGAAATGATAGAAACAATTTGGTTTCGATTAATAATTACAGGTTGCTTAATATTATGCTTGTTGATCACTGTGCCTGCGACCATCGTCGTGACTGGTTCTTGATTCACGACATCTTTAGTATCTTTGAAATAACCTGCATAAAGTGTATTTTTATCACGAAAAGCAAAATCCAGCATCTCTTCAGTAATAGGCGTTTTCGTGGGAATATTTTCTTTTGCTACGATGACTTTTGTCAGGATTTTCATGTCCACTGGAACGTAAACATGCCACGATGGTTGCGAAGAACATGTCATTTCAAGGGTATTGATCTTCTGCCCATTCGACTCAGCCGGTAAATTAATGCTAATTTCACTCTGGCAGCGTGGTAAACGCAAATCCGTAGCAGCGTCACCCAGTTTTACTGACATTTGTTCATCTGGGTTGATCACGATATTCTTTTGAATGTAATCGGCGGCAATCATATTCAAGTGGGTGAATGTTTCATAAGAACCAGAAATTGCCGATGTAGCGGCACATAAGATAACGATAGTGGAAAGTGCTTGTGTCATCCGTTTGATACTCAGTCTCATGATATCTCCACTAATGTTTACTTACACTCTGGTTTTTCATAGATACCCAAGTCTTGTTTGGAAAATTGCAATAATCTTTCCCATAATGCATTTATCATACCAAGATTTGAGGTAATAATGTGATTATTGACTAGCACTTTTTGATACCCATCTGTCAATTGCTCATGTAACCTGGCAACGATGTCTTGAATACGTTTACCCTGATGATAATCAAGCTGTTTGATGTACTCACTTAGCGTTTGATTGGCACCTAGTGCAGTCAGTGGAATGCGATTTTGTAATTGATTGGTATGTGCCGATAGTTGCTTTAAGACGATGAGCTTATTGTCGTTGTTATCCTTAATTGCCTCGACATTATTGGCACCAAAATGCAGATTATCTTCTATTAACAGCTGGCGCAGTCGTTCAACGCACACAATGATTTGCTCAATCGATTGATAAATCAACTCGTTAATATCTTCCATGACACAATCCCTTATTTGGTATTTGTCAGTGTGTGTGCCAACTTGCTAGCTAGTAAATCGAGATCAACACGATATTGATTAGCCTGCACTTGAGATTTTAATTCGGCAATACGTTGGCTATTGTCAGGTATCTCGTTGTCAGCCAATAACGTATTCACCAATGACCCTAGTTGACTCGTCAGCTTCGTGCCATCATTATTGAGCTCGCTAGCGGGTAGCACGCTTTCCTTGCGTGAGGAAGGTGTTGATTTGGCAATCGTCTGCGGATTGATGATGTTCATTACCTTGATATCATTTGCCATAATGCATACCTCTTCAAAATAATTACCCTTACCTCTATATCATCGTCAGATTTTCGGAAAAATTAAATTTATTTATCCTCTGACAGCATGGCCTGAAATGGTTGAGACTTTAGCATCTCCATGATTTTATTAGCATATTGCTTGTCTGTTGCATATCCTGCCTCTTGCAAGGCATGAACGTAAGCCATTGGTTTATCAGCATTTGCCAGCACTTTCTGGTAGCGCGGATTCTTGGTGATGAGATTGGCATAATCCATGAAACTTTCATGATAAGAATCATAACTTTTGAAACTCGCCTGTTGTTTGACGATGATGCCATTCTGTTGTTCCAGCGTAGAGGCTACCGCTTTATCTTTATGCCATTTCGCATCGGATTTGATGTTAAACAAATTGAAACTGCTAATGCCTTTGGCTTGAGCAATCACTTTCTTACCCCAGTCAGTTTCAAGTGCCGCTTGTGCCAATATCACAGCAGGGTGTACGCCAATCAGCTTAGCCGCGTGTTTGGCCATGCCAGATAACTTATCAATAAATTCCTTTGGTGTGGCAAACGTTAGCGTCGGTTCATCTTTTTTGATGACGACTTTAGGCTTTGCTGGTTCACGGTCTACTGGCAGCGGCAACAGTCTGGGTGTTTCAGGTGCTTTTTCTATAGCAGCTTTTGCCAAGGTGTCGGCGGGAATGTCTGTGCCGCCAAGTTGATGATCGATATTCTCTTCAATCAATTTAGCAAAACCAAGCCCTTGTTGCGAAAACGATAATGAGAGTTGCTTATCAAACATATCTTGATACATAGACATATCATCACTGGCAAACAGACCAGAGGCTAAAGCTTGATTGGCATCACGCATACTGCGTAACACCATTTGAATGAATAAGGCTTCAAATTGCTGTGACACTTCTTTCTTGACACCGGCTGGGTCTTCTTTATATTGCGCGCGCAGTTTATCCAGACCTTGAACGTCGGTATAGACTCGTGCATCATTTGTAATCTTATCCATCATGCATTCCTAAATAATTTCAAGATCAGCATGTAACGCACCTGCTGCTTTGACAGCTTCCAGGATAGAAATAATATCCCCTGGCGCTGCGCCCACACGGTTAATTTCATCAACCAACTCTCGTAACGAGGTTCCTGTTTCTAACAGGAAAGTACGACCTGGTTGTTGATTAATAGAGATATCAGACGCAGATCCTTTAACAGTGCGTCCATTGGCGAATGCATTGGGCTGACTAACAAACGGTTTCTCAGATACCACCACAGAAAGATTACCATGTGAGACAGCTACCGGTGAAATTATCACATTCTCGTCAATGACAATGGTACCAGTACGTGAATTGACAATAATGCGGGCGCGTCCAGTCGTGATCGACACAGGAATATTTTCAATAAATGAAATGAATTTAACATAGTCGCCATTATTTTTAGGTTTGATGTCACCACGTAGGAATTTGCCTTCATCTTTATAATTTTCACCAGCATTGGCAAATATAGGTCTGACATACCGACCTAAATTGACATTCACAGCGCTGGCATCAACAGGCTTGGCAATATTGCGCTTAAATTCTTTGTTGATTGCATTTGATATATTCTGCGCGGTGGTGAAATCAGCTTGCAGCAATTCAAAGGTAATAATACCGTTACTGACAAACGGTGGCTCAATGATGTTTTCAACGGTAGCGCCGTTTGGAATGCGGCCACTGCTAGTAGAGTTGACGGTGACTTTAGAACCGTCACTGCCTTGCGCGCCGAAACCGGATACGACTACACTGCCTTGAGCAACGGCATAGACTTGATTATCAGCACCGCGTAACTCTGTCATTAATAACTGGCCGCCACGCAAGCTGGTGGCATTGCCAAGCGATGATACCGTGACATCAATCAATTGACCGATTTTACCAAATGGTGGCAATGAGGCGGTGATGGCGACTGCGGCAATGTTTCTGGAATCAAGATTAATGTTAACCGGAATTTTAATACCGAACTGCTGTAACATGTTACGAAAAGTTTGTTGTGTATAGGGTGATTGACTGACTTTATCACCAGTGCCATCGAGTCCAACAACCAAGCCATAGCCGACTAGCTGGTTTTCGCGGACACCTGCAATGTTGGTTAAGTCCTTAATTCTGGCGCCATTACTTGCGTGAGCGTTGACGCTCGTTATCACAATCATGATCACTGCAGCTATGAATTGTTTGATCGTACGCATCCTTGCACCTTTATGTAGTCATCACATTCGATTCTGCAATTTTCATGCCAAGTGATTGAGAGAACATTCACTAAAACATGTATACGTTATGATATAATATCACTTTCATGGATGAGAGAGTGATTAGATGAAAGTCATAATGGAAAAGCAAACACCTATCACTCCTGCACAAACAGATGGTGTTAATAATGATGTCATGAATTTACTCACCGGTATGTTGTTTGCTTCGTTCTATGTTCAAACCAATCAGGATGCAACGCAGCCGCCACCAGAACCCACTTTAAATGAAACACCTAACACCACTGTGACTGATCAGGCAGGCAGCTCGTCATCGCAAGCGACGACGCAAGCTGTGCTAACCGATGGATTGGCACCTGCAACGACTATATTACTGAATCAATTAATACAAGCGGCTAACCAAGAAAAAGAAGCGCAAGCTTCCAATGACAACCCTCGTACTACTCAAGCACTTGATCACACAACACCAGTTAATAGCGCAAATCCGACATTAAATCAGGATTCTATACAGTTGACGCAGTCACTTAACACTGCAAAAGTCACAACAAAAGAAGAAGATAAGCAAATACCAGCATTTGTGACTAACGTTGAGAATGACACCACCTTATCTGAGACCATGTCAAAAGTGCAGACATTTGTTAAACCAGCTCAAGACAAACATGAATTTAAGCAACCTCTGCCGCCGCAAGAGTCAGCGCAGACACCAGCTACTGCACCGAATAAAACACCAGACTTAATGCTAAGTAATCCTGTGAATAATCAAATCACTAATGCAGTACACAGACTACAAAAACCACTACAAGCCTGGGTGGCTGATATGAATCAGACTAAATCTATGCGAGATATCCCAACGCCTTTACAAAACAATGTCACCGTTGGTATGAGACCAGAGTCATCGATAGAAGGCTTCTCGCGCGCGCCGACAGACACGTCTGTATTAAACGCGGCTAAACCGGAAACACCGATTACGTTTCATTTCGATAAGTTAGAACCCGTTGCTGGCCAGCACAATGTATATGAAATGAATATTCACGTTTCGCCAGCGGAGCTTGGTCCGGTACAGGCCAAGCTGAAGTTGAACAAAAATAAAGTTGAAATTGTAATATTGACCAATAACAGTCAAGCAGAGCAAGCGATCAAGTTGCATTTACCGCAATTAACAGAAAAATTTCAGCAATCCTCGTTACAAATTTCAGTGTCGGTGCAGCAGCAATCCACCTTGTCTTATGATCAAGGTAG
Organism: uncultured Coxiellaceae bacterium; assembly: GCA_964492045.1. GTDB lineage: Bacteria > Pseudomonadota > Gammaproteobacteria > DSM-16500 > DSM-16500 > Aquicella. The sequence goes on along the minus strand of CAZBHW010000007.1, from coordinate 73,468 downwards.
TTCGCATTCATCCTCACAAACCCAGCATTATCAACAAGATGACTCGCTGCCAGCCAGTACAGCAAAACCAGAACCCAATGAAAAGAAACAAAAAAATGCTGACGCGTTAATTGATACATATATTTAATCATGATGAGAGAAATTAAATTTAAGTATTGTGAAATCCCACCGATAACAAGGGTGAGCATAATAATAATCCCCACAAGGAGGGCGTCATGAGTTTAGTAGTCAACACTAACATCGGAGCGTTAGTTGCACAGCAATATTTGTCTGGCAACCAATCCAAATTGTCACAGGCTTTAACCCGTTTATCATCTGGCTTACGTGTTAACGATGCTAAAGATGATCCAGCAGGTTTAGCTATTGCACAAAACATGCAAAAATCAATTGATGGATTGAAACAAGGATCACGTAATGGTAATGACGGTATCTCCTTGATTCAGACAGCCTCAGGCGCTATGTCACAAACGCTGAACATTCTGCAACGTATGCGTGAAATTGCTTCACAAGCTTCTTCCGGTACGTATTCTAGCGGTGACCTTAGCAACCTCGACACTGAATATCAGAGCTTGATGTCAGAAGTTGATCGCGTACAAGCTACCACCAAGTTTAACGGTATCAGCTTGTTAGCTGCTGGTTCAGTCAGCGTGCAGATTGGTGATAACAACACCTCTAACGATCGCTTATCGATTGCTCTGACTGCAACAGATAGCACATCCTTAACCATTCATGGTGGCGATGTTACCTCACAAGCAAACGCACAGACTGCATTGGATGCACTGAGCACTGCAATTAGTAACATCACAACAGGTATGGCATCTTTAGGTGCATCACAATCTAACCTTGAAAAAGCCATTGTTTCTAACTCAGTTCGTACAACGAATCTTGAAGCTGCACACTCACGTATCGTTGATGCTGACTTTGCTGAAGAAAGCTCTAACTTGGCTACTTTCCAAGTGTTAAGCCAAAGCAACGTGGCCATGTTAGCACAAGCTAATCAAATGCCACAGTTAGTGATGCAGTTGTTAAGATAATCTAACTGCAAAACCGGGGTCAGGAAGACCCCGGTTTTAATTTAAAGGAGAGACATGATGAGTGGCACGATTGGAACATTAGATGTTAACTCGATAGTAAATACACTAATGGAAAAACAATCGGGGCAACTCAACAGGCTCACCAAAGATGAAAAAAATCAGGAAATCAAATTAAGCATTTACGGCCAATTGCAAAACTTTCTCAATAATTTCAAACAAGCAATCCAAGGTGTGAACACAGCATTTAATACCGTTTCTTACTCTACCAGTGTTAGTAACAGTAACCTGTTATCTGCCTCTGTCTTATCAAATAATAATGTCTATGCTGGAACACACACTTTGCATGTTACCTCACTCGCTGCAGCACAAGTCGTTTCATCAGATACCACTTACGCCACACGAAATCAGGCGCTTGGCATCACGGGTGATATCGGATTTACCATCGGTAGTCAAAGTTTTGATGTGACGGTGAGTGCAACTGATACCTTAGAGAATGTTCGTGATCATATTAATCAAGCTGCCAATAATAACGGAGTGACGGCGAGTATTATGGCATCTACGGATGGCTCGGGTAATAATGTTTATAAATTAATTTTATCATCTAATAATACCGGTACGGCTAATGCGTTTACCTTATCGGGTTCTTTAGCTGGTGGATACACTACCGTGATAAAATCGGCAGCTGATGCTGTTTTCACTATCGATAATAATAATGTTACCAGAAGCCAAAACACGGTTTCAGATGTGTTGGACGGTATTAGTTTTAATTTATTAGCCACCGGTGACTCAACCTTAACAATCAATCACGATACTAGCGCACAATCAAAAGCCGTCGTGACGGCGGTGCAGAGTGTGGTCGATTCTTATAATAAAGTGATGGATTATATCGCACAAAACCTGGTAGACCGCACACTCACTGACAGCAGTATTGATATGATTAAATCAAGACTCGTGAATTTGGTGAATACACAATTTCAAAATGTTGGCGGCATGACTTCATTACTGGATCTTGGTATTAGCCTAGCGCCATCCAGCAAATCTGTCTCAAACGCAGGTAATGCGTATATCACAACGACGGCGCTGACATTAGACGTGAATAAGTTAACCAATTTATTAACTGGCAGCAGTGACAAAATCAAAGCCTTTTTTGAAACTGCAAAAACTGGATTTACTGATACTGCCTCTGCAACCTTAAGTAAAATGACAGAATTTGACGGTATTATTCCAACGAATCAAAACTGGATTAAAGAAAACATCGCAAAACTGAATATTAATATTGATAATGAAAATAGTCGCTTGAAAGAAATGCGTGCATTCTTAATCGATAAATATACCAATCTAAACCAGATACTTGATAAATATGATCGTCTTGGTTCCATGTTGGATGGTGCGCTCAGCAGGTTAAACCCAAGTGGCAAAAAATAATAAGGGGTGATTTATGAATAATATTTATAAAGAAATTGAGCTGGACACTGAGATCATGCAAGCCTCCCCGCACCGCTTGGTTCAAATGATGTTTGAAAAATGCATGGATGGCATCATCATTAGCCGTCAATTAATGCGGGAAAATGATACGCCAAAGAAATGTCATATGTTGACGAAAGTAATCAACATCATTTGCCATCTTCGTGACACCTTAGATATGGAAAATGAAGAATGCCGCGAGTTGTCTACTCACTTAAAAAATGTATATGATTATATAGAGCACCAGTTAATCATGGCCAATTTGAAAAACGAGCCAATTTATCTGGATAACGCGATGAAACATTTACAAAGAATCAGCGCTGCGTGGGATAAAATTGAGGAAGAATCGTGATTGAGTCGGTGAATCAGCAGGTAAGTGAGTTAGTGGCATTATCGAAAAAAATCATCGCGGCATTAGAAAGCAATGTTGATCTAGGTTACCTGGTTGAGCTTACGCAATTAAGAGACGTCCTCGTCTCTAAACTTTCAACTAACACTTCAGTATTCCAATCCGTGGATGACACGCTGCTTGAAGAGTTAAAAGCCCTAAGACAAGCAGAACAGTCAGCATTGCAACCATATCGCAAGGAAGCAGCTGACTGTCAGCAAGTTTTAATTAAGCTCAAACAGATGGAAGAGTATTTAATTAACGGCCTCTAGGTCCTGGTGGTCCAGGCGGTCCTGGCTGTACTCCGTAAACATAAGGTTGTACCATAGGTTGATTACAATTGTTGTTATCAACTACATAAGGTGTTTTATCCCCAGTGGTGTAGACCGTGTCCATGCCGCCTTGCGGATTAGATTGATAGTATGTCCCAGGTCTGACTTCTTTTTTCTTACTAGCCTGATTGTTATTGCAGTTAGAGCCACTTTGCGGTGGCTGGTTATTCGTGTTGTTGTTATTAATCACCACAGGTGCATCAGCAAAAGCTTGATTAATAGCGATGGTGAGCAAACTGAATAACAGTATTTTATGAATAGCTTTCATTGAATCATCCTCGCCAGTCATCCATTACTTTATTTTACCATGAAACGAGGCGGACATTCTTTGCCGCAGATGGCAAAAATTGTTATTTAAGTTTTTTTAAAACTTGCCGATATACCCGCTTGCTGGATTGATATCTGAACAACCCGTCAATGTATGCCCGATATGAACACATTGCGTAATTCATCTCTGACTTGGCACGATTGTTGCATATGTTTATGTGCACAAGGAGGGTTTATGGATAAGATATTTGGCCTCGCAGAGCCAGCACTAAGTGTCACAGAACAACGCGCCACGATGATATCAAGTAACATCGTGAATGCTAATACGCCTGGATACAAAGCTAAAGACATAGACTTTGATGCGGTGATGAAAAATGTAAGTACAGGCGCGGGTGAATTGAAAGTTTCTAATAAGGAACACATTCGTTCTGCCAATCCAGAATATGGCAATTTACCAATTCTATATCGTATTCCTATGCAAACCAGTATGGATGGTAACACGGTAGACCCTGAAATCGAACGCAAAAACTTCATGCAAAATGCGGTTAAATATCAAGTGAGTTTGTCTTTTATTCAAAATAAGACAGACCAGATACTGAAAGCGATGAAAGGAGAATAATCATGGCATTAGATAAAATTCTCAATACAGCAGCAAGCGGCATGTCAGCTGAAAGTATGCAGCTTAATATCATTGCCAGTAATATTGCTAATGCAAACAGCGTAGGGTCAACTGAAAAATCAACTTACCGTTCTAAATCCGCTGTCTTCACCGAAGTGCGTGATCCTATTGCCGGACTGAGTGATAGTGATCAGCCCATAGGAGGTGTCAGAGTCACTGATGTGAAAACAGGTAGCAAACCGTTGGAAAAACGATATGACCCAACAAACCCGCTCGCAAATTCAGATGGATATGTTTATGTCAGTGATGTTAATACCGTAGCTGAAATGACAAATATGATTGAAGCATCACGCAGTTACCAAGCAAATGTCGATATGATGAATTCCGCTAAAGGCTTAATCATGCAAACTATTAACGTGATGAATGAAAAATAAGGAATAACAAATGAATGTCAATCAAATAGGTAAAGCGGCTGCTGATGATCATCCTTCGCAAAATATGCAGGTGAGTGGCAAAGCATTAACACAAGAAGATTTCATGAAGTTATTTCTCGCGCAAATGAAAACACAAAGCCCAACCAAGCCATTTGACAGTGGTGAAATGATGCAGCAAATGTCGCAGCTGACCTCACTCAGTGCGACATCACAGCTGGAAAATACAATTAAATTATTGAATAGCAACATGGGTAGATCACAAGTGCTATCTGCTACGCAGCTAATTGGCAAACGTGTCGCTATCGCCAGTGATAAATCCCCATTAGGAACCAATCCTGATGGCACAAGCTCACTGGATGGCAGTGTCGTGATTCCAAGATCCACCACAGAAACAACCGTAGAAATCAGAGACAGTATGAACAATCTGGTAAAAACACTGCATTTACCAGCCTCTAGCGCAGGCATTCAAGATTTTCACTGGGATGGTAAGAATGAAAAAAATGAAATGCAGCAGCCAGGTTTTTACACCATATCGGCCAAAGCAAACATTGAAGGTCAAAGTACAGATGTGTATACCGCGGGTATTTTCAAAGTGAATAGTGTCACAATGGATCCAAAAACGTCATCAGTGATTTTAAATGTTGACGGCATGGGTGGTATGGACATGGGCAATATAATTAAAATCTTGTCATAACAAAAGCGAAGGAGACAGGTCATGGGTATTGGTAATATCGCAAACACAGGTATGCGCGCTGCTATGTCGGACATGGAAATCATCAGTAACAATATTGCAAATGCAAACACCATAGGTTACAAAAGATCGTTTGGTACCTTTGGTGATATTTATCCATCTAGTTCTGGTGGTAGCACCTTGCAAACCGGGTTGGGCGTTTCACTAATCGGTGTGCAACAAGATTTTACTCGCGGTGGTGCGATCTATACTAATAATCAGTTAGATATGATGATTGGCAATGATGGCTTCTTCGTCACTAAAGATGCAAATAATGGTACAGTTAGCTACACGCGTGCAGGTCGATTTGGTCGTGATCCAGATGGTTATCTCACCAATGGTAAACAACGCTTACAAGGTTTCCCCGCGACAAATGGTGTCTTGCAAGCAACCGGTATGTTAACAGACTTACAAATTACCGACACACCAAGAAACGCTGCAGCCACCAGAAATGTCAGTGAAAATGTTAATTTGGATGCAAGAGCAAAAGCCATTTCAGCACCTTTTAATGTGAACGATACCTCTACCTACAATTATATGACTACCGTTAACATGTATGACAGTTTGGGTAATTCACATACCTTATCAACTTATTATGTGAAAACAGCAGATAATACCTGGACGGTGAACGCGCTGGTTGATGGAACACAAATTGGCACTGGCACGATGACATTCAATTCTGATGGTACACTGGCTAGTGCCACCGGATTAAATAGTCTGTCATTCAATCCAGGCGCAGGTGCCGCCTCACCTCAAGCATTTGCAATTAGCGTTGCCAACTCAACGCAATATGCTACCGACAATTCACAACGTCCAGTGTCCAAGCCTCAAGATGGCTATCCTGTCGGTAAACTCAGTAATTATGAAATCGATGGCGATGGTAATTTAATCGCGAGTTATAGTAATCAAGAACGTGTTTTGCTGGGTAAAGTTGCGATTGCGAAATTCCAATCACCGGGTGGTTTGCAAAGTATCGGTAACATGAGTTGGGTGCAAAGCAGCGCATCGGGTTCACCAATCATAGATGCATCAAACAGTAATAAGAATATTACTGCTGGTGAAGTAGAGACGTCTAACGTTGATTTGACTCAAGAAATGATTTCATTAATCAGTGCTCAACACAATTTTCAAGCAAACGCACAAGTTGAGCAAACTTATAATGAAACCATTCAACAAGTCATCAAAATGTAATTAAACAGGTGATACGATGGATAAGGCACTTTTTATAGGAATGGGAGGGCAGACTAACGCCCTCCGTGAACTGGAAATTTTATCTAACAACCTAGCTAACGTGAACACGCCAGGGTTTCGTGCGGATTATGAAGTGATGAAACAACATCACGTTAAAAACGGCAATCTTGAAACCCGTGTTTATTCCGCGTTGGGAAGGACTTACACAGACATGAGACAAGGACCGATTCTACGCACGGGGCGAGACCTCGACGTGGCGATTGCAGGGTCTGGCATGTTTGCGGTGCAGTCCAAAACAGGAAATGAAGGTTACACCAGAGCAGGTAACTTTCAGATTTCAAACGATGGATTCCTGACGACGGCCAATGGCGAAATGGTATTAGGTAAATCAGGCGTCATTCAAATTAAAAATGCCGATAAAGTAAAAATTGGTATTGATGGAACAGTATCAATCAGACCAACTGGTGCGACAGATGATGTGATGATTGATAAATTAAAAGTAGTGAATATTGCAACGAATCCTGTTCATAAAGGACATGACGGCTTATTTTATCCAGATCGTGGCGACAAAATCGTGGATGATCCAGGCTTGAAACTAGCATCAGGTTCTCTGGAAGGTTCTAATGTCAATCCAGTGGAAACGTTAATTAAGTTAATCGACTTATCAAGACATTATGAAATACATTCTAATTTAATTAAAAACATGTCAGAAGGTGCAGCCGCTTCCAACACCTTACTGGATATCAAATCATAAGGAGATGATGACATGGATATGGCATTATTGATTGCTCAATCAGGTTTGGATGCGCATCATAAAAATATTGAAGTCATCAGTAACAACTTAGCTAACGCTAATACGCCGTCTTTTAAGCGTAATCGTGCAGAATTTCAGGACTTGCCTTATCAAATGATTTCGCAAGCTGGTTCGCCTATCACGCAAGATTTGCAGGCGCCAAGCAATTTAGTGATTGGTACTGGTACCAGAATGTCTAATAACAAAAAGATTTTCATCGATGGTTCACCTATTCTTACTGGTGCGCCGACGGATATCATGATTTCAGGTCGCGGCTTTTTAAAAGTGCAGACGACAAACGGCAATTTTGCTTATACTCGCGACGGTAGATTACAAGTCAATGAACAAGGCCAGCTCATTACCACTGCCGGCTATGTTGTTCAACCGCCAATCTCCATTCCCAGCGGAACACAAATCGATAAAATATCTAAAGACGGTATTGTCACGGTCAAAAACAGTGATGGAACCCCTACCCAAGCAGGTCAGTTGCAACTCAGCGATTTTATTAACCCAGATGGCTTGATTCCGCTTGGTGAAAACCTCTATCAAGAATCCACGGTCAGCGGTGCCGCCGTTACCGGTAACCCTTCCAGCAACAGTTTGGGTAATTTAATGCAAGGTTATTATGAAGCGTCAAATGTTAACGTGGTAGAAGAAATGGTGAACTTAATCGAAGCACAGCGCGCTTTTGAAGTGACATCTAAAGCAGTAACCGCTGTCGATAATATGCTGCAAAACTTAAGCAGGGAAACCTGATAAATGAAAATGCATGAATGGATGCTGAAGATTCTCATGTTGTTAGCGGTCGCGATACCTATGACTGGTTGTGTCAGTTATTTTGAAGATGATAAGCACGTGGAATTTCAACCTGCTTTTCCCCAAGATAACCCACCGCCACCTAAAGAACATGGCACGATTTACCAATCTGGCTACCAGGTATCTTTATATCAAGACCGTATTGCCTATCATGTTGGTGATATTCTGACAATCCGCTTGGAAGAACAAACGCAAGGTCAAAAGAAATCGAAAACGAAAACAGAAAAGAATGCAATCAATCAATTTGCAGTCAATGAAGCGTTTGGAGCGAATTTATCGAATGGTTTGGCGCTGGATACTACCTCTGATCAAAGATTCGATGGTAATGGTGAAAGTAATCAACAAAACGCATTAAATGGCCGTATTTCGGTGACCGTATTAAGAGTGTTATCGAATGGCAATTTGATGGTTCAAGGCGAATCATGGGTCACCATTAATTTCGGCCGCGAATTTATTCAATTAGCTGGTATTGTTCGTCCGGTAGATATTGAACCTGACAATGTGGTCTCTTCACAGCGAATTGCTAATGCAAGAATTACTTATAGCGGCAATGGGCAGGTTGCCAATGCATCACGTGGTGGTATCTTAACACAATTCTTCAATAAATATTGGCCGTACTAATCGCAAAGAGAGGTTGCCTATGGCAAATATTCTTAGTATAGGTTTGCGCAGTTTGATGGCTTTTCAATCGGCGATTGAAACCTCAGCGCAAAATTTGCAGAACGCTCGTACCCCATTTTATAGTAGAAAGCAAATTGACATGGTCAGCTCCATGTTCAGTGGTGGCGTAGAAATCCGTGATGTCAATCGTGTGTTCGATGAAACCAGTAACAATAATTTATTAAAAGCGACTTCCGCGTTGAATGGTGTGGAGACGCTGCTTGATAATTTAAGCGGATTAGAAAAAGTATTAGATAGCGACACCACCAGTGTCTCTAAATACTTGAATGACTCACTGACTGCACTGCAGGAATTATCAAAAGATGTCAGCTCCCCACAGATGCGAGGCGCCTATCTAGCAAAATTAAGTGCGATTGCTAACCAGTTAAATGGAGTGGGTGCTGATATAGGCAGACGGCGCGCTGACGTCAACCAAAATATACAAACGACTGTCGAATCAGCTAATAATTTACTGACACAAATCGCCGACTTAAATAGTCGCATCAGTCAATCTAGCAAGGATATGAAAGCAGACTTGATGGATCAACGTAATGCATTAGTACATCAATTATCACAGTATTTTGATTTTAATAGCAATACCGATACCAATGGCTCACTCACTATCTCGTTAAAGAACGGTATACAACTGGTCAGTAATCAAAAAGCCAACCTGCTGGCAACCAGTGTTGATCCAAATAATTCAAATCGACTGAATATCACTACCAATTCTCAATCTGGCCAGCCAACGGTGATTGATAACTTTATTACAGGCGGCCAAATCGGCGGCTTGATTTCATTCAGCACGCAAGCATTAGATACCACAGAAAAAGGATTAGGTAGAATGGCGCTGGTCATCGCGTCGGTATTCAATAATCAAAATAAATTGGGTATGGACGGTAATGGCAATTTAGGCGGCAACATTTTCAATGATATCAATGATCCACAATTAACCAGTGCTCGTGTGCTGCCAAACTCGCATAATACGGGTTCTGGTGTCATGTCTGTCAATATAACTTCACCTAACCAATTAACGACTAGTGATTACCAGATCATTTTCACTGATGCTACGCATTATTCTCTGACAAGATTAAGTGATAATTCAGTCGTTGCGAGTGGCGCGGTCACTACGTACCCAGCTACGATTTCAGCAGATGGTTTTACCACAACGATTACCAGTGGCAGCTTTCAAGCGGGTGATACTTTCACGATCAAACCAACCATGGGTGCTTTAGATAAATTCAAGGTTGCCATCACTGATCCTATGAAGCTTGCATTGGCTTATCCAGTAGATGCCATGTCTTCAACGGCTAATCTAGGTAATGGCGTGATTAAGGTTGACCAGATTACTGATACGACTAATGCTGCGTTTCAAACGAATGGACAGTTGTCACCTCCGATCAAAATCGTATTTTTGAGTGATACCAGTTATCAGATCGTGAATGCCAATACCAGTGCAGTCATGGAAGGACCGGTAACCTACGATCCTACTAAAACAAATTCAGTCTTTCCAACGCCCGGAGGATATGATCCAGGTTATAGAATTTCGTTGTCAGGCAATGTTAAATCGGGTGACACTTTTAATCTTGACATCAATCATAATTATACAGCTGATAATCGTAACGGATTAGAACTGGCTAAGTTATACAGTAAGGCCGTGGTAGAAAATGGTTCAATGACGTTAAATGAAGCCTACCGCTATGTTGCAAATGATATTTCATTGAAAACGAATATGGCAAAAGGCAATGTCGATAGTAGTACGGTGATTTATCAGCAGGCCGAAAACAAATATAACCAAATCAGCGGCGTGAGTGATGTTGAAGAAATGAATAATATTGCGGAATATCAACAAGCCTATCAAGCTTGCGCCGAAGTCGTTCAGGTTGCTAGATCCGTATTTGATACTATTGTTAAGTTGATGGGGTAATTATGCGTATTCCAACCTATAGCAGTTCACGCCATCAGGCAGATTTAATGAATAGACAAATGGAGCTATTGAACAGGCTGCAAACGCAAATTCAGACAGGCAACAAACTCATCGATTCTTCAGACGACCCAGTGCTCGCACGCACCATCAAAATGACTAATGATTACATCGACCATATTCAGTCTTATACAACGAATATTGTCATGGGCATGAATAGAACCAAACTCATTGAGTCTGCCATTGATGGTAGTATTAATTCACTGTCTCGTGCTGGGGAGTTAGTAAAGTCTGCGCAGTCCGACACGAAAAGCAATAGTGATAGAGCAAGTATGGCACTTGAATTACAAGGTATACTAGACACGCTGGTCTCCCAAGTGAACACGCGTGATACCGATGGCAACTATTTGTTTTCAGGCATGGCCGCCAAGACGGAGTCGTTCTCATTAACAAATGGTAGTTACACTTATAACGGCAGCATGCAGGCTTCTTATATCGAAACCAGCAGTTCTTCCAATGTGGTATATAATGAAAATGGTCAATATGTTTTTGGTGAGATGAGGGAAGGAAATGGTATCGTTACTGTGAAACAAGGTACGTCACCAAATCAAGGTACTGCCGAAGTTTCTATACCTACCATGAGTAATCCATCAGCATATCACGGCGAGCAATTGACGATTTCATTTGTAACGAATAGTGCTGGCGAGATGGCTTATCAAGTCGTTGGTTCCATATCAGGGCAAGTGATTCCACCTCCGCCTGCCACCATACCTGCTGATGCTCCGGCGTATAAATCAGGGATGACACTCTCGTTCAGCGGGATGAACATGACTATTCAAGGTACACCAAAAGCCGGTGATACGTTTGAAATTGCACCAGCTGGCAGGCAAAACATCCTGGAAACATTACGCAAGACGATTGATCTACTCAAGACACCAATCAATAATGACAGTGATAAAGCGGCGTATCATCAGCAACTAGCGAATTTAAGTGAATCACTGACAGGTGCCAGTCATAGCTTATCCGGATATTTGAGTGAAGTTGGCTATCGCGAGAGAGAGTTAGATAACATACAGAAGCAAAATGACACCGCCGTGTTTAATCAAAAAGAAATCTTGTCAAAGTTACAGTCAGTTGATCAAGCAGAAGTGATTTCCGATTACTATGGCACCATGAACGCTTTGAAAACGACACAAGAGTCTTATAGTAAATTGCGGGATTTTTTCGAGGAATTATTTAAATATATTGTTTAATCATAAATCGCGGGCTGACTCATGCCCGCGACTCATGCAGTTGGATTAATGTTTCGAGCAATAAATCTTGTTTGTGCCATAAGTATCAAACACTAAAACATTGTGATGACCAAGTGTGGCAGCACAGCCTTCATTTAACGAGGCGATTTGGTTATTGTTGGCATCGTATAATTCTGCAGCAGAGATAACTACTTTATTCATGCCTTGTGGGAAAACTAGTCTGGTATCGTTGTTGTTGGAGCCACGGCTGGATAATTGCTGATGATAGTTCAATGAACATAAGCCGCTGTTGTTGCAAAATGAAACGCTGACGGATAATTGGGCATTATTATTGTTGATAAGCGTGACGGGTGAGCCTGCAAATGCGGTGGCAGATAAAGCCATTAAAGAAAATAATACGAAAAGTTTGTTCATGATTATGTCCTTTTAATCAAAAGAAAATTTCGTGGAGGAAATATCAGTATAAGCTGAAGGTATGTTTATTTCAACGAAGTCAGAATGATATTTTAAGATATGCCGACAATACTGTATTTTTTAATCTTTTCAAGTAAGGTTGTTCGTCTTAAATTCAAATGTTCCGCTGCTGAACTCACGATACCGTTAGCTTTGTTTAATGCTAGTTGAATGATCTGATGTTCTATCGTTGCAAGATATTCTTTGAGGTTGAAACCATCAAAGTTGTTAATATCCAATGTGATTTGTTGTTGATTAGCGGCAGGTTTATGCTTGCATAATTCCTCCGCTATTTCTTTTTGTGTGATGACTCTATCGTGATAAAGCACCACCATTCTTTCGATAAAATTTGCCAGTTCACGAATGTTGCCTGGCCAATAATAATCTTTTAAAGCTTGAATGGCCTCTGCTGTGAATTCAGTCTGGTTATGTATGCGTTTGCTAATTTTTTCAATCAAGCTCATTGCTAAAAGCGGAATGTCTTCAAGGCGTTGATGCAGCGAGGGAACATGAATGGGTATCACGTTGAGACGATAAAATAAATCTTCTCTAAACGTGTTGTTTTTAATCATTTCTTCCAGATTTTTGTTGGTGGCAGCGATGACTCGTACATCAATATCATGACTGGTCGTGGAGCCTACACGTTCAATTTTTCTTTCTTGCAAAACTCGCAATAGTTTCACTTGCATGGACAATGGCATGTCACCAATTTCATCCAGGAAAATGGTACCATGATTAGAAATTTCAAATCTTCCAATACGTTTAGCCATGGCACCAGTGAAGGCGCCTTTTTCATGACCGAATAATTCGCTTTCCATGAGTTCACTAGGAATTGCGCCGCAATTGATTGGTACGAATGGTTTGGTCTTGCGATCTGAGTAATGATGGATGCATGAGGCAACCACCTCTTTCCCAGTGCCTGATTCTCCGAGAATTAAGACACTGCTATCGCAGTTGGCTACCTGACGAATCATCACACGTATGTTATTAATCGCTTCCGACTCGCCAACTAATTCCTTATTCAATTCATCATGCTCAGTGGCAGAAGTGAAATAATTGTTACATCGCGTCAATATCGATTTCAGAGTGATCGCGGTGAAGGGAATATTCAGATGTACTATATTTTTGCTGACGAGTTTCGATGTACTCAGTGATTCGATGCGGATGAAATACGACTCCAGATGATCTGAAGGGGTAATGTCATCTAACGAAAGTTGATGTTCGCAACTAATGACACACTGTTTTTCAGTGCTGGATGGTTGGTAAACATCGGCGTCAACATAATGAATTTCTAGTAAATTCAAGGCTTGATTAACATAATGGAACATTTCGCAGTGGCATTTAATCAATTTAATTTTCGATATCATATGCATGCTATTTCCAGTACGTAAACAGATGCGTGGATAAGATATTTATTATTTCAGAGTTGGTCATTTAATGTCAATTTTATAGCGAAGTACCGCCACCTATCTTTATTAGGGTTTTCCACTAGACGAAATATTTCCTACTTGGAACAGTTATTGCATATACGTAGTTGATCATCAAAACAGGATGAAAGAACAATGAGTGTTGTTGTGATCGATAGCACAACTGAGAGGAAAGAAGCGATTGAAAAAGCCCTTAAAAGGGCAGGCTGGCTTGTCGCTAGTTCCTCTATCAATGATCAGAATCTACAACAAATACTCGGCAAATGCAGTATTGCTATCATCATGCATGAAGATGAACTGAATGACCATGACGCAACAGCTTTATTGAGCCAGCTGTATGTGATAGGACCTGCCAGCTGTCAAAATTCCGTAGCTTGCCGCGAATATTTGACAGTGAATATGCAGGGGTTTGTAAACATTGAAGAATTAATAGTAGAAATCTCGGCCAAAGTGTCAGATATCCACTACAGACATATTTTCCCGATTACAGTAAATGAAAGAATGAAAGCCGTGCTAAACACAGCACGCAAAGCAGCTAGCAGCACGGTGCCTGTGATGATTCTTGGGGAAACAGGTTCTGGTAAAGAAGTGATAGCTCGCTTCGTCCATCATCATTCAAAACAAGCTAAAGGCCCATTCATTGCAATGAATTGCGCCGCGGTTCCAGAGAGCATGATTGAAGCCGCGTTATTTGGATATGAAAAAGGTGCGTTCACAAATGCCATTTCAAATCATGTTGGAAAATTTGAACGCGCTCACAATGGCACCTTATTTTTAGATGAGCTGGGCGAAATGTCTTTAGATATGCAGGCAAAATTGCTGCGTGTCTTACAAACTAATGAATTTGAAAGAATTGGCGGTAAAGAACTATTGAAAGTGAATGTCAGAATCATTGCGGCGACCAATAACGATCTTTCCAGCAAAATTGCTGAAGGCTTGTTTAGAACTGATTTGTATTATCGTTTGAATGTCATCAGTATTCATTGTCTTTCACTGCGCGAACGAGTGGATGATATTCAACCGATTGCTGACTACTTTACTGAGCTTTACTCACAGGATCTTGATAAGCATTGCATCTTAACTCAAGAAGCGGTGAATAAATTAAAAGCTTATCAATGGCCTGGCAATATACGCGAGTTGCAAAATGTATTGCACAGGGCTGTGATTTTAAACGATTCCGGATGCCTGAATGCTGATGATATCAGACTCGATTCATTGCTAAACTCGACCGCCCAGGAAACCATCGCGCAGCCAATATTAAAAGCAACAGAAGCTGATGCTATCGTCAAAGTGTTAAAAGAAGCAAATGGTTGCCGCTCCATCGCTGCCAAATTACTGAAAATAAGTCCACGTACGCTACGCTACAAAATTTCACGTTTACGTGAAATTGGTTTTGACGTGCCATAGGAGTGAGTTATGAGTATTAATCATGTCACAGGTGTTAGAGCGGATATTTCTCAAATGCTGGAGAAAATTCGCGATATATCAAATAAATCATCTGTGTTTCATGGCGGACAGTCAGTTGATAAAACCCATGATTTCAGCGGGGTGATGAGTTCTGCCAAGAGTCTGTTAAATACAGTGAATGAAACACAAACCACTTCTGACACATTAAAAGATAAATATTTGCAAGGTGACCCGAATGTCTCGTTGTCGCAAGTATTAGTCAGCAATGAAAAATCTAAAATTGCTTTTGAAGGGTTGATAATCGTTAGAAATAAATGTCTGGAAGCCTATAAAGAAATCATGAACATGCCTGTTTAATAGAGGATATTGGCAATGAGTGCAAACGCAAGTACCAATTATACTGGATCGATATTACAGTTAATTAACACTGGTTTATTCAGACAGTTAACTTTCTTTATTGGTATTGCGTTAAGTGTTGCAGCCGGTGTCTATTTTTATATGTCTATGCAAGATCCTATGTATCGACCTCTGGATTATAAAGTAACTGAAAAGAATGCTGCTTCTGTTTCTGATATTTTAGATAAGGCACATATCAAATATAAGATTAATGATGCGGATGGAGTCATTTTGGTTGCTGCTAAAGACGCGCAAACTGCTAAATATAAATTAGCTGCCGGTGGCATACAAAAAGACGACAGCTTGAATTTCTCTTACCTAAACGACCAAAACGCAATTGGTGAAAGTCAATTTATTGAAAATGCCAGATATTTACGCGCGTTAGAAGGAGACTTGGTTAAAACTATTATCGCTATCGATGGTATTACTGCGGCTAAAGTCCATATTGCTATGCCAAGTAATAATATTTTCGCGGATGAAAAAGGTCGGCCCACCGCTTCTGTCTTTATTAACGTTGGCAATGGCGTGATCGCTGATAAAGAAAAAGTAAAATCCATTATTCAGATCGTTGCAAGCAGTGTACCAGGGTTAGATCCTAAAGATGTTGCCATCACTGATCAATATGGCCACTACCTCACTAACGCTATCACAGACGATTCCATCATTTCAGCGGAACATTTGAATTATCAGAACACAATTCAGTCATATTATGAAAAACGAATCGAATCGTTAATCGCTCCTATTGTTGGTGCTGACCGCGTTAATGTTCGTGTTCATGCAGACATTGATTTTACTCAGCAAGAAGAAGCTAACGAAAAATACGATCCAAATGAAAAAGTCCTACGCAGCGAACAAACTACTTCAGAAGAAGTAGGTTCTTCTACAGCAGGTGGTCCATCTGGAGCGTTGGCAAACACACCACCAGAAGGTGGTGATGGTGACAGTGCTGGTAAAAACCAATCAACCAGTTCACAAGGTAGAAGCCAGTCAATTAAGAATTATGAGCTAAGTAAGTCTGTCACCTACAAAAAGTCTAATGTAGCGAATGTAAGATCATTATCGGTTGCTGTCACGCTAGATAATATAACGAGTATCGACCCAAAAACGCAAAAAACTGTGTCGCAGCCAGTTTCTAAAGAAATGATAGAGAAGATTACCTCCTTAGTGAAAGCCACGATTGGCTACGAAGAAAAACGAGGTGACATCGTGACGGTCGTTAATAGTCAATTCACTGTATCCGCTATCAATGATCCTATGCCGGTGACACATTTCTGGTCTGAACCATGGTTTTGGGAAACCGTCAAGGAAGTAGGTTCCCTGATCTTCGCCTTAACGGTATTTGTGGTGCTCTATCGCAAGATGAGCAAAATGGCTGTGAATCTCAAAGTCGAATCGACACCGAGCATGGGCATGAACCTGAATTTGGATTCAGGTTCAGTACCTGAGGAAATGCGTCAGTTAAAACAAGAACAAATTAATCAATTAAAAGAGATTGCATCAAAAGACCCGAATCGGGTGGCATTAGTGTTGAAAAACTGGGTAGCAGAGAAATAGCATGGACAAAGTCAAACAAGCAGCGATTATATTATTAGGTCTTGGTGACCGTTACGCAGCAGATATTTTGAAAGACATGGAACCTAAACGTGTCGAAGAAATCCTTGCTGCCATTAACGAGCTTGGCAATGTGACAGAAGTAGAAGTGATTCAAGCATTGAATGAATTTTTTAAAGAAGCGAATAATAGTGGTGGTATTGATGTTGTGACGCGTGAAATGTTCAAGAATTCAGTCGCAGCGGTTGTTGAAAGTAAAAAAATTGAAGCTGAAGCAACGGAAGAACAAATTGAACGTGCGAAATGGGTTGAAGAATTTAAGCAGCAACCTTCCGATATGATTTATTCGATATTGCAAGATGAACATCCACAAGTCATGGCTGCTATATCGACACTAATATTGAATACAGAAAAAGCGTCTAGACTCGTTAAATATTTATCGAAAGAATCTCAAGGTAAGGTTGTTGCACGCATGGCCAGTCTTGGTCCGGTATCAACATTTGGCATGGACATTCTTGGCATGTTCTTCGAGCGAGAGTTGAAAAATAAAGGCAAATTTTCAGATGTGTCAGTCAATGGTGTGGAAGCCGTTGCCAATATACTTTCCTATCTTGATATCGACAGTGAAAAAGAAATATTTGAAGGCGTTTCCAGTATTAATACTGAGTTATCGGAAATGATTCAGGAAAGAATTATGCCGTTTGAACGCTTGGCACAATTAGACAAGCGTTCTTTGCAAACCTTGTTGAGTGAAGTCAGTAATGATGACCTTGTACTAGCACTTAAAGGCGCCGAGCCGTATGTCAAAAAAACATTCCTGAAAAACATGGCCGCTAAATCAGCGGATATTTTAAAAGATGAACTGGAGTCTAAAGGTCCAGTTAAAATTGCCAATGTAATAGAAGCTCAGAAGCGAATAATTAACTTGGCCAAAAAACTGGCCTCCGAAGACAAGATTATTATTAGCACGAAAGTGGATTCCGGCGTGGTCTATTAATAGGGGAGTCATATGCAAAAATCAGAAGATGTGATGTGGAAGTTCCCCGAACTGAATTATTTATCTGGTGACAGCGTCTCGCATCATGGTTCCACCACCGAAATCATGCTAAAAAATGAAAAGATTTCAGAGTTGACGCAATGCATAGCTGTAAAAGATGAGTTAATTAAAGAGTTAACTGCAAAGGTTGAGCAATTAACGCAAGAAAATGCGCTTATGAACCAATCAAAAGAAAAAATGTATGCTGACTTCCAGGATGCGGTTCATGACTTATTCAAGCAAGTTAAACAAGATGGTTTGACACTAGTTAGCAAACTCACAAGACTGTTGATAAATCGCGAAATAAAGACAGACCCAAACCTGGTGAAAGATTTATTGAATCATTTATTAGATAAAGTCACAGATCAGTCACAAATATTTGTGGAAGTTTCACCAGCTGATTTTTCTATGCTGAAAGACTTTCCGCAATCTAAACCGATTTCTTTAATAGAAAATATCAAACTTGAGCCGGGAAATATCATTATCAAGCAGCATCATCAAGGAATGATTTATGACATTGATAGTGCGATTAAAGACTTGCTAGGGACATGACATGTCTACTAACGAGTTGAAGGTTTCGATGGGGTTAGATCGAATCATCGACAATGTCGAGCAGGTCAGCTCGTTTGATGAATTGGTTGCTCAGTGTGGACGCGTGAGTAACGTTGTAGGCTTAGTGGTGCAAGTGACAGGTCTTAAGCTCGCGATCGGTCAGACATGTAAGATCATGGTCGATGCGGAATCATTAATTTTATGTGAAGTGGTGGGATTTAATGACAATAAATTACTAGTCATGCCTTATGACAATACGGTAGGCATCGCTTGCGGTATGATGGTGCTGTATGTGCCTTCAAGTGGCATGGCGCCGGTCACAAATGACTTATTGGGAAGAGTCATCGATGCTTTTGGGCAACCCATCGATGGCGGCGAGAATATCATTTATGACCATTACTATCCGCGCTTTCCAAAACCAATTAATCCTCTGAAACGAGAACGTATTACGACACCGATGGATGTTGGGGTACGCGCGATTAATACCTTAACCACTATCAGTTACGGTCAGCGTATGGGGATATTTGCCGCCAGTGGTATCGGTAAGAGTGTTCTATTGGGTATGCTCACAAAGTTCAGTGAAGCGGATGTGGTGGTCGTTGGCCTCATCGGTGAGCGCGGCAGGGAAGTCAAAGAATTTGTTGAAGACATACTCGGTGAACAAGGGCTGAAGAAAAGCGTTATCATTGCTGTGCCTGCCGATGCCTCGCCTCTGATGAAGGTAACAGGTGCTGTCTATGCCAATTCAGTAGCTGAATATTTCCGCGATCAAAATAAACATGTACTCATGATCATTGACTCACTGACACGGTATGCGCAGGCAGCGCGTGAAATCAGTCTTTCTGCAGGTGAAATGCCAGCAACAAAAGGATATACGCCGAGCGTGTTCGCCAGTTTATCAAAATTAATTGAACGTTCTGGAAACGGCTTTAATAAGGAAAGCAGCATTACCGCCATCTACACAGTGTTAATCGAAGATAATGAAATGAATGATCCTGTGGCTGAACATATCCGTTCCATGCTCGATGGGCATATTGTGCTGTCAAAATCACTCGCAGAATCGGGTCATTATCCAGCAATCGATATCGAGAAATCCATTAGCCGCGTCATGACGGCGACTGTACCGGCGGAATTAGTCTCTATGGCTATTCTGATCAAACAGATTGTCAATGCGTACATGAAGAACATCGACATGATTAACATCGGGATGTACCAGATGGGTTCTGACAGACGAGTTGATTTAGCTATTAAGCATTGGCCAGCCATTCGTGAGTTTTTAACACAAGGCATGAATGAAAAAGCGAATTTTGAAGAGAGCTTACAACAATTGAATCATCTGCTAACACAATTTAAGGAAACGAAATGAATCAGAGTGACAAGATCAATCAATTGCGAAATATCTTGCTGGTCATGGAAGACAAAAAGCAAAAAGATGTTGTTAGCTTGAATAATATAAAGTTGCATCTGCAAAAAAGGATGGAGTCATTGCAAAAACTAACCATCTACAAGTCAGAATATCAAAAGAAATTAGGCACCAACTCGGCTACGCAAGTTCCCTCTTTACTTTCTAACTATGAGCAATTCATCCGAAAACTAGACACTGCTATTAAGAATGAAGAATCTTGTATTGAGGAATATGAACACAGAAAAATTGAAATGATCTCGCTGATCAGTCAACAAGATCAGAAAATTGAGGCTATCCAAATCAAGCTTAACGATATTCTCAAAGCCGTACAGCATCAAATGGACACCCTGGAAAACTCGGCTTTAAATGAACTGTACACGCAGCAAAAAAATAGGGAGAAAGCATGAACGACAGTTATTTGCTCATGTCCATGAAAGAAATGCTTTATTACACCATGATGGCAGTCTCCATTATTAGTGTACCCATGCTGATCGTTGGTATTTTGTTTTCGATCATTCAAGCAGCAACTCAAATCAATGAAATGACGATTACGTTTATTCCCAAAATATTAGTGATGTTTTTGTTATTGCTGATGCTGTCCCCATGGTTGATGGAGCATCTCATCGGCATGACCAGACAAATGTTATTGAATTTACCTTATTACATGAGATGATATGGAAACAATATCGGTCTTAGATAATGTTTATAATTACATATTAAGCTTCACGCTGATCTATATGCGTGTGTTTAGTATGATATACACCATCTCAATCTTTAGAAAAGAAATGGCGACGATCAGAGTCACGGCATCTCTGGCATTCCTCATTTCACTCTACCCACTATTACTTTATCCACACTCAGATGTGGGCATGCAGTCATTGTCTCTCGCTTTCATGTTAAAAAGCTTGACCCAAACGTTAATCGGGTTTTGCACCGGCATGATTATTAACATCTTACTAGATATATTCGTGGCAGCAGGACAAATCATTTCCATGCAAATTGGTCTAAGCACAGCAAGCTTGTTTGACCCAAGATTTGGTATGGTGACTAGTTTAACCCAGTTTTACCTGATTACCGCTACAGTCTTGTTTTTGGGTTTGAATGGACATTTAATTGTGTTGTCCATGATTGTGAATAGCTTTCAGGTCATTCCCGCGGAATTAAGTTTACAACAGCTGCATTTAGACGAGCTGATTAAATATTCGAATGTTATCTATACGGGTTCGGTCACTCTTTCCATTACCATCATTTCTGCGACTTTAATTGTGAATATCTGCCTAGCCATTATCAGCAAGTTCGCTCCGCAATTTAATTTATTCTCCGTAGGCTTGAACATGACGTTGTTGATAGGGCTTGGTTGTATCATGTTGACGTATCAAATCATCATTAATAATGGTGACAAATACATTGAACATGCTTTATCGCTCTATCAGCATTATATTTATGGAATGGGCAAAGCATGAGTGAGCATAACGAACAAAAGGAACACCAAGCGACAGAGCGACGCTTAACCGAGCTCAGGGAAAGCGGTGATACTTTGCGTTCAAAAGATTTATCCGGCGGTTTGACCTTAGGTGCATCCATCTTATCGATTACGTTTATGGCTAATACCTTTTATCAACAGTTCAAACAAAATTTTGTGACTGCCTATGCCAGTATCAGGCATGTTTTAGACAATGATTCGGCTATCACGAGTCTCTTGACGCACTTGGCTAAACTGAATTTGATGATGTTGATGCCGCTATTTTTTATTTTATACCTCATTGCTTTTGCTTCGATGTTTATCTTGGGTGGTTGGAACTTCACCTTAAAGTCCATTCAATTTAACTTTGGAAAACTGAATCCGTTTACTAATCTTGCCATGATTTTCAGTGCGAGGTTTTTTGTGGACATTGGTAAGTCCATGGCAAAATTAGCGATTATCTTAATTTGCTTTTACACGTTTATCTCGGGCAATAAAGAAACCTTACTCACCCTAAGCTATTTTAAATTTGACGATCAAATAACTATATTCTTCGGCCTGATTGAGCATTTCATTGTCATCATCATGATAGGCATTTTGTTAATCATGAGTATTGATGCGGCTATCAGTTATTACAATTACCTGTCGAAAACGAAAATGACCACACAAGAGTTAAAAGATGAATATAAAGAAACGGAAGGTAACGTTGATGTTAAGCGTAAATTAAAATCCTTACAAATGGCACTGGCACGACAAAAAATCCCGCAGATGGTACCAAAAGCCGCTGTGGTGATTACCAACCCAACACACTATGCCGTGGCATTACAATACAACGAAGGCAAAGATCATGCACCAAAAGTGATTGCAAAAGGAAAAGGTAACGTTGCAGCTTACATCAGACGGATCGCCGTACAACATGCGGTGCCAATCTATGAAGAACCTCCACTAGCGCGTGCCTTGTTTCATACCTCCAAGCTAGGTTCATTTATTAATCCAGCACTTTATATGGCAGTGGCGATTGTATTGACGTATATCAATCAAGTCAGACGTTATCAAACTGGCTTAGGACCATTACCTGAAAAACAAACGGATTTATCCATACCACCAGAGTTCATTTTTAATGAATGATAAGGTTAGACCATGGCAACATTAACAAAATTGAATCGCTTAAAAAGTTTTAACATCGGTGTATTACTGTTAGTGATATCGATGTTAGTCATGACGATCTTTCCATTACCTAAATTCTTGCTCGATATTCTATTTACTTTCAATATTTCATTGTCCCTTATCATATTACTGTGTTCAATCTATGTGGTAAGACCGCTAGAATTCAGTATTTTTCCCACTATTTTACTCGTCACTACTTTACTTAGATTAACATTGAACATTGCATCAGCTCGTGTGGTCTTACTGAACGGCCACCTTGGTCCAGATGCTGCAGGCCAAGTGATCAAAGCATTTGGTGAGGTGGTGATTGGTGGTAATTTCGTGGTTGGTATGATCATCTTCTCCATTTTAATGATCATCAACTTTGTGGTCGTGACAAAAGGTGCGGGTCGTATCTCTGAAGTCAGTGCCAGGTTCACATTGGATGCGATGCCAGGTAAACAAATGTCTATCGACTCTGATTTGAACGCCGGAGTCCTCACACAAGAAGAAGCAAAAAAACGTCGTCAAGAAGTCATGCAAGAAGCTGACTTTTATGGCTCTATGGATGGTGCCAGTAAATTTGTACGCGGTGATGCGATCGCAGGCTTACTGATTCTATTAATTAACCTGGTAGGTGGTATCGTCATTGCTGTTTTCCAGCAGCACATGAACCTAGGTGACGCGGTGCAAAACTTTTCGCTGTTAACGATTGGTGATGGATTGGTTGCGCAAATTCCTTCGTTGCTCATGTCTATTGCTGCTGCCATCATGGTGACACGAGTTTCAAACGAACAAGATATCACTTCTCAAACTGTCTCACAGTTATTTAGTAATACTAAACCGATTATTTTGACCGGAGTGATTTTATTTGTCTTTTCGATTATTCCTGGCATGCCGCATCTGCCATTTATGTCCCTCGCTGCGCTATTATTTATGGCAGGATTCCTAATAAATAAAAATCGAAATACCCCAGAGCTTAAAGCCGCGACATTAAACAAGGAAAAGAAAGAAAGTACCAAGCCAAAAGATTCGGTCGAAGTGGATTGGAATGATGTGGTCAGTGTTGATCGTATTTCATTAGAAATCGGTTATGGTTTGATTGGTCTGGTGGGTAGCAATAAAGAAGGAATTCTGACCAATCGAATCCGTAATATTAGAAAAAAAATATCGCATGAACTGGGCTTTCTGATCCCCACCATACACATCAAAGACAACTTATTGTTAGAACCAAACCGTTACCGGATATCGCTTAAAAATGTGGTGATTGCCGAGTACGAAGTGCACCCCGATAAAATTCTTGCGATCAATCCGGGTTATCAAAATCAGACCTTGGACGGCATTCCATGTAAAGACCCGTCATTTGGGCTAGATGCGTATTGGATCCATCAATCGCTACGTGACCAGGCAACCAGTATGGGTTTTACCGTAGTGGACTGCAGCACGGTGATTGCCACGCACATCAACCAGGTAATCAAGTCCAGCGCCCATCATTTGCTGGGCTATGATGAAGTACAGCAGATGATCAATCGTCTCACCCAGTCAGTGCCAAAGCTCGTGGAAACGCTAACCTCAGGCACGCAGGCTGTGCCCCTCAATGTCATTGTGACGGTAATGCAGCGCTTACTAGCGGCCGGCATTCCGCTGATTGACCTTAGAACAATTGCTGAAAAAATGATAGATACATGGACAAGGGTAAAAGACCCAGATGTATTATATGAATCTGTGCGGGTGGGATTGAAAAACCTGATTATTTACAACATTTGTCAAAATGAGAAGAAGATACCAGTCGCGGTCCTGGATGATAGCTTGGCACAGTTATTGCATAAATCAGTACAGGCAAATCAGGAAAATGGTGACAGGGTCATTATGCTGGAACCTAGTTTATCAGAGCGAATATATTCAAAGTTATTAGAATATGTTCACCGATGTGAAGCAGAGTCTTCACCAGCGATCTTACTCATCGTTCGCGAATTACGCCCGATGTTTGAGCGCATGTTCAAAGCCACCATTCCTAATATGCATTTCATCTCTACCGATGAAATACCAGAAGACAGACAAATCGCACTAAACGAAAAAATAGCATAAATGGAGTGTGGTGATGAAGTATCAACTAATACAAGCTTTCAATATGAAGCAGGCGTTAATACGCATTCATGAAGAATTTGGCGGTGATGCCATGATTTGCCGCACGCGTAACAGTGTCGGTGGCATTGAAGTATTGGTTGCGATTCCAGATGAAAACGATACTAAGGTCATTGATGCCGTCAGTCAGTTTAACATCAGCAGCGAATATGCTAAATCACGTTTATTGAATGAGAAAACAGTGATAGAACAACCAATCGCTCATCAGGCTGTTCACAAACGCGCGGGAAAATTTAACAAAATTAAGCATGGCATCAAGCGCGTATTTTCATACCGCAAAAAACTTAAAATGATACGCAAATTAATGGCCAAACCAATGAATGAGTTAGGCAATGTGGCCACCAGATTCAAAATGAAATTACACAATCATTTACACTCCCGAACCATTAATGCGTTTGTTGGGCCATCAGGGGTGGGCAAGACAACCACGTTAATTAAAATTGCCGTGCAGTATTCCATGAATTATCAGCCGAGTGACATTGGTATTATCTCCAATAATATTGATGATTTGTATCTCAACAATAAATTAAACCAATTTTGCCGCTTATATCAGATAGACTTTGAACACGTTAACACAACCGATGGTTTAAACGATGCACTCGATCGCATGCAAGATAAAAAGATTATATTGATCGATACCCATGGCATTTCGCATAGAGATGTTCCATCCATACATAATCAAAGGCATATCCTGGAAAAAGCCGCACAACCTATTTCAGTTTACCTCGTCATTCCGGCTAGTCATCAGCCAGCCGTGATAGAAGATGCCTTGCAGTTCTACACGTTTAAGCACATGGAAGGTTGCATATTAACTAAAGCGGATGAAGCCTTATCTTTAAGTCCCGCCTTGTCGGTGCTGGATAAATGTGATCTGCCGGTAGTGTATATCTGTAACGGAGAAGACTTGGAAAACGATATTTATTCCGTGAAGTCAGATGACAGTCTGGTTCACTTTTCACTGGAGAAATATGTCAATTTGAATATACCTGCTTATAGTGCGCAATCAGCATATTAGTAACATTAGACAAATAGGAATGCATCATGAAAGTGATTTCTGTAACAGGCGGCAAGGGTGGCATCGGTAAAACCACGATTTCTGTGAATCTTGCGGTGGCGCTGGCAAAGTCTGGTAAACGAGTACTATTATTTGATGCCGACCTAGGCTTAGCTAACGTGGATGTCATGCTAGGTTTAAAACCGGAAAGAACGGTACAAGATTTTTTAGAAGGAAAATGCAGCCTAAGTGAGACCTGTGTGAAAGGACCGTTTGGCATCACGATTATTCCAGCGTCTTCTGGGATACATCAATTGGCTGATTTATCGGGTGAGCAGGCGGCCAGTTTAATTCATGAATTTTCCACCTTAAGCAATGACTACGATGTCATGCTGGTTGATCTGGCCTCAGGAATTTCAAGACAAGTGATGGATTTCACCCAAGCCGCACAAAATATCATGGTCGTCATCTGTAATGAGCCATCTTCCATGGTAGATAGTTATGCGGTAATCAAAATATTACATCAACGTTATGGTCGTAATAAATTCGGCATAGTGATTAACAAGGTTAAGCACCTGCAGGAAGGATATGGCGTGTATTTGCGATTTCAAGAAACCATCTCAAAGTTTTTAAATGTGAATGTGGAATACCTTGGGTATATACCAAATGATGAATATATTGCGATTGCGGCCAGAGATAATGCCAGCATTTGTGATAAATATCCTATGTCGCCAGCGGCAAAAGCATTACGTGACTTGCAGCACGGTATTGTTGAATGGGCTCAATCCCATGTTGAAGCCGGTGGTATTCAGTACTTTTTTGAAAAGTTAGTGCAATCAAACCATGCGAGTGAACTTGAACTGTGCAAACCATAGATCATTATAATGAACAAGGTAATGCAGCACAGCTAGAAGAGCTGGTGAAGGTTCATGCTGATCTTGTCATTAAAATTGCGAAAAAGATCAAACGCAAACTACCATCGAATATTGAATTTGATGATCTCGTCCAGTCTGGTTTTGT
The DNA here is from genome assembly GCA_964492045.1 of uncultured Coxiellaceae bacterium. Taxonomy (GTDB): domain Bacteria; phylum Pseudomonadota; class Gammaproteobacteria; order DSM-16500; family DSM-16500; genus Aquicella. The sequence continues at coordinate 46,572 of CAZBHW010000007.1, read as the reverse complement.
GGGTCTGATAGAAGCTAGTCGAAATTATCGTGCTGAACAAGGCACAGCTTTTGAAACCTTCGCCTCGGTCCGAATTAAAGGGTCAATTCTAGATACACTGCGCAAGAATTCCATTCATAATCGGGATATCTTGAAGCAGATTAAATTAATGAATGAGACCATTAACCAGTTAGAGCAGCATCACAAAAGGCCTGTCAGTGCCGCTGAGATCGCGGAGGCGATGAAAATGAGTGTTGAGGAGTACCAGGAGCTTTGCCTCTACATCAACATTAATCATGCCAGCAGTCTGGATGTAGAGCTTGATCAGCACAAGGTAGCGGGGGATTTAACCTCACCTGAAGAGAATGTCATACAGGATGAGCTGAAAGACAGGATTAAATCGATGTTAAAGAAGCTGCCTGAGCGGGAACAGATACTCTTGTCACTGTATTATATTGAAGAGCTGACGTTCAAAGAGATCAGTGAGGTCTTGGACCTCACTGAAGCTCGTGTTTGTCAAATTCATGCGGCGGCGATTACGAAACTCTCTAATAAAATGTAATCACGCTTGAGAAACTTCTTTGTCACTTTCAGGTGTAGCAGGGTGACTGGTTTCCGATTTGGCCTTATACATGGCTTTATCTGCCTTATTTAACAATTCTAGCGGCTTGGTTCCATGTAATGGGTAGATAGCAGTGCCCACGCTGGCAGAGATGACAATTCTGTGCTCGCCGATGTACATGGGTTTACTGATAATTGCCATGATACATTTTGCCAAGTGAACCGCATCCGGTTCTTTGTAAACGCCAGATTGCAGCACCACGAATTCGTCGCCAGACTGTCTCGCAGCCACATCGCCGGACCGAATGGAAGAAATCAAGCGCTTTGTGACTTCTATCAAGACTTCATCGCCAACGTGATGGCCGTATTTGTCGTTCACTTCCTTAAACTTATTGAGATCAATAAAGTGGATTGCAAATGATGTATGTTCGCGGTCCGCTTTGTTACGCATGTTCTCCAGCTTGTCACTGATAGCCAGTCTGTTTGGCAGCTTGGTGAGCGCGTCATGATAAGCCAGCAATGACATCTTCTCAGCACGAACTGGTGTGTCAACCATTGCGGTGAACTCACGAATGGCGATGAATAAAGAGGCATAATCCCCTGGTGTAATATCCGTGAAATCATTGAATATATGATTCCATCGATTCATGATGCTCTTGTTATCTTCAATCCAATTAGCAGTTAATTTTTCAATGTTGTTTTCAACCGTATCACTTTGCATGATATTGATTGTTAATCTGCGTTGCAGGGCATCGATATCATCTCGAATAGCGAGTTTCGCGCGGTTGCTGCGACTGCCGGCAATATTGTCTTTAGCCAGATAATCGCGGAACCATACGAGATTAAAGATCGCACCAACCTCAAAGTATAAGTTGGCAGATTTCACCAGATCAAAATTGTGAATCGAAGCGACATCAGAAATATTAAGTGCGGTATATAACACCCTGGCCATGGCGATCGTACCTATCTGTTCCGCATCAATGCCATATTTCTTACACTCTTCACCGATATGATTCACATACTCTTTAGTATTGCCGCGTATTAAGCCAGGAATAATCGTCAGTAATTGTTGGATAGACTGGTGATAAAAATCATGGATTTCATGTAAATTGTGATGCACGCGGCGTCTTTGTAAGAACCAGCGTGAAGACATATTCAGCAAAGATCTGATGTTGTGCAACAAGTCATATTGGAATTCGATAGATATCTTGTTATCTAACGACTGTACTTGCTGATACATGGCTTCAGCATCAAATACCTTCATGGATAAAGCATAGGCAGCAGCCACTTCAGCGATCGTAGCGCCGGTTTCATTCATGAGTCTGAATGGGAAGGTGATACCCATGTTATTAAGCATTTCGTTACTAATCTGGGTTGAAATAATTTCCTTGCGTAGCCTATGGTCACATATCTCGTCTTTAAATTTCTCGGATAAGACTGATGGGAAGTAAGAGGTTAAATAAGAATTGAAAAACGTATTGTCAGTCAGTGATGATGACAATATTTCGTTTTTAACATGTATTTTCGTATAGGCCAGCAAAACGGCTAATTCTGGTTTAGTCAATGACTTGCCGCTTGCTTTGCGATTACTGATTTCTTCTTCCGAGGGGAGGAACTCAATATCACGATTAAGATCCGCATATTCTTCCAGCCATCTGATCTGGTCATGGTATAAATCGAAATAAGATTTAGCATGGAATGATGAGTAGCTCATCAATAAAGCCTGAGAGTAGTTATCATTTAACACCAAGCGGCTGACTTCATCTTGCATGCTGGATAAGAGCGTAGAGCGAGTGGTTTCGTTCAATTTAGCTTTACGCAGAGCATTAATCAGTAATACTTTGATATTCACTTCATGGTCAGAACAGTCCACACCAGCAGAATTGTCTATGAAATCGGTGTTAATTAAGCCACCATTCAATGCAAATTCCACTCGTGCTAATTGAGTAAAGCCCAGGTTGCCGCCTTCGCAAACGATTTTACAACGTAATTCGTTGCCATTAACGCGACAGAATTCATTGTATTTGTCCCCTATGTTTTCACTGGTTTCTTTGCTGGATTTGACGTAAGTGCCAATACCGCCATTATAGAGTACATCAACAGGGGACTTTAGAATGATTCTAATCAGTTGGTCAGGGGAGACTTTCGACTCTTCAGTGCCCAGCGCTTTTTGTGCTTCGGGTGACAATTGAATTAATTTGTCAGAACGCTTATAGACGCCACCACCTTTTGACAGCAGCTCCTTATTATAGTCGTTCCAGGAGGATGACTTTAAATGAAACAAGCGTAGACGTTCATGATAAGAGGTGTCAGGGTTTGGATCTGGATCAATGAAAATATGTCTATGATCAAACGCTGCGATTAATTTCACTTTGTTTGAGATAATCAAACCATTGCCGAAGACATCACCGCTCATGTCACCAATGCCAGCCATGGTGTATTCACTGTTTTCCAGATGAATTTCCTGCAAATTACGCTTCAATGATTCAAACGCACCTTTAGCGGTGATCCCAATTTTCTTATGGTCATAACCGTTAGAGCCGCCAGAAGCGAAAGCATCTCCTAGCCAAAATGCATATTCATTGGAGATTGAGTTTGCATAATCAGATAAATCAGCTGTGCCTTTATCAGCCGCCACAACAAAGTAAGCGTCCTGGCCATCATGACAAATGGTGTCTTGAGGATGAACGATATCTTGGTTAACGATATTATCTGTCACATCCAGTAAACCGCGAATAAATTGCTGATAGCATTTAATAATACATTCTTTCATATCGCCATATTCACGCAGCGCTTTTTCTTTGATGACAAAACCGCCTTTCGCGCCGGATGGAATGATGATAGAGTTTTTAACTTTTTGCGCTTTCATTAAACCTAACACTTCAGTGCGATAATCTTCGTGTCGGTCAGACCATCTGATACCACCGCGTGATACTTTATTGCTGCGTAAGTGTATGCCTTCAAAGTGAGGCGAATAAACGAAAGTATCAATCAATGGTTTAGGTAGCGGCATGTCTGGAATATCATTCGAGCGGATTTTTAAAGTAATGTATTCTTTATTTTTGCCTTGTGCGTCTTTCTGAAAGTAGTTTGTTCTGACGGTCGCTTTGATTAGCAGCTGCAAGCGACGAATGATATTGTCGTCATCGATATTGCTGACTTGTTCCAGTTGTTTATCAATTTCAGCGATGATCTTATCCGGTTCTGCATTAAAATAAGATTTTGGGTTGTGCAAAGCATAGAAATATTGCACTAACTGCTCAGTAATCTCGACATTATTCACGACAGTTTTTTCGATGTAGCTTTGTGAGTAGCGATATTTAACCTGCTTCATGTATTTAGCATAGGAACGGATAATATTAACGGTATTAACATCCATGTTCGCTGTTGCCACTAAGCGGTTAAAACCATCATTTTCATCGTTATTATATAATACTTCTTTTAACGCAGCGGTAAGTTTAGGTTTGATATCGGCGAGTTTGTATTTGCTGTTCTGATAAAATTGAACGCTGAACTCATGCACATAAACATGATCTTTTTCAGTGTTTAAATGGTAAGTTTCTTCATGCAGGGTCTTAAATCCGAAATTTTCTAGCACGGGTAATATTTCAGATAAGATAATGGATTTATTTTTCTTATAAATCACAATCTTCGTTTCAAAACACTCTTGATTACGCGTTTCGTACAAGTCGATGGCGATATGATCATCCGCATGGATGGATTCAAGGTGTATGATATCTTCAATAATGCGCTGCATGTCATGATTTGACATATAGTTTTCAGTAAATGAACGGTAGTATTTCTGATAGATTTCGTCTGTATGAGATGATAAGTGTGGATTGACAGCGATCGTTGATTTAAAAAGGTTATTCCATACCGTATCCATAAATACTCCCGTCATCATTTAAACTTATCACTCAATTATACAATGAAAACCCTGTAAACGGTTTAAGGGTATTTACCTAGACCAGAATGAAGTCTCGTTAGGTTGTGGTATAATAAAATAAAATATAATAATAAATAGAGTGAATCATGATGAAACCACTTGCAAAATTATGGATTATTTTCTCTATCATGTTCATATCTGGTTGGTCTACCGCATACGTAGAACAGGGTGAATACGGTGGTATTAATACCGGCGGTTACTCTAGTTATATGATAGATGCCAATACGGCAGTAGTCGCATTTCATGGATCGAGCGGTGATTCATCACGCAAGATCAAACGTTATGCCCTATACCGTTGCGCGCAAGTTGCCATGAGTAACGGATACCAATATTTTATCATCGTTTCTTCGAGCAACTCACGCGAAAATGTGGATATTACCACTAAAAATCAATACCGAAGAATTTCTCCTTCAGGACGTTCTGTCACGGCAGACACTTACTCAACCGCCAGAATAAAATCCGTCTCTACTTCCGGCACAGATTCGAGTGCCTGTGACATGAGCGATACTTCAGTTTGCCGGTCGCACGCGTTAACCTTTGTCATCAAAATGTTTGACAAAATGCCGCCGCCTAACACACCGCGTGTTTATATGGTGGCTGATGTATTGGCACACGATGCACCAAATGATTAATGTTGAGCTTCACTAGCTCACACGATACCAGGCTATACCAAGGTACTCATGGAGCGCGATAGCGCTAGCGGATAGTGCTTCGATATTCGGTAAAAAACTAATTAATGCATAACCCGTGTTATAAACATAATATCCCATGGGCGCTGGCGTGACCGTGATACCGGCACGTTGAAAGAGAAAGACACTGCGCGGCATGTGCCAGGCATTTGTGACTAGATAGACGTTTTTGAAATGGTGTTGTTGCAGTATGCTTTGCAAAAGCTGGCTTTCATCGGCAGTGGACTGGCTCTTATCTTCTTTAATAATATCCGTCATCTGATAATTGTCATGCAGCATGGTTGCCATTAAATCTGCTTCCGACTCAATTGCTCCAATGGGTTTGCCACCAGAGACTATGACAGGCAAATGTGTTTGCTGATAAAGATGCGCTGCATATTGCAGTCTATGTACTGTTTGGTCTGAGACGGTACGTTTATTGCTGTACTCTAACTCCACCGCATCACCGCCACCCAATACAACAATCGCATCTTGAGCTTGCGTTTGATTGTTTAAGTTAGGCGGTAGCATGGCATATTGGTTTTGCAGGCTATCCACAAATTGATAGGCAACGTAAGGTGTACTCAGCAACCAGAGGCTAATAAATCCTGTTGCTATCAGCAGTTTGCCAAGGATAGGTAATCTAAAACTGAGTAACCATCCTGAGAACATCAGCAGAATGTTCAGTCCTGGCGGCAGTATCCAGGGCAGTAAATAATGAGAATTCGACAACATGATCTATGCTCGCGAGCTGGTGGTTGCAGTGCTAACAGTATTCCTTTTTTACTCTCTAAAAACAAGTTAGACTACGCAACCATCATGGCGAGCGTTCAACAAGAATGGAGTAATATCAATGAAGGGAAATATACATCCTACAGCCATTGTAGACGATGGCGCGTCCATTGGCCGCGATACGAAAATCTGGCACTGGGTACATGTCTCTGCAGGTGCAGTCATAGGCGAGCGTTGTTCTCTAGGTCAAAACGTCTATGTCGGTAATCACGTGGTCATCGGTAATAACGTTAAAATCCAAAATAATGTTTCTATCTATGATAATGTCACCTTGGAAGATGATGTATTTTGCGGCCCAAGCATGGTATTTACCAATGTTTACAATCCTCGCTCTGCAGTCAGTCGTAAAAATGAATACCGTGACACTGTCATAAAAAAAGGTGCGACATTAGGCGCAAACTGCACCATCGTGTGCGGTGTGACCATCGGACAATATGCGTTTATCGGTGCCGGTTGTGTGGTAACGCGTGATGTTCCAGCTTATGCATTAATGGTCGGTGTGCCCGCACGTCAAATTGGCTGGATGAGTCAATACGGCGAAAAACTCGATCTCCCATTAAGCGGAAATGCCGAGACTACTTGCGAAAAAACCAATTTATGCTATTTTCTCAAAGATGGTTTTTGCATCGCAGCTAACGATTAAAAAATAAATTTATCCGTCATCACCTGCACAAGGATGTAATAAAATTACATGCAATTTATCGACCTGAACCAGCAATATTTAAAGATTGCTTCTGATATTCACTCTCGCATCAACACTGTTTTACAACATGGTCAATACATCCTCGGCCCCGAAGTGAAAGAGTTGGAAGAAGCGCTGGCAAAGTATGTCGGTGTCAGGCATTGTGTCACGGTGGCAAATGGCACAGATGCCTTAATGATTGCCATGATGGCATTAGGCATCAAAGCTGGCGATGAAGTCATTACGACGCCTTTTACCTTTATTGCCAATGCTGAAATGATTGCTTTGCTAGGCGCAACACCTGTTTTTGTCGACATTCATCCAGACACATACAACATCGACCCCGAGAAAATTGAAGCGGCTATTACGGCAAAAACGAAGTGCATCATGCCCATCAGTCTGTATGGTCAATGCGCTGACATGGATCGCGTTAATGCGATAGCAGCAAAGTATCAGCTGCCAGTGATTGAAGATGCCGCGCAGAGTTTTGGCGCCACTTACCACAATAAAAAGTCCTGCAGCCTGACTACCATCGCTTGCACCAGCTTTTTCCCCTCTAAACCATTAGGTTGTTACGGTGATGGCGGTGCTTGTTTTACCAATGATGATCAACTCGCTACTGCCATGCGCCAAATACGCACGCACGGGCAAGAAAAACGATATCGCCATCACATTCTTGGCATGAATAGCCGTTTAGACACCCTGCAAGCAGCCATTTTATTAGCTAAATTAGCCATCTTTGACCAAGAAGTCGAACAGCGTGCAGTGATTGCAAAACGGTATGATGCATTACTAGCGGGCCGCGTAAAAACCATACGTCTACAGCCTGGGAATACCTGTGTTTACGCTCAATATACCATTGAAGTAGAACACCGTGACGACATCGCCGCTTATCTAAAGAAATTTGATATACCAACAGCAGTCCATTACCCCTTACCATTGCATCAACAACCCGTTTTTGCCAATCAACTCCAGTCGACAGCCGTGTTTCCGGTCGCGGAAAGGGCGGCAAAACACGTCATTAGCTTGCCTATGCATCCCTATTTAAGTGCAGAATCGCAGAATATCATTGTAAATCATTTATTAGCTGCATTAGATCAATATGACTTACAACGCGATGAAGCTGTTTAAGCTGAATAGTTACAAAATAGGTGTGCTGCTAGCCTCATCGAGTATGGCGTTTGGAATATTGCGCGAATTTCTTATTCTGGGTTTACTCGGATTAAGCGCCAATAACGATCATTTACAGTTGTATTTATCCATCTTTTACACCATCGGCCTCACCATCGATGCGATGCGCCTCGCTTGCCTGAATTTATGCACCGTGCTTTCGCTCTCCAGCATGCTACTATGCGCGACCATCATTGGATTCCCATTCGCTTGCCTGATCGGTCTCGCCATGAATTACTCAGCGGGTGGGCTAGACTGGTTGCTCTTGTGTATCACGATAGCTGGCAGTTTCCTCAATTTGATTGCTGCATTATTAATTACGTTTAAACAACGACATCATCATTACCTGGCGGCACAGTTCATTAATGTTTTACCAAATCTTATCCTGATACCCGGCATATTAGCGTGCTACTTGGTGGCAAATGCGCATTTAATCGTTTCGATTGTTTGTTTAACCAGTTTCATTCCCGTTGTGCAATGTGTGTTATTACTGCTGTTGCCAAAGAAAGATAGTGAATTATTGCAAACTAACCAGCTAACCTTAACCGCTGGTGTGATGACATTTGCACGGCATTTCTCATCCATGATCAGTGAGCAGCTATATCAAATTATCATTCGCTCCGCATTTTACCGCTTTGGCACTGGGTTTTTATCTATATTTTCATTTGCCATTAGAATCTATGCTGCTGCCAGATTCGTTTTAGTCGACTCGTTTATCGGATCGAAATTGGCTAACTGGCAAATACCAGCAGAACAGCACAACAATGATCTAACACGCTTAAGACAGACATCATTCAATTTATTTTTAGTGCTGTTGACTTTGTTCCTCAGCCTGCAAGGTAACACAAAAATTGTTTATTTCACGCTGCAAATGAGTTGTCTGCTGTTAGTTGGCTTCTACTTTTCAACAGTCATGCGCATACTCTACTTTAAAATTAATCGTCATCATAATCACCCGGCACTGGTGAGACGCTATGGCTTCTTTGAGTTAATGTTCCTGCTTTTAGCCTTAGTGCAGACACAGCAAGATCACTATTCCATTCTGACCTTATTGTGGATTGGCTTTATAGCAAAACCTTTTGCGCAATTAATCATGATGACCAAGCATTATCGTGGTCTCACTTTACAATATGAGGTAAGCTCGTGATCACTTACCTGAACAACGCATGGCAATTATTCGATAATTACCTTTTAGCACGCTGGCAAAATCGTCCGTCTACGGCGGCTTTCTGGTATTTGCCAGAACCGTCTAACCTCAGTAGCCAAGAGGACTTGGCGCGCTATCAAGCTAGTCACACGAGCCCGTTTTATTTAATTGATTATCGACAGAAGCTCAGCTATTCACTGAAGAATCAGGCAGGGATCATCGTCTTGCCTTATCAAAAGCCTATTGGTCAGCAAGTCAATCCTGAAGCTGCATTTCAATATGCCTTAGGCTTGCATGACCAGTTCTTGCAAACACAAGATGAGGCGGCGCTATCCCAATTCAAACTATACGTCGATTATTTTTTGCCATTGCAAACGTCAACTGGTTTATGGGATTACCGTTTCGATTGGTATGGCTCAACTGCTCCCTGGCACTCAGCGTTGGCACAATCGCGGGGAGCAGCGGTGATGCTGCGAGCGTTTAAGCTCTATGGTGAGGAGAAATACCTTAAGTCAGCAAAACTGGCCTTGAGTCAATTTTTAATGCCTACCAGTCAAGGTGGATTTTTACATCCATTTTCTCGACAAGCTTGCCACTATTTTGAAGAATACCCACACACACCAACCGGTGTGATTAACGGGTTCATGTCTTGCTTAATGAATATCTGGGAACTGAATTATTGGCTCGCAGAGCCTTGGCTAGCGGAACTTTGGCACATGGGATTGCATTCATTGGAAACCATGTTGCCGCATTATTCTACTGGCTGGTGGTCGCTGTACGATCTTGATGAAAAAACCCCTGTCAGTAATGTCAATAGTCCGCGCTATCATTTACTGGAGATGACTTATTTACAAATACTCAGTTTGCTATCGAACTCTTCATGCATTGCAGCGGAATATCAGCGTAGACAGCAGCAATATGACTACCTACCTGCACGCATGAAAGCATTGGCGTGGAAGTCTGCACGTAAAATATTATATAAATGAGAATGGGTTAATGGGAAAAATTATTAGCTTTACCATCTTTTGCATTATCTTTGTCACGCTAGTGGCAAACCCAGCGCCTGTTTCCATTGAAGTGGAAGATCTGATTTTAATTGCATTGCCATTTTTTCTGGGCTTACTCGCGTTGGCTAGCATGAAATCCTATCGACTGTATTTACCTGAAAGAAACCTGTTAATCGCTATTTGTCTGTATTTAAGTTACTTGCTCATATCGATTTTTATTTCGCTAGTGCACGGTGTGCCGCTGTTAAATGCATTACGATCGCTGGGGCCGTATATTAATTTTTTTCCATTAATATTTATCGGTCTATTACCAACACGCTTATATAGTCCCTGGATTTTAGCCATGACGCTGATTGCAGTTGGGGCAATGCAAGCAGGCTATCAAGTCTATTTATATTTGCAACATTCCATGGGTCATGCTGGTGTCATGGATGTATTAAGGAGTCGTATTACGTTAGTTGAATCACGCACGACGCTACCGATTGTGTTATCTACCACTATCTTACCGCTGGTCTTGTTAGCTTATCCACAAAAGAAAACAAAACTATTGGCGCTCAGTCTGATCTTATTTGGCTTGTTTGCCGGTGTGGCAACGCTGACACGCTCTATCGTCATTGCGATTGTGGCGGGTTGGCTAACGTTTTCAGTCCTCTATTTCTATCAGGCTTCACGATCACCTGCGTTTTCATTGGCTAATGCCAGCAAGTATTTTGTTATTTACCTGATCATGATGATAGGTATGCTGCTTATCTTGTCACTCATTCCAAGTGTACATTTGCTGGAACAAGCCATTTGGTCGCGCTTTTCTTATCATGCTGCGAGTGGTGCAGATTATAGTAATGGACGTTTATATGACGAATGGCTGCCAGCTTTACAAACCTGGAGTCATTCGGGTGTCATCAGCATTTTATTTGGCATGGGTGCGGGCAGTACCTTTACGGTAGCAAGCGGTGAAGAGCGCACTTATATTCATAACCTGATTATTTATAGTTTGGTGTATGGTGGAATATACGGATTATTCTGCTGTTTATGGCTATATTTTACTGTATTTAAAACACTGGTATTGCGCGCCATACAAGCTCAGCAAACCATCTATTTAGGTTTCGCTGCCTTGTTGGCAAGTATCTTTACCTACGCTCAATTATTCGCGGTACATAAAGGACTGGCCTTCAATGCCATGCTATTTTGCATCATCACCTTAGCGTTATCACAGCCTTTACAGGACATCAACACGGAGAAATTGGCAGATGTGCGGAATTAGTGGTGTCTATACAAAAGAGTTAACACAACAGCATGAACAGATCGTGCAAGACATCATGCTCAGTCAGACTGCTCGCGGTCCTGATTATCAGGATAAGTGTGTGTTAAAGGGTAAGCACGCAGCGACTATCCTTGCACATAATCGATTAAGCATTATTGATTTATCCTCACATGCAAACCAACCCATGTGGGATAGCACAGGCCGCTATTGCATCGTCTTTAATGGTGAGATCTATAATTATCTGGAATTGAAAGCAGCACTCATTGACTATGGGTTAACCTTTACAACAAATAGTGACACTGAAGTCATCTTGAATGCGTTTGCACATTGGGGCATCGCAGCCCTTGAACATTTCCAGGGCCCATTTGCTTTCGCCTTGTATGATACACACCTGGAAGAACTGTGGTTATGCCGAGACAGATTCGGTATACGACCACTTTACTACATCGAACAAAATGGCGTCCTGTATTTTGCATCCACCACGCCGGCTCTGGCTCGCCGTTTGAATCTAAAGCCTGACCTGCAGTATGTAGCAAAAGGCTTAAAATACCTGGTTTATGAAGATGGCAGCGACATGACAGCGTATCTGCAATTGCATTCACTGCCTGCTGCCAGTTATTTACAGGCAAAAGTCACAATGCAGCAACACATCCAATATGAAGTCAAAACTTATTATGCATTAAGTGAGAAGGTGCAACAGCTTATTGAACAACTGGCAACCTCCAATACGCCTTGCCTGTTGGACAAAATAGATCAGACCTTGGAAAATGCCGTCAAAGTCAGATTAAGAACCGACGTCCCGCTGGCTATTTCATTGAGCGGAGGCTTGGATTCATCATCAGTTGCCGCCTTGGTTAGCCGGCAACATGCCAATACCATCGGCTTTTCATTTGCACACCCAGATCAGGTGAAAACTGAAGGGCCTTTAGTGGCACAATGCGCGAAGTATTTGAATATCGATATTCACTATGTCTGGCCAACTGCGCAACAAATGCTGGAAGCATTTTACCAAACCATCACTGTGCAAGACGCACCATTCTCAACGTTAAGTATCGTCGCGCAATATTTATTGTATCAGCAGGTACGAAGCGCAGGCATCAAAGTTTTACTAGGCGGGCAGGGTGGTGATGAAGCATTTATGGGATACAAAAAATTTCTGTTGTTTTGGCTGCAACAGAGCACTAAACAAAAGCGCTATCTGCTTACAGCCAAAAACTTTTTGCAGATGATGCCAATGTTTTTTGCTGAAATGACCTCGATTACCTCTTACTGGCAACACCGGCATCGTTATTTACGCGCTCGTCAAACAACAGACACCACTTTACGTTTACCTGATAGTTCGCCTCTGAAACTTGGTCATCATGAGTCTGTGTTATGGAAGCGTCAAATGCAGGATATTGCCCATTTCAGTTTACCGACCTTACTGCGTTATGAAGATCGAAACGCCATGGGCAACAGCGTAGAAAGTCGTTTGCCGTACATGGATTATCGATTAATTGAGCTGGGTTTGGCATTGCCTGAATCGATGAAACTAAAAGCTGGTTATGGCAAGTGGGCAATTCGTAAAATCATGGAAAACAAAATCCCTGACTCAATTCGTCTGGCCAGGTACAAACGCGGATTTGATATCAGCTCAAACATGCTCTTGCAAGCGGGGCTTGGCCGTTCCATTCGCCATGAATTGCACCGACACCCAGCTATCACCAAAGAGTTTCTCAATCATCCCCAGCAAGTCGATGAGGTCTTTTCAGACCAGCAATTAGCACAGCGCAAAGGCGCAATCTCCGAAGCAATTTCATTATTATGGTTGAACAAGGTCATGGCATGAAAAAAATAGTTACTGTAGTAGGCGCACGGCCACAATTTGTCAAAACAGCGGTGGTATCAAGAGCGATCCGCCAACAAAACCAGTTGGAAGAAGTGTTAGTTCATACCGGCCAGCATTATGATAATAATATGTCACAAATTTTCTTTGATGAACTGGAAATTCCAGCCATCCATTACCATCTTGGTGTGGGTTCAGGTACGCAAGGTAAACAAACCAGCGACATGTTATTTCAAATCGAAAGAGTGTTGATGGATGAAAAGCCGGACTGGTTGTTAATTTATGGTGATACCAACTCAACCTTGGCAGCGGCGCTCGCTGCCGCAAAATTGCATATTCCGATTGGCCATGTAGAAGCAGGACTGCGCTCATTCAATCGTAAAATGCCGGAGGAGGTCAATAGAATTGTCGCAGATCAACTGTCCGCAGCTTTATTCACACCAACAGAGCAAGCCGTCACTAACCTCAAGCATGAAGGTTATGATAGCGCACGCATTATAGCGGTCGGTGATGTCATGCTTGATGCTGCTCAGTTTTATGGCGAAAAAGCAGTAAAATCCAGTCAAATTTTACAAACACTCAAACTCAATGCCGGTGACTACGTGTTAGCAACGGTTCATCGTGCTGAAAACACGAACCACCTGCCGCGCCTGCAAGCCATCTTTAGTGCCTTGAATCGTCTATGCAATACCATGCCGGTAGTGCTGCCATTACACCCACGCACCAGGCAGATAATTGAAAAACAGTTGCCTGAGTTGATCGCGAATTCACAGATCACCATCATTGAACCATTAGGTTTTCTTGACATGATGATGCTGGAAAAAAATGCTGCTTTGATCATGACAGATTCCGGCGGCGTGCAAAAAGAAGCGTTTTTTTATCAAATTCCCTGCATCACATTAAGAGATGAAACGGAATGGGTAGAAACCGTGGCATTACAATGGAATAAAATTGTTAAACCAGAAAATAGTGATGAGATATATCAGCAGGCATTAAACTCGCTGGGCTCAAAAGGCATGCAACATCAACATCCTTATGGGCAAGGTAATGCCGCTCATTTAATTACACAGTATTTGCATCAAGGAGTCTGTTAATGAGAATTTGGATCATTAATCACTATGCTTTACCTCCAACCAGCGCTGGTGGTACCAGACATTATAACCTGGCCAAACAACTCATCCAGCAAGGGCATGAAGTCATGCTTATTGCGGCGAATTATAATCATTTTTCACAGAGCTATATCAAAACAACCGCTAAAACGGGTGAAGTGGATAAAACATATGATGTTCCTTTTGTTTGGATACCAACGCCTGCTTATCGTGGTAATACCATCTCTAGATTTTGGAACATGCTGGTTTTTAGCTGGAGAATCCTCAATAAAAAATATTTACCCATAGACAACCAGCCTGATGTGATCATAGGCTCCAGTCCGCACCTTTTTAGCGCATTCAGTGCAGAAAAGTTAGCTCGACGTTTAAAGATTCCATTTATGCTGGAAATCAGAGACATTTGGCCCGATACCTTGGTCGAGCTAGGTCGCATTTCAGATCGGCATCCATTAATTCGTTTAATGAAATGGGTTGAACTACGCTTGTATCAACGAGCAGACAAAATCATCTCATTATTACCCGCGGCTGATAAGTACCTCACAAGTTGCGGTGTTCCCGCTGAGAAAATACTATGGCTGCCAAATGCGATTGACGCTGATAATTTGCCGCATGCCATGACTCCAACTGCAAATCCTGATTTCACCATCATGTATGCAGGCGCTCATGGGTTAGCAAACGATTTGGATACCGTGCTCGATGCAGCAAAGCTATTACAAGAAAGATCATTACAACGCAACATCAAAATCGTGCTTGCAGGTGATGGGCCAGACAAGCAACGCTTGCAACAACGCGTCAAAAACGAAGACATTAAACTGGTTGAATTAGTAGATGCCGTGCCCAAAAAGGAAGTCTATGGTCTCTTGAACCGGGCTGATGTGTATTTAATGTTATTAAAAAATTCACCCATCTTTCGATGGGGTATTAGCCCAAATAAATTATTCGATTACTTACTAATGGGTCGTCCTGTCATCTTCGGGGTAGAGACTCCCTATAACCCAATACAGCAAGTTAACGCAGGTCTCAGCATACCGCCTAGCGACCCTGTGTCATTAGCAGCAGCGATGCAGCATTTAGCGACGCTGACAAAAAATGAATTAACGGAGATGGGTGCACGCGGCAAAGACTTTGTGTTACAACACCATAATATCGCCCACTTGGCAGCGACACTGGAAAATGTCATTCAGGGGTTAACTATTAGACGATAGTCTATCCTCTAATGAAATGATTTCGGTAGGCTTCAGCAGTGGAACGACATTGCCATCGTGATACTCTGGCACCAATTGATATAACAAGGTCAAGAGAGCATCTATGTTGTTAGCTTGATAAGCAATTTCAATGGCATGGATGACTTCTTGCAAACGATGCCAATCATAATGGCGCACTTTTGCTTGCTTGATTTTTGGATGAGAGGTGTTACCGATCACTTCATTTTTATGAAAGAGCTCTTCAAATAATTTTTCACCGGGACGCAACCCTGTGTATTCAATTTCAATATCGTGCCCTATCACCTTGCCTGAGAGTTTAATCATTTGTTCAGCAAGATAACGAATATTAATAGGATCACCCATGTCTAGCACAAAGATCTCGCCTTCATCACTAATAATCATGGCTTGCAAGATCAGCTGAGCCGCTTCTGGAATGGTCATGAAGAAGCGAGAAATATCAGGGTGTGTGACGGTCACCGGGCCGCCTTGTTGGATTTGTTGCCTGAATAATGGAATCACACTGCCAGCAGAATCCAGCACGTTACCAAAACGTACCGTGACGAATTGCGTAGCAGAATACCTGTTAAAATTTTGGCAATAGACTTCTGATGCACGTTTGGTCGCACCCATCATACTGGTTGGGTTAACGGCTTTATCCGTTGAGATGAGTACGAATTTATTTACCTTATACTGATCAGCCAAATTCGCAATGTTGCACGTGCCGATGATGTTGTTATACATGGCCACTCTAATTTGAGTTTCCAGTAAGGGTACATGTTTATAAGCCGCCACATGAAAGACTAAATCCGGCTGATAGCGCGCAAAGAGACTCTCCATTTCCACCTTGTCTGTTACGCTGCCTAAATGGGTGCAGACTTCAATAGAGGTGTGATTTTTGATTAATTCCATGTCTATGGAATAAAGATTAAATTCACTGTTATCGACAATAATTAATTTAGCCGGTAATAATTTAGCAATCTGACGACATAGCTCAGAACCAATTGAACCACCACCGCCTGTGACTAAAATCACTTTCTGTTGAATCGCCGTTTTAATCGCTGCCCAGTCATGATAAATCTGCTCACGTCCTAATAAATCTTCTAATAAGATTTCTCTTAGTGAGCTGATTTTAACGATACCTTCCGCAATATTTTTCAAGCTGGGCAAAGTTCTGAATGGGACCTTGGAAGCTTCACAATATTGCACGATTTCACGCATGCGTTTGGAGCTGGCTGACGGAATTGCTATCATGATTAGTTCAATGTCGTATTTGGCGGTGATTTTTGGAATATCTGCGCATTTGCCTACGACTCTCACGCCCTGAACTTCACATCCGCGTAGCGCAGGATTATCGTCTACAAAGACTGCCGGAACAAACTGATTCAGTAAAGAAGATCGATATAAGTCCCCAACCAAACTTGCACCAGCACTACCAGCGCCGACAATCAACACACGTTTACCATGAGCAAAAAACTTTGGATAGTCACTGTACCAACGAAATATTAGCCTCAAAGAGGATAAAAATGACATTAATAACAGGGTGTATATCAGGAAAGTCTTGAACGGGATAGTGAAGGGAGTATAGCTAATGACGATGGCGTTGATCATGGTACCAAAGACCACTGCACGCAAAATTCGGATGAGGTCTGGCAAGGAAGCAAAGCGCCAAATGCCGCGATATAACCCGCACGACAGGTAGAAGCAACATTGCACCCCGACCAGGGTAAAGACGGTATGGACGTTGAGATTGACCGTATTAGAACGTGACGTTAACCAGCTAGCAATGAGACAGGCAAGGATAGTGGCTGTGGTATCAGAGACAAAAGCAATAACACGTTTAGACCATTTACTTACGACGACGAAATTCATCTTCAACGCACTTCCTTGTTATCGTGTGATACTCAATCAATAAACCAGCGGCAAACTCATGTGTTTGTTATCTCGCGCTGAGAGGTAGGCGGCAATTAAGATTTCTAATGCTCGCAAGCCTTCGCGCCCGTCGGTTGCCGCCTGTTCTTGCCCGCGTAATGTTTTCGCCACATTTTCGTAATAACGTTTGTGGGCATAATTCGCTGGCAATACAGGGGGTTCCAAGAGTTGTTTTGCCTGTACATCTTGCTCGTCAGGTTGCTCAAATTCCCAATGCTGGATTTGGCTAGCGGAGACACCGCCGATCTTCACACTACCTTTTTCACCTAGTACGGTGATCGAGGTGTTGAAGTTTTTCGGGTACGTCAGCATGGTCACGTTCATGGAACCTAGAGCACCGGAGCGCCAACGGATATTCAAGACACCGGTATCTTCTGCTTCAATATTCATGGCGAGGGTGGACATCATGGCCTGCACACTTTGCACCGGGCCTATGAGCCAATGCAGTAAATCAATGTAATGACTGGCTTGATTCATGAAGGCGCCGCCATCAAACTCCCAGGTGCCACGCCAGCGCGATTGATCGTAATACTGTTGCGGCCGGGTCCAGAACACATTGAGATTCACCATAAAAATACGGCCGAAACGCTGTTTCTGGATGGCCTGTTTGAGTAACTGAAAAGCCGGTTGAAAGCGTACCTGTTTGACAACAAATAATTTAACGTCGGCTTTATCACAGGCATTGACCATGGCAACACCATCTTCCCAACGTGTCGCCATCGGTTTTTCAGTAATGACGTGTTTGCCCGCCGCAGCGACTTGAATAGCTTGCTGCGCGTGTAAGCCACTAGGTGTGCATAAGGTAATGACATCTAGCTGATCATCGGCATTTAACAGGCTATCAAGGTGACGATAGTGTTTAACCCCTAATGATTTCGCGGTATGTTGCGCGTGCTCTTCATTATTATCGCAGACACTCACTAACTCAAATTCGTCTGCCAGTTCTTTAATGGAGCTGAAATGATTCGCCGCAATTTTACCGCAGCCTACCACTCCGAGTCGTATTTTACGATCATGAATCATCACATTAAGCCTTAATTACATTGGGATGATAATCGCGATAGACACCGCGGGTATCAACAATTAAATTGGCATGGGATTTGATGAAGTCATAATCAAACGAATCATGTGCCGTTGTAATGACCACAGCGTCTTGCTGCGCCAAGACTTCTTTTGTCAGTTGCTGACTGGTTAACTCGAAGCTGTGATCACGCATTTTGGGAAACGCGGGCAAATGTGGGTCTGAGTAACTCACGTGCGCTTCGCGTTTCACCAATAAATCCATGATGAATACCGCGGGTGATTCTCTTGCATCATCAATATTCTTTTTGTAAGCAATGCCCAAAATCATGATCTTGCTTTTCTTGATTGGTTTGCCATGAGCATTTAAGCCTTCTGCCAATTTATTCACGACCCAATGCGGCATGGAGTTATTAATTTCACCAGCCAGTTCAATAAATTTGGTGTGCACACCATACTCGCGTGCTTTCCAGGTTAAGTAGAAAGGATCAATGGGAATGCAATGACCGCCAATGCCAGGGCCAGGATAATATGGCACATAACCAAATGGCTTGGTCGCAGCAGCATTCAACACTTCGTAAATATCGATATTCATTTTATCAGCGAGAATTTTAATTTCGTTGACTAAACCAATATTCACCGCGCGGTGAATATTTTCCAAGAGTTTAGTCATTTCTGCCGTTCTCGTGGAACTGACAGGTATCACTTGGGTTGTGATTTGCTCGTAGAGCGCAATTCCCAGCTCAAGACAATGTTTAGTGATACCACCGCACACTTTCGGAATGTCGCCCGTCGCGAATTTTGCGTTGCCTGGATCTTCACGTTCAGGCGAGTAAACAATAAAGAAGTCTTGTCCTATCACCAATCCTTTAGACTCAACACGAGGCTGGATTTCTTCATCAGTGGTGCCGGGATAGGTGGTGCTTTCCAGGGAAATGATTTGCCCTTTGCGAATGTAGGGCAGTAATGACTCCATGGTATTTAGAATAAAGCTTAAATCTGGCTCGCGCTGTTTACTGAGCGGTGTGGGCACACACAAGATAATGGCGTCCACGTTGGCAATGAGGCTGAAATCACTGCTTGCTTGAAATCCTTGTGTGATGGCTGTTTGAATGCGATGGGCCGAGATGTGCTTGATATAACTCTTGCCGTTATTCAGCATATCCACTTTATGGCCATCAATATCAATTCCAAAAACTTTATAACCAACTTCCGCATAACGCATTGCTAATGGCAAGCCAACGTATCCTAATCCGATAATTGCGATCGCTGCTTGTTTTTTTTTGAGTTGTTGCAATAGTATATTTTTAATCACTTATGTCTTCCTTGTAGTAAATATACAACAGATCCCGCGATTGATTAAATCTATGATTGCAGATAGATTATTCACCGAACTGGTTTATAGGATACATAATCTATGTCGTATTACAAGCATGCAAAAATGATTTTTGATATTTGCACTGCAACATTTATTTTATTGTTGCTATCACCGCTGCTTGTTGTGTTATGTATTGCGGTCAGACTTTTTCTTGGCTCTCCTATTATATTTCGTCAAATTCGCCCGGGATTAAACGAAAAACCATTCTATTTATATAAATTCCGCACCATGACCGATGCACGTGATCAACATGGATGCCTGTTAAGCGATGAGATCCGTTTAACGAAATTCGGCAAACTATTACGAAGTTTAAGTCTGGATGAATTACCAGAGTTGTTAAATATTATGAAAGGCGAGATGAGTCTGGTAGGGCCGCGTCCGTTACTAATGGAATATTTACCGTATTATTCCGACGAACAACGCCTAAGACACCATGTCAGACCAGGGTTGACTGGCTGGGCACAAATCAATGGCAGAAACTCATTAAGCTGGCAGAAAAAATTCGAGTTAGATGTCTGGTATGTAAAAAATGGCTCTTTTTTTTTAGATTTAAAGATTTTATTATTGACGGTCGTCAAAATTATCAAGCGTGAAGGTATCAACGCGGCTGGTGAAGCCACCATGACCAGATTCGATCTGGAAGCTAAAAAAGGCTCTGTTATATAAATAAATTGGAATGAATAAATGAAATTATATGGAATTGTGGGTGCCGGTGGATTTGGCCGGGAAGTCATGCCTTTAGCAGAAACCATGTTGAAAACCAGATTACCTAAAGAAGACTATGAGTTAGTGTTCGTCGATCAACATCCTTCTCTCGCATTAAAGAATGGTATCAAGGTGATTTCATTCGACGACTTCTTTACGCATCAGGCCGATGAGAAATTCTTTAATATTACGATTGCCAGCTATGCAGCAAGAGAAAATATAGCCGCCATGATGCAGGAAAAAAACATCGCACCTTTCGCGATTGAAGCAGCTAATCATGTGAATCTAGGTCACAACGAAATTGGCCTGGGTGCGATCTTCTGCGCGTTCACGACCGTGACAGCCAACGCCAAAATTGGCAAATTCTTTCATGCAAACATTTATTCTTATGTGGCTCACGATTGCGTGATTGGCGATTACGTTACCTTCGCACCGAATGTTCATTGCAACGGTAATATCATTATCGAAGATTATGCGTATATCGGCACTGGCGCGATTATCAAACAAGGTACGTCTGAAAAGCCCTTAATTATCGGCAAAGGCGCCATTGTGGGTATGGGTGCTGTCGTCACCAAGAGCGTCCCGCCTTATGAAACAGTAGTCGGCAATCCTGCCAGGGCCCTTGTTCGTCAACCATCTACGCAATGTGCGTAAGGACAATCATGACATTTAAAAAATCTCAATGGCCAGTGCATGCGGATGAAGAAATTGAAGCCGTGACACAGGTATTACGCTCAGGGCGCACGAATTATTGGACGGGAACGCAATGCCGTGAATTTGAAAAAGAGTATGCTGCATTTGTTGGCACGACATATGCAATCGCTTTAATGAATGGTACGGTTGCGCTGGAAGCTGCCTTATATGCATTAGACATCGGTGAAAACGACGAAGTGATCACCACTTGTCGAACCTTTATTGCCTCAGCCAGTTCGATTGTCATGCGCGGTGCTATCCCAGTTTTGGCTGACGTTGACCCGGTGTCGCAAAACATCACAGCAGAAACGATTGCAGCATGTATCACCGAGAAAACCAAAGCGATTATTGTCGTGCATCTTGCTGGCTGGCCTGCTGATATGCCAGCGATCATGGAGCTGGCCAAACAGCATCATTTAAAAGTCATTGAAGATTGTGCTCAAGCCCATGGTGCAGCCATTCATGGCAAACAAGTGGGCGCGTGGGGCGATATCGGCGCTTTTTCATTTTGTCAGGATAAGATCATCACCACTGGCGGCGAAGGTGGTTTGGTGACAACCAACGATAAAGCCCTTTGGCAAAAGATGTGGGCCTATAAAGATCACGGCAAAAGCTATGACAAGGTCTATCATCAATCACACCCACCCGGTTTTCGCTGGTTGCACGATTCATTCGGCACGAATTGGCGCATGACCGAAACTCAAGCGGCCATCGGCCGTATTCAATTGAAAAAATTGCCTGAATGGCTGCAAACCAGAAAAGATTTTGCGGCTATATTAAATACTCAATTTAGTACTCATCCAGCGTTACAAGTCACCATACCACCGGCGCATATTCAACACGCTTACTACAAATACTATGTGCTGGTTCGTCCAGAAACACTGAAAACAGGCTGGAATCGTGACCGTATCATGAATGAAGTCAATGCTGCTGGTGTGACTTGTCTGGTTGGCAGTTGCCGTGACATCGCGCTGGAAACAGCATTCGGTGAGAGTGAGAGTCACGTCAGCCTAGTCAGACCTCACGCCAAAAAGTTAGGTGAAACGTGTTTAATGTTTTTAGTCGACCCTAGCATGTCAGCGGAAAGCATGTATGACGCAGCAGATACCTTAATCAGCGTCATGAATCAAGCGACTGGCCTGGAACATGGGTGCGAAAATGCGCTTGTTAATTTTTAAACTTTGGCTGCTTTTATCATGCCTTATTGCAAGTCCTTGGGCGTTTGCTAAAGTCACGAGCATTGCACCGAATACGATTATCGATCAGGACACGACCTATCAATCCACGACATTAGATCTTAACAGCGGGTCGTTTGTTGTCATCAATCAGGCAACGCTGACGATTGAAAACAGCAACATTGTAGGCGCTATTACGCCAGAAAAGAATTTCCTGATTAATGTCGTGAATGGGAAGTTAAATCTCAGGAAAAACAGTGTCCATCTGACGACTGCAAACATCCAACCTAACCCGCTGCACCCACCACTGTATTATGCGATCAAGCTAGCAGACGGTAGCATGACGATAGATGATAATGAGTTTAGTATCGAACATCCGTATCTCGTTGGTTTGTTATCCACCGGTAAAACGGCAACAAAAGACATCATATTCACTAATAACCGAGTCACTAATTTACACGGCGGCATTGCCATTACCAATTCTTCCAACGCACTAGTTGCCAACAACAAGTTTTCGCGTGTCAGCAGCAGCAATGTTTTGATCGTACAAGGCAGCCATCACAACATCAAAAATAATACGTTTATTTTTTCCGGCAATAATAATGTTGGTGATGCTATAGATTTATTTGACTCGAATAATATTAGTATTTACAAAAACAATATTTTTTCTGGATCATGTTATTCCATGGTAGTGTTACTCAGTAAAAATATTTTAATCGATTCTAACAACATTGTTGGCGGTGTCACTTATGCGGTTTATGTCTCGACTTTCGTCGACTTTAGAGGGGCGGATCGTGAATTCATTGCCAATGCATTCGCGGATTATCAGCCAACGAATATCAGCAACGAAAATATCATCGTCACGAATAATTATCTCGCGCAAAATAGATTTGGCTTAACTGCCAATAAAGTCGATGGTTTAACCGTCAAAAATAACATCTTTGTGCAGCACTTTCAGGACAGAAATGCCAGAAGATTTTGGACAAACAATGATAATTTAGTCCAGTCCACGACTAACATTGTCTGGGAAGACAATTTGTATAAAGAAGCCTATGCACAAAACATGGTGGACCCAAATCTTTATGCCATCAAGTGGGTCACCTTCCCTTTACATGGCGGAATCATTCTATGAAGACGGTAATATCAGCCATCAGCCACCAGCGGCATTATTTATGTCTATTGATATTAATAGGGTTATTAAGTGGGTGTAATGCTTTACCGGGCATGCAGAATTTGAATACGGATAATATTCCTGTCAAAAAAGAACCGGCATTGCGCATCGAGCCAACATTGATCCCGATTACCGCCGCTTCATTACTCAGCGATCCTTCGAGACCATACCGCTATCGTATTGGTCCACAAGACGTGCTTAGTGTGTCTGTGTGGAATCATCCCGAATTTAATCCACAACAAACACAAACCACACCAGGCACACCGACTACGGACCAAACAGCAGGTGCGACAGGGTATTTAGTGGATGCAGAAGGCAATATTTACCTGCCTTTGATCGGCAATGTTCACGTTGCAGGTAAGACGATCGCGGAGCTTCGCCCTATCATCACTAAACGTTTGAGTACTTATATTCGTAGCCCGCAATTATTTTTACGCGTTGTCGATTTCAGAAGTAGAAAAGTGTATGTCATGGGAGAAGTATTGAAACCAGGTTTCCTCCCGTTAAACGATCAACCGCTCTCAATTACAGCAGCAGTGAATATGGCTGGCAGTCTGGATCCAAATGCTTCTGATCCACGGCATATTTATGTGATACGCGGCAACTACGCACGTCCTGAAATTTATTGGCTAAACGTGTCATCACCAGCAGCATTATTGTTAGGCGAGCATTTTCAGCTCCAAGACAATGATATTGTGGTGGTATCAACTGCTACTGTGACTCGTTGGAACCGCTTCTTGAATCAGCTGTTACCAACGCTGCAAACGATCTGGTATACAAAAGCGATTACGAACAATCCTTACTAGTGCTGATGGCTGAGTTAGGATCAGCTGGCAATTAAAAAGGATATTCAACTGAAATGGAGTTTCAAGATGAAAACATTATCCGTTAAATTCGCATTAACCGCATTATGTTCAATGATGATCCTAGCGCCACACATCAGTGAAGCCATTACCGTCATCAATGGTGCTAAAAATAGTGGTGGATTATTAGCACCAACTGGTAAAGGTTGGGGCGAGAAATCAGCACATCCACTTCCCATCACAAATAATGCCAGTATTCCGCAAAATGGTATTTATTATCATGGCGGCCCAGTGCTTGGCACGACTAGCCGGAACATTCCACATATTTATTATATTTGGTATGGCAACTGGCAAGGTAACACCGCTATCAACCTGCTTGCCAATTTGGCATTAGGCATAGGGAAGACGTATAACTTCAATATCAATAGCACCTATACAGATAGAAGAGGGTATCCAGTACAAAGAATCGTAACATTCCCACTACCTGGCATTTTTGATAACTATTCGCAAGGGACCGCGTTAACAGATAAAAGCGTGTTATCGATTGTCACTAATGCGGTAGACAGTAAAAAACTACCGTTAGACGCTCATGGTATTTACTTTGTGCTGACATCTGCAGATGTGGATGAAACATCAGGATTTTGTACTACCTATTGTGGCTGGCATGCTTATGGCAAAGTACACAACCAGACTGTGCAATATGCGTTTGTTGGTAATGCAGAGCGCTGTCCTGCTGCTTGCTCAGCACAACATGTCAGTCCCAACGATAACTTAGGTGCTGACGCCATGGCGAATGTGATTACACATGAATTGGAAGAGTCGATTACCGATCCGCATTTAAATGCCTGGTACGACTTATCCGGTGAAGAAAATGCTGACAAATGCGCTTGGCAGTTCGGTTCAACGTATGTAGCGCCTAATGGTTCGCACTACAATATGACGATTGCTTACAAGCACTATCTAGTGCAAATGAATTGGTTAAACGCGAACGGCGGTAAATGTGTTAATGGATTAAATGCAGGATGATTGCAACATGAATGAATCAGGTTTCCATAATTCATTGATGTCATTCGTAATTATTTTATAGTAGACTCGAAAATCCATGCATAACTAAATCACATGCCAATGTTTTTTTATAAGGACTTAAACTCGCAAAGGAGAGACATGATGCAAGGTTCGTTTTCAAAATCGATGTTAGGAATAGCATTACTAGTCATCAGTAGCGTTTGCTTTGCAGGCCCTATTGTGATCAACGGCAATGTAGTAATTGATAAACCCACCACTTACCAAAACGTGGTGATCGATATGAGTCACGGCCGGTTTACCATTAACGCAGGTGGCTCGCTAAAAATTGATAATTCGACCATTAACTCCACGATCTCACCAGCCAATCCGTTCATGGTCACCATGACCGATGGCAGTCTCACTTTAAGTAATAACAAAGTGAATGTTGCATCAACAGGTATCACACCTGATCCGACTGTTAAGTCATCTTATCCACTGCTAGTCGTGCAAACGGGTAAAGTCGATATTAGCAATAACGCATTCATTAATAGCAACCCATATTCGGTAGAGTTCTTTGAAACGCAGATCAATGAAACTCATGAATTGGTCATTGCACATAACGTCATTAAAAACTTTCATGGTGGTCTCTACTTAACGAATTCACATAATGACAACATTAGTGATAATGAATTCGATTTTGTGAGCTTTGCCAACATTTTCAATTCAGAAAGTAATAATACCAAGATTGAAAGAAATCTGTTTTCGTTCCCAGGCAATTTAAAAGCCGGTGATGCCATTGATGTCATCAATTCCAAACAACTTAACATTGCCGATAATATCATCGCTAGCAGCGCCAGTTACGGCATATTCGTCATGGGTGGACAAAAGTTATTTATCACAGAAAATCAGATTACGGACGGCAAGTCATACGGTATCTATATTCAAACACCGTCTCTTGCTGCCATCAAGAAGAGCTACTTGGCTTCTGCGCTGAAAAAAGAGCTGAAACCAGTGGATAACTCGAATATCGTTATCAACAATAACTATATTGAACAAAACCGTTATGGTTTAGCTGGCGGTGTCGTGAATCAGTTGATCGTGACTGACAACGTCTTCATCCAACGTTTTCAGGACAACAGTACCAGACAATATTGGACGAACAATGATGTGTTGCTGCCATTAGCCACCGACTTCACCTGGTTAAATAACTTCTACAAAGAGGCATTTACTCAAGAAGTACCCGGAGACAACTCTAACACATTACAATTTGTTCCATTTCCCAAGACCGGAGGCGTGTTCTTACCGTAATTCCGTGTGAATGGTACTTAATTAATAGACATTGGAGCGTCGATATGACTATTTTATCAAAAATTAAAGGTAAAGCTGCATCGTTGTACTATGCTATAGGGTTAGTGTTGTTGTTGCTGACAAATACCTGTTTAGCAGAAACCATCAAGATATTTCCAAATACCGTGATTTCATTTCCCAAGACATATAGCAATGTCACATTAGATATGTCACATGGTAATTTCATCGTTAAAGGCAAAGCGAGCTTAACGATTAAGAACTGTATCGTTCAGGGCACACTTTCTAAAGAGACCCCAGTTCTGATTTCAGTTGAGAATGGCACCTTGAATATAGACTCTAGTCAAGTCAGCATCCAAACTGTCGATCTGCCTCAACATCCTTTTACTCAGTCATTACAGTATGTGGTGCAGCTAGGCTTTGGTAACGTCAGTTTCTCAAATAGTAATTTTAAAATAGATCAGACGCTAACAGCAGGGTTATTAATCACTACTTCTACTACCCCAACCACTGGCTTGAAATTCACAAATAATACCTTCGAACAATTTCATGGTGTGTTATACCTGATTGCTTCCGATAACTCTTTGGTCAGTGACAATACCTTTAAACGTAATAGTTACGGTCAAATTGTTATTATGGGTAACAACAGCAATATTATTCATAATTATATTTATTTCTCTGGTAATTATCATTTGGGTAACTCAATTGATATTCTCGATTCGAGTAACGTCTCTATCAGAAGAAACTTATTATTCACACCAACCTGCCATGGTATTTATGTCATGAACAGTCACACTGTCTTGATTGATGGTAATCGCGTTTCTGGCGGCATTACTTACGCAGTGAATGTATTGTCTTATCCAGAAACGGCAAAAGGGGATGATGCCTATTTAACAGACTTACTGCATCAGTACCGCGCAACACATAACACGACACAAAGCATTAGTAATAATATTATTATCTCCAATAATGTGATGTCACAAAACCGTTATGGTATTGCAGTCAGTGACACTGATGCGCTACAAGTTAGAAATAATATTTTCATCCAACGTTTCACCGACGCTGAATCCAGAAAATTCTGGACAAATAACGCCGTTCTTTTGCAGAATGTGACGAATTTGGCTTGGACAGAAAACCTTTACAAGGAAGCGTACACGCAAGAAATTAATGGTGATAACAGCCAGTCTGGAAAATTTGTGGTCTTCCCGCAAACAGGCGGCGTTGTATTGTCATGATCCGTTACTAGCAAAATCGCACCCAGGCGTTACTGCCTGGGTTTGCTTTTCATCAAGGTAGAGAAATGCATAGTAAAAAAATACATGAAATTCCCTTGCAAGAAGTAGATCATGTTGATTTACGTAAAGTCATCCAGTACTTGCTGGATCAACGCAATATCATACTTGCCATCACGTTATGTATTTTTTCATTTGGTATGCTCTACGCCATGTTCAGTCCACCCAAGTATCAATCCAGTATTTTATTGAAAATTCAACGCAAGCTGGATGTGGTAGGGTCAGATTCTACGCTATCAGGCGATTCTACTGCGGTACAAATCGCCTTGATCAAATCTGAATTCATTTTAAAACCTGTCGTCCAGGCAATGGAGACAAATAGCCACTCAACACCTGAAACTGAATTTGAGAATATAGCGAAGCTGAATAAGAATTTATTCATTACTGACTTAAGTAACTCGGCAGATAACCCTGCTAATACTGTTGCGATTTTACGTCTTTCCTTAATCGGTAATCATCCAGCTGAAATTACCAAAACCTTGAATCAAATTGCCGTTATTACGCAACAACAAAATATCAAATTACGCGCAGAAGCTGCAGGAAAATCATTGATCTATCTTAATAAGCAAATTCCTATCGTGAAGAGAGAATTGCAAAGTGCTGAAACGCAGTTGAATAATTATCAAGCCTTGAGCGGCAAAGTTAATCTAAAATTGCAAACGGATAATCTGGTCAATCACCTGGCTGAAATCAATGCTCAAATTGAAAAAACTCGTTTGAAGAAAATGGAATTGCTTGAGCAATATACGGATAAGCATCCGTTTGTCATCACTATTAATCAATCATTGCATCAGCTAACTGAAAACCGAGAAGCTATCATACAGCAAATAAGGGATTTACCTGACAGTCAGCAAAAAGTTGATGAGCTCACCAGGGAAGTTACCGTACAAAATGAGTTATACATGACTTTATTAAATAAAATTCATCAATTAGAAGTCGTTAAAGCAAGCACTGTGAGTGATATTGAAGTCATTGCTGACCCCAACACAGCTATGCTCATACCCACACTAAAACTATCTGTCATCGCGATCATTTCTCTCATGATAGGGTTAGTGATTGGTAGTCTTACCGCCTTGGTTTTGAAAATAGTAAAGTCTGCCGTGCCAATAGAAGGTAAAGTGCTAAGCGTGCGGCCAGCTGCTACCTTAAGTCGCGCTCAAGGTTAAATTAAAACCATGTAATGATCGGATTAATATAACTGATTTGTTTCGTCATCACTGTGCGGAAGCGCTGCGAACAAGATCATCGGAAGCAGGAGTCAGAAAGTTCAGCTAAAATCTAACTCATCATAACTGAGCTGGAAGAACTGCAAGTGTACGTTGCTGACAAGATCCTGGATGAAGTGTCATGCACATCATCCAGTCTTATTTATATTCAGGTCCTGTTTTCTTCTCTTCCATTTGCGGCTGCTGTTCGGCTTTTGGTTTCGCATGCCCGCCAAACATGGTGGCGTGCGGTGCACCCGAAATCGTATGCTTTGGCTCTGCCAAAAATTCCTGATACTGCCTTTTCCTTTCCTGAAAGGCTGGATCACTCGTTTTGCCACGCAGCATATCAATAGGCCGTTCACCCTTGTTAGAGACGACATCTGTAGGCAAACCAATTTTGACAAGATGTCTGGCGAGATCCTCACAATCCATATCTACCGCAACATGCAGCATTGTATAATTTTCCTTGCTCTTGATCGCGGCAGGTGGAAATTTAGCGAAGAAATCATTCACGAAATCTAGTCTGCCTTGACTAAGCGCCCTATCAAGCGCAACCGCCACACTTTTCGAAAAACAGCGTATATGGTTCGTATGCTTGAGGAGATAGCTAGCCATATCCCAATGACCAGCATTTAACGCAAAATTAAGTGGTACTTCATGCTTTGTTTTTGCCTCAGGATTCGCACCAGACTCGATTAACATCTTGGCCAACTCCACATTGTTACCAGCGGCAACAGCATGCAATGCAGTAAAGCCGTTTTTAGTTGAATCGTTTGCATGAGAAGGATTTTGCTGTAATAAAATCGAGATATACTTATTAAGATTGGGACTATTCTCTAAGGCAGCCTGGTTGCATACACGAAGGAAATAAGAGCCATTATAACCGGAGGAATACCTAGCAACAGGGTATTTATTCAATATGTTAATGAGTATATCTTCTTTGCCTTTTTCAACCAGCGCGAACAGTAGGTTTTGTATCCCTTTCTCATCATAATTTACCTCGAGTCTGCCGCTTTTTATCATGGTGTCAACCACATCCCAATGATCATTTTTTACAGCATATGTCATTGGTATTTGATGATTAGCATCTTCCTGATCCTGATGAAAAGATCTTAACAGAAGCTCTACTAAGGGTAATTGACCATGTTCAGCTGCCAGGTGTAACACATTTTTGCCGTTACTATCACATATGTTCCCTGGACTATCGAATGCAGAACAACAAACATGCTTGATTAACAGCTTCACTAATTCAGTCTGTCCTTTGGCTGCAGCATCAAAGAGCATCTCATTATATAAATTACCGCGATAGAATGGATCGGCATTAATCGCGAATTTCAATAACTTTTCCACCAACTCCCAATGTTCAGCTTTGGCCGCGCTGTTCATGGCAGTCATTAAAACCGGTGTATATAATTTCCAGCTGACATCTTTATCATTATCAATCAACCAAAACACCAGATCCTGATTGTTCTGCGCTGCCGCCCTTACTAATGGTGAGTTGTGTATTGTCCCATCCAGTGACTCTTCGACATCAATTTTCGAGAATGCGATAATTTGACGCTTCAAAATATTAATAACTTCCGCATTACCTGCACAGTCCTCACTGGCACAACAAATTAATCGATTATATATCTTCGGCGGGAAGTTAACGGAGTCATCACTATTCAATAATTCAACGACTTTTTGCCAGTTTTTAGCGATGGCAGCCTGCATGATTGGCGTTTCATCGATTTGTTTCAGCTCCTGTAACTGATAAGGCCTTAATAGTTCTTTTATCTTAACACTATCAGATTTGATATCCAGCGCTCTTATTCCATATTCATTTCGAACATCCAGCGAGGCACCATTGTTCAGTAGTATTCTCAACAAATCATCACGATCATTTTCGATAGCCACGTGAATTAATGGAGTTCCACCTAACTCTGCATCATCAACATTAACACCATTTTTTAATAAATAGTCAACCAATCCGCAGAGATCCATGTCAGTTACATATGACAAGGCAGCATCAAATGCTTTTTCAAGCAAATAGTCTGGCGGTGGATCATTTTCAAATATGGTTTCAATGATGTCATTTCTGTTATTACTGACGCATGCACTCAGCAGTGTAATAGTGGATTTTTCATCGTAACTAATTTCATATTCCGGGTGCTTAACGATAGCCGCTACGATTTCCCAGTTACCCATCAATACTGCTTGAGTCGCCACAGTTGTTCCATCCATGTCTGGCTTATTCAAAATATTATAAATATTTTTAAATTTCAGGAAGTCGTGGATAAGATCATTTTTAGCATCAGCGATCATGACGTTTAATATAGATTTACCTTTTTTATCGGTGAATCTTGGGTCAAGATCCTCTCTCACCATAATCTTTTTGGCTATCTCATCCTGATTATCTCTGACCGCCAGAAATAATGCTTTTCCACTATGAAATACTGCTGGTTTGACAGCTGGATTGATAGCTGAAGCATCAAGCAAAACATCCACGATAGGCCAACGTCGCTTATTAATTGCATCATCAATAGCCGTCGGCCCAGGCTCATGATTTTTCAGATTGATATCCACGCCTTTTTCAATTATTAATCTTACTACTTCAGGATGATTATTTTTCATAGCGAGATTGAGTGGTGTTTCTGCGTAATCATTTAAAAGATTGATATCGAATTTATCAAATATCATATTGACAATATCGACCTGACCTTCGCGACAGGCATCGTGTAACAAAGTATCACCCATACGTCCTTTTCTTTCTATCGGCATTCCTGGTGTATCCAGTAATCGCTTTACCAATTCCCAATGTGAATTTTCAGCTGCGAACTGAATGACTGATTTTGCATTGTCAGGGTTATGCGGGTCGGCGCTTAATAATAGTGGATTCGCACCATAATCTACCAGGGTACGAAATAAATCATCATCACCACTGGCGGCAGCGTCATGAATTAAGGCAAGACCACGGCTATCGAGAGAGTTAATATCAAATTTTCTCGCATCTAGTACGAAGCGCACTAAGTTAGTATTTTCGGCAAAAACAAGCTGGGAAAGCACACCATGCAAAGTCTGCTGAGATAGTGTTATAGCTGGGTCTCTAATAATTGTCATGAGCAAATCAGTTTTTCCATGCATGGCTAGGCATTCAAGAAATGAGAAATGTCGATGACTTGAAACTTCTTGCGGTATAACAGGATCAATCTCGATACCGGGTATTTTCATTAGTGCTTCTACTGTTTCCCATCGGCTGTTAAATCCAGCTATTGCCAGAAGTGATGTTCCATTAAAGATTTGATTGGGATCCGCGCCATTCCTGCCTAGGAGTGTCACTACGGCAGTATTATCTTTATCTACCGCAGCATAAAGCGGATGTTTATAGTCAGGCACATCAGTTGGCAGCTGTAGTGAAGCACCGGCTTTCAGCAGTTTTTCAACAATGGAGGCATGGCCAATTTGGCAAGCGAGAAGCAGTGGACTATTAAGATTTCGATCCAGTACATTGACATTGATACCAGGCTCTTCCAGTAGTCGATTAACTATCTCCCAGTCATGATACAGGAATGCTGTGAAGAGAGGAGACTGATATTGTGTATATATCTTATCCTTAAACTCTGGATTCACTTTTGCACCTTGCTGCAAAAGTAAATTAACCATTTCTATCGAGGAATCTTCTATTGCATGATGGAGGGGTGTCATCCCAGCTTGATTGACAATATTCGGATCCGGATGTAGTTCAAGGATTTTTTCAACCATTGATTTGCTAATCATACAAGCCATATGTAACAAGGTATTTCCGGATGCTTCCTCAACAGCATTGATCGATGTTACATTGTCTTTTGGGTATAAAACATTGATTAAAGCTTGTGCCTCATCTACTTTCCCAAATTTCATTAACGTTTTCATAATATACAGTTTATCTGTATCGTTCATAACCGCACTTTGTCTGGCAATAAGATCATAGAATAATTTTGCTGTTTTAGGTGCATGTTGCACTGCGAGCGAAAAGGCTGAATGACCGTTGGCGTCCGTGATAACACAAGAAGCATTATGCTTAATTAAATATTTTAATAATTTTCTATCGCCGTGTTTAACCGCTAAGAGCATGTAAGTGTTGCCACCTGCAAATTTCATATCTAGATTAACACGATTTGACGCTATCAGCGTTTCGATTACATGATATTTTTTATTTTCCATGGCATACATAAAGCTTCTGTTAATATCACGTTGATCAGGATTTCTCTTCAATATTTCTTTTATAAGCTCCTCATTGCCATAATCGACTGCTTGATATAAAGCTGTGCGAAACGATTTATTCATGTCTAAAGTCACAGCAGTATCAATGCTAAACTTTGAGCGCAAAACTGCTAATGCGATATCAGTTTGATCGCCTCGCATAGCCTGCAGTAAAACATGGCTTGCATTGTCAGCTTCAAGTCGTAGCTCAGGTGAAGCTAAGAGGACCCTCACGGCATCCCATGATCCTTCACGCGCCGCAATATCCATCGGTGTTCGCCCATGATCGTTGGGCTCATTAATGATATCTGGCCGCTTGATCATTTCAACGACGACATTTGCCATATTTTTTTGCGCCGCCATAAACAAAGGACTAGCACCATTAAATTTTACACCGGTTAGATCAACGCCTGTATTTAATATACTGAGCGCAATATCATCCTTATCCATATGAATGGCAAAATACAAAGTTGCTACTAAATCTGCCTGTGACAGGTCATGTCTGTCAATGATAGTTTTATTTATTTTTTCCCATAATATAACGTCATCCTCATCCAGGCTGGCGTGAATCAGATCCTGATAAAATGCTTGTTTATCTGGCGAGACAGATTCAGGATCATTCATTAAATGCAGTGCATATGTCGAGTTTGCTTCTGCAATTGCCCTTTGCAGAGGGGATAAATTTAATTTGGCTGGGAGATCAAGGTTTAACTTACCATCAAGAACTTCTAGATAAACCGCGTTCGATGCGAAGCAATGTTCGATACAGGCAACTGAGTCATGGCTGGCGCTTGCAAAAACCGTCTTATAATCTACATCTGCATCAACTAATCTGCCGTTTTGAAATGCGACATATTTTCTGTCGCCAGTTGTATTTAGTGCATCATTAGTCATTTGATAAAGCACAGGAAGCGCCCTGATTTCAAAATGTTTATCCACATAACCTGTCATTTGCGTCATCATGGTATTCATGACGCTCTTAAACTTATCAAGATCAAAGCACCGCATCAAATCAAGTCGGTGCGCCAAAATAAGAATAAGGTGCAGAAGGCCTTTTTCCTCATTACCACTATCCAGTGCATTTAAATCTCTGAAATAGACGGGATTGCCCATATATCTTAACTGTTCATTCATCTCGTCTATGAAACGGTTTTGTTCCTGCTTAACAAGATCATCACCGGGAACGTCATGATAATAACCTGCCTGCTTTAAATAATTGAAAAAGTTGTCACTACCATTTTTACGATATCCAACATAAACATCCATGTGATCCATTGCAGAAATCTCCGCCTCTCGGCCGGTACTGCTGAATAGTAATGCAATTTGAATAATTGTTTGTTTGAAATCGTCCATGCCGGAAAGATATTTTTTAACCCCATCATGCGCAGCATGATTTTTTAGCATGGTGAGGATAGGTGGAACATACAGGGCACTACGCATATCATGTGCGAGAGAATGATTAGGTCTACGTATTTCCACTCCGGGAATGGCCGCCCATTCATTCGCAACATAATTTTCCCAGTCTTCTTGATTAGTGAAATGTTTCGGTCTGTGTACGACATCGCCGTCTATTTTGATCATGCTATCAATGTCGCATAAGGCAATATCCTGATAGTAATTTTTATAAAATTTTTCGAATGTGTAATTACCTGCTTCGATTAATGCATGCTGATCTTGCTTAATCCGGTGATGTAAATATTCACCCAGTCTATCTTCTATCAACAAGATGTGTTTTTTTAACATATCAATCATGACTTCTGCTTCATGATTAATAGGGTGCATGCCATTTAGTTTTGCCATATTAGAGGCGCACGACTGTAATGAATTAACCGCTTCACCTGGCTGATAGACTGCGATATTGTGACAAATATCTTTAATGATCTGACCAAGCGCTGGATCTGCTGCCGGATCTTTACTGTATTTATCACCCATATCCAACATCTCACCACGTAATCTGATAATTTCGGGATCGTAATTATGTGAATAAATTTCATCAATACTACGCACAGGAATGGCCAATAATGTATTGCCTGTAGCGGATGCTTTTCTATAAATAGTTTGCGCGCCAGGAGCCATCAGAACTTCTAGTTCATGCTGATTCTCGGAATATTTGGTAATATCAATACCTAGACTGTTTTTAGGCTGCGCGTAAATAATATTTATGTTTGATTTATCAGTGCCGCCGAATTTATCAGCTATTTCCTTACTCGTTGAAGTACTGATAAATCCTTTCGCTGAGATCACCGGATTATCCAGTCTTTTTTCCATCACCATACCTGCATCATTCGCCTTATCGTAAGTTTCACCACGATAGACGCCTTGAAATTCCGGTGATTCTGATTGTAGTTGTAATTTTCTCATGGCAGCAGGTAAATAGTTCAAGACCAATAATATGGTGCGTAAGTCTGCCTGCGCGGGATCCGTTAATTTTTCAATTTTTCCATTTTCACGCATGAACTGATTAATCCTTCGGTAAGCAGTATTGCTGTTTTTTTCCATGGTGAAATAACGTATTGCTCTCGCCTCTGCTTCTGACAAAACACTGGTATCAACACTGGTTATCTGTTTGGTTATTTCAGACAAATACGGAATGACTTCATTAATATTTTTAAAGTTTTTCGGAAAGTCTGCAGGCAGTTTATCCCACGGGATTGTCATACCATACGAGTCAGTAGGCACACAGAACAGACCTTTAGTATCCGCCTGCAGCTGCAGCTGACCTTTTCTGGAACCTCCGCCGCCAAATTGCGTGACTTCGTAAATGACCATGTTTTCGCGTTTGTCTTCCGGAACTTTGTCATTAAGCTGGATTCGATATTCTGTCAATCGTTTGAAAATAGCAGTGACTATTTCTTCCTGATTTTTATCGTATGCATCAGCCGCTGCATGCTTTTCATGATCTTTTGCATCAATACCATCTCTGGGAAACCTGATGTTGATATGTTCAAAGTCAGGATTATGTTCGAGGATTTTTGACAGATTATATTTTACCCCTTCAATCTGAACTTCAATTTCTCCCAGCACATTCACCTGATAAGCAGGCGGAGTCTCAGTTGCAAATGCGCGCATGACTTTTTCAAGATTCTTCGTGGCCGTACTTTTCATACGCGGACCCTGATGCAACATAGACAGCTGCTTGTCGCTCAGAAACGGTGTTGTACCTTGCTTATCTTCTATGTCCGGTCTAGCCCCAGTATTTAGCAGCAAGGCAATCATATTTGTTTTACCGCTCTCAGTTGCATAATGAAGCGGGGTTTTGCCTAGCACATCCACAGCATTGACATTGGCGCCATGAGTCATGACTGCCTGCAGTTGATCAGAATCAAATTTATCGCTCTCTTTTGCCAGGACATGTAAAAGAGTTTGCTCATTTGCATTTAACTGTTTATTAAGATCAGGGTTGGCAAGTAGAATTGTTTCCACTAGCGTTTCATTTTTAGCAGTGAGCGCTATCAGTAATGCACTTTGCCCAGCCCCATTTAAGGCGTTGATATCAGCTCCACCGTCTATTATTTTCTGCATGACAGCGGTATTACCTGCCAATGCTGCGACATGTATAGGCAGCAAGCCGTTCGTTTTAGCAAACGGTTCATTTAGCTTTCTGCGTCTTTCTTCTTCTGGATATCCCAGTATGTCCTGAGTTTGAAGCATAAATAAATCAAGTTCAGCACGGTTTAACATAAGGTTAACCCCTGATTTACTAGTTATTCTTATAGCCTAAGTATAGATGATAGTAGGGGACTTATGTGGCGGATATCCTGCTGAATATACTAATTATTTAAGAAAGCAGATGGCAAGTTCTTGATGCTGGCTCGGGAAAATAGATACATTAGATTATTGTTATTTAATATATTCGCCGACCTTAGATGACATTTCTTACGATAGAGAACACCACTGATAGACCATAATGGTCTGACATATCAGTGACAACTCGTTCCATTTTTTCAACCTTGACCACTGCAGGCTTAAACAAACGCATAAACACGCGATCCGGACGATGATATTCTTCATAAGGGACTTTCGGATTATTCGTGCCATCCCAGGTAATATGGTTTGCGCGGTAGTCTTCGTCATCCTGATCCATTTCATTCATATCGGGATGCTGCGCTTTCCATAAGTCAATTAAAGCATTTTTTGTAATGATTGCATCTTCATCTTCCAAACATTCCGCGCCAGTCAGGTTGCAATCGCCTGCGAAGATAATTGCATCTGGATCCTGCATGGAGGTTAAAGAATTAGAAATCTGGTCAAATTGCACGGCTTTTATCTGAGTGCTTTCTTTGCTGAAAAAAACGCTTTCTATGTGCGCGCTACCGATATTTAGTTTAACACCCTCGATTACAACACTGCATGAGGCGAGATAACGTCCACGTGTCGTATTAATTAATATTTCCTGAGGATGCAAGAGTGCATTAAGATCCTTTTTTACCATCAACAGATCTCCGAATCGGCGGCCTATATCTTGATGCGCTGCAGGCGCAACAAAATCATATTGTTCTGCCAATTGAGTGTTCGATTGAATCATTTGATAAAACTGGCGGGTCACTTCCTGCAGGCACATCACGTCAAAACTGTTTTCGACAAAATAGGCAATCAATGCAACTTGATTATCGGCATGTTGATCATTGTCGACCCAAACATTGTAAGTTAATAAACTTAATTGACGCTGCATGCAATCACCTATCGTTAATGGTGGGTAAATCATACACAACCCGCCTTAACCCCATATTAAGAGTATAAGTAATTGTATAATATTGGATTATTTGTTGAGCCACCATCGTGATTGCTTGTTATAATTAAACTAAATCCTATAAAAAGAGGCGATCAATGTTATCCCATGCCCAGATAGAAGACGCACTAAAAGATTCGGATAAATTCCACACAGTATTCGATAAAACACTGAAATTTACTGGTGCCCTTAATCAGTTCCCAGACCTTGCGCATGGGCTGGTGAAATATTTACTACAGCATCAGGAAGAATTTAAGCGCCTCGTCACAAAACGGGCCAGCTTTCTTTATTTGGTCGAGCATGTACCTGAACTTGCTGACCAACTGGTAAAATTTATCTGTATCCATCCATCTGAATTTGAGCGACTGATAGCAAGCGATGAAGATTTGGCCGCATGCGCCAAATCAACGTCTCCCGCCTTTCATCACCATGCGACTATTTTCAAACAACCTTCTTTAAAGGACGCCTTAAATTCTTTAGAGAAAAATCTTCTCGTCACCAAAGAAATTCTTTATGCCTCGCGTTATTTGGCGCTGGGATTCACCGATGAAACGAATATTTTATCCACCATTCCGATTGAAATATTAATTCAGATTATTGGCAATCTACGTTTTGACAAAGACTCTGGGGAGGAAATTATTCCTAAAAAAACTGCCGAGGACATAGCCAGTCGATTTGCTAATATTCAAGTAGAAATCCCTGCCAAGAAATAAAGATTTCATTTTTGATTATTATGGTGCTGGATCAAATCCATCTGCAGCTCTGCATTGACCTGCGTCACAGATAAATCGGTTGTTGCCGCCCGCACCGTCTGCCCCGGAAATTCTGATGCCTTTATAATAACAAGCCTTATAAATATTAGGGTAAGGATCACCGTGAAAAGTATCCTTGTTACAGACATACGTCCCAGCACTAAATTCAGCTGATCGGGCAAATGGATTGCCTGTTGCAATACGTGAAACCGAGTTACCGTATTTCAAGATGTCTGGTTCATAATCCACTTGGTATTTACTTTGATGATCATCCATATATAAGCTGTCATCAGATGCTTGCGCATAGGCGACATTAGCGGTCAATAAAAAAATAATATAAATAACGCTTGTGGAGACATGGGCTGAAACTTTCATTATCCAGCTCCTTATCTTAATCGTTGATAGTCAAAGTATAGCATTTGTTAGCACCATTTCCATGATTTGCTTTCGTGAATAGAATAAATAGCTTAATGCTAGACGTTCGTTTTGATAATGTATCGCACCTATTGATAACAGCCACTTTTCAATATAACACCTTGTATCCATGCTACTAATAGCCGTATAATGCCGATAAATTCAAACACATAAATAAACATAAATAACATGACGCACGCAAGACAGCGGTTCTTTAGAAGAACCGTTCCTCAGTATAAAAAAATATACGGCCATAAAAAAGCAAAGCTTCTTCGTGGTCTGATGGAATTAGCGTTTTCAATTTGTCCGAAAATGCAAAGGGGGAAATTCGGCAAGCTCCTAAATGCAATTAATGAAGTATTACGGAAAGCAAAGAATGCAAATCAGGAAAGTTATATTCCTACAAATGACATACTAAAATTAATTGTGGGAAATATAAGGAGTTACCAGTCTGAATTCAAATATGAAACCTCCAAATATGATCCGATTAACCGTAAAAATCGTCAAGAACTCCATATCAAGTCAATTAAAGATTATATTGCATTTATCAATTCAGACCGCGCAAATCATCATCATGTTCCTAGAATGCTTATTGCAGTATTATATCGATATAAGCAACTCATAGGCGGCATAGCCTTCGTCGATCCTGGTCAGGAGATTGAATTCAATTTATACTTTTCTGAAGTCAGCTTCGAAAGAAATAAGTACGTCAATTACAAAGTCATTCTAGAATCAACTGTTCAAGACACTATATTTGAAAATGATCCTTCGTCAGTAACAAATCCTTTACTACCATTTATATGCGGCATGTCTGAGCATGAATTAGTAAAGCAGTTGGATGAAATTGAGAAAATACCTTCGTATCCGAATAAACAACATGATTTGCAAGAAAACTTCACGTATCTATTATGGCATGAAATGGATATGCGCCTGTGTGTTGAATATTGCACTGCCGCCATGGTGCATCCTGCTTGCCAATTCATGAAAGCTTCATTGGAAGTATATGGGTTAACCTGTAATGAAATTTGGTTAGCAGAACAAACAATTATTGATGTTCAAAAATGCTTGGAGGAATTAATAGCTCTTTCCGATAAACATAAAATAAGCTCCATGAATAAAATGTATGTTGAGTTATGTAAAAAGAAAAATAAATTATCGGATGTTAAATTAAAACTTGGTCGAATGTATCATCGCATATCTCATAAAAAAATGATGACTGAGGAAATGTTAGATAGCATGATGCGAGACATTCATGAATTGTATATGAGCTTGAGAGCTAAATCGCAAGGATTGCTTACATTGTTTTTCAAAATCAATAATAACTATAATACCATGTATACTGTACATGATATTGAGTCTGCAGAACGTATGATACTCAATC
The DNA here is from genome assembly GCA_964492045.1 of uncultured Coxiellaceae bacterium. GTDB lineage: Bacteria > Pseudomonadota > Gammaproteobacteria > DSM-16500 > DSM-16500 > Aquicella. Next base: position 6,039 of record CAZBHW010000007.1, on the reverse strand, counting down.
ATGCTCAGCAAGATGTAGACCATGCTCTTGGGAGATTGAAGCCGTTGACATTAAGCAAATTATCATCCTATTTCATCAACCAGGATATCATAGATCGTATTAATGTGATTACTGATAATCAACAACAAGCATCTCACGCTAATCTCTTGCTAAAGAGAACAACGCAGTAGAATATGCCTATGCAATTGGTACCATATTGAGACAATTAATCGCCATTATAATCTATAATAGTGGGCACGATAATACATGCCCAGCATTAAGGCGAAGATATCACTTTTTATAAACAGCTACATGTTCAGCTTGCGATTTTGATCGATTTAACTGCAAGGAGACTTCCTGATTTAACTCATGCAAGCCTTTGTCAGCCAATATGTTAAATATTGATTTCTGTTGTTTATTTTTAATTGAAACATCCGCTCCTTGCTGTACTAACCATATGACTGCTTCCTTACGCCCAGCCAGACAGGCAAGGTGAAGCGGGGTATTACCATCTTTATCCATTTCATTCAGCTTGGCGCCAGCAACATGGAGTGACTGACAGACTGTCGTGTTATTTTTTTCAGCTGCTAAATGCATGGCGGTCTTTAATGATGGCAAACCTTTGCCATTAATATATTGGCCAACATCCTCACGTGATAATAAAACAGATAACTGATCTTGATTATTATTCGCTGAATATGAGCGTAATAACCAGCTATAATTTGCACCAGCTTCAACTAGCACTGCTTGAGCAACAAGTCGTTCTCGCAAAACAGCCTGCATAACACTACTACCGGTAAATGTTTTAAAGTAATCGCGAATTTCTTGCTTAGCTTGATCTGAAATGGGATTTTCATACAAATAATCGATCGGGTTAGTTGTTTGAACTTCACCACAAGCAAACATAAATAAGCAAGTCGAATTCATTAATCGCAGATCAAGCACATAGTCAAGTTGAGCGAGTGATTGGCTGCATGCTGGTATATCTCCTAACTGAGCCGGACCTATTTCACTAATAACAAAAAAATCCTGGCAATTTGCATCAGTGATATTGTTTAGTATCGCTTTTTCATCGCGGTTTGAATTAATCGATGCGGAGTGTAAAATAGATTGAATATCATCTTCGCCAAGCGCTGTGCAATCAAGTGGAGTACGGTTTTTTTTGTTTTCGCAATTCATAGACGCGCCGTATTCAATTAAACGCGCAGCCAATTTAGGCATGCCAAGTGCACAAGCATAATGAAGCGCTGTCATGCCAGCTTCATCTGCAAGATCAATCATAAAATCTTTTTGATGGATTGCATGTTCAAGAATATGTAATGCCATTGCTTCGTGACGAATCTTAGCCGCCAGGATGAGTGTATTCTTTCCTTGAAAGTCACATAGATTATAATTAATCACTAACTCTAAGCGTTCAGCTTCAGCAATGATATGTTTTACATCCGAGAATGATTCATTTGCGATAAATGTATGTAAAGGAGTATTTCTATGTATGCCTGTTTGGACATAATTAACGTTGGTGCCATTTTCCAAGAGTATGGTGATTCTTTCCTGGCGCATTGCCACTATATATTTAATCGATAAGTGCAAGCCATTCGAGCCATCACCGTTAATTTGATTAGCGTCAATAGCTTTAGCTTCCAATAATGTTTTTAAGCGATAATTAGGAAGGCTCTCATGAATGGCTGATTCTGGTTCTTTTTTTGCGGGTCTGTTTTGCATATTATTCTCGTTATTATTTGAAATTGTCCAAATAATAGCAACAAAATGTCCATATGACTAGCGTATAAAATACGGTGAATAATCTTAACAGATTGACCCATGCATGATCGCATTTGATTTAAATTCTGTTAATTAATCACCATGTAATATAGACACACAACCGCGGCATACGACTAGTAGTTTGTACGGTACTTTTTGGGAGAGTAAGAATAAGAAGGGGTCTTTTGAAATGTGGCCATGATCTTGAGAAAGTCATCAAAATCTTGCTAACGAAGCCCTTAGCTTTTTAAAGAGATCTATTGTTTCCGCGATATTCCCAGTGTCACCATTATGAACTTGCTGCAATCTCAATTCATCATAACGTTGAATAAATGCTAACAACATGGGAGAGAGTGTCGGTAGTTTGATGCTTAGCATCTCGCATTGCTGATTTAAGGTAGCAGACAAGGGCGTGGCAATATTGAATCTTCTAAATTCTTTTTGTAATAGATGATATTCCCGCAATAACGGATCTAATTTTCGTTTCTGCCGCCAATGATAATAAAGACCGATGAGGAGGAAAAAAACAGGTAGTGCTATAACAGATGCTTGTAGTAACTGTCCGGTGTTCCAACTGCCTAATCCAATTTGTTGTAATAAATTCTTTTGAGTACTTTGATTATAAAATAAGAACCATCGTTCCGAATAAAAGCGCACAGAATCTACCAGAAAGCTAATGCCTTGACGCCATGACGTAGCAGATAGCGTGAAATAAGTGGTTTGATCAGCATACTGATTCAACCTCAGTTGAATATTATGATCTATTCTGTTTCTTGCAATAAATGCAGTAGGGTCCAGAGATTGCCAACCGATACCATCTTGCCAATACTCAAGCCATGCATGCGCGTTATGCTGTTGGATGGTGATGCTTTGTGTGATTGGATTCCATTTACCACCATGATACCCAAGAATGACACGCGCCGGAATGCCTACCGTGCGCAAAATGAACGTCACAGCACTCGCATAATGCTCACAAAATCCTTTCTGTGTCTCAAACCAAAATCTATCCATTTGATTCAAATCAGCGTTTAGCAGTGGTGGCGTTAAGGTGTACCAAAATGGTTGGTCATGGATATAGGTGTGTAAATACGCGATAAAAGCAGCAGGATCTTTATGTAATTTTGTAAACTGATCTTTCGCCCACGCACTTAATCGCGGATTGATATCATTTGGTAACTGTGTCGCTTCCGTATAGTCAGTGGTACTTAACGGCTGATAGGGCGGCGATTGAACTTTGAGTGCATAACTAAAACGCTCGGTGATCGGTCGTTTATTTCCTCGAATCAGTCCATGGCTAAAGGTAAATAACAGATTCGGCTTTCCAGCTACAGGATAGTCCGTATAAAACAACCATTTTATTTGATTGGGCTCTAATAAAATTTCGTAATCCGGTGTTTCGTTTTCTTTAAGTTCTGACACAGGAAGAAACGTTGAATATTGATAGACAGATGGGTACCACGTTTCTCCACTATAAAAATTCAAAGTGATCGCGCGCCAATACCCATGTAAAATGGGGTTATTGGTAAACGTAATTTGCATGACCGTGCTGTCATCATCAAACAAATCAGTAATCGAACCGGGACTCATTTTGTCACTCAGACTAATATTTGCTTTCGCTAGCGACTGCATTTGCCATAGCGGGTCAATCCTTGGAAACACGTAAAATAATAACAGACTAAGCGGCAGTACCATGAGTAATTGCAGGCCGCTTTTGCTGCTTATCTGAGTAAATGACACCTCAGGCGCACTTAACTTTAGCATGATGGATAGATTAGCAATGATCGCCACCAGTAAATAAACTATGATCCATAATTCTTGTGTGACAATCAGTGCAGATAGGATCACGAAAAAATTGCATAGTATTAATATTTTTATGTCTCTCATGCTATGCAGTTCTAAATATTTTAAAATAATGAATGTCAGTAAAAAGCGAATAAAGAACCCACTAATGAAAATATTTCTGCTCAGCAAAAATAAACAACCCATTACCAGCAGTAAATGCAACCACCATGGCGTAGGCGGGTAACTATAATAATCTGCCATCAGTCGATAGCCGATAACAGCAATAAACAACACAAACAGCCAGGTTGGTTCTGTTGTGATATGAGGCATATAACAAATAAAAAATACGATCAGTGCGTGCCGCTTTAATGTCAGCATGCTAGACTGCGATAGTTTGATGCTGCTCATTGGAATAACGCCAATTGTCGCAAGCAATGTTGAAGATGCTCACTTCCGCGGGAAAATGTGGTGGTAGCCCCTGCCAACTCCAAGCCATAAATCAAGCCGTTGGCTTCAGCGGTTTGCAGCCAATAACATAAATGCTGTAATTTCGATTCAACATCTTCCTGTGGTAACTGCTTTAAACTAAACAGCCAATAATCAACTTCATTGCTGCTCATTTGCTTTAGATACCAACCTTGACCTTTTGCCGCCGTTTTCCAAGATATGAGTTTAGGTTCAATCCAGGGGTTTTCAACTCGTTTTAAATCATAAAATTCATCATCGCCAGTTGTGTGTTTACTCTTGCGATTCGCATCAAGATTTGGATTCGGCCAAAATCCAGGGTCTACTGGTTGCGGGTAAACATAATAATGCTCATCAAAATAGAGATATCCCCATACTCTAAAAATGCCGAAGGGAAATAAGCTGGTAATGGTAACAGGTGGTATAGGAAAATAACCTCTGCTATTCGTTTCTATGGGCACCACAAACTGTAGTCCTTCAATGGGAATTTCTTCCACGCGAGTTTCGGGTTGTGCGGCAATACGAAATGCCACCCCAAAGCGTAGTTTCGTATTTGACTTAACCAACAAGAACATTTTCGCCGGCCTGCCAAGTTGCGCATCTTCTACCGAAATAAATTGAAACGTTAAGTTTAAGAGATTGGCATGCGCTTCACACGCGCTCACCATGCCAATGATCGCCAATAAAAATGTCATGAGGAAAATGGTGTTGATTTGATAATTGATAGCGCCTATCAATAAGAGCACGACCACCACACCATAAGCCCAGCCAAATGCGGAAGGCAGAATATAAAGGTTACGAGAATCTACGCTTTGCGGATTGCCAGCTGCATGGCGTCTCCTGACCCACACCTCCCATCTTTTTCTAAACCTCATTTTTGCATGAGTAATCACACTGGAACCTCAACCATGTTGATTAACAATTCCGCGGGCGATAATTCTGTTTGCGCTTTTTTAAGCGTTAAGCGATGGTTCAGGACAGATGGCATCACAGCTTGAATGTCATCAGGGCTCACAAAATCTCTGTCAGCAGTTTTGGCGTAAGCTTGGGCAGCGCTGATTAAACCCATTCCTGCACGTGGACTGAGTCCATGACTAAATAAATTTTGTTGACGACTGGTCGCTAGTAACGCTTGAACATAATCCAGCACCACATCGGAAACCACGACTTGCCGGCATTGTGCCTGTAAGACCAATAACTGTTCTGGATTTATCACAGGGTTTAATGACGATAATCGCGCATTGAACGTAGGTGATTTTAGTAATTTTCGCTCGGCGTCATTGTCTGGGTAACCTATCACTAAGCGCATGAGAAATCGGTCTAGTTGCGACTCTGGTAACGGGTAGGTGCCTATGTGATGCGAAGGGTTCTGTGTTGCTATCACAAAAAATGGATTGGGTAATGCAATGGTGCCACTATCAGTAGTAACCTGACGCTCTTGCATGGCTTCTAGTAAGGCACTTTGTGTTTTTGGTGTTGCCCGGTTAATTTCATCTGCAAGTATCAGCTGAGAAAAGATAGGCCCACGGTGGAAATGAAATGTTTTCTGATCTGAGTCGAAAATCGATACGCCTAGAATGTCACTAGGCAGTAAATCGCTGGTGAATTGAATACGCTGATATTGCATACCTGTCAGTTGCGCGAGTGCATGACTAAACGTGGTTTTGCCCATACCGGGCAGGTCTTCCAATAGTAAATGACCGTTCGCCAATAAGCAGGTAAGACCCAGGCGTACTGTCTCTTCTTTGCCGAGAAGCACTTGGCTTAAGGCTTCTTGTAGTTGTTTTATCATATAAAGTCCGTTTTAAAGCGCTAGCCCATTGATGTGAGAATGCTGACCTCGTTATAGAGATATTTTAGCATTGGCAGCTGTGAACTTTATTAAGCATGAGAACTAATCGGGGATATCAGATACGACTTAAGGTGGCCACTTTATATTTTATTTAACAGATATGATTATTGTTTACACATGTTATCATCAGGAGCTTCGACTGTGCTCAGAAATGTTTGCCAAAATTCCCAATTACACCTCTTTTTTGACCGACGATTTAT
>CAZBHW010000006.1:0-128262 GCA_964492045.1 uncultured Coxiellaceae bacterium | reverse complement strand
CAGATCCCCGCTAAAAGCATGCGGGGACGACACCGTGATGGGTATGGTGCGGGGATGACACCGTGGTGGGTATGGTGCCGGGGCGACAACGTGATGGGTGCGGTGCGGGGATGACTACGTGGTGGGTATGGCGCCGGGGCAACAACGTGATGGGTGCGGTGCGGGGATGACTACGTGGTGGGTATGGCGCCGGGGACAACAACGTGATGGGTGCGGTGCCGGGGATGACTACGTGGCGGGTGTGGTGTGAGAGCGGTATCGCAGTTGATAGTGCGGAAACAACAAGGCACTGAGATAAAAATATAGGAGAAATACATGCAGCCAGCTACTAATCGTTATGTACCATGGAAACGCTATTCAATTGCTGCTGGTCAGGCGATTTTTACATTTACTGCTGCGGTTTTCATTATTGGCTATTACTTACTGCATTATAGAAGCAGCATTGCGGTCACCATTGTGTTAATTGCCGCTTGTGTGTCCGCTGTCATCTACAGCATCTATCGCATGGTGCAGGAATTCACAATTGTAGCAGTGATGTTAATGATTCCGATTGCGCCATTTATCATGTTAGCGATTGTGGTTTCCATGATTCATGTATTGCAATTATTTTGATGCCAAGAACATTATTCTCTGGCAATGATTTCAAAATAAATCACGCGCGGATCTAACGTTAATAATTGCGGCAAAATCGCTAATACCTCATGACGTCGACGCTCAACTTTTGCAGCATCAATGATTTTTGGTGCCTTGTATTCGCGAACGTAAGCTTTACCTTCATCCACATCAATCGCAAATGAATAATCTGGTAAATCCGCATCATACAATCGATAAACCGTTTCACCGGCATGACGCTTCAAATTTTTGCGAATGCGGTTAGCGAACATGTCAATCGCTGTTTTATCTAATTGCTCCGTTACTTTCTGCGCGTAACGAATACGCCGCGCGTTATCAGCTTCTGGACTGCGGTCGACAAAGTATTGCTCTTCAACATCAAATAAAAATAATTGCGCTGGCAGTGCACCGTTAAATAATGCGTATTGTTTCTTCGCGCGCAAACCCATTTGCTTGCCCAATTCAGGATTACTAGTGAAAACACCTGCATGCCAACCTACAAAAGCTTGTTTTAAGCGCTCACCCAACATCACATATAATGATTTTAAATCCTCTACTTCACCTAAACGCTCACCATATGGCGGATTCACCACCACTAAGCCTGGTGTCACATTTGCTTTCGGTGTGAATTCTCGTAAGTCACGATTTTCAACATGCACTTTACCCATCAAGCCCGCGCGTTCAATATTTTCAAACGCACTTTTAATCGCGTCTGCATCGTGATCATAACCCACGATAGGCGGACAGCGTTTAATGCCCGCTTCGCGGCGGGTTTCTGCTTCAGTTAACAATTGGCGCCAGAGTTGCGGCTGATGCTGCTTCCATCCCAGGAAGCCGTAATACTCACGCGCAATACCAGGCGCAATATCAGCTGCCATGTAGGCACCTTCCAGCAATAATGTACCGGAACCACACATGGGATCCATCAAGGCACCACCTGCTTTGGCAATCTCATCCCATTTCGCACGCTGCAAAATAGCGGCGGCCAAATTCTCTTTTAACGGCGCGGTGACTAATGACAAACGATAGCCGCGCTTATGCAAACTATCGCCGGATAAATCGATGCTAATTGTCGCCACATCTCGCTGTACGTAAACATAAACACACACATCTGGTTCATCACGATCAATGTCAGGACGCACACCGTATTTATCCCGCAATTGATCAACAATCGCATCTTTCACTTTTTGCGCACCAAACATGGTGTGATTAATCGCAGAATTCGAAGAAACAAAATGCACGGCTAAAGTGGCATTCGGCGCAATGTGCTCATCCCATTGTACTGCTTTGGCAGCAGCATATAATTCTTCTGCATTGCTCGCAGGCGCCGTATGCAGTGACAATAAAATTCGATTGGCAAAGCGTGACCAGAGACAAGCCCGGTATGCCACTTCCAGGTCACCTTGAAACGCCACACCTGCCAGCTTTTCTGCGGCCATGGGTGCGCCCAGTTTACGTAATTCATCGGCAAGTAATAATTCCAAACCTTTGGGTGTGGTGGCAAAGAGCGAATATTGTTTTGAGGTATTTGATATCATGTTTATTGTGCTGCTGATTCGTAAGCGTAACGCAATCCTTGCAAGACTAGATCCGGCATCACGACATCAAATAATTTTTTGTCGCGATATAATTGTGAGAAACCGCCGGTACCAATGACCATCACCTGGTTGTTAGCAAAAACTTCAGATTTGAACCCGGCAATCAATTCTCGTAATGCGCCTAACTGACCGTAATACAAACCTGACTGAATACTTTCACGAGTAGTGGTGCCCAGCATTTGCCGCGGGGCTTCAATATTCACTTCCATTAATTTCGCGGTGTTGATTTTGAGAGATTCCATGCCTAAGCGCAGACCCGGCAAGATCGCCCCGCCCAGGTAATCACGGTTGCCGCGAACGGCACATAATGTCGTGGCAGTGCCCATATCAATGATAATGAGGTCACGCTCCGGATGCTCCAGCACCGCGCCGACGGCATTCGCAATACGGTCGGCACCGACCTCTTGCGGATGGGGGCAGACCACATTCAGGGTCTGTTGGGTATCGGCCCGTAAAACGTAATAATTGGCCTTAAAATAGTGGTTAATAGTGTGTTGGATGGTGTAGTCGCACCCTGGAACAACAGAGCTCACGGCAACGGCTTTGATGGCCGCCGGGGCAATGTGGTTAATCTGCAATATATTGGTCAAAAATATACCAAACTGGTCGGCCGTACCAATTAACGGGGTCGCATAGCGAAAACGCGCCGCTAATTTATCCCCTTGATAAATCCCGCCGAGAATATGGGTATTGCCGATATCAAGACATAAGAGCATGAGTATTGCACCTAAATAATTTTGCGAAGAATAACATAAAAATTGACTGCACTGCACAAATGCGTTTATCTTGCACGATCTTATTTTTACTGACAGGGGGATCATGATGACATCCAGTCGTTCACATTTTTATGTGTATGCAGTTTCCACTATCGCCGCCATCACAGGATTATTACTTGGATTTGATACCGGCATTGTTTCAGGCGCATTGAACTTCATCGAAAAAGATTTCGTCATCTCCACCGAAGTAAAAGAAATTATTGTCAGCAGTGTGTTATTCGGTGCCATGTTTGCATCTCCCTTAAGCGGCAAATTAACCGATGTTTACGGCCGCAGAAAATTAATGTTAATCACTTCCGCTTTATTTATCACAGGCACTGCCATTGCCTCGCTCGCTGCCAGTGTTTACATCATCATCGCTGGGCGCTTACTCATAGGTATTGCGATTGGCATGGGTGCGTACACTGCCCCACTTTATATTGCTGAAGTCGCACCGTTTGAATTGCGCGGCGGCTTGGTCACCTTGAATCAATTAGCTATTACCATTGGTATTTTGTGCTCTTATATTATCAATTATACATTTGCGAGTTTTGATGGTTCGTGGCGCTGGATGTTTGGTATTGGTGTAGTCCCTGCACTGCTCTTAAGCATAGGCATGATGTTTTTACCTGAAAGCCCGCGCTGGCTGGTCAAACAAAATCGCGCGAACGAAGCGAAAAAGATTTTGCAGCAATTACGCAGACAGGAAAACGTCAGCGAAGAATTAAACGACATTGAAAAAAGTCTGAACGTCAAACAAACCGCGTTCCGTGAAATTTTTTCGCCGTGGATTTTACCGGTCTTATTTCTTGGCGCAATGATGGGCTTCATTCAACAAGTCACCGGCATCAACACCATTATCTATTATGCGCCGGCGATTTTTAAACTTGCAGGATTTGAATCTTCCAGCACGCTGCTTGCCAATGTGGGTATCGGCGTGGTTAACGTGCTTTCCACTGTCGCGGCCATTTACTTCCTGGACTCCATTGGCAGAAGACCCTTGCTGTTAACCGGTCTTGCCGGCATGGGCTTAATGCTGGCGATTTTAAGCGGCTCGTTTTATCTGGGCGCTGACAGCAGCGTATTGCGCTGGGTCGCGCTCGCTTGCACTTTTATCTACATTATTTGTTTTGCTTTCAGTCTCGGCGCCATGCTCTGGCTGCTGGTGTCTGAAATTTTCCCACTCGAAGTACGTGCAACAGCCATGAGCGTTGCCATTGTGAGCTGCTGGTTCTGGAATTTCGTGGTGTCTTCCACTTTCTTAACGCTGTTAAATCATTTTGGCCCAAGCCTGACTTTCCTGGGCTATGCTGGCATGTGCGCCTTCAGTCTGGTCTTTTGCTATTACAAAGTTCCAGAGACAAATGGTGTGACCCTAGAACAAATCGAAGAAAATATTCGTCGACGCAGACCATTGCGTGAAATTGGCCAAAGCGCTTCAAACGACTCACCAAACGGGTTCGCCAATGCAGTCTAAACACATCGTCACCATGGATTTAGGCGCGACTAAATGCGCAGCCGGTGTGATTACGTATCATCCGGAAACACATAAACTGGAATGCGAACGCACTTGTCAGGTGATGCTGGATGAAACCACTTCACTGAAAGACATGATTCAGCAAATTGAATATCAGCTCATGGTGCCATTTCGTGAAGCAGATGCAGTTTGCATCGGCGCAGCTGGTCAATATAACGGGCAGGAGCTCTGTCATTTGAAAGGCGTATACCCATACCCCATGATGTTTGCAGAGTTAGCTAAAGCAGATAACTGGCCGGCTTATGCGGTACTGCATGATTATGATCCTGTCGTGTGCGCCACGTTTACTGATTACATGCAGCACCCATCGCACTTTATTCGCTTGAATGATTGCGTGGAAATGCCGCACCAGCGTCGTGTTGCACTGGGTCTTGGCACGGGTGTGGGCTTGAAAGACGGCGTGCTATTACCAAACGGCGATTTCTGGTTAGGCAAAAATGAGATGGGGCACATTGGTATCATTACACCTCCGCGCGCCTCTGCCACTCGCTTGCAGCAGCATCAGGCATTCATGCGTTTTTTACACGACAGACAGCAGCAAACCAATGAACAAATTTCTTTTGAAAGTGCACTCACTGGACGCGGCTTGGTTAATCTGCATCAATTTTTATATGGCAAAGATAATACCCCAACACCGGATGTGATCAGCGAAAAAATGCGCGCTGGCCAAGCACCAGAGTTACTGGATTTGCTCGCATGGTATCTGGGTTTATTTGTCGGTACCGTACAATTAACGTTTTTACCGGAAGGCGGCATCTGGATTACTGGCGGCGTGGTGATTAAAAATCTGGAGATCTTCAAACAAGCCTCGTTTGAGGAAGGGATTTGTGATTCGCCGGCTTATTTGCAGGAACGAAAACAATACGCCATGGGTGTGATGGTCAAGCCTGAACATGCTTTAATTGGCGCGGGTTATTACGCGATTCGGAAATTAATCTAAGCGAATTATTTGGCGTCTTTTTTCATTTCTTCGGTGATACCGTAAGTATAACCACCGATTTCGTTTTTGGTGTCGATGTGGGATTCAATCAGGCTTCTGATTTCTTTGGTATTGGCGCCGGTGAATTGGATGCCTATACCTGGCAAGACGTGATGCAACGCGTTGCGAGGGGTGATCCAGATAACCTTGCCTTCAATTCTAACGCTATTTTGCTTGCCGGGTAATTGCAGGTCTACTACGACTCGGTCGCCCAATGAATAGGTGTTAATGGTTGGGACGAAGAGGCCGCCATCGTTGATAAATGGCATGTAGGAGAGATTACACTCCAGTGCGTCTCGCATGACGTAATTGATGACTTCGTTTTCCATTCTTGTATTGTACCATTGTTCTCTTTCATTCCTAGATGTGATTTTCTTTCTGTCTTTTATTGCTGTCATTCCAAACCAAGACCAGTCACCCTGCTAGTCACGGCAAGCGGGAAGGTGATTTTACCCGAACCAACGATCACGATAACCAGCCATTACGTAGGCCAACAAATAGCAGGCGACTTAGTAATCGTACCGCTACTCATTGTTAAGGTCAGCGTAGCACAAGATGTCCCGTTAGATTCAGCATCACTAGTCTGCGTACCAGTACCAGTCGCGGTCAGCGTATAAGTCGTCGCAGTCACATTTGAAATAGCCAGCGTATAATAGCCTTCCTGCGAGGTCGTCACACCACCCCACACCTGCGCCAATGTGCCATAAGTCGTATTCGTGCTGCGATAACGTTCTTCCGCCAAAGAAATAGATAACAAGGCATTTACTGCATCAATACGGCGCCCACGTTTGACTTTTTCTGTGTAGAGTGACGAAGCAATCACCGCAGTAATGGCAATAGTTGCCACGACAACAATCATTTCAATCAGCGTGAAACCTTTTATTTTTTTATTAAATAGTTTCATTTCCGCCACCCCTAGAATAGCGAACCAATTTTAAAGATCGGTAAGTACATGGCTACCACAAACGTACCAACAATAACGCCCAGCACAACCATGATGATAGGCTCGAGCAAACTACTTAAATTATCGACGATGACATTCACTTCCTCTTCGTAATAATCGGCGACTTTATTCAACATGTCGCTGAGCGAACCAGAAGCCTCTCCTACACCTATCATCTGCACTGCCATATTCGGAAATAAGCCTGTTGCTTCAATCGCGACAGATAATTGTTTACCATTCACCACATCGTTACAAATATCTAACACCGCTTTACTGTAAACGCGATTACCCATGATCAGTGACATGGATTTCATCGATTCAACAATCGGCATACCAGCTTCGAGTGTCGTTGCCAGTGTTCTGGCAAAGCGTGCGATAGTACCTTTTTGCGTGACATTGCCGATGATGTAAAGCCGCAAGGCAGCTTTGTCCACCATAAGCTGGGCTTCTTCCGATTCGCGCATGTAACGCCGCAATCCGAAGATTCCACCCGCGATCGCAATACCAATCAGCCACCAGTATGCACGCAGAAAATCAGACAAGTTCACCACCATGCGCGTAAACCACGGCAATTGCGCGCCAAAAGATGAGAACATTTTTTGGAATTGTGGCACAACAAATAATAACAGAATTAAACTGACACCTAGTGCAACTGTCATAATGGCAGCCGGATAAATCATGGCTTTTTTAATCTTACGCTTCAACATCTCGGTGCGTTCAAGATAGCTGCCTAATCGTTTCAGAATTTTTTCCAACGTACCAGATTTTTCACCTGCACTAATCAAATTACAATAAAGATCGCTAAAATGGTCAGGATACAGCTTGAATGATTCGGCAAGTGTTTTACCGCCAGCTATATTATTTTTAATCGTGGTAATCATTTCTTGCAGCGCAGGATTTTCTGAATCTTTGGAGAGTATGTCCAGCGCTTGAATAATCGGCATACCGGAAGACAACATGGTTGAGATGTAGCGGGTAAATAATAGAATATCTTTTGGTTTGACTTTGCCCTTCGATGACTTCGAGAAATTGAATGAAAAACTAAATCCTCGTTTTGGTGTTAGTTCAATGACCTCAATCCCCATGCGTGCTAACTCAGTTTGCGCCTCTTTGATATCAGCGGCCATGACAACGCCATCAAGACGTTTACCTTGATTATTGATGCCGCTCCACTGAAACGACTGCTTGTTATCAGCCATACTTCACCTTTACTTGAAGACGCGATTCAATTCAGCAAGACTGGTTTCACCAGCCCTGACTTTATCCAACCCGGATTCTCGCAATGTCGCGATGCCTTCAGATTTAGATTGCTCAACAATACGCAGCGCATTAGCACCTTCCATAATTAATTGCGCCATGTCTTGAGAAATTGGCATCACTTCAAAAATACCAACACGACCTGTAAAACCATGCGTGCAATGCTCACAGCCTACGGCCTTATAGATTTTTAAACCTTTTACTTCTTCAGGCTTAAATCCTTCTTCGATTAACGCCGCCTCAGGTAACTCTTCCACTTGCTTGCAGTGATTACATAAGACACGCACTAAACGTTGCGCGATCACAATCGCCAGTGAACTGGCAAGATTGAATGGCTCAATGCCCATATTCATTAAACGGGTCACCGTTTCAGGCGCACTGTTGGTATGTAAGGTGGATAACACAAGGTGACCTGTTTGTGATGCTTTCACAGCAATTTCTGCTGTTTCCAAATCGCGAATTTCACCAACCATAATAATGTCGGGATCTTGACGCAAGAAAGAACGCAGCGCCGCACTAAAAGTCAGACCTGTTTTCATGTTTACGTGTACCTGGTTAATACCAGGCACGGGGATTTCAACGGGGTCTTCAACCGTTGATATATTCACTTCAGGTGAGTTCAAATGATTGAGCGCCGAGTACAGTGTCACTGTTTTACCGCTGCCTGTTGGGCCTGTTACTAGAATCATCCCCTGAGAGCGTGATAAGGCTTTTAAAAAGTTTTCCGTCTGCACAGGGGCCATACCGAGGTTTTCCACGCCTTGCAGCGTGGCGCCGGCATCTAAAATACGTAATACAATTTTTTCACCAAACAAAGTTGGACACACACTGACGCGAAAATCGACCGATTTCTTTTTTGATAAAATTAATTTAAAACGGCCGTCTTGCGGCATGCGATGCTCGGTAATATCCAGATCCGACATCACTTTCATACGCGCTAAAATATAATTCGCTAATTTTAACGGTGGTGGGGAAATCGGATATAACACACCATGTTGACGAAAACGAATACGATAAGAGCTCTCATAGTGTTCGAAGTGAATATCGGAAGCGCGCTTATCAATGGCATCGACTAATACCCGGTTGACGTAATTTACAATTGGCGCACTTTCCACATCGTATGCGCCTAAGTCCATAGCTTCTTCTTTATAAGCGTTAACTTCGATGTTTTTTAAATCTTCACCTGCTTCGTTGATTTCCGACAAAATCATCGAGTTATACACTTCATCGATGACTTGTTCGAGCTTGGTCGCTTCGGTAATAAACAACCGTGTGTCATTGCCGGTTAAGAATCGAATTTCATATAGCCCTTGAATTGTAGGATCAGTAATGGCGAGGTACAACAAACCGCTTTTCTTAAACAACGGCAGCGCTATTCTACGCTTAACGACCTGGATATTTAAATACTCAGTTGGAATAAGATCTGAATTAAACGCACTGATATCACATAGCGGCAGACCAAAATACTCAGAAGTTGTTTTAGCAACACTATATTCGTCCAGCAACTTGTGTTTAACGAGATAATCAATGTAGGACGTATCGTTAGCACTAGCTTGTTGCAAAGCATGAAGAGCTGCCTCTTTGTCCAGCAGGTTTTGTTCAGCTAAATAATAGGCGTATCCACTCAATACGCTTTTAGATGAAGATTCTTCCATAGGGCCACCTGCTTCTTATACTGACCATGATGAATTCCATAATCAGCCGAGCCTTCACACCCAAAGGGTGTTTATCTTCTTGATAAACACCCTTCATCATCGCAGGGCATCTAGAGAACCGATATCCAGCTAGATGTTATTGTGCATAACCATTCGTTACACCACCACCACTGGCAGCCCAGGTAACGTTACCACTAGCTGTAATTGTTGGGGTAAGAACGTAGGTATCTGCTGCTGTAATACCATTTTGTGCAACTGGTGTTGCTGTAATGACACCATTGGCGACAGTTAAGCTGGTAATGGCGCCTGTTACACCTAACGCAGCTGGAATGTGGTTAGTACCAGCATTGCAACCCGTTAGCGTATTGGTGGTTTGCACACATTCACCAACAGCTATTTTAAACGGAGCAGTAGCATTCACGATTTCTGAATAATACGCTCTGCGTGTGTATTGTTGATAAGAAGGTATGGCAATTGCAGCAAGAATACCGACGATTGCGATGGTGATCATTAACTCAATCAAGGTAAAGCCACTCTGTTTTGTGTATACGGTTCTCATTTGACACCTCCGGTACTACCTAATCTGATGACATTGGAATTGTTATTTAAACCAGAGTTCAGTATATCATTTTTTGTAAAGCACTAATCACACTTAGCGCAAGCAGTGAGCAGTAATAGCATGATTTTATAGTGTTTATGCAAATGCTTCTTTATTGACAGCTGCCTCTCTGGCGTCGTCTAGTGTAATCAATTGTTTAGAAGCAAGTGTATGTAAGTATTGATCAAGTGTGATCATGCCTAGTTCACTGCTGGTTTGAATGGTTGTGTACATCTGCGCGATTTTATCTTCCCGAATCAGGTTACGAATAGCCGTAGAACCAAGCATTATTTCGAGTGCAGCAATACGTCCACCAGAGGTGCTCTTCAACAAGGTCTGACATATCACTGCCTGCAAAGATTCGGATAACATATTACGAATCATGTTTTTTTCTGCTGCTGGAAACACATCTACGATACGATTGATGGTACGCGGTGCAGAGCTGGTGTGCAAAGTTGCCATTACCAAGTGTCCGGTTTCCGCGGCTGTTAATGCTAATCGTATGGTTTCAAGGTCTCTCATTTCACCGAGCAGAATCACATCTGGATCTTCACGTAATGCAGAGCGCAATGCTGCAGTGAAGTCATGCGTGTCGCGGAAAACTTGTCGCTGATTGATTAAACTTTTTTTACTGGTGTGGGTGAATTCGATTGGATCTTCAATGGTGATGATGTGACTGGCTTGTTTTTCATTGATGTAATCGACCATGGCTGCCAACGTTGTACTTTTACCAGAACCAGTCGGCCCAGTGACTAATATCAATCCGTTTGGTAAATCCAGTAATTGTTTGAAAACGGGTGGCATGCCTAATTGATCCAGCGTTGGTGTTTTGTCTGGAATAACACGAAATACCGCCGCGACACCTAAATTCATGCGAAATGCATTCACACGAAAACTAGCAATACCTGGAACAATCACGGCGTAATCCAATTCCCACTCAGACTCAAAGCGTTTGATTTGCTCTTCTGTTAACGTGCTGTAAATCATCTGCTTTAACAACTCAGGCACTAATGGGTTTTGTTCTGGCAGCGGCGTTAAATCACCATGTATACGAGCCAAGGGTGGCAGCGTAGGCGACAGATGTAAATCCGAAGCGCTTTTATTAACACTGGTGGTTAATAAATCTTTTAATGCATTATCCATGCTAGTCACCCCGTTTTGCGCTTGATTTCACTCATCAATTTTTCTGATTCGGGTGTTGGTGCAGCCACTATCTGATATTGTACCATAAAAGTCTTGGCTTCTTTGTAATGTCCGAGCTTGACATTTGCCTCAACAAGCTTCAGGAGGGACAGGTTACGACCGGGATCTTTTTGTATGGCTTGTTTGAAATAATTTGCTGCTTGTTTATACGAAGCCGATTTCATGGAGCAGAGTCCAGCATTTTCATACGCAGCGGCAGGGTCCAAATAATTTTGCGCTTTGGCTGCCAGCAAGAAATGCTTGATAGATTCAGCGTATCTACCCTGACGACATAAAAACGTACCGTAATTATTTTGTGTATCACCACGCTCTGGTGCAAGTGTCACTGCTTTCAAATAGTATTTTGCGGCTTCTTCATTATCACCGGTTGCTTCAAGGAAATAAGCCATGGAATACCATGGTTCAGGAATGCCTGGTCCTTGACTTAGCGCAAGTAATAATTTCATTTTCGCGCGCTGCACATTCTTCTGCTCCAAATAAGCCATACCTAGCTGCGCATTGATTTTTGCTGCTTCATTCTTCGCTGGGCCTTTTGACGCGGTCGAAGTAGCGTCTGTGCTCACACTATCGTCGCTGTTTGCAATTTCTTCGCCATTCACAGAAGCAGACACAGTTGAATTAGTTTCATTTGGTGTTGTTTTACAACTGGTAACAAAACACAACATCAACATTAATACGGATGTTTTAATGATCAAGCGCATTGTTAATTAACCTGCCCCTCTATTGTTTTCAATAGGAACCATTTTTGATTCCGCAATTCTGCTGTGCGTGGTAATAATTTTAGGTGTAATGAAAATCAGCAATTCACGTTTCTCATTATGAGTACCTTTGTGGCTAAAGAAATTACCCACAATCGGCAAGGTACCAAAGAATGGAATCCTATCCCATGTGTTGGTTTTAATTTCTTTATACACACCACCAACCACAATCGTTTCATTGTCGTTGAGTAACACATTGGACACGACTTCCTGCGTATTAATAGCGGGAATGGTAATTGGTGTACCAGCAGAAGTCGTACCGATTGCTGTGTTTAAACCACGGCTATCTTGAGTTGCTTTCAAGCTTAATACGATTTTATTGTTAGGTGTAATTTGCGGCGTAATTTCAAGACTCAGCACCGCCTTTTTGAAAGAGACGGTGGTGGCACCACTAGAGGAAGATTCTTGATAGGGAATTTCTTCACCCGTTTGGATATTCGCTTTTTGTTGGTTGGATGTCACAACACGTGGTCTTGCAATCACTTTGGCGTGACTTTCACTTTCCAACGCAGATAATTCCAGATCCAGGTAAATACTGCCAAGATGCGCAAGCGCTAAACCAATAGAACCTGGGGTCTGATTATCAATCGTAGAGGCTAAGGCAGGAATATTAAAGTTCAAGCGGTCAGTAAATGGCGTGACCTGATTGACGTTCGTTCCTTGCGCCAATTGATTTGCACCTGAGAGCGTACCTGACAAGCTTCTTGTGTTGCTGGTACCAAAACGTACGCCCAATTGATCTTCATATAAGATATCGATGGTGACGATGCGCGCTTCAATCAATACCTGTTTTGCCGGCACATCCAGCTTTCTGACTTCAGGAATAATCCCGCGTAAATTTTCTTTGGTATCGCGAATAATCAGACTATTCGTACGTGAATCCACAGCAACTTGGCCACGAGGAGATAACAAGTTACTCGTACTGCCTTTCAACACATCGGCAATATCTTTTGCTGTGGCATATTTCAATGATACTAATGCCGTTTGCAGCGGCAGAATGTTTGCGATGGTATCTTCAGACTGTAATAATTTGGTTTCATTAGTCGTGATTTCTTCTATCGTGCCAACATACATCACATTACCAACCTGGCGTGAGGTCAGCCCTTGTGTTTTCAAAATCACAGACAGTGCTTGCTGCCAGGTCACGTTCTTCAAATTTAAAGTGACATTACCCTTTACCGCGTCACTGATAATAAAATTCAGGCCTGAGCTTTTGGCAATTAACTGCAGCAGTGCGCGTACTTCAATATTCTGAAAATAAAATGAGAGCGTTCTCTGACGGGATTCTTGCGGCAAACTGGCGATGGCAGCAGAGACATCATCCGTAGCGGCGGAATACACAAATCGGCTGGTCAGTAATAATGGCGTGATTAATGCAATTGATAAAATGGCGATGCCGGCTCGTTTCATCATTGAGTAGATTCCTTTAGCTGTAACGTGACGACATGATCTTCAGATGTCGCGGTGTCGTCAGATGAATACTTATCCATAAGCGTAATTTTATCCGGGTCAATCTTCATCACTTTACTGTCGTGCTCGCCTATCAAATCACCTACTTTTACACGATAAATCCTGTTATCTGGTGCTGCAACGTAAGCTGCCGTTTTAGCATCTTGTGTCACCGTACCAACAAATCGTAACACATCTAATGGATAGGTCTGTAGTGGATTCGTGATGATGCGGTTTTTCAGCGGGGTGGATGCCATGGTTTCAAATGGGGAGCGCCTTGATGCCGCTTCATACTTTACCTCTACAGGCGGTACGGGTGTGGCTACACGCAGTGTGGAATCCACCATGGTCATAGAACCTGCTTCGGCTGATTTGACTTTGGCAATATAAGCCTTCAAATCTGTTGGAGCATCACTTCCGCAAGCAACCAAGCACATCATCGCTACCAGAAGCGTAATTATTTGACCCATATTACGAGTAATGATCATGTTATTTACTCTCTGGAAAGGTATAAACATCTAACGTCATTTCCGCTGATAACAAATTCTGCGCTACTGCTTGTTTTGCTAACTTATCGCCAAGCAAGCTCGAGTCTGTTTCCTTGGTAATCGTGAAACCACCAATCGCCACTATCCATGGCATATTGGCCACCTGACTGATGAATCCTGCAATTTCATGGTAATTGCCAACTACGACGACTTTGATCGGGACTTTGTTATAAGTGATAGGTTTTTCCAGCTGTGGTGCGTTTGGATCTGCAGCGGGTGTATCAGGTGTTGGTGTCGTTGTTGCAGACGGTTTATATAATGAAACCTCTCCACCGGGCGCCTCTACTAGCCACGGCGCTAACGGCACTGTGACCATTTCACTGGGCGTGAAAACACTAAAAAACAAATGATTTTCTGCGCCGATTTTCAATACTTCATTTAACAGCTGGGGTAATTGGTCGTAACTAATTAACTGCTTGTTCCATTTTGCCAATTCAGCTTTCAACGTTGGCAAACGTAATATTTCTTGCTCTGTGGTTTTACTTTTATGTATGACTAATTCAAATTCTTGCTTGATGTCTTGTTCTTGTTGAGCAACTCGCGCCAGGGTAGCTATCTGGTTGGAGACGTCATAACGATATCCAACATAAAATGCCAGTAAAAAAATCAACCCTAGCAGCAACAGCCGCGTCATTAACGGCCACTCATATATATTGTTTAACGTCATTTTCTTCATGCTGTTTATTCCACTTGCTGTAACTTTAACTGAAAGCTGCGTACTTCACCGCTATCGCTTTCTTTACCGCTGATTTCAGTTAGCACGGGTTGATTAAAAGCCTTTGAATGTTCGATATTTTCCATAAACAAGGTAATTTGCACGTTTGATTTCACTTTGCCAGAAATCAAAATGGTAGTACCGTTTCTGACGATTTTATTAAGCGTGATGGAATCAGGATTTAACATTGCCAGCTTATTTAACAAGCGAATTGCCTGATATCCGGAGTTACGCAATGAATAGATAAAATGTAATTGATTATCGACGTTAATCAATTCTCGCTTGTCTTTATTCAGATTCCTCAAGTGTGTTGTTTCTTCATCTAAAGCAGCTTGAAGTGTGGCATTTCTTTTTGTTTGCTCACTGATTCGCAAAGAATAATCCATGTGAAAGACTAACGCGAACAGGAAACCAAGCCCTGCAGCCGCCAATGCAATTAAACCAAAACGATTTTGTTTCAGTTTGCGTGATTTTTCGCGCCATGGCAGCAAATTAATTTGAGTCATGCTTAATCTCCAACGCTGCTAAGAGCTAGTCCGCTGCATAACATCAAGCTAGGCGCACTCTTGTTAATTTCTTCGATATTTAATTGCTGATTAATATTCATGTTTTGAAACGGCTGCGCCAATTCTGTAGGAATACCCAGCTCTTTTTGAATAAAAGCAGAAAAGTCCGGAATCGTGGTGCAATCACCGGCTAAAAAGATTTTATCAATGCTAATATTCGATCGACTAGAGTAAAAAAAGTGAATAGTGTGGCGCAGATGTGAAAGAAAGTTTTCTTGCAGTATTGAAAGATAAGCACTATCAGCAATCACAACTGGCGCCGTTTCCATACCGGGCTGCGCGCTGCGTTTTTTGATGTATTCATCAACTTGTTTCAGTAAGCGCAGACCATCGAAAGTTTGATCGTGCGCATGAATTAATTGATTGTTATGCATCACGATCAATGAACTCTGGGTAATGTTGACATTCAGCAACGCAATGGTTTGCCTATTTTGCTGATTGGGAATAATGGCGCGCAATGAGCGCTCTAATGCATAACAGTTTACATCCACAATTTGTGGAATCAGGCCTGCTTGCTGCACAACTTCAAGGTATGGCTTGATATGTTCTTTGCGGCAGGCAACCATCAATAAATCCAACTGATCAGGCACCGTCGCGGATGGGCCAGTGATAGTAAAATCCAGGTAAATGTTACCAATTAAATCGGGGAATAAGCGGGTCGCTTCAATCCAGGCACGCGATTCAATTTCATCGCTGCTAAATCGCTTATCGACGGTAATATTCTTGATAATCGCCAAGGTACGCGGAATTGCGACCGCTGCGTATTTGGCTTCGATGCCGGCATTTTTCACCAAATCACGCAGTGCATTACCTATGGCGCCGGCGTTTTTGATTTCGTCTTTAACGATAGTGCCGACTGGCAAAGGGATCATGGCATATTCGACAACTTGGTAGGGCGTGGTGGTGCTATTAATTTTTAATAGCTTGATACGTTCAGGCCCAATATCGATTCCAACCAGATCATTCGTGGCTACATGGGTGGTGACTTCAAATAGCTTCGCGATTTTCTGCATGAAAGTGCTGGCAAAAGAAGCAATCTTTTCTTTATTGCGCAAATCTGAAACGCTATCTTTCCAGTTTTTTGCTGACAAGATTCCTCCTTGAACCTAAATTTGACTGTTACAACCAATACTTTATCATAAATGTAATTACTGGAGATAACCACTCTTGAAAGACATACGCCAGCGCAAAGGATTAACGCTGATAGAAATGCTCGTGATGTTAGTCGTCGTGGCTATCTTTGCGTTAGTCGCCATTCCCGAAGCACAGAGCTTGGTTCAATATTATCGAATTGCTACTGCCGCTGATAAACTCTATATCGATCTTGAATATGCTCGCACTGAAAGCGTCAAACGCAATACTAATGTCTATGTGTCGTTTACTACAGGCGATTCCTGGTGTTACGGAATTAACACTGGCAGCGCCTGCAATTGCTCTACGCCAAGCGGCTGCAACCTTGGCACAAACACAGCGCCCTCTGCAGGTATATTAACGTTAAGCGCCACCGGGCTCACCAGCGGCGCCATTTATTTTGACGGCACACACGGCAATGCCAGTAGTGCCGCCACAATTACGTATACTCTTTATGGGCAAACCTCTTTAATCACCACCAGTATCAGCCAGCTTGGTAACATCACCACTTGCTCAACTGGATTATCAGGATATACCGCATGTTAAAAAGAATGTCTGGTTACACCATGGTGGAGTTATTGACGGCACTCGTCATTAATCTCTTTTTGATGGGCGGTTTAATAACGATATTTGTCTCTAACGTGAATCATTATCACAGCAGCATTAACGTGAATCGACTGAATCAACAACTCGAAACCATTATGATGATGATGTCGACTGAAATTCGCCGCGCCGGTTACTGGTCTAATGCTCAGAATGATATTGGCTCTACAACCAACAACAATCCATTTATGGCTTCAGGCACTGATATTGCCGTCAGCGGCAGTTGCATCCTGTTTACTTACGATAAAAATGGTAACGGTTCACTCCCAAGCATCTCTTCCAGTTCCGATGATGAACGATATGGTTACCGCCTGAATAACAATACCTTGCAGGCACGTCCGTGGGGCGCTCCATTTAACTGCTCAGCTGCCGCTTCCACCTGGGATAACATGACAGACAGCAATGTCATACAAATCACGAGCTTAACTTTCACTTTAAATCAAAGCACGATTACCACAGGTCCAGGAAACAAAGGTTTAGTGCAACGCAGTGTCGATATCAGCATCACCGGCAGGCTCACCAGCAATACCAGCATCACAAAAACCCTTACTAAACATGTACGTCTCATGAACGACAAATTCATCGGTCAATAGAGTATAATGATTTAGATGAAGACGCTAATTATTGCTGTCAAACGACAACGCGGCGCAGCAGTACTAGTCATGACCTTGGTGCTAGTCACGATTTCTACTTTATTGATTTTGATGGCTGGAAATTACGGCGTCATGCAAGCCAAATCGGTGAGTAACTTGAATCGCAATTATCAGGCTTATGAAGCTGCGCAAGCTGGCATGGAATTTGGTATCAATTATTTAAATCAAAACAATTCCACCATATTAGCTAACCCTGTTGGCGGCTATATTCCCGCTTATTCGGATTCAAATACATCTAACGTGACACTGGCAAATAATGCAAAATACTCGATCAACTACACGAATCCTGTTGCCAACAACTATCAACTAATAAAAATCACTTCCACAGGCTCTAACAGTGACAGCACGGCGAACAAAACGGTCTCGCAGTTAATCCAATTCGGCTCGTTGTTAGTAAATCCTCCAAATATTCCTTTACTTTCTCAAGGCTCAGTTAGCTTAAGTGGTAACTCCTCTATCATAAACATTTATAATAACAACACGATTAAATCCGGCAGCACGGTTTCATTAAGCGGCAGCGCCGACACTGTCACAAGCGCTGGCACTAGCTCTACTGCAGGTCATCTAGGTTCTGATATCACACAGAATAATAGTGCTATGGCAAGCCAAACAAACGATGATTTTTTTGCGACGTATTTTGGTCAATCGCCAACGACTGTGAAAGGTTCTGTCGCTCACTATTATTCAAATAACAGCAGCACGAATTACTCATCCACTTTAGGCGGCATGACAGGCGCCACCATCTGGATTGATCAAACCGGAGGTGAAGCCTCACTTAATAGCAATATCACCATTGGGTCAGTGAACAATCCTGTACTCTTAATTGTGAATGGTAATTTAAAGATTACTGGCAACGTTACCATCTATGGCTATGTCTTTATCATGGGTGACTCTAGCACATCGTTATTAGGCAACCTGAACATTATTGGCGGTGTCGGCACTGCCGGACAAATCAGTGCCGCTGGCAGCATTCAGATTAATTATAGCCCAACCACACTAACCAATTTACAAAACTCAAGTGCAATGCGTTATTACGCAAAAGTTCCAGGCAGCTGGAAGGACTTTTAGAAAATGAAAAAGCAGCTAGGCGCAGCAACTTTGGTGATGTCTTTAATACTAATCATGGTCAGTACGATTATTATTTTGTTTGCGGCTAATTATGGAGTGATGCAAAGTAAATCCATCGCTAACCTGAATCGTAACTATCAAGCTTATGAGGCGGCACAAGCTGGCATGGAATATGCCATCAATTACTTAAACAAAAACAGTGCCACCATACTTGCCAACCCTTCTGGCGGCTATATTCAAGCATTCTCTAACAGTAATACTACCAATGTCGTGCTAGGCAACAATAGCAGTTATTCATTTACCTACACCAATCCAGTCGCTAACAACTATCAACTCATCAAAATTACTTCAACGGGAACGAGTAATGACAGCTCTGCTACCAGAACCGTCACGCAATTAGTGCAGTTTGGCTCTGGCCTTGCAAAGATTCCTTCGAGGCCGCTGATAACATTAAACAGTATTTCGTTAGGCAGCGGCTCCACGATACAGAACTTAAGTAATAACAATACGATAGCCACGTCTTCCAGCGTCTCACTTAACGGTACCGCATCCACTGTTTTAAGCAGCGGGGTAAGCTCCAGCTCAGGCAATATCAAAAGCGATATCTCGCAATCCGATGCAACACTAAATAGCACTTCTCCCAATGATTTATTTTCCAGTTACTTTGGAACGAACACGTCATTAGCACAGTCAGTTGCTAACACCGTTATTAATAACAGCAGCTCGGCTTTTTATCATGACAGACTAGATGAAAAAACAGGTCAATTTATCTGGATTAATCAAACAGGCGGTTTAGCTATTCTAAATGGAGACACCACTGTTGGTAACTCCTCTAATCCAGTTTTGTTAGTAGTAAATGGAAATAATCTTTTTTTCGGTAATGTCACCATCTATGGATTTCTTTTTGTCATGGGCAATAACATTGTAGCCCTAGGCTCTAATATTCAAATCAATGGCGGCTTCATGACAACTGGCACTATTAGCGGTTCGGGCGCATTACAGATTAATTACAGCCCTACCATCTTGAATAATCTGCAAACTCAACAAGGCATTCAGTATTATGCTAAAATACCGGGTAGCTGGAAGGACTTTTAAATGAATCATGCCAAAGTTAGCGGGCAAACATTAATTGAAACACTGCTGACAATAGTCTTTATTTCATTGACTGTTATCTCGTTGATTCGTTTTCAAAATTATCTGTCTTATGATAGCAGCCTGTCACAGCAGGTGGCCGACGCTGTCAATCTTGCTGAATCCAAAATTGAATCGTTGCGAGATTTTCAGGTGCTGAACGCCACCTCTGGCTATACTGACTATAGCGCCATGTCTTCTGGCTCCAGCGTCACCACAGGTGCCACTTGTGTATACACCACTACCTGGACAATTACCTCATCTTCGAATCCAACTTATAAAACGATTGATGTCACAGTCAGCTGGACTGACAGACGCGGCGGCTCACAATCTATCAGATTAGTGAGCAGAGCAGCAGGCATTCAACCCTCAAACTCTGCTACCGTGATGTAACTAGGAGATAAGCATGAAACGAATAGGGATCTTATTTCTAGCTGCCATGATCAGTACCAGTTATGCAGCCATTTATGTTAATCAAAGCAATCCCAACTCTACTGAATACTCAGACACCCCATCCGCAAATGCCGCTGAAGTCAACGTACCACCAGTGAATTCTGTCGCTACTCAGGTGCCGCAGTCAGCCACGGATGCCAACACCAGCAAACCCAATACCACGAGCACTGGCAATAGCGCCGTTAGCACAGAAGATACCTATAAAGTTTTTCAAATCACCAAACCCACCAATGGCGAGACCATTCAAAATCAACCTGTGATTCCTGTTGAAATGCAAATAGAGCCAGTCTTGAAAGGCGGCGATAAAGTGCAGTTATACATCGACGGTTCGCCTGTAGGCACTCCAAATGGCACGGCATATCAAGAATTGGGGTTGGTAGAACGCGGCACTCACACGCTCTATGGCGCTATTATGAATAGCCAAAATCAACCGATTAAACGCAGCAATAATGTCACACTGTATGTCCATCGCAATTCAACCATTACCTCACCGCAAACACCACCTCCGCCAGCACCAAAACCAGCTCCACCGGTGAACTAATCAAGTAAATAATTGGCGGGATTCTTCTTTGATTTGTTCGAACTGTGATTGAATTGAGAGAAAAATCTGATCCAGCGTGCCCCAGTCTTGTTTGGATAACGCATGTTCTGCGGAGATGCATAGTTCATGCATGATCATCATGCCACTGTTACCTGCCGAGCCTTTCAGGCGATGAAATAACTTGCGTGATTCTTCGTGATGCTTGCCACCCATGCTCACTTCAATTTCTGTTAAGGTTTCCTCTGTTGATTTAATAAAGAGATCTATGAACTGCTTGATGGCTTCATTGTTATCGCCAAATACATCTCGGATTCTATCAATATCCATTACTTTACCGCGCTGTTCTATAGACGAAACAACAGGATTTAGCTTTTTGTCAGTGACTTTTATGTCTTGCTTATTCGCTTGATGAGTAGATACCTGCGATTTTTCATGCTCAGCTTCTTTTTTCGATAACCATTTTTCCAGGCAATCGTTCAAGGCTTTCATGTCGATGGGCTTGGTCAGGTAATCGTCCATACCCGCAGCCAAACATTTCTCTCTATCACCTTTCAATGCATGGGCGGTCATCGCAATCACGATGGTATGCTTGTTAGAACCGAGCTCACCTTTACGTATCATTTCTGTCGCTGAATAACCATCTAATTCGGGCATCTGGCAATCCATCAACACCAAGTCATAATTGGATTTGAGGGCAACATCGACAGCTTCACGCCCGTTACCAACCGTGTCTGCATGATAGCCCAAACGATTTAATATTTTGAGCGCTACCAGCTGATTGATTGGGTTATCTTCCGCGAGCAGGATGCGAGAATGCTTGTTCAATGGCTTGCTCTGACTCTTGACGATTTCCAGCGTTTTCTGTCCTAATCCAGTGACACCGCTAAATACATCAATGATGGCTTCATATAATCTGATCGTGCGTAAGGGTTTGCTGATAGTGGCTGAGATACCGTATTCTTTCATCTCTTCTAAACCAATATTTGCGCCCAACGAGGTCAGCATAATCACTGGTGTTTTCGCAATTTCTTTTAAACGACGCATGATCTCAACCATTTCAAACCCACTCATGCCAGGCATGATGTGATCGGTTAATACCAATGCATAAGGTTTATTATCGATGGCTGCACGACGCATCATGGACAAACCTTCCGCGGCATTGATGGCCACGTCACAGCGTAAATTCCAGTTTTGCGCATGACGTTTGATGATGTCACGATTAATATTGTTATCATCAACACACAAAATACGCTTATCCTGATACTCTGCCGGGAATGTATATTCAACTTTCGTAGCTGCGGATTTTGATTCTTGCAAGGTCAGAGTCACCCAGAATTTTGTGCCGCGACCTGGGAAACTATCGACATCAATTTTGCCACCCATCATTTCAATTAAACGTTTTGAAATAGCCAATCCTAACCCAGTCCCGCCGTATTTACGCGATGTTGAAATATCGCCTTGAGAGAATGGCTGGAATAATCGTTCGCGAATCTCTGGTGTAATACCTATGCCTGTATCCGTTACTTCTAGCATTAAAGTGATGTTGGCGCCTTCATCGTTTTCATCGCGCTTGATCACTTGCACTTTAATGCTGATTTCACCCTTGTCAGTAAACTTGACGGCGTTACCTAACAGATTAGTCATGACCTGACGAATACGCGGTGAGTCACCCACCACCCACTCGGGCACTTCCGGCTCAATGAAAACGCCCAATGCGATACCTTTACGTTGCACCTGAGCACTCACCATGTCTACGGTATTTTGAATCAGTGAATACAAATTAAAGTCAACATTTTCAAACTCCATGCGCTCAGATTCAATTTTAGAGAAGTCTAAAATGTCGTTAATAACCGTTAGCAGTGCTTCACCCGAAATACGAATCGTTTCAATGTATTCGCGCTGTTCCGGGTTTAATTCGGTATCGAGCAATAAGCCCGTCATACCGATAACACCATTTAATGGTGTGCGAATTTCATGGCTCATGGCAGCAAGGAATGCACTCTTAGCATGGCTTGCCGTTTCAGCTTGCTCAGCCATGCGTTCAGCCATTTCTTTGGCATGACGCAATTCATCTTCTTCACGTTTGCGCTGCGTCATGTCCCAGCATACACCTGTCATTCGAATGGGATGACCGCGGTGATCGCGATACACTTTACCTTGCTCACGCAAATAGCGAATGGATTTATCGCGATAAATAATTCGGAATTCAGTTTCATATTCTTCACCACTTTCCAAGCTGCGCTGCACACCTTCATGCACTTTATCGCGATCTTCCGGGTGAATCATGTTTAGCACAGCTGAGTAATGCAGCATCACAGAACCCGGCATCAAGCCAAACAATTGATGCATGTAAGCGTCCCAGACAAATACATCATTATCCACATCCCAACTCCAGGTGCCGGCTTGGGCGGAACGAAGTGCCAGATCAAGACGTTCCTTATTTTCAATCATGACATCTTGAATGTGCTTGATCTCGGTAATGTCGGTTGAGATACCACCAATTGCATATGGCACGCCTCTTTCATTCAAGAGTGGAAATTTATTTGATAGATAAATTCTTGGAACACCATCATCAGTTGGCAACACTTCCTCAACGGCGATGGGACTTCTCGATTCCATCACAATTTTATTATTTTCAACCAACCTGTCAGCAACCTCACCATCCATCACTTCATGCGTAGTTTTACCTAACACTTCATCAGAAGAACGATGCACCTGACGTTCCAACTGCTTGTTGATTAGCATATAACGGCCGTTCAAATCATAAATATAAATCACCGCACTCGTGTGATCCAAAATAGCCTGCAATTTAGCCTGATTTAGTTTTAATTGCTGTTCGACCATTTTACGTTTGATGTCCACACGCTCAACCAGATACGCATTAATCACAATAAAGATGATAAAGAAGATAATGGTTGCCATGACCAACAATGAAATACCGATTTTCGCTTCATAATAAATACCGCCAAGACCGATCAAACCAATGTAGCCTAAAATGATAGGAATAATAATCGCAGGCGGAATCATACGACGCACCATGGTACCGCCACTCTCATCACTGATTAAGAGCGAGGTAATACCATAATTTGGCCGCGCAAATATCAAACCAAAGCCAAGCATCAAGAATAAAATAATCGATATCATCGGCAGCTGCGAATAACGATCAAAACTTAAAAATGAAACAGCTGATTCAATGCGGTATAGATGAATCAAGAAAGGAAAAAATGACAATAAAATTAAAATAGAAATCAGTACTTGGTGCACACGATAACTCACCACATTGTTATCGATAAAAAACAAGATAAACCCTATCATGACAAAATTGGCGGCCGCTAATGGCGGCATTCTTCCCGGTGGAAAGATAGAAGAAACAGCAGAAGCTGGCACGTGAAATAAACCCTGATCGATACCTAGGTTTCTATTAAAGAAATACTCAAACAAAGTTAAAAACCCGATGAGCAAAACACATGCCGCACCAAGGCTAATAAGGTTCTGAATAAAATAATTCGTCTTTTCGCATCTCACCCACAACACCACACCTGATAAAATAAAGCATAGCGCCTCATTTGGCGGTATCTTTAAAAACTCATCAACAGAGCCAAGTGGAAACCAGTAATAGAATGACCAGACAATGACAATCATCATGCCAGCCAGAATCGCCATGGCACTGACAAAGCGTGAAAAAGACTCTGGCCAGCCGGTTTGCGAACGCGCTATGACGACATCTTCGTTATAGTTAATCATTCATTCTTTCCACTGGATGTTTGATGTTCTTCTGTAATTTCATTCATACGCTGAATGATTTGCTTAGTATAAATCTGCAAATCTTTTAATAATTCCGTTTGCAGCACGGCATTATTGGTCTGAGCATTTTGTATGATGTCATCGATTTTTTTGGAGATTTGATTCAAGGTATCCGATAACTCTTTCATCTCAGCAAAATAAGATTTTAATTCGTGATTTTTCTGCGTAATCGATTCTTCAAAACTAATGATACGCTTGCCGACCGATAACCTGCTTTGTAACTCTGCCATGTTAAATGGCTTGGATAAAAATTCATTTGCGCCAGCTTCCAAGCCTTTCACGATATTGGTGGTGCCAGTTAATTGCGTCAGCAAAATGATATAGGGATGATAAGTGGATTCATTCTTGATGCGACGGCACAAATCGATGCCATCTAATTTCGGCATCAGCCAGTCGACGATCATTAATTTGGGCGCTTCAGGGTTTTGCAACAAGTTCCATGCTTCTTCACCATCAGCGGCCTCAATGACTTCATAGCCCCATTGTGAAATGGCCGCTCGCAATAAAATCCGCGTAGGCGCGTCATCATCAGCAATCAAGACCTTTATTGGGCGCGCTTCTATTTTTGTTCCCGTTGCGGCTGTTCCCATGTCAGTGACCCTTATTTTTGTTTTTATGTCCTGATAAACACTATTTTATCACTTCCTTGAGGTTTTTTTTGCAATTTCACTTTAGATGAGCAAAAAACGCATTGCATTCTTGGGGTTAGCACAGGCATTCAAATCTGACAGGTCGGATGGCATCCAAGCAGATGATGGGTTTTCTAAATTAATATGTTATAATTCAATGAGCTTTATTGGGAATGCAGGAAAGAGCTGTTAAGTGACTGAATTGGACTGGAAGCCATGTATTTCAACTATTACCAATTAAGAGAAAACCCCTTCAACGTCACCGCTGACCCCGATTTCTTTTATGCGAGCACTTGCCACACCGAAGCCATCTCAAGTCTTATTTATGGTATCGATCAACGCAAAGGTATTTTAGTGATTACCGGCGAAGTCGGCACCGGCAAAACCACACTCTGCCGCAAATTATTATTTGAAGCCATGGAAAACGTAAAGTATGCGTTTATCCTCAATCCTGATTTCTCTGAATTAGAATTATTGCAATTAATCTTAACCGACTTTGGTATTCGCACAAAACACGCCACCAAGTCTGACATGATTCATGCGCTTAATGAATTTCTGATTACCGAATCCTGCAAAGGCAATAATCTGGTTTTAATTATTGATGAAGCACAGAATCTCTCTGTGCAGCAACTCGAACAAATCCGCCTGCTTTCCAATCTTGAAACGGAAAAAGAAAAATTACTGCAGATCATTCTAGTTGGTCAGCCGGAATTGCACGAGAAATTATTATTGCCAGAACTACGCCAGTTACGTCAGCGCATTTCTGTGCACTACAATTTGGATCCGCTGAAAAAAAATGACGTGAGTGATTATATTCATCACCGCATTTTGAAAGCAGCTATTCGCGAAGGCATTAACAGTCACCCTGTGTTTACTGAACTCGCTGTTGAAAAGATTTATCAACTCACACAAGGCTCACCACGCACTATCAACATCTTGTGTGACCGTGCATTGCTGGCTGGATTTGCCGCTAATAAACGCTGGATTGATGAAACCATCATTCAAAATTGTGCCCGGGAGGTCATGTACTTTGAGCATAATCTATGAAGCATTAAAAAAATCACAAAAAACACGTGCCGCTAAAAAAAGCATGCCGAACATCAGCATGCCTAAAATTTCCCGCTTACGTTTACCCAAGCTTAGCCGTAAAGAAATGATTTTAATCGCGCTGATATTTTCAGCATTCTTCATCACTTATTTCATGATCAAAACGCAAACCCCGCCTGGCGCCAACGCCATGTTTAGCGTGAATCAACTAGTCATCAAACCCTCACCAGTAGTAATACAACAAGCCGCTATGACGCGTCTGAAACTGGAAGGTGTGTTTTTGTCCGAGAATGAGCGCCTTGCGATGATTAACCATCGCACCTATCACGAGGGTGATAATGTTAACGGCATGAAAATTGTAAGCATCGCGTTTGATCGCGTGACCTTGCAAAGCAAAGCCCGCTCTATGGTATTACGCAGTAATGTAACAGACGTTGATTAATACATTCTGGAGGCTGCTATGCGCACTATTCAGTTATGGATAATTGGTTTAATGGCGGCACTCGTTTTGACGGGTTGCATGAATAAAACTTCTACCTGTTTCCCAGGACAACGCTGCGAAGAGTACCAGGTGTACACACGCTGCGGCTCTTATTTGAAGTATGAATGTGAAGACGTCTGCAAAACCTGTAACGCGTATGAACCTTCCTGCTATTCCTGCTATGCCTGCATCGATTCCTCGCCACAGGCATGTCAGGGTGCTCAAGTCGGAAATTCAGGCCTGGCTAACGGCCAATGCCTCACGAGTAAAAGGTAACTCGCGGCCTATACCGTAATATTCAAATCCAGCTTCGCGCATTTGCGCTGGGTTATATTGATTACGACCATCGAATATCACGCGACCAGTCATAGCTAACTTCATCAAAGCGATATCTGGATAGCAAAACACTTTCCATTCTGTCACCAGCGCTAACGCATCCACGCCTTGCAGCGCATCATATTGTTGTTCGCATAAGACCACCTGACCTGAGGCCAGCAACCCTGTGGCGATCATGGCACGCGCAACATGGGTCGCCTCCGGATCATAAGCACGCACTGAGCCGCCGCGCTTGATAATCTCTTCAATTAAAATGAGCGATGGCGCTTCGCGCATGTCATCTGTACCTGGCTTAAACGCGAGACCCCACACGCCAATGGTGATACCAGTTAAATCATCGCCAAAACGCTTAATGATTTTATTCGACAGCACATATTTCTGCATGTAGTTACGTTTTTCCACCGCATTCAAAATCAACGGTTCGACGTCATGTTTTTCAGCCATTTTCATGAGTGCACGCACGTCTTTCGGGAAACAGGAACCACCGTAACCGCAGCCGGGGTTTAAAAACGAATTACCAATTCTGGCGTCTGAACCAATACCAATGCGCACATTCTCAATATCAACGCCCATGCGCTCACATAACACGGACATTTCATTCATAAATGAAATACGTGTTGCCAACATGGCGTTGGCTGCATATTTTGTCATTTCAGCATCTTTGACATTCATAAAATAAATACGTTCTGGGCTGCGTAAAATGGGGCTGTAAAGATCTAACATGGTTTTTTTGGCATGATCTGATTCAAGGCCAATGATCACGCGATCTGGACGCATGAAATCTTCAATCGCCGCTCCTTCACGTAAAAATTCCGGATTACTGACCACATCAAATGGCACAGCCAGCTGACGGCGTTTTAATTCTGTCAAAATAATTGCACGCACTTGGTCTGCCATGCCCACAGGCACTGTGGATTTATCAACGACAACGCAATATTTATTAATGCGCGCACCAATATTTTTAGCTGCTTCTTGTACGTACTGAATGTCTGCCGCACCGTCTTTGTCGCTGGGCGTGCCAACGGCAATGAAAATCGCGTCAGGTTCCACGGTGACTTCAGCTAATGAGGTCACAAAATGCAAACGACCTTGCTGGGTATTGGTAGTGACCATGGGTTCCAAGCCGGGTTCATAAATCGGCAATACACCTTTTTGCAAATTGGCAATCTTGTCTTTGTTGACATCCACACAAGTCACGTGATTACCTAACTCAGCAAAACACGCACCTGTCACCAGACCCACATAACCCGCGCCTATGACCGTAATGTTCATGGTTAACTCCCCATCTTGTAAATGACGATTGCATCGCCATTGTCGTTCGAAAATGTTTTTATGATAGTCGCATGCAGCTGATTTAGGTTTTCAGCGAAAGTATTTTTTTGATTCTTGCGCAATCTCAGCGCTGCATATTGGTATGGCTGCAAGGTTGCCACAGGATGTTCGGATTGATTGCGCATCACGGCAAACAGCTTATTACCCAAATGCTGTGAGTAGTATGCCAGTTGGAAATCATTGAAATACACAGTGGCTTGATGATCGATATTCGATGCCATCCAGGCACCTGCTTCTGGCACATAGCTTCTATCATGCTGAGAGTGAGACAGCACGCTAAGTGAAGAAACAAACATCACCAGCATCGCGGCATAAGCGAGATAGTGCTTGCGGCGAGACTCGGCCTGCAATAGATGATTAAGCGCAAACGGTACCCAAAGCAAAAATAGCAATGTCAGCGCAATTAAATAGCGCTTGGAGAAAAACAGACGTTCCGCGAAAAATGCAGCGCAAATAACCAAGTTCAAACCGGTATAACCTAACCAGACCAATTTATCTTTGGCCTTGAATTGCTTGCCGACACCCGCATAAACTCCATAAAGAAATAAAGCGGCTGCCAGCACAGTCAGATTACTGATGACATTCCAGAACATCATCACGACCAATACATTAATCCAGATTAACTTGGCATCACGCGCCGCTTCTGGCGGCAGCAAATACTGCACCAATCTTTCCGTATCAACATGGTATAAGTCAGTGATACGCGTAACACCATGCAGCACTTGATTAGGAATTTCCTGTAACCGACCCAGCTGTTGGAATGATGACGGATGAACACATAACCACAACACCAAACCAAACACACCAGCCAGCACCAGCATATTCAACTTCACAAAGTTCATGATTTTTGTGCGCAGCGGATCAGCGGTCATGAATACCAGCCATGGCAAAATCATAAAATAAACGACGCCTTCTACGCGAAATAACGCCGCGATCATTAAACTCACGCCCACTCCCAGTGCATTCAACCAGGATTGGTCACGCATAAATCGCAAGTAAAATAACAGTGAGACTAAAAAGAAGGCCCAGAATCCGTGATCACGCACAATGTATTCGCGTACGCTATTAAATTCATGCGCTGTCAAAATCACAAACGCCGCCAGCCATAATACACGCTGATTACCGCCTAACTTTTCAATAATCGCCATGAACGCAAGCACAGAAATTAGTGTCAGCAACGCATTCAAGACAAACGCAGAAGTGAGTAAAGATAATGTTGAATACTTGGCAAAGAGATAGATCATGACAGAGTAAAACGGCCACTCGGCTTGGCCGCATAAACTCATGGCATTGCCAAGACTGGATTGTTGTAGTGTATGCGCGCTCATCAAATAACAAATCGCATCAGGATTCACCATGACAGATTTGAAATACAGACTGGCAGACAAGCAGACACTAATCAGCCCTGCCAACCAATATGCCAAACGCCTGGAAGGTGCAAACTGACGTGACAAACTCATGCCATCACAGCCACTAATGAACGTCGGAAATCTTCACCGATTTCAGGATGCTTGAGTGCATAAGCCAGTGTTGCTTCGAGATAACCGAGTTTCGTACCACAATCATAACGTTTGCCGGTGAACTGATAAGCATAAACATCCTGCTCTTTTTGCAATTTGGCAATGGCATCGGTTAATTGAATTTCGCCGCCTGAACCAACATTGGTTTGAGCGAGTAAATCGAAAATACGTGGTGTCAGAATATAACGACCGACCACACCTAAATTAGAGGGTGCGGACTTTGGTTTGGGTTTTTCTACGATACCGCGTATGGCGATTCTTCTGACAGCTTGTTCCGGCACATCCACAATACCGTAGCGATCTGTTTCATTTTCATGAATCTGCTGCACCGCGATGATGCTGCTATGTGTTGCATTGAATTGCTCTATCATTTGCGAGAGACAAGGTTTGTTGCCACCGTCGATTAAGTCATCAGCCAGCAACACGGCGAATGGTTCATTGACGACCAATTGACGAGCGCACAATACCGCATGACCTAAGCCTTGCGGGTACTTTTGGCGAATATATGCACAAGAAACACCATCGGGCAAAATGCCGCGCACGATGTTCAGCAAATCATCTTTGCCGCGCTGAGCCAGCGTGGCTTCTAATTCGAAGTTAGAGTCGAAATGATCTTCAATAGCACGCTTGGCACTACTGGTAACAAAAATGAGTTCGGTGATCCCGGCTGCAATAGCTTCTTCGACTGCATATTGAATCAAAGGCTTATCGACGATGGGCAGCATCTCTTTTGGATTGGCTTTTGTGGCCGGTAAAAATCGTGTTCCCAAACCTGCTACCGGAAAAATCGCTTTCGTAATTTTCTTCATTGGTTACTTTTTAATCGAAAAGTTAGGCGAGAAAAATATTACCATATTTGGTAATCTTGTGACAGTGAATAGGGGTGTATATTAGTATTGCTAGTGCATGGGTGCACGAACAGATCCCCGCTAAAAGCATGCGGGGACGACGTGGCTGGGACGTGACTATAGACGTGGGTCGATGTGGCTGGGACGTGACTAGAGACGTGGGTCGACGTGACTAGTGTGGGTTGGTGTGACTAGTGTGGATTGGTGTGACTAGTGTGGGTTGGTGTGACTAGCGTGGGTTGCTGTGACTAGCGTGGGTTGGCGTGACTAGGTGAGACTTTTTGGAACGGGAAATTGTCATGCGGAAAAATGTTTTGATACTTGGCCACAACGATGCGACTCATTTTATTGATATCAACAACACTTATTCCCGTTTATTTGATCCTACCAACTATCATGTCACCGTAGCCTATCTCACTGGCAAAGAAACTGCGGAAACACGTCAGCGCACGATTGCAGATGAGGTTTTATTTTTGGAATTTTCCAAAAAATCCGTGCGTGGGTTTAAGCTCGCGGCCATTCAACGCTTACTAAAATTAACACGCGAAAAAAAATTTGAAATAGTGATTTGTCATCGCTACAAACCTATCTACATCATGATGTGGGTCGCGTGCTTTCAACGCATACCAGCCATGATTTTTGTCATGCATGAATTGCGCACCATGCAAGCGCTAGGCAGGCGACTCTTGGCAACATCACTTTGGCGCAACAACATGTATTTCGCTGGTGTGTCTGATGCAGTGCGTGATGACTTGCGTCAATCACTGCCGCGCATTCCCTCTGATCACATCGTGACTTTATATAATGTGATAGACACTGAACTAACAGAACCAAACTTATTACCACGCGATGCAGCACGCGCTGCACTGGGTTTACCAGAGCAGGCCTTTGTGTTTGGTAACATTGCACGATTAGCTCGCAATAAAGATCATGCCACGTTGATACAAGCATTCGCTCTCATCAAACCCAAATGCCCCGATGCGAAATTAATCATCATGGGCATGGGTGAACTGGAACCGGCACTCAAATTACAAATCGAAGCTAACGGATTAAAAGACGATGTCATACTCGCCGGTTTCGTGCCACATGCCATGAATTACATCAAAGCATTTGATGCCTTTGTCTTATCTTCCATTCAGGAAGCCTTTGGCCGAGTGCTCATTGAAGCCATGCTCGCGAAGTGTCCTATCATCGCCACGAAAGTAGATGGCATACCAGAAGTGATGGGTAATACTGGGATATTAGTGCCGGCAAAAGATTCGGTACAACAAGCAGCGGCCATGCAAAAAATGTATGCCCTCAATGCTGCTGATCGACAAGCACTGGGCGAGTCTGCGTATCAACATGTCTACGCTAATTATTCCCTGGATGCATTTAAGTCTGTCTTTTGGCGCTTACCCTTACTTCTTCAGCAAGCGCACGTCTGAAGTTGACCTTGGCACAAGAACTGCTACAGGCACATTGTCTTGCGGGATGCAAGGCGTCAGCCAACTCATATACTCAAGTAAAAACTTTTTCAGCGCAGGGCCCAAAGTGGTGCTGAATTTGTCTTTGACCCTTTCGTAAGTGGCGATGGTTTCTAATATTTTCGTGGTTAGCTCTATATTGGGATCGGTTAACACCTTGAGCAAACCATCAGCAGCGACTGCATGAGTTTTTTCGAGACGACTCTCCATAAACCTTGGTAAGGTCCCTCTATCGAATAAACGCGCCAAGTTCACGTAGCTCAATTTCGTAGGATCAATATAGTCTATCAGTATTGATTCTGAGCGTTCATAAAACGCAGCATATTCTACCTGTTGCACCTCCGTAAATCCCCATTCCATAATTTTATTCGCAAAATAACCAATCCGCTGATCTTCATCTTGCACCTGACATTGAGCCAAGGCAAAACCAATTTTATTCGCCACGACTGAGTGAAATACCTTACAGATTGCCTCTGCTGTGACACTATGTTCATCAGGAACATTAAACACAAGTATCTGCGTATTAGGATTTCTCGCATCACAAATTGCCTTTGGTTCAGGAAACTTAATGCCAGGACCGGTAGCTGCTTGTGAATTTCGAATATTATTGATTTGAACCAACATAAACCTTTCAATATCCTGCGCGATGTGAGTACTACCGTTTTTTAAGGTGTCAGATCTTAGCTGAGCCATGATTGCAATAATTTTTTTATACTCAGTTGTCTCTTCAATTGCTTTCTGTGCCAGCTCAACGAGACCGAGGTTCTTGTTATCCTGCGTCCCCAAAGTAACTGTCCACACCACAAAATTCGCCCATGATGATTTTTTTTCTCTATAGGCACTCAGCACTTTTAATGCTGCCGCTTGAGTACCAGCCAATAATGTTTTCATTTCGGGTGACAGGTCAAATATATCCAGTCGTTCTGCGAACTCACAAATTCTTAAGTCCACCGGTGCCGCGATTCTATAGCTTAATAACGCTCCCAGCGGATTTTTAAACATGGCAATTAAAGCTCGTTTCGCCGTGGCAGCTGAGCTTCCAGGAAAATGTTCCGTATTAATTCTGACGATAATATCCGTCGTATTGGGTATGGAAGACTTCTCCAGCTTGATTGAAAAATCTTCCGATTTTTTCTCTGCTTTCACCTGTTTAACCAGCACGGGTTCAACCGCTTTCGCAACCCCATTCTCTAATTCACAAGCAACACATTTCGCTTCCAATTTTTTATAGACGAGAAAATGATTATAAGTCACATCTAATAATCTAAAACCATACTGGGCTAAACATACTGATCTGTCTTTTATACTGACCGTGGGAAAATGGCCATCAGGCTCTCTGATTGGCTCATCGGTTTCCAAATTCAATTTTCCATCCGCAATCAGATTCGCAGCATCATTCCAATACATACCAAACAACAACAGCCCTAGCTCTCGGATTAATGGCACTAACTCCAGTGTGAGTTTGACTTTATCAACCAAATTAACCAACTGCTGCAAGTGCTGAAACATATCTACTGTCTTACCCGATTGCGCAGATTTGGTTAATGCTCTTTGTTTTAATTTAGCCAGATAACTTGGCTTAGCATAAAACCAATCTTGCATGATCGTGTCTGACTTCGCGAAAATTGCGATGGTGGCATTGATGATTGCAATCGTCTCATCAAACTCAGCTGCTTGTTGAGCATCCGTTTTTGCTAACTTCGTCACATGTTCAGTGAGTTTATCTTGAATATCCAACAAAATTAAAATCACGACTGGCGTGGTAAAGTCACCTTCTTTTTTAGCAAATAGTTCTCTTTGCTTTTGCTTTTTTGTTTTCTTTTCTTTGACGCTGTCGCTATCTGTATCGTCTTTGAATCCATTGATGTTGGCTCTGCGAGTCACATATTCTCTGTTGGCACGATATTTTTGTTTAGCCTCAGGCGTCAGCTCTAGCGCGACGGTTTCATCAAGATCGATATCCAGCTTCATTTTACCAGCAGTAGCCGCTTGCGCTGCAGGTACAGTAGATGGAGTGACATTACTATTAGCTTGCTGAGATCTGGCTTCCACGATAGATGACTCCCGTGCATAAGTTTGTAGATATCCTTTCATATATATCAGCTACAAACTGCACCAGCAACACTTTGTACATTTGGTTATTTTTTTTGCTTGAACTGCCAGGCATGTAAAATCATGGTATCTAAGTCTTGAAAACGCTGTTGCCAGCCTAACTCCTGTCGGGCTAATTCGGGGTCAGCAATCACACTCGGGGGATCATTGGGTAATACTTTATCAACTTTGACCGGGATAGCGCGCTTGGTGACGCGCAATGCAGCTGAGATAATTTGTTTAATGGTATAGCCGCGGCCATTACCCAAATTATACGGTTTATTCACCTTGCCTTTTGTCAGTGCCTTGAGTGCCAGCAAATAAGCACTGCAAAGATCAGTCACATGCAGATAATCTCGCACCACAGTCCCATCTGCCGTGCGGTAATCAGCACCTTGAATATTAAAGGATTGTCGCTCGCCTGCGGCCACCTCCAACAGTTGCGGAATCACTTTTGTCGCATGGGTCGATCGATCACCCGCTTTGCCAGCCGGGTCTGCTCCCGTCACTTCGAACGAACGCATGACTGCGTAATTGATTACATTCGCTGCTGCATAATCTTCCAAAATTTCTTCTGCCATCTTTAATGAGCGGCCATAGGAATTGACGGGTACTCGCTTTACACGTTCATGTACACGCTCAGCATCCGGCACGCCAAAGACGGCCGCGTTAGATGCCATGATGATATTTTTGACCTGATGTGAGCGCATGACATCCAGCAAATTCAATAACGCGACCACATTGTTTTGATAAAATTTACCTGGGTTTGGCGGGGAGTCAGCGGTTTCTGACAATAGCGCAAGATTGATCACGGAGGTAATGGCATGTGAGGCAAAAATATCTGTGACTAATTTTTTATCTGCGGCATCGCCTTCAATGAGCTCAAACCCTTGTACCGCCTCGCGCGAACCGCTAGAGAGATTATCCAGGACAACTGGCAGATAACCTACCTGTTTTAATAACAATAGAAGATGTGACCCGATATATCCCGCGCCACCAACAACTAAAATAGAATTAGTAGGCATTTTGGCTGGTAAATCCTTTGAATAAGGTCAGGAAGATAATTTTCAAATCGAAACCTAGCGACCAGTTATTGATGTAGTACATGTCGAATTCCACGCGCTTTTGCATTTTTTCCAGCGTGTCGGTTTCGCCGCGCCAACCGTTCACTTGAGCCCAACCGGTAATACCTGGTTTCACACGATGACGCTGCATGTAAGTGTGGATCATCTCTTTATATTGTTCGTTGTGTGCCAGCGCGTGCGGACGTGGGCCGACAATAGACATACGGCCTTGCAGCACATTAATAAACTGCGGCAATTCATCCAGACTGGTGCGGCGTAAAAATCTTCCCAGCGGGGTGATGCGTGGATCAACAGCTGTGGCTTGTGTCACCTTGCCATGTTCTTCTGTGTGCTCGTACATGGTGCGGAATTTGTAAACCTGGATCACTCTGCCATCCCAACCCAATCTTGCTTGACGGAAACAAATGGGCCCACGGGAAGTGAGCTTCACCGCGAGCGCGATGACCAGCAGTAATGGGCTGATCAGGATTAAAATCATCGCGGCGATCATGCGATCTTCGATGGCTTTAACGAAGCGGTTAATCCCCGTCATCGGTGAGGCGCTAATATTTAACACCGGAAAACCAGCGACGTTATCTATTGAGTGATTAATCAAATCCAAATCGAGCACATCCAACACAAATCGGATATTGATCGTTTCATGGCGCAGTTCATGCATGATTTCTTTCACACGGTCTTTGGCGTGCAAAGGCAGCGCCAACCATAATTCGTCGACGGTGTTAGCTTTTAAATATTCACGTAATTGAGCGGGTGTTTGCATCACTGGCACGCCGCATAATGTCGCTGGTTTATGAGCGGCATGATCATCAATAAAACTCAGAATGCGAAACCCGGTCCATAATGCTTGTTGAATCACGCTGCCAAAACGGGCGCCTAATTCATCCGCGCCAAAAATGACGACGACACGCTCATTCATACCGCGGGTACGCATGAAGCGCAGCATTAATAACAGAACGCAGCGATAAGCAATTAACATGACTAGCGACGTTGCCATCCAGCTGACAAACCAGATTCTGGAGTAATGTTCGCCGGTTTTTGTGAAGAAGGAAAATCCAGCCAGCAACAACACCAATGCCGATAGCGCTTGCAATAAACGCATCACATGGCTGATTAAGCCGTGACCGCGCACGGACACATAAATATCGAAGAAGGAAAAAACCGCTGGCGCAAACGTCACACCGGCCAGTATGGCCATTTGATAGTCTGAGGAAATATCAAGGCTATCGAACTTAATCCAGTAAACCGCAACCCCGGCGCAAAGGATGACAAACATATCCAATAAACGGATCAACATGGCCAACGCACGCGAGTATTCTTTTAGCAATCCTTTAGGCAGCATAACCTGATATGGTATCCTTCATTGGAGAAGGAATTAATTTTATTGGAAAACATGGCGTATATCTATGAAAACTGCAATTGTCTGTGATTGGTTAACGGTTTATGGCGGCGCGGAAAAAGTCATTGGTCAGTTAATTGACTGTTATCCTGATGCAGATATTTTCGCAGTCGTGGATTTTGTGCCGCACGACCAACGCGGCTTTTTACGCGGCAAACCAGTGCAGACTACGTTTATTCAACACATGCCGTTTGCCAGAAAGCATTATCGTCAATATTTACCGCTGATGCCGCTAGCGATTGAGCAATTGGATTTATCTTCTTATGATTTAGTGCTCTCCAGTTCACATGCCGTCGCAAAAGGCGTGTTAACCGGACCAAATCAGGTTCATATCAGTTACGTGCACTCTCCTATTCGTTACGCCTGGGACTTGCAACATCACTATCTCAAAGAAACCGGTCTAGACAAAAAATGGCGCGGCTGGTTAGCGCGTTATTTCTTGCATAAAATTCGCCTCTGGGATTTACGCAGTGCGGCAGGGGTGGATCATTTCATCGCGAACTCGCAATTCATTGCCAAACGCATAGCCAAAACTTATCGCCGTGAAGCAACCGTGATTTATCCGCCAGTCAATGTCGAGCAATTTCAACCGGGTGCTGATAAACAGTCATTCTATCTCACCGCCTCTCGCCTCGTACCTTATAAAAGAGTGGATTTGATAGTTGAAGCCTTTCAAACCATGCCGGATAAACAGTTAATCGTAATAGGTGATGGCCCCGACATGGCGAAAATCAAAAAGAAAGCCGGCTCCAATGTCACGCTATTAGGCTACCAATCCGATGAGGTCTTGCGCGACCATCTACAACAAGCCAGAGCTTTTATTTTTGCCGCTGAAGAAGATTTCGGCATTGCTCCAGTCGAAGCACAAGCCTGTGGCACACCAGTCATCGCGTTTGGCAAAGGCGGCGCTTTGGAAACTGTGCGCGGTTTGAATCACCCCGCCCCAACAGGAATATTTTTTGACGAACAAACTATTCCGGCGGTGAAACTGGCCGTGCAGGCATTTGAATACAATCAGGCACGCTTTAGTCGTCAGGCTTGTGTCGAGAATGCCAGACGCTTTCGTCCGGAACAGTTCAAAGCCGCCATCACCGCCTTAGTAGCGGAAAAAACCAAAGCCCAGATTGTTTCAACAGACCCAGCATGTTATTCTCACGCGCTCACTATTCATGAAGAATAAAGCATTCAGGCTATGTCTATTCACGAAGAAACACTTGCTGTTAATCCACTGGATTTAGCACGTCCTGCTAGTCAGGACAAACCTGTTATTTTTACCCCTGTTAATCAAACCGAACTCGCCTTGAAAGATGTCACCGACGGCTTACGCAAATGGCCAATCTGGTTCATGTTGTCTTATCAAGATATTAAATTGCGTTACCGACGTTCAGTGCTGGGACCTTTCTGGTTAACGCTGAGCATGGCGATCACCATTTATACGATGGGTTACATTTATTCCCACATTTTTCATACTGACATGTCCACTTATTTCCCCTATTTGGCTGCCGGCATGCTGGCATGGACCATGTTATCCACCGCGGTAACGGATTTTACTGACGGTTTTGCAGTCTCTGAACATTTGATCAAACAAGTCAAATTGCCGTACACGCTGTACATACACCGCATCGCCAGCCGCAATATCATTATTTTCTTTCATAACATCGTGGTGCTTGTGCCGATCATGCTTTACTACCATGAAACCACGCGCATCAATCTTAATTCACTCTTGTTAATACCGGATTTACTGCTGATCTATATCAACATGGTGACCTACGGATTAATGCTAGGCATGATAGGCGCTAGATATCGCGATA
This sequence comes from uncultured Coxiellaceae bacterium, assembly GCA_964492045.1. Classification (GTDB taxonomy): domain Bacteria; phylum Pseudomonadota; class Gammaproteobacteria; order DSM-16500; family DSM-16500; genus Aquicella. The sequence goes on along the minus strand of CAZBHW010000006.1, from coordinate 89,663 downwards.
TTTCGCAAATCATTCGCAGCTTGGTGCAGGTTGTGTTTTTTATCACACCTGTGATGTGGATGCCGCAAGCATTAATGGAAAGAAATCCCTGGATCATCAACTTGAATCCTTTCTATTCGTTTATTGAATTAATTCGCGCGCCGTTACTAGGCAATAGCCCAACGCAATATAACTACCTGTTTATTTGCACCATGACGATGGCAGGTTTAGCGGTGGCTAGCATGATGTTTATTAAAAGACGCTCAAGAATCGTCTACTGGATATAGGATAATCCAATGGCACAAATTGATTTGCAAAATGTTTCTGTGGAATTACCTATCTACAACGTCAGCGGACGCTCGCTGAAAAAGAAATTACTGCGCGTCGCGACCGGCGGCAGTATTTTCAAAGATGCCAGCAATCATATTGCTGTTCGTTCTATCAATGATGTTTCAGTGTCCATTCGCCACGGCGATAGAGTTGCATTAATTGGCCATAATGGTGCCGGCAAATCCACCTTGTTAAAAGTATTCGCTAGAGTGTATGAACCTACCGCAGGGCAAATCAGTGTTCAAGGCTCCATTTCACCGATGCTGGACTTGGTCTCTGGTATTGAAGCTGAATTTACTGGCTATGAAAACATTACTATTCGCGGCGCCATTCTTGGCTTATCGCGCAAAGAAATCAAACAACAAACCGATAAAATTGCTGAGTTTTCCGGTCTCGGTGATTACCTGGCCATGCCAGTACGCACCTACTCTTCTGGTATGATGGTAAGACTCGCATTCTCCATTTCCACCTGTATAGAACCAGAAATCATGTTAATTGATGAAGTGTTCGGTGCTGGTGATGCGAACTTCATGGTAAAAGCACGCGCTAAATTGATTGATATGCTTAACCAGTCCAGCATCGTGATCATGGCTTCACATTCCAATTTACTGTTACGAGAATTCTGCAACAAAGGATTATTGCTAGAAGCGGGTCAGCTAAAATATTTTGGCGACATTGATACCGCAATCGATTTATATAAAGAGTCAGGGGGCATGACAAGTTAAATGGACGCAACTTTAATTCCGGTTATTTTATCAGGCGGCAGCGGTACCAGATTATGGCCTGTGTCGAGAGAATCACACCCAAAACCTTTTATCACCCTGCCTGACGGTCAAAGCTTATTACAGAAAACCTTTTTACGCGCATGCCAATTCGTGCATGCGCCAGAAATGATTACGATCACCAATAAAGAGTATTATTTAAAAAGCAAAGCAGAATATCAAAACGCGCCGGATAACGCGCCCAAACAAACTTTTATACTCGAGCCGTTTGCCCGCAACACGGCACCAGCAATTGCCCTCGCCGCTATGAAAATTGCCGCGCAGTATGGACGAGAAGCCGTGATGTTGATCTTACCGGCCGACCACTTAATTACACCGCTTGATGCATTCACAACAACTTGTTTACGCGCCGTTGAATTAGCTAACCAAGGCAATTTAGTCACTTTTGGCATTAAGCCTAACGCGCCCGAAACAGGTTATGGCTACATCGAATGCGGTGCGGAGCTCAATAAAGATGTGAACTGCCACCGCGTCAATCGCTTTATCGAAAAACCTAGTATCACTGCTGCCGAAAAGTATGTAGCCAATCAGCAATACTTGTGGAATTCCGGTATGTTCTGTTTTCAGGTAGGAAAAATTTTAGATCAGTTCGCTGCCTTAGCGCCGGCTTTATATGCTGCCATTACTCAGTGCTGGCAGCAAACCTGCAGACACATTAACAATGAGTCTGTCATTACCCTGGATGAAACCTCTTTTGCAGAACTGGAAAATATCTCTATCGATTACGCCATCATGGAGAAATCCGCAGATATCGCCGTCATTACCAGTCATTTTGAATGGCGCGACATCGGCTCCTGGGAAGCGTATCACAAATTATTTCAGGCAGATCACGACGGCAACACCATTTTAGGTGATGCCATCCTGATCGATTCAAAAAATAATTTCATCCATAGCCAAGGGCGAATGGTTGCGTCTATCGGCATTAACAATCTTGCGATTATTGATACACCCGATGCGATGCTCATCACACAGCTGGATCGCACGCAAGATGTGCGTCAAGTGGTGCAGGCATTGAAATTGAGCGCACATGAGAGTTACGCCACTCATCGCACCGTGATTCGTCCATGGGGCTCTTACACCGTGCTGGAAGAAGGCCCATGTTTCAAAATCAAGCGCATTACCGTGTCACCGGGCGCCGCTTTATCCTTACAAAAACATAACCGCCGCAGTGAACATTGGGTCGTTGTATCAGGGCAAGCAAAAATCATCGTCGGCGAGAAAACTTTTTTGCTGACCACGAATGAGTCTACTTTTGTGCCTATGAATACACCGCATCGCCTGTCTAATCCGGCAACGGAACCTCTGATTATTATTGAAGTGCAAACCGGCGACTACTTAGGTGAAGATGATATTGTGCGGATGGAAGATACTTACGGGCGGGTTTGATTGTTCCTTTAGCATCAGAAAACAAAACCGATACGTGCAGCTCACCATAAAATGGATCATGTCAGCTTCAATAACGCTTTCTCCACCCACTTGAGCCATAAGTCTGGTCTATCAAAGATGATCACATCTAGTATTTCGTTTTTCTTTCTCGCATTTTTACATGCCAGATTAAAGTATTTCATCCTGACGCTTGTCTCTGCGTTAAGGAGAAATGAATAAGCACGCTCAAGTGCTGGATCATCAATAAATAATCGCGGCCGCTTCTCAGGAATCACCTCATTCACTGTGGTGATATTTCGTTTGCTTTTCATTTCAAAAATGACAGAGACCACTTTCATCCCTTTACGCTCGGTATAATAACTGACAGCGAAACTGGCGTATGAATTAATTTCCTTCACAGCAGGTGTTAACACAAACCTGTCGAAATCATTGTAGTTAGTCAACTTGCCGTCCGGCACTTGCAAACGTTGACGTAATTGACCAATCTCAAGAGATAAGACAGCCTGACTGGCATAATGCGATGAAGCTAAAATGTCATATAACACATTACTATATTTCAGCACGAAATGAGCCTGAATCAGACACTGCTCCAGTAACAATGGGTCGCTAAATAACGATTTACAAACTTCCGGATAAGAGTAAACAAGCTCCTCGCCCAACTCTGCTTTTGCCAGCAAGCTGGTCAGCAACCATTTTCCATTTAACTCGAATTGGATTTGAGTATTCATTAATTTACTCAGTGATTCTTTCAGACTCTCGATCGGTGGTAAACCTGCGCCATAAACACCGCTCAGCTCAGACAAGGCAATCGTAAACTGCGGCTTTTTTAATGTATGAGAAAAAGCATGATGCAACAGATAGTTATACAACCTTCTATCCGATAAAGTCAGCGGCGCAGCACTCGTTAGCAGCAAATTCTGGATTGATTTTTTCATCCTGTTAACCCCAATAACTATTTGCGAGTATTGACATTATAGCACTCGCAACTGAAAATGGCACCTCAATTCATCATCTTGAAGGTGCTTTATGTTGAACCTGATTATCATCTGTTTAATCGCCGGAGGCGTTGGAGCTATTTTACAAGGGATGGTTGGCATAGGCACGGGGATTGTTATTATACCATTGCTCACATTTTTACTGCCTGATTATGGCTTTTCAAAAGACCTTGCTATTCATGTCGCACTTGCCACCTCTATGGCAGCGATTGTCGTTAACTCGATTAGCGCGCTGGTCAGCCACCATAAAAGAGGGAATGTACAATGGCCGCTTTTTAAGAGAATCATTTTATTCAGCGTCATTGGTTCTTGCCTGGGCGCAATGCTGGCCAGTATCACTGCCGGCAGCTATCTCGTGCATATCTTTGGATTTTTCATGTTAGCGACCGCTATCTACATGCTAGTGAAAAAACCGCCCACTGATACCACTGATACGATTCCACATTTATCTACACCGGTCGTGGCCACTGGTGGCTTCAGCATCGGGTTTGTAGCCAGCATCATTGGCACTGGCGGTGGCGTGTTAATGGTGCCATTCCTGCACGCACAGAAATTAAAAATGCGATTTGCGGTGGGTACTTCGACGTTAATCGGCTTACCGGTGGCGATCATTGGTGCGTTGACTTACATCATTACCGGCTGGTCGAAATTACCGCCGTCTACGAGCACACTTGGTTATCTGCATTGGCCAGCGTTTTTAGCTATTTCACTGGCTGGCATCCTCTGCGCACCTTATGGCGCTAGACTTGCCACGGTCTTGCCTACGAAAATCTTACAACGACTGTTTGCTGTTTGTATGATTCTGATTGGTTTGAAGATGATTTACTGATCGTAAGGACAATTGCTGCTGTCGATGCACGAAGCTGAATCACGCGCTGCTTTCAATGCTAGCGAGACTACATTTCACCATAAGATAGTGCCCTTCGTCTCCGAAACAACGCCCGTCATCCCCTAAATAACGCCCGCCATCCCCTAAATAGCGCCCGCCATCCCCTAAATAGCGCCCGCCATCCCCTAAATAGCGCCCGTCGTCCCCTAAATAGCGCCCGTCGTCCCCGCATGCTTTTAGCGGGGATCTGTTAGTGTCACTGAGGAAAAAATCGAAGGTTCAACCTGCTAGTGATTGCACGGTTGCACAAACAGATCCCCGCTAAAAGCATGCGGGGACGACGGGCGCTATTTAGGGGACGACGGGCCAGACTTATAGGCGTGCCAGACGTTGTTGGCGGCCCAGACGAGGTTGTAGACGTGCTAGGCGCTGTTGGCGTGCTATAAATATGCTGGGACTATCCACCATTAATTTAAGGCAATCGCAGTAACATCAACCCCATAAAAGTCTACTGCCCCCAACACATACAAGCGATGACTATCCATAGACAATCTGCCTGTAACTCTAGAAGCCCAAACTACGCTGTGATTTTTGCGTAATATTGCTCTAGTTTGACCTTCTGTCGTTTGACTGACGAAGATCATCTCTGGCGTGACGATCAGGTCATGAAAGCCGGCATCTAACATCATGGACCAAGTCACCTTGCCGGTCACTGCATTCACTTCGTAAAGGCGATAGATATCGGTGAAATAAATGACATCACCAGCCACCACAGGATCCGAGATATCGTTTTTGTTTGTGTATTTCCATTTCACGATGCGCTGCGAAAGATCTATCGCACTCAATTCACTCATAGCTTGCGACTCAAATAGCGCATACAAAGTCTTGGATTTCTCATCCCAGACCGGCCCACCCTCTACAAACTTGGTAAGATCCGTCACTGGCATGAAGGACTTTTCGCCTGTTTGTCGATTCAGAATATCGATGCCGGGATAGTTAGCGCGAATAACAAAATCATCCGTGACGGTTGGCTGTTCTGTTCCATCACCGGCCTGCACTACCCAATCAGCCTGACCAGTGTCTGCACTCAAGCTGTATTGATAACCTTTGTCGTCGCCTATATAAAGATGATGATCGAACATGACAGGATCAGACAGACCAACCCTATCGGTTTTATAATCTGTTGCAGTCGTGAATCTTGTCACACCTGTTTCTGCATCCACTGCTGTTAACTGAAAATTAGTTAAATGATGAGTGATCCAATACAACTTGCCATTATCAAACACGGGATCATGCGTAAAAAAGTCTTCATCTGAAAATAAATTTTTCCACACAACTTCACCAGTTGCACTATTCAAAGCATAAATACCAGTGATACCCGGATTAAACAAATGTGAATAACACTTCACCAAGACATAAATCATATGGTCCGTGATTGCCGGGTTTGTGAAGTGAAGTCCATCTAATGTTTGTGACTGAATAAATTTTTTATTCCACACCACTTTGAATTTAGCAGGATCAGTTTTGACGTCCATATAGCCAGCATGCGCAGCATTGCCGCTTTCGCCATTCCACAGACTGGTTGCCGCAGTGGCTTGCGTTGAGACTAGCAAAAGAGATAACAATAGCGTTGAGATTTTCATTCTATTTCCTTAAAAATTGAATGTGCGCATCATATTCATCAAACAAGATGCTGTCATCACAAATGATATTGTGATGACAGCACGATCAGATTACATTTTTCTTGCGAGGGTTTGTTCTTTTGCTGCTGAGGCGGGACGTTCTGGTTTTGGTGAGTGATGACTCAAGAGAACAAAATGAGAGACACCCCAACCTAAGGTGGAAATCACCGTACGTAAAGGCAGACCGACCACCAAACTGCGCGGACCAAACTTGGAAACATTATCGCGCAATGTCTGTATCACAGACTTGCCTTTTGAGTTAGGCATTTGCGATTGTGTTTTTGCATTATCTAAAGCGGCCGTCGTAGACGATACGGTTAAACCCGAAAAGAAAGACGCTGTTAAATTCGTCACAAACGGCACCGGTTGACCTTCCTCAATACCGTATAATTGTTTGGTGTATTTTTTAATAGGCTCTGACGTGTAAAAGAGCGTGGAAAATGCCACTGATCCTTTCAACACGGAAGGAATAAACCCAGTATATAAAGCTGCAATCGCCTTGATTGGTGTCTTACTGAATTGTATATCACCTATCAGCTTCACATTCGCACCAGCACCATGGGAGGTAGCACCTCTGGTCGCCATGAACTCAGGTATACCACCCGCAATGTTATCACCGAGACCTGCAAAACAACCCGCCGCCACCGCACGGAAGAACGTATATTGCCCTGGACTCATAACATCGCCCAAGCTATCCGCAAACAGCCAGTCCACATAATTAGGCGCATTGGTAATCAAAAATCCTTTGTAAATGGCATTTTTGAGAAACTCTTTTGTCATTGCAGGTTTCAAGCCCTTATAAAAAGTGGTGGCTTTACTAACGTATTGACCGTCAGGTGTTTTTAAACCCCATAAAATTCTGAATGATTGAGCTGCACTTAATACGGAAGCATTATACGCACTGCCTAGCTGCGCCTGTTGCCAGCGCATCACAACATGTAATGGCTGTGTCGGCAGCACACAAGCTGCTTTCAAGAAGCCTAGCAGCAGATTCCTCTGCGCATTACTAGTACTTCCCTCTGCATGATTGTCGCCCTTGACTAGACTCTTTATCATGCTGAGAACAGTTCCCTCATTTTGTCCTTTTTCATTACGTGGATTCATTGCTAATTCCTATTGATCAATTGCTTTTTGTTGGGATATCACACACACGATGCGATCTGATTAACGGATGCCTTTCACGCGATGTCGCAGCGCTGCCATTGTTACCATCGGTAGCCACTTCGATGAAATTGGGATTGCCTTCCAACGCCGTGATACCTTTTTGTGTCATGTGATTATATTCTACAAACAACCAGCGCAACGTGTTGTTTGCTGCGAGTGCGAATGCACTTGTATCGCCGATATCATTACCTTCCAAGCCCAACTCAACTAAATGTGTATTTTTGGCGAGAGCCACTGCCGCATCATCACCAATTGTATTATAAGCGAGGTATAAATGTTGAATGGATGCGTTCTCTGCAAAAGCTGCTGCCCCACGCGTACCAATCGTGTTTTGGTCTAATGACAAGATTTGCAAGGTAGTACTGCCAGCTAAGGCAGCGGCACCATCAGCATGAATATTATTTTGATTCGCATAAAGAGAAACCAGCGGCATGTCAGCTAGGGCCATGGCACCTTTATCGCTAACCGTATTTCTGATGAGTTCCAGGTGCGTTAATTTTTGCATTTGTTTGATGGCGGCGGCACCCTTATCGCCAACTTTGTTATAACTTAAACCCAGCCAATTTAATGTTTTGATACGCGAGAGCGCAATCACACCATCATCATCAATGTTGTTCTGACTGAGGTTCAATCCATTCACGCGGGGATTTTTTTCGAGAAAAGCAACAATCGCGGGAATGTCTTGATCTTGCAGCTTGCAGTCTTCCATAGATAAGACTTTAAATTTGCCGCCGTCGCCGCAAAGATATAAAACGCCGATACTATCTGCCATTTTGTCGACACAAGCATTACCTGCCTGAACAGTAGCGGCAGCGAGCGCCGCAGTGAACATCAAACACGCACAAAAAAATCGTGACATCACACCACTCCTTGTCCTACCTCTCACCTTAAAGTACTGCCAACTCCACACGTCGTGCTGGCACGCCAAACAAATTCAGGTTATCGATGACTTCCATGGAAGCTTTATCTTTATTCAGTGTATAGAAATGCAATCCTGGCGCGCCGCCAGTTAATAATTGCTGACATAAACCCGTCACCACATCCAAACCGAATGCTTGAATAGACTCGATATCATCGCCATACGATTCGAGACGCTTACGAATCCAGCGTGGAATTTCTGCGCCGCACACATCTGAAAAACGCGCGAGATTCGAAAATTGTGTGATGGGCATAATACCGGGGATAATCGGTAAATCTATGCCTTCAGCGATGCAGGCATCCAGATAATAGAAATACGCATCCGGGTTGAAAAAATACTGCGTGATCGCGCTATCCGCACCAGCATCAAACTTACGCTTCAAATTTAAAATATCGTCGTGGGTACTGCGCGCTTGTGGATGAAATTCAGGGTACGCTGCCACCTCAATATGAAAATAATCGCCGGTTTCTCTGCGAATTAATGACACGAGCTCGCTGGCATAGTGAAATGAACCTGAGTTCACCATGCCTGAAGGAATATCACCGCGTAATGCAACCAGCCGCTTGATATCCAGCGCACGATATTGCTGCAAAATGGCGATGATTTCTTCTTCAGTCGAGCCTATGCATGACAAATGCGGCGCGACATCCATGCCAAGTTCTGATTGCAGCATCTTGACCGTTTCAATCGTGCCAGACTTGGTAGAACCGCCCGCGCCAAATGTCACGGAGTAAAAATTCGGTCGATAGTCCACTAAATTACGTGCTGCGTTTAATAAATTGCTGGAACCTTCCGCGGTCTTTGGCGGAAAAAATTCAAAACTTAACATCAGTGCTGAGTGCTGTTTCATAACATCCCTTTCATTACTTGTGTTTGACGTCGTAACTCAATTGTTGCGATAACCATTTTTCCATTACCACAACATTCATTTGTTTGCGCTGGGCATAATCATCCACTTGATCCTTGCCGATTTTGCCCACACCAAAATACCTAGACTGAGGATGCGCGAAATAGAATCCGCTGACTGACGCAGCTGGATACATGGCATGACTTTCCGTTAGGTAAATATTGGCGTTATTTTCTGCGTTTAACAGGCGGAATAAAATGGGCTTGTCGGTGTGATCCGGACAAGCTGGGTAGCCCGGAGCTGGACGTATACCAACATATTCTTCATTGATTAACTGTTCGTTCGTTAAGGCTTCAGAACGTGCATAAGACCAAAACTCTTTGCGTACACGCGCGTGCATGCATTCGGCAAAAGCTTCCGCCATCCGGTCAGCCAGCGCTTTAAACATGATGCCGCTGTAGTCATCTAGCTCCGCTTCAAATTGTTTTAACTTACGTTCCATGTCCACACCAGCTGTCACGGCGAATCCACCGATATAGTCTGGAATGCCGGTTGCTTTCGGCGCGATAAAATCCGCTAGACATAAATTAGGTTTGCCCACTTGCTTTTTGGTTTGCTGACGCAACATGCAGAATCGCGCAATCACTTTGCGGCGCGTTTCATCGGCATAGACTTCTATGTCATCACCCACACTGTTCGCCGGGAAGAATCCGATAACAGCATTGGCTTGCAACCATTTTTCAGCCATCATTTGCTTTAGCATGTGCTGCGCGTCTTGATGCAATTGTCTAGCGCTTGCACCAACCACTTCGTCTTTCAAAATCGCAGGGAATTTACCAGCTAACTCCCAGGTAATGAAGAATGGTGTCCAGTCGATATACTCAGCAATTTCTTGCAGAGAATATTCCTTGAAAGACATCACACCTAATAGAGATGGCTTGGGCGGTTCGAAGTTCGCCCAGTCAAACGTGAATTTATTTTCACGTGCTTCGGCAATAGGAATGATGGCAGATTCAGATTTTTTGTTTTGATGAAGTGTGCGCAGCGCTTCATATTCTTGTTTGATCTTCGCTGTATACTCTGCACTCTGTGTTTCGCTTAACAAAGAGCTTGCCACTGCCACAGCTCGTGACGCATCAACAACATGAATCGTCGAATGCTCATAATTCGGCTCAATCTTTAACGCTGTGTGCGCGCGCGAAGTGGTCGCACCACCAATTAATAATGGCTGGGTAAACCCTTGTCGCTGCATCTCAGAAGCGACATGCACCATTTCATCCAGCGATGGCGTAATCAAACCGCTGAGACCAATAATATCGACTTGTTCTTTTTTCGCGGTTTCCAGAATCTTTTCGCACGGTGTCATCACACCCAGATCGATAATTTCATAGCTATTGCAACGTAACACGACGCCGACGATGTTTTTGCCGATGTCATGGACATCCCCTTTCACCGTGGCGAGCAAGATTTTCCCTTTAGCGGCTGCTTTGGCGCGGTCAGCTTCCATAAACGGTTCAAGGTAAGCGACAGCTTGCTTCATCACCCGTGCGCTTTTCACGACTTGTGGTAAAAACATTTTGCCAGCACCGAATAAATCACCGACCACATTCATCCCATCCATTAATGGACCTTCTATCACTTTTAATGGATGTCCCAATTCTTTTAATGCCGCTTCTGCGTCTTCTATGATGTATTGATTAATGCCTTTCACTAACGAATAAGATAGACGTTCACTGACACTTTTTTCGCGCCAGCTCAAATCTTCTTTCTTCGCCACCGCTTGTCCTTTGGCTTGATCCGCTACTTCGGTTAAGCGCTCAGTTGCATCGGGACGACGGTTAAACAAGACATCTTCAATTCGCTCCAACATGTCTTTTGGTACATCTTCATAAATCGCAAGATTACCCGCATTCACAATCCCCATGTCCATGCCGGCTTGTATGGCATGATATAAAAACGCTGCATGGATTGCTTCACGCACTGGATTATTGCCGCGAAATGAAAATGAAACGTTACTGACGCCACCGCTGATTAAGGCATACGGCAATTTTTCTTTTATGCGCCGCACTGCATTGAAGAAGGCAACACCATATTCATTATGCTCTTCAATACCGGTCGCTACTGCGAAAATATTGGGATCGAATATAATATCTTCTGGGGGGAATCCGACTTTATTCACCAGCACGTCATAGGAACGTGCGCAAATGTCAAATTTTCTATCTTCTGTGTCTGCTTGTCCGGTTTCATCGAATGCCATGACGATCACCGCAGCACCGTAATCACGCGCCAATTTGGCTTTTTCAATAAAGCCTGCTTCGCCGTCTTTTAAACTGATGGAGTTAACGATGCCTTTGCCTTGAATGCATTTAAGTCCTGACTCAATGACATGCCATTTTGAGGAATCAATCATCACCGGTACGCGCGCGATATCAGGTTCAGAGGCAATCAGATTCAGGAATTTCACCATGGCTTTTTCGGCATCCAACATGCCTTCGTCCATGTTGACATCGATAATCTGTGCACCATTCATCACTTGATCGCGTGCGACTGATAAGGCGGTTTCGTAATCATCATTACGAATCAGTTCTGCAAAACGCAAAGAACCCGTGACGTTAGTGCGCTCACCCACGTTGACAAATAAGGATTGGTCATCAATGGTTAAAGGTTCTAGTCCGCTTAATCGGCAGGCTTTGGGGATAGTTGGGATGTGACGTGCTGAGATCGGTTTCACAGCTTCGGCAATAGCTTTGATGTGTGCTGGTGTGGTGCCACAACAACCACCCACAATATTCACAAAACCTTCACGCGCAAAGTCTTCTATCACGGCAGCCATTTGTTCCGGAGTTTCATCATAACCACCAAAAGCATTGGGTAAACCTGCGTTCGGATGAATGCTGACGAAAGCGTCAGCTGCTTTAGATAATTCTTGAATGTAAGGCCGCATGGCTTCTGGACCTAATGCGCAGTTTAAACCTACTGCTAATGCATTGGCGTGACGGACTGAATGCCAGAATGCCGTGGTTGTTTGACCTGACAAGATGCGGCCGCTGGCATCGGTAATCGTGCCAGAGATCATGACGGGCAAACGAATATTTTTAGCGGCGAAATATTTGTTGATGGCAAAAATAGCCGCTTTGCAATTTAAGGTATCGAAGATGGTTTCAATCATCAACACATGTGCACCACCATCAACAAGACCGCTAATTGCTGTGTCATAAGCTAATACAAGCTCATCAAAATTAACGTTGCGAAATCCAGGGTCATTGACGTCCGGTGATAACGAACAGGTTCTGCTGGTTGGTCCTAAAATACCAACCACAAAACGTGGTTTATCTGGTGTTTCGCGCGTGACTTCATCCGTCACAGCACGCGCGATGCGCGCCGCAGTCAAATTGAATTCATAAGCAAGATCACTCATATGGTAATCGGCGAGTGAAATCGAGGTGGAATTAAAACTATTCGTCTCAATAAAATCTGCGCCAGCATGTAAGTACTGACGATGTATATCTTGAATGATGGTTGGCTGCGTGAGACAGAGCAAATCGTTATTGCCTTTTTGCGAATGAGTGAAATCGGCAAAACGATCGCCCCGATAATCAGCTTCCTGCAGTCTATGCGCCTGAATCATCGTCCCCATGCCACCATCGAGCAGCATAATTCGTTGACGCAAAGCGTCCGCTAGATAACTGGCTGTGTTGTTTACCGGGTTTTTCATGATTTGCCTAATACCTTCATCATTATATTAGGCCAAAGCGGAATTGAACTGACCGAGATCAACATCGATCTCTCGAATAACGCTTTAGCCAAATTTATATCGCGCCTGCAAGCTGTCTTCAAATCGGCGCATTGGTTCACGTATAACATACATGTTTTCATATTACAACCTGCCCGAATTCCTTGGCTCGCCGCGTTATCTTTTTATTACCATCCCTTGGCCTGTCGGCAATTCGAGAATTTCATAGCCTAATTGACGCATAAAAATATCTTCGGCTTCTTTTTGGCGATGGAATTGTTTCCAGCCGTAATCATCAAATACCAACACAGCGCCGCTGACCATACGAGGAAATAACACTTCAAGTGCGCCGATTTCAGCAGCAGGTGAGTTTAAATCTATATGCATGAATGCTATCTTTTCAGGGCATTGATCTAATAACACATCTGGCACCACACCGCGTATCACTTTAACATCGGCTCTGTCTTTGAAGCGGCCTGCTACATATTCGTATAAGCCTGGATCTTGATAAAATTGGTTGGCGTAAGCGATGAATTCTGGCGTTTCTGGAAAATCAGCGGTTGAAGAATACTTATCTGAAAAACCATCAAACGTATCGTATAAATAAAACTGTTTGCGCTGAGAAGCAAAATCTACCACTTGAGAGATGACCCACGACATATCACCTTTAAAGACACCACATTCAACGAAATCACCTTCCAGGTTTAAGCCATTTTTTGCCGCCCAAACTAAGGTATTCAAGCGCCAAGAGATGGTTTGTGGTGAACGATATTGATCATAAGTATGCGAGCCACGCACGCTAGCATATGCCTTACTAAAGGCGGGATCTGTGAGGAATCCTGCGCTTTTATCTATCGTCATTAATCTATCTCCCCAAAAAATCGAATGATGTTGCGGTGTTATTAAATTTTCTATCACCGCATCAATAATCGCTGTGGCCTGCTCATGCGAAATTTTCCCATGCTTAATATATGACATGAGTCTAGCAAACTTGCGTCGCTTCTCTATGAAGGGAATTTTTTTTATTCTTTGTTTGATGGTGGCTAACATATTATTCCTTATGCACTGTTAACAACTGCAGCTAACTCAGCACCTGCCATTTGTGCAGGGAAATTTTCTTGTAGTACTGCAGTGATGTTCTTCAACAATTTTTCAGCACTTAATTCAAAGTAATCGAACAGATTATCTTGCGTGCCGTATTTATCCGGGAATTTATCTGGTAAGCCGTAGCGCACGATTAATGGAATGTTGCGACCCAGGTTTTCCACCAGACAGTCTGTCACCGCGCTGCCGAGTCCGCCAATCTTGGTGTTTTCTTCGATAGTTACTACTAAATCGTTATGTTTGGCGTGATGTAAAATGGCTTCCACATCTAAAGGTTTGATGGTGTGGCAATGCAAATGTGTCACACCAATCGCTTGTTCTGCCAAGCATTGAGCGACTTTCAAGGCGCGCTGTGTCGTCACACCTGTTGAAATCAACAAGACAGAGACGTCTTTGGCACCGCTGGTTTCATGCATATTGATCGCTTCGCCAATGGCAAAACCATTTTCTGGGCGGCTAACCACTTCATCTCCGCCTTTGCCTAAACGAATATAGATTGGTTTTTTCCAATCTAATGTTTCACGCATAAAACGTTTCATTTCTTCAGCATCGCTGACGGCCACCACGGTCATGTTGGGCAGCGCTCGCATGATACTGATATCTTCTATTGCCAAATGGGTTGGGCCTAAAGGTGCATAGACAACACCACCGCCGTTTGCGATTAAACGGATAGGCAGGTTGTGCATGCAAACATCCACTGCTAACTGCTCATAACAACGCCGAGTTAAAAACGTAGCGATGGTGTTGACATACGGAATATAGCCATCCATTGCCAAGCCTGCTGCCATGCCAATAATATTTTGTTCGTACACCCCTTCCATGTAATAACGATCTGGAAATTGTTGCTTCATTTTGCCAAGCAAGCCCGGGCTCAAATCCGAACCGATAAATACAACGCGTTCATCTATTTTTGCTAACTCATAAACCATATCTACACATGTTTGGCGCATGACTTCATCTCCAGTGCTGCATACATTTCTTGAAGCGTTTCTTTCGGTAATTTTGCTTTGTGGTGCCAATTGGGGTCGTGTTCGGCGAAGTGAATGCCTTTGCCTTTCACGGTATGGCAAATAATCGCCGTGGGCTTGCCTGATTCTACTGGCAGGTTTTGCAATAAGTCTCTTAGCGCTTTCACATCGTGGCCATTGACTTCGGCAACAGCAAAGTTAAAGGCACGCCATTTATCGGCTAATGGCTCTAAATCCTGAATTTCGCTGGTAGGTCCTGCTGATTGAATTTTATTGTAATCGATCATGGCGACCAGATTATCTAATTTATGCTTGCCGATAGTCATGGCAGCTTCCCACACGGAACCCTCGTTGATTTCCCCATCACCCATCACGACAAAAGTACGTGAGGCACGTCGTTTCATGCGCGAGGCTAAGGCAATGCCAAAGCCAACCGATAATCCATGACCTAATGCGCCGGTGCAGGCTTCTACACCTGGAATTTTGTTTGCATCAGGGTGTCCGCCCAGGATGGAATCGAAATGACAGAAAGTATCGAGGTGAGATAAATCAAAATAGCCTTTGTCTGCCATCACCACATATTGTGCGATACAGCCATGACCTTTACTCAGGATGCAGCGATCTCGCTCATCCCATTTCGGATTGTTGGGATCAGCACGCAGAATGTCATCATACAGCACGCGCATGATTTCAATTAATGACAAGGTCGAGCCTACGTGACCGCGGCCGCCACCATCTAATGTTCTTAACACTAACTGGCGCAGATAAACTGATCGTTCATCTAACGCGATATCAGATGCTTGTTTCGCTAATGATGTCATATTGAGATCCTATGTTCTGCACCGTTTGCAATGTTGCTCTGGCACGTTTAAGTTGATTGATCTTGGCTTCAGCTTGACTGGCATGTACTGCTGCATGCTGGCGATTCTGCCAAAATTCAGGTAAAAATTCATTGAGAAATATCAGTGTCCAACGCAATCCAAACAATTCCAGCGTGTATTGAAAACGCGTCAAAAAGGTCGTGTCAGTCTGATACACATTTGCAATACCACCAATGAAACGCTGTTTTTGTTGGTCGGTTAGCATCATTTTGGGATGCCACAAAATATCGGCCAGCAATTTCACTGGATCGTCCCAGCCAAAATAATCGAAATCGAAGAAATGCAGATTGCCGTTACTGTCACGAATGGTATTATGGAAACCAAAATCTGCTGGTATCAACGATTGTTTTTTGTAAGTGAGCTCCGCATCCGGATTCAACTTGGCCGCACGGTAACCATCTCTCGCTCTTTCCTGCGACGCCATGAAAACAGGCACAAATTCGTTGGTGAGGAATGCAGCTAATTCGGGTTCGGCATCTGCCGCACTTTGTAATCGCTGTAATCGACTGGAAACTTGATTGATAATAATCGATAGCGACAGACAAGCTTCTGCTGCCATCGGCAAGTGACGCGCTTCGGATAATGTATTGAGATGAGAGATGGCATCGATAAAGTTAATTGCCTGCTCAACATCATTCAGCGAGTAGGTTAAGGGTACTTCGCCGTCTATCCAATCCATCATTAACAAACGATGTTCGTCGTGAAATTGAATCAAATGCGGCACAGATTCAACCTTATGTTCATTCAAAAACTGATAGACTTTGACTTCTGCCGCTAATCTGTCTCGTTTACCAGGCGCGTATGGCGGATAGGATTTCACGGCATATTTCACATCACCTACTTGCACACAATAAACAACGCTATTGCCGCCGCCGTTTTGTGACAGAATCGAAACATCATCACGCCCTAACATGTCTTTAACATTCGTCAGGATGATTTTGCGTTGCTGTTCAATGTTGGAATATGGCATTTTTAATATCCCCCCAATTTGTAAATGCATTGCTTTCCTTGCTGTCGGGTTGAAATAAAAATCGCTTCACCGAAGAAGGAAACGTAGGCGCATGCAATACTTCTGTTAAATCATCGATAAAATGCGTGCATTGCAATGACTTGATTCTTTCAATTTTTGCTTCACGAGTGGTTTCAAAATATAAGTTGGTCTCAGACATGACTGGCTGATAATCCGTGAAAAAACCCTGCTCTTTCAACCAGGCACGCGCGGCGTCTCGCAGGTTGATTTTCTTTTCATCGTGATGACCTAATTCGGTTTTATGGCTCACAATATAAACGTCAATCTGGTGACGTTGACAAGCCGCAAAAAAATCTTTTACGCCAGCAAACGCACGGGCAATATTGAGGAATTCACCATATGCCTTACCTTGCAAACGCTGCCACGCCAAATCGCCTTCTGCGGAAGCTTGCACCACAGCGCGCAAATCACGCTTGGAGCCGCTGTAATGCGGCGGAACGAGTTGCTGCAGCTTTGCCAGATGAGTGAATACCTCATCATAGCAGATGATCGTATTGTCAAAATCAACGCCTATGCGCATGCTGAGTGTCCGTCTCTATTTTGGTTCACAGCAAAGTGCAAACAAATAATGGGCCATCGGATAAAAACCGGTGTGTACGACTTCATCATTCATACTAAAGATGAAAACCTGATGAAAATGATTTTCAAAAAATTGTCTGAATGCTTTGCCAGACTTGCAGTTGATGTGTCCGACTTTACTTTGTGGTGAAGCGTAAGCTTGTGATTCCAGCGTTGGTGCACCAATGATCGCAACACCATGTGGCAGCAAGGATTGCTTGATGTGATTAATATAAAGGTGTTCGCTGGCAGGTTCGATATGTTCAATCACATCCAAGCTATAAACCGCGTCTACTTTTTCTGGCAGCGGGCCGGACAATATATCGTGAATTGCTGGCTGCATAGACCATCTCGCGCTTGCGCGTTCATTAATGTCTTTCACGAATATCGGGTCGATATCATAAACTTGTAATTGTTCAACTTCCTGCTTCACAATGCGGCTGCCGAATGCATCGCCGCAGCCAATTTCAGCTGCTTTTTTGCGGCCACTCAACATTTTGGAAACGAACTTGTAACGTGACAACATGAACACCAAGCGGCGCGGATCATCATGCCAAACCTGGTTCGACATAATGCCCAATTTTGCCTGACCGTGTTTGTTCAACACTTCCAGACAATCATTGTATTGCGGTTCTACTGTGCTTGCGTTAGCTGCCATGACAAGAGTCCTTTAGTTTATGCTCGTAATAGTTTGCGCATGGTAAGAATCACCTTATAGGGAAATAACCTGCCAATTTTCACTACCATTGCGTTATTAATAAATATTTTCCACATCATGCGCAGCGTTAAAAAACGTCGTGCGATGTTATCTTGTGAAAAGAGTTTGATATAGCGTGTCGCATAGTGCGGCAACAATCCGGCATTGCGGAAATCTGGCCACACATCGGGTGCTGTTTCATAAAGTATGTGTAATGTTTCCAGCATCACCTGATCTTGCAGTTGCGCTGATTGCTTGCCTTCTGAATAAGATTCCTTGCGCATGGTGATATGCGTGAAAACATCGTTCACATAATAAATACCGTGACGGAAGGCAATCACGAAATAGAGAATCCAGTCGCTATGCCATTTACTTCTATCATGCATCATACCGGCGGCCAGCACTGCCTCGCGTTTCATCAGCATACCGCCACCGCCATTGAATCCAACATAACCTTTGTTGGCTAGCTTTCTGAAATCATCTGGTGAGAGATATTGATTTGGCGGAAAAGGTAGCATGCGATAAAAAGGCAAGGTTAAATCAAATCGTTCCACAACGGCATCGCCACAAATGATACCGATACCTGGGAACAGGTTGATGACCTCTTGCGCTTTTTCAACAACATTTGTACCGTAATAATCATCGGCTGCACACAACATGACATAATCGCCTGTTGCCTGGAGCAGACCAGTATTCAGCGCCGCATTCACGCCTTTGTTTTTTTCATGACGGATTAAACGAACACGCGGATATTTATCTTTTATTTTATGAATCACCGCGAGACTCTCGTCTGTCGAACCATCATCAACCACAATAATTTCGTAAAACGGGACTGATTGCACCAAGAGTGAACGCAAAGATCGCTGCAAAAATTCAGCCATATTATAGTTTGGCAAAATGGCGCTGATTTTAGCGGGTTGTTTAGACATGCTTCTCACTCCTTTCCGGCTGCAGAGTCACCAGAATATTCGTGCAATGCCCCAAGGATGAAAACAATTTGCCAAACCAGTTTAATGCCATTATTAGCAAGGTCCCTGGCAATGCCAGCAAGCTGTAAATCATCAATCTTTTTTTACGATTGAAAGAATAATTGAGATGAATTTGGTCGATAGCAACCGTGCCTAATAACGAGGCATTACTGCAAACGGTCGAAACCTTATTAACTTTGTAGGCGTCATTGGTAATGGCGTGTAGATTTGCCAAAAATTCCTCTGAAAAGTCGAAGGCCAGATTCGGTCGTCGGCCTTTTACATTGGCAACAATCAGTAAGACTTTACTATCAGGTTGCAAAATCGACCTTAATTGGTCCAGCGTTTTAGGCAATAGTCTCATATCATTGGGTCTAGCAAAAATGATGACATGATTGTATGTTTCATGCTTTTGCTGACTGTTACTCAGCCACTGTGGCAAATAAGCGTGACTGGCAGCAATGGATTTAGCGTCAAACCAATTACGGTAGCGCAAGAAATCCTGAATATACGAAGTGTACAACACCAGGGTTTTGCCTTGCTGGTGTCGCAAATACTGTTTGATGTTTTTCAATACTGATCGATATTCTAACCAGCGGTAATGCCAGGAGTGTACGGCAGGCGGGCAGCCAAATGCTGCAAAGTATAATCGACGTGCACGCGTATAATTTTCTTTAGCGAAATAATTGATGTATTCAGCATCATCTTCCACCGCTTGATGATCGCCAGGTAATGCTGTCTGTTGCTGTCCCAGCCAATACGGATGGTTTTCAAATGGTTTGGCAGGAACAGCTTTTAATTGGTCATTAATACGCTGAATGTATCCGCCTAGCTCCTGTTCAATTTTATTTTTCTGCGCATCCGTCAAATCAGTGCTATGGAAATAAATAGTCGTGTTAGCATTTTGGCGGTGACGTTCTGTCGTCCACTCAGCTAATGCCTGTAATAATGACTTTTCGCGATATTCGCCATATAACAAATAATTTATTTCATGACTGCCGGGCTGCGCTTCTACGACCAGATAATCATCTGAATCATTGATCACTGCGACATTGCCAGAGGGGCACATGGCTGGAATAAACGAATAATCACAGGAAGATCCGATTTGATAATCCATGGTTTCTGGCTTGATGCACAACATGTGCAGTAAATAAAATCTGCCGGCTAAAGTTTGCTGATTGTCTGCATAGAAGAATCGATTGACGCGATAATTATGTATCGCTTTTTGATTGATCATACTGGCAATCGCGACTGGATGCAGATATGGCAAACTATATTCTATTAACTTGCGCGGTGTGATTTGCATGACATGGGTGGCAGCATCGTAATGTCTCGCCAACTGCGGCGTGATTTTCTCTTCTACGACTTGAAAGTTACCCGCACAAATTCCGCTATAACCTTGTTTCATGTACCGCATCAACCCACGCATGGAGCCATCTGCCATCAAATAATCGGATGTCAGGAAAATAAAATAGGTTTTTAACATGTCAGCGCCGGTCTGGCGTATGGCTCTGTCAAAAGCATAAGTGAGTGTGGAGGAATAATTCGTTAACTGAATCAAATCTGAAATAGAAATAAATTCAATTCGACAAATGGTGGCGAGTTTTTGATAAGCAGGCGAGGCCTCAAATATAGGAATATCAGATGGCCTGGTTAAAAAGACAAAAGTTAATGGGTAATTTGCAGCTAATGCAGGCACGTTTCCTGGAGCCAGCAGCGTAGGCAAGCTAGACTCCAGAAAATGTTTGATAAAACTTTCACCCCAAACTGCTAACAGTATGCGGGCACTGCATTCGTTTTCATCCACCACACTTAACTCAGCCCAATTCCCTGCATTTGTTTGATGTTGTAATAGATCTCATTGTTGAATGGATCTGTCACCAACTTCTCTTCAAATGCCGCTTTCAAATCACGAATCGCATCTTCGATAGTGCGTTTTGGCGAAAAGCCTAACTCACGTTTAATTTTATCTGATGAAACATGATATGAACGATTATCGTTGGTAGGCACCACTTCAATATCAATGTTTTCATTGAACTGTTGTTTCACTAAATCAGCGATCTCTGCCACTGGCAGGTTTTGATAGCCAACATTGAAGGTTTTGCCATCAACTGTTGCTTTATCCGCTGCCAAGACACAAAGATAAGCATCCACCATGTCTTCTATATGAATATTTGGACGATACTGTGCACCGCCGAATACCTTGATTTTTTTGTTATAGAACGCATGCGTAGTTAAAATGTTGACAGTTAAATCCAGACGCAGACGTGACGAGTAGCCGCAAACAGTTGCCGGACGGATAATTACGGTTTCAAAACCTGGTGTGGCTTCTTCTTTCAAAACAACTTCACAATCTGCTTTGTATTTCGAATAATCGGTCAATGGTTCAAGCGGTAACTCTTCCGTGACATTTGGTGTTTCTTTGATGCCATACACCGAGGAAGAAGACGCATAAACAAAGCGTTTTACGCCTAACTCTTTAGCAATTTTCACCATGGGACGGAAGGCGTCGAAATTGATGGACTTACCTAACTCAGGGTCAAGGTCGAAAGATGGATCATTAGAAATACAAGCCAAATGAATCACGGCATCGCAGCCAGTCATGGCTTCACGTACGACATTGGCATCACGAATGTCACCCTGAATTTCTCTCAGGTTTTGATGACCGTGATATTTGCCAAATACATCTTTACCATAAATATACAGGTCCAATACATTCACCTGATAGCCGTTTTCCAACAGCGCTGGAATCAAGCGTGCACCTACGTAACCAGCACCGCCTGTCACAAAGATTTTTTTAAATTGGTTACTCATGTGGTTCTCCTTATTCGACAGCGGCTAGTAATTGTTGTGGTGCGGTTGTTGGTTGATTGCATTGCTGTTCTAAAATGTAGTCGAGCATGCTGTGAATGAGCGCTATGTGCGCGACTTCGACAAAGCCGTATTCTTTAGAATCGACAAAATAATTCACATCACCCAATTTATTCAGCGGATTTTCGCGGTCAAAACCGGAAAAAGTGATCACGCGGCAGCCTAATTTGCGTGCTGCGGCAACAGCATTCAAGATATTGGCTGATTTGCCAGAACTGCTGATCGCAATAATAAAATCATCTTTGCGGCCGTGGTATTCAATTTGCTTTGCAAAGACATGTTCGTAACCATAATCGTTACTCAGGCACGTGATGGCGGAAGCATCAGAAAACGCCATGGCGGGAATCTGGCCGTTTTTAGAATGATCTATTGCAAGATGACTCGCAATACCTGCACTGCCACCGTTACCAATGAACAGTAATTTACCGTGACGTTCGCGAGTCTCAATAGCGTTTTTGACGTAATGCTCAAAACCTGCGGCAATACCGATGTCATTACCTTGGCGATCTGTCACCACGGTGTTTAATTGTAATTGATATAACTTAAGTAAATGACCCTTAATCCAGTCTAACATATAACTCCTTTTTTCCTTGTTTACGCTGGTTGGCTGTCCAAACATTTAAACCAAACACTGGTGGCCGTAGCGATGGTATCCGGTGTCCATACTGGTGCTTCACGCCAATAATCGATATGTTCCAGCATGACCTTGACACCTTCTTCGATGGAAACGCTGGCCTGCCAGTTAAGTTTTGCTTTAATTTTGCTGACATCGGCGTGTGTGATATCTGGCTCGCCAGGACGTTTAGGGATATAGGCAACTTCTTTTGCGCCCAGTAATTCCACTAGACGATTTATTGACACTGGCGCCCTGCCAGAACCAACATTGAATATTTCGCCATTAATCTGACTAGCACCTGCAGTGACGATGGCATCGACCACGTCGCTGACAAAAGTGAAATCCCTTGTTTGTTCGCCATTACCAACAACGGTTAATGGTTTGTTTGCCAATAACTGCGCCAGAAAGACGCCAAACACTGCACCATAACTGCCAGAGGTGCGTGCTCTTGGGCCATATACGTTAAAAAAGCGCAAAGAAAGAATTGGCATTTTGTATACACGGTGCCAATGCATAGCCATTTCTTCGCCTAAATATTTGGTTAGTGCATATGGATATTGTGGTGAAATTCGCGAGGTTTCCGTGGTTGGCACCATTTCCGGAAAACCGTAACAACTGGATGAAGCTATATAGATGAATTTTTTTACTTGATGCGCACGTGCAGCTTCCAGTGTAGAAAACGTTCCATCAACATTCGCGCGGTAATACTCCAGCGGATTTTCAATGGAAGGAACAATATCTGCGCGTGCCGCAAGATGAAATACACGCTCAACGCCTTCGCATGCTTTTTGCATTAGCGCCATGTCAGCGACATCGCCAACAATAACTTCTAAATTTGGGTTGTTTTGATGTTGTGTGAGATTACGCGGATGGCCGCAAACCATGTTGTCGACTACACGTACCCGACGTCCTTCAGAAAGCAAACGGTCAACTAAATGGCTTCCAATAAATCCTGCACCGCCTGTGACCAAATCCAAATGTGTTTGATTCATATATTCCGTATATTCCATGACTGCTATTTTTAGTGCGCATTAACCAACGCCAAAACATTCTTTGATGACGTCTGTGTAATGCGGCGGCTTTTCACCGACGGCAGCAATTATGCTGGAACAGTCTAAGGTTGTAAATCTTGGCAGGAAAGATTTTTGCATACCGCCATCTGCAGCATGCGCGGGCTCAACTAGTGTGTCTGGAACCTTTAATAATTTTGCAAGATAACAAGCCAGCTCATAATATGAAATATCATTTTTACCTGACACATGATAAATGCCAGGCTGCTTTTTTTCGCCAATTTTGACGAGAATGTCTACTACTTGTCTTAGTGAAACGGGTGCTAGCATCATGTCTTTAAAAGCACGCACTGATTGCTGATTGGAGAGTTGATCTAGCCAATTTTGGATAAGCGCGAATTTCGGCTCGACGACTTTTGTCAGACGAACAATGGCAAGCGCAGGACATTGTTCTGTTAATTTTGTTTCAATGATTGCTTTTTGCCGGCCATACTCATTCTGTGCCGCGTAGTCATCGTGCGCCGCAGCATAAGCCTGCTCACCAGAAAATACCTGGTTAGTGGAAAGATAGACAATAAACGCACCTTGTTCGGCCAATTTAGCAGCCAAGGCTAGGGTCGCATCGATATTTATTTTAGCCGTACCTACCGGGTCTTCTTCACATTTTGCCATGCGGCACACACCAGCACAGAAATAAGCAACCGATACCGGCTGCTCAAATTTCCAGGAAGCAGGATCTAGTAAATTCAGATATGTCACTTCATTACCGAGCACCGCTTGCGGGCGCTGTGTGGTTCCGCGCACGACTTCTCCATTCGTGCGCAACCGTGCATACAAAGCTGAACCTATCGTGCCATTGACACCAATGACTAAATGCTTAGGGGAAGTAGATGAATCCACAGTCACCTTGATACCCCCATTGCTTAAACAAGAACTTCCAGCCATCTGGTCTGAAAAATGATTCGCACGTTAATTGCCAATATAAAAGATTCGCTTTTTCACTTTCGGTGCGATACGACTCAATGCAACACCATTTCGATTTTTTGCCTACGCGCTCCATTTCTTTAACCGCACGCTCCAGCTGATCGATCGTTAAATTATGAAATGTGTTGATTGAGTAAACAAAATCGAATGATTTGTCGGCGAAAGGTAAATCAGTACAACTGCCAACGTGCAGTTTATCGCGGATTTCTTCTTTGGCGTTTTCTATGCCATATTTGGAGATATCAATGCCAGTGACGTCAAGACCCGGCACGACTTGTGTGAGTTCATACAGCAAGAATGCTTTGCCGCAGCCAATATCCAACACCTTGTCACCTGCTTTCAGACCATAATGTTTTGCAATATCTTCCGCAATGCCACGCCAGCGTCCATCATAACGGTAGCCACCGTAACCAAATTGACGCTCACCATCCCAATAATCGAAACCCCATTCTTTTGCTTTGGTAGCACAGTCAGCTTTATTATGGCTGACGACACGTTCTACGTAATCACGTTTGGTTGCTTTTTGGTATTTTTCGAGGAAATTAATTTCGTTCATTATTAGTCTCACAGTCTTTTTGAATCTGTTGTTTTGACAATTCGCGCTAGCTCGCACGTCGTGACTCGCCTGTGTTAACGGAGACGACGTGCGTGTCAGGCTGACTATTTCATCAGATGTACGATATGTTTCATCAACGGCACTTTTTCGATAAAGCTCTTATTACCCATAATATTCACGGCTTGCGCACCAACCACATTGCCTATGAATCCCACTAATTCTGTTGGGGCACCTTGTGATACGAATAAACTCGTCACAGCTAATACGGCATCACCCGCCCCGACTCGGTCTTTAACAGAAGTTGCGAAAGCCGGCGTCACATTCATGGATTCTCCCTGCCTGCATGCAAATGAGCCGCTCACGCCACTGGTTACTACTACATTCTTGTAATTGAATTCTTGCATCAATTTTTTGACTTGCTCTTCAGTCGAGATGTGTTTCTGACGGAAGTTTAATTGTAATTCGCGGTTAGCGATGCAGACATAATCCGCTTTTTTGTACTTGGATATACAGTTGAAACCATGGTTGCTGGCATTGGCTTGCGTATTCACCGCCAGAAACTTGGCTTTCTCTTCGATTCTATCGATAGAAGAGCTATCCAGTAAGCCGTGACCATAATCCGCGACTACCACCATGTCATGCTTATCCATTTGCTCATCTATGCAATCGATAAATGCTTTACGTTGTTCATCATTGAAATAGCAATCGTCCATTTCGTAAATTTCAAATAATTTCTGTGAAGAATATTCTTCAATATAACGGCGCTTCACAATGGTGGGTGATTCTTTTTTATAATGGAAAATGATATTGACGTTATCTTTCAATTTTTCCTTGATGAAAGATTCATAATGGCCTTTTTCACCTAACATGGTCACACAAGTGACTTTGGCGCAGAAATCACTTAAGTGATTTGCGATAGCCAGTATCCCGCCAATGTACATTTCTTCACGGTGATAACGCGTGACTAAAATTGGTTCTTTACCGGATTTACCAATGGCTTCACCATAATGGTAAATATCAATAATGGCTTCGCCAATTAACAACACATGAGAATTCTTGAAGCTATCGAAATATTTCAAAATGTCGGCAGCTTGATATTTTTGTTTGAACTGATCCAGAAACGCAACTACCTCAGGCGAGAACGGCGAAAAATAACGATTCAGCAAACTGGAAGAGCTAAACACAATGTCTTTTGTAAAGTTTAACTGACCACCGACTTCACGCACCGCTTCCTCTTCTTCGGAAATTTTGCCGGTAATATCACTGCCAGCATCCTGATACTCGATGCCTTTCATGTAGAAATCTGGGCGTATCGCTTTTATTGCGCCAACAGCTGTTGGCTCATGGTTGATAACGACATAATCAACGCTCTCCAGCGAAGCCAGCGCTTCTGCTCGTAAATGTTCATTGAAATGCGGTTTACCTGGACCTTTATTAACAAACTTATCGGCCGTGATGGAAACGACAAGAATATCGCCTACGCTTTTCGCATGATTTAAATGCTTGATATGACCAATGTGTAGTAAGTCGAAAACACCGTGACATTGCACCACTTTGCGATTGCCGCGCTCGGCTTGCAGCACTTTACCTATGGCGTCGATATTAATGATTTTAGCTGTCGCATCTTGGTAGCGTGTCACGCTTTCTCTAGAGAGTACCGACAAAGGAGCTATATTGGTGGGATTAGCATTTTCTTTTTCGCTCACTGCGGTTTTAGTAGTCATGTCGTTGTTGCTCCCTTATCAAATTATATTTACGCGGCCAAAATTGTCTCTGCCGCAGCAAGTTCCTGAAAAATTTGTTCCATCTCTTGATCGGTCTTCGCCATCTTATTCATCATGACGATATCTTCTATACGCTGTATGTCTTCCGACTTGTGTAAAGCCACATCTTCTAATGCACCATGCAGAGAGCAACCCGCATTCAGCACAGTTTGATAGATGCGCAATCGCTTTTCGCGCGATTCTGGCAGCATAAATATTGAAAACAAAACGACACCTTGCAAAGTGTCGATAGCAGCCATGATTTCTTCAAGAATCATGTAACAGCCTTTCATTTTATATTCAGATGCGCTTAATAAATAAGGTAATTGATACTTTTGACAGTAATTGCGGATGATTAAGTTCTGGACGTTCTGAGGAAAATCCAGACCGCTATATGGGCGGCTACCATTGTAGCCGCGATATCCGTGACCTTTACTCATGCAAGCCCTCCGGCAAACGATAACTCAATCCTAAACGAGTTAATGGGCGCACAACGATAGGTTCAAAAAACTCACCCATTTTTTTACCGTGATACGGTGTCAAAATACTCTTGAAACGGCAATTCATCGACCAGCGGGTTTCATTTTCTACGTTCACACGATTACCGTGCATGACGTTCTGCGAAAATAGCAGCACGGAACCATAAGGCACATTCAGGAAGGTGACATCATCCTTGATGGATTGATATAAATCTTCGCTGCTACGATTTTGGAAATTACTAAAATCGACTTGTACTTTTTCGTCTAGCGCCGCATCGGCAATGTACATGGATTTAGTAGCATAGCAATTCACTAACGGGATCCACATGACGATTTCATAGGGAGAATCACCCGACCATACATCAGCATGGACAGGCAATAGCGAACTGACATCGTTAGGCATTTGAATGCTTAAATTGACTCGGCGCTGCATCGCAAGCTCGTTACCTACCAGCGACATGAGTGCATTTCTGCCAGCTTTAAAATAGGCTTGGCGAAACCAAGGTTCGCGATTCATACCGGCAATCACTTTCAAACGCACATCATTAAGTTGATCCACGCTTAAGTCACGATGAATATTATTGAGGAAAGCATCAAGATCAGCATCTGGCGCCAACGTCATTTGCAGTGCGGCTGCGGTTTCTTCGGCGATTTTTCTGCGTATCGAATTTAACGCAGTCATGTCTTCTGCAGGAACGATTAGGTATTTATCTTTCAAAAACTGGCGGGTGAGTTCAATTTCTTGCTCAGTGTAGAAGTCTTGCATCATACATACCTCCTCGATATTACTCTCAAATTCCGTTAACTGAAGTCGACGAGATTATGCACCCGCGCTCATGCGAATTGCAATTTAAAAATATGAATATTTTTATCAGAAATAATTATCAATTACGTATTTAGCAAACGCCAGCGAACTGGTGAATGCAGGTGAAATTGCATTCAGAATATGTAAAGAATGACGTTCTTTAATCACCAGAAAATCCATCATCAATTTTTTCTCACGCAGACTAATTAATTGCGGTCGAATACCTGCTTTAGCGGTTTTTGTCAGCCAGTTCGGCTGCAATTCTTTTACCAATTTTTTAGCGTCGCGGAAAAAATAAGCAGGAATATATTTCTTTGGCTCTTCCCAGGCAACGGTTCTGAATTCTGCATTTGTAAAATACAAAACGATTTCATTTCGAATGATCTTGAAGACCTCTCTATCAATACCGCGCAAGATACCGTAGTTTTCGCGACCAAAAGCTGGAATAGCTGTCGGCCCCACATACACATCACCGCTGATATTTTTACTGAAATGCACCCCCAGAAATGGATTTTTCAGATTTGGTACCGGATAAATATTGCCATTCACAGTGCCGGTTTTTTCCGGAATTAATTTCTGGTAAATACCTTTAAACGGGATGAAATAATACTCTTTGCCCACATCAAAATGATGGGCAATTTTATCGGCGTAGGCGCCAGCTGCATTTATGATTTTTTTAAAGCGAATATCACCGCGTGTCGTGGCCGCTGTGAAATCATTTTTCAGGCCAGTTAATGCGGTATTAAAAAGAAGACGAACCTGTCCCGAATTTTGCAATTCTTTTTCCAATGCATGCAAGACTGCCTTGCTATCCACCATGGCGGTATAGTGAGAATAGAGTGCCTGCTTGACCGTTTTGGCGTTGGGCTCAATGCCCGCCAGCGTTTGCTCATCTATCATTTCCACTTTCGCGCCATTTTGACGCGAGCGATGGAACAATTGCTCGAGCGTAGGCAACTCAGATTCATCGCGCGCCACAATCACCTTGCCGCAATTCACCAAGGGGAGCTGATGTTGCCGACAAAAATCTTGCATCAGCAAATTACCTTGCAAGCATAATTTCGCCTTCAAGGTTTCCGGCGGATAATAAATCCCCGCATGCAACACACCGCTGTTACGACCAGACGCATGAAACCCCAGCCCGCTTTCTTTTTCCAGCAGGACTATATTTTCGACACCACGTGATAATAATTCTTTGGCGAGCGTTAATCCGACGATACCGGCACCAACGATGAGAACTTCTGCTTCTTGCATACGGCTTCCTTGGGAGAAATGTAATGTGTTTATTACCGGGGCAACAAGAAACTGTCAAGAGATCGTCTCAATCTCCACGCGATTACGACGCACCATGGGATACGGAATCCTGCGCACAACATTATTAAATTATTTTTTAGTTTTTAGCGATGGGGTGTCCTTAGAGGGGAGAAGCGCAGCTCTCCCCTCTAAGTGCAAGCATAAGCTCCGCTTATGCGCCGCATAATAAAAAGGGCGCCGCCGCGCCCTTTTTTCTCCTAAGTCTCACGCCACCTGTTAGTCTATTGTCAGGTGATCCGTAATGGCTTTTACTGCATCCGGCTTCATTCGCTTAAAACCGTTCACTTTCTCAAGTTCCGCAGTCGATTTGAATGCGCCATTTTTGTTGCGGTAGGCAATAATCGCATGGGCTTTATAAGCGCTCATGCCGTTCACTTGCATCAGTGTTTTGGCATCGCTTTTATTGAGACTCACTTTGATATTATCACCAGCTGAGACAGCCGATTTTGCAGCAGCGTCAGCAAAAGCCGGGCTCATCCCTTGCAAACCCAATACACAGGCAGCAATCGCACTCATTACGTTAATTTTTTTCAACATGGTAAAACTCCTTTTATAATTTAGGTAAATGGATTTTCCAGCCGAATAACCACGACACATCAGACGCAAGCAAACGCCGCGCCGCACGGTGGATGGAGGCATGAATTAACTAGACAAACAGATTTCATAGCAGCCAAAAACTAACATGGCTATTCGGGAAGGAACTTTTAGTGAAAACCAAAAGTGTGACGATTCTACCGATAAAAATTTTATATGGCTATTAAAATATATGCCGAACGACCTAATCCGCTACATTCTTACCGTTTTTTTTGCTAAACTTTCTGCATTCTCTTTGCTCTGCCCTAAAGGACACTTAAATATGAAAGTCATTCGTACAACAAAACTGATTACGCTTCTGGCTGCGATTTCTCTGACTTGCGGCAGCGTACTAGCTAATCCCGTTATTCCAATTGCGACCCAACCCACCCAAGTTAACTTCACTCCGTCCACCCCCAATTTAACCGCTACTGGTTACATCTTAATGGACGGTACCAGCGGCAGAATTCTTGCCGAGAAGAACTCCGACCAGCGCATGCCGCCAGCCAGTCTTACCAAATTAATGACCATGTATATCGTGTCCAGTGCCCTGAAGTCAGGCCAGATCAAGCCAGACGACAAAGTACTGGTCAGCAAAAAAGCCTGGCAGACAGAAGGTTCGCGCATGTTCCTGAAAGTTGGCAGCGAAGTGCCAGTACGTGAGTTAGTACAAGGCGTCGTGGTTGCCTCCGGTAACGATGCAGCTGTTGCCCTGGCTGAACACATTGCCGGCACAGAAGAAGCCTTTGCCGAAATGATGAACCAGCAAGCCAAGATTCTAGGCATGAAAAACTCACACTTCATGGACAGCACTGGTTTACCCAACCCCAACCATTATTCCACCGCACATGACCTTGCCATATTAACGCAGTCATACATCAAGAACTTCCCGGAAGAATACAGTCTGTATTCTGAAAAATGGTACAGCTACAACAACATTAAACAACCAAACCGCAACCGTCTGTTGTGGCGCTATCAATATGCTGACGGCCTGAAAACCGGCCACACGCAAGAAGCTGGTTATTGCCTCGTAGGCTCTGCGAAAAAAGACGGTATGCGTCTGATTTCTGTGGTCTTGGGCGAACCAAACGATACCGCACGTACCGAAGACTCCATGCGCATACTGGCTTATGGTTTCCGCTTCTTTGAAACCCATAAACTCTATGATGGCAACACACCGTTAGTACAAGCCCGTGTCTGGAAAGGTCAGAAAGGTGAGATTCCATTAGGCGTCAATGAAGACATCTATGTCACGGTTCCGACCGGTCAATACAAAAAACTGGATGCCTCCATGGATTTAAACGGCTCGCTGCAAGCCCCGATCGTCAAAGGTAACGCTTACGGTAACCTCATCATCAAAGTTAACGGTCAAGTTATCGCAACCCAACCTTTAATCGCGCTGGATAGCGATGAAAAAGGCGGCTTTTTCCGCAGCATGACTGATACGGTGAAATATAACATTCACAAATATCTATCAAATGGCAGCGAAGAAAAATTGAATCGCAGCTAATTTATGTTCACGCCCTTGTCAGTCTATGCTGACAAGGGCCATCACAATGATGAGTGTCCTCTATGAGCGAAACCAATTCTGAATCCCCGTTAAAGTTTCCCTGCGAATTCACCATTAAAATTTTCGGTGAGATGGCACCCGACTTTGAAAAAACCGTTTACGATTTAATTCTGCCATTTGCACCTACGCTATCCAGCGGAGCCATGCAGTCGCGGGTTAGCGAAAATGGTAAATACCTTTCTTTGTCTGTCACCTTGTTCGTAGAATCGCGCGCGCAATTAGACGACATTTACCGCGCATTGACCGCATCACCGAGGGTATTAATGGCGTTATGACAGCAGATCGCGTCACGGTACGCTGGCTGGGACGAAAAGATTATTTACCCGTCTGGCAAGCGATGCAGGAATTCACCCAACAACGCACGGAAGCGACTACAGATGAAATCTGGCTGCTGGAACACACGCCGGTTTTCACACAGGGCCAGAATGGCAAACCAGAACATGTCTTAAATCCCGGCGAGATTCCTATTATTCAAACCGACCGTGGCGGTCAAGTCACTTACCACGGACCAGGACAATTGATGGTGTACACCTTGGTTGATCTGCGCCGCAAACAACTCAACGTTCGTGAACTGGTTTCCTTACTGGAACAATCCATCATCGATCTGCTGGCTGAGTTTCACATTACCGCCATCGCTAAACGTGAAGCACCAGGCATTTATGTGGATGAGAAAAAGATAGGCTCAATTGGTTTACGGATTCGCAAAGGCTGCTCTTACCATGGCATCGCTTTTAATATAGACCTAGACTTGGAACCTTTTACACGCATCAACCCCTGTGGTTTTAGCTCATTACAAATGACCAGCTTCGCCAACTTGGGCGGCTTACAAAGTCCGCTCGAAACCGGACGCAGATTAATTCAATACCTGCAGCAAAATTTAAGGTATACTAGCGTCGACAACCAAATAAACAGTGAGTATAATCAATAAGTTATTATCGAGGCAGCCATATGTCAGAAGTCAAACAACGCGGCGTAGACAAATTATCCCGTATACCGGTGAAAATTGAACCGAGTGTAGACCTACTGCGAAAGCCTGACTGGATACGTGTCAAAATCCCAGCCTCCCCTGCCGTTCAAGATTTAAAAAAGCTGTTACGCGAAAATAAATTGGTAACAGTGTGCGAAGAAGCCGCCTGCCCAAACCTACCAGAATGCTTCACCCATGGCACAGCTACTTTCATGATCATGGGTGACAAATGCACCCGCCGCTGCAGCTTCTGCGATGTTGCACACGGCCGCCCTGATCCGCTAGACGAAAACGAACCCAAACATTTAGGCGACACCATCGCGAAAATGAAACTACGATACGTCGTAATCACCTCCGTCGACCGCGACGATTTACGTGATGGCGGTGCCGGCCACTTTGCTGCCTGCATTAAAGCCGTACGCGCACAGAGCCCGAATATCAAAATTGAAGTGTTAGTGCCTGACTACCGCGGCCGTCTTGAACGCGCCCTCGAAGTCACCGGCACAGAATTACCAGATGTCTTCAATCACAACATTGAAACGGTGCCGCGCCTGTATAAACAAGCGCGGCCAGGCTCGGATTATGCTCATTCACTCAACCTATTACGTGAATTTAAAAAGCGTTATCCTGGAATTCCCACCAAATCCGGTATCATGCTAGGATTGGGTGAAACCAACGAAGAGATCGAACAAACTTTACGTGATTTGCGCGATCATGACGTTGAAATGGTGACACTAGGACAATACTTGCAGCCCAGCCGTTATCACATGCCGGTTGCACGTTACGTGACACCAGATGAATTTAAACATTTTGGTGATTTCGCCAGGGAACTCGGTTTCAAAAATGTCGCAAGTGGTCCCCTGGTTAGATCTTCCTATCACGCTGATAAACAAGCTGCAGGTGAAGAGGTAAATTAATGTCTGGTGTTGTGACTCCGATATTGCAATGGCTGAATGAAAACCCTCATTTAGCCGGTGTGGCCACGTTTACCTTATCTGCTGCTGAATCCATCGCCATTATTGGCACCATCGTTCCAGGGCTTGTCACCATGACCGCTGTCGGCGCATTAGCTGGCGCTGGCGTCATTCCACTCTGGAGCACGTTAGTCTGGGCCATTCTTGGCGCAATCGCGGGTGATGGTATTAGTTACTGGATAGGACATTACTTTAAAGACAGACTACGCCGCATGTGGCCGTTTCGCGATAATCCCGGCATTTTAAAAAGCGGCGAAAACTTCGTGCATAAATACGGCCTGATTAGTGTTTTCATAGGCCGCTTTGTTGGCCCAGTTCGCGCACTAGTACCATTAGTCGCCGGCATGTTAGGCATGAAACCACTGCACTTCACCATCTCTAATGTCGCCTCCGCTATCGGATGGGCACCAGCTTATATGCTGCCTGGCATCATGCTAGGTGCTGCCTCCATGGAATTGCCACCAGATATCGCCTTGCACGTCATCCTGGTTTTCTTCCTGATTATCTTATTTATCTTCTTATGCTCTTACCTGCTTTATAAAGTGCTGCAGCTTGTGCATCTCCAGATTGATGAAATGCAAAACTCCATTTGGCATTGGATGAAACAATCACGCTTACTCTCACCATTAACCACCGTGTTAAAACACCATGATAAAAAGCGCAAACATGGCCAACTCAATCTTGCTTTTTATTTTGTGATTTTCAGCGGTTTGTTTCTTGGTTTATCTTATTATGTGCATTCCACCGGCGCTGCCAACCTGACGGTGAATGATGCGTTTTATCATCTGTTCCGCGGCATTCGCCTGCCTGTTATCGATAACATCATGTTGGGGCTCACAACCTTGGGTCAAAAGCAAGTCGTCATTCCAGTAATACTGTGCATCTTTGGCTATCTGGTCTATAAAAAACATTACCGTGTCGCTGCGCACACTGCTTTGATGCTGTTGTTAGCAGGCGCTGGTGCCACAGTATTTAAAATCATTCTACGCTCTCCACGCCCTTGGGGTATTTTCAAAAGCCCGGAAACATATTCCATGCCTAGCGGACATACGGTGCTCGCGATCATTCTTTATCTGGGTCTTGCGTTTTTACTGGCGAACTCATCAGATATTAAACGCGGACGCTGGCTTATCTACTTAAGCGCATTATTGATTTGCGCTGCCATTTCTACGTCACGACTCTATTTAGGTGCGCATTGGTTCACTGATGTTTTCGCGGGCTGGCTGCTGGGTGCGGCTATCTTATGTTTCACTGTGATCAGTTACGAACGCGCTCCCATCAACTACATTCAAGCTAAAGAATTATTTTTTGTCGCATTAGGCGCCTTGTTTGTGATTTGGGGTGTTTACTTCGGCACGCAATTTAACACTTTGAAAACAAATTACACGCAATTAGACTGGCCAGTCGTTGGCATCAACATGGATAACTGGTGGGCAAATGAAAATGATATTCCTGAACGCCGTACCAGTTTATTTGGTTTTCCTTCTCAACCCATTAATGTTCAATGGGCAGGACAGTTGAATCGTATTCAGGCAACACTGGAACGTCAGGGTTGGAAAAAACCACCCGCACGCGATTTTATCAGCACAATTCATCGCTTGGCTGATATTAGCAGCTCACAATATTTGCCTATGATTTCGCCGCAATATCAAGATAAAACACCGGCGCTGATCATGACCAAGAGCGTGCCTGGCATTAGTAATTTACTGGTACTGCGCTTGTGGGATGCCAGCCGTTACATCACAGACAGCCGTCTGCCGTTATGGGTGGGCACCATAGGCACCGTGCCGCGCACTTACAGCTGGGTAACAAAACGCGGTCATGTCACGCTAGAACTGACTCCAGAATTAATCTTTGCGAACAAAACCAGTTGGACTTTCAGAGTCTCTGACATGCCATATAAAAATGGCCGCAATCAAGAACGCATGCAACGCGTGATACTAATCAGACCTTCTAATTAACATTTCACAGGTGAACACCATGGGACAAGCTTTACTGGAATTGGGCATATTTGCTGCGCAATCAATAATTGTATTAATCATTATTGTGGCGGTGATGCTGACGTTTTTTGTGCTGTTAGCCAAATCCAAAGTAAAAACGTATGGCAGATTATCACTGAAAAACGTTAATCATGTTTATGATGAAAACAAGCAAATGATGCTGGAAGAAATACTGCCCAAGAAGGCCTTAAAGAAATTCCTGAAAGAGCAGAAGGCAGCTGAGAAGAAGCGAGCTGAGTCTCAACTAAAAAATATCTTTGTGCTGAACTTTCATGGTGACATGCAAGCTTCCGCAGTATCTTCGCTCACTAAAGAAATCACAGCCGTGTTGAATGTGGCGACGCCAAAAGATGAAGTGCTGGTCCGCATTGAGAGCGGCGGCGGCGTGGTGCATGGTTATGGACTTGGCGCTTCGCAGTTGATGCGTTTGCGTCAACATCAAATTCCATTAACCGTTGCCATTGATAAAGTGGCTGCAAGCGGCGGGTATCTCATGGCCTGCACAGCAAATAAAATTCTCGCAGCGCCGTTTGCGATTGTGGGCTCAATAGGCGTAGTCATTCAAATGCCCAATTTTAATCGCGTATTGAAAGACAAAAACATTGATTTTGAAATGCATACAGCTGGTGAATTCAAACGTACGATTACCATGTTCGGCGAAAACACCGATGAAGGTCGTGAAAAATTGCAGCAAGAAATTAACGAAGTACATGCACAGTTTAAAGACTTGATTCATCAACATCGTCCGCAAATGGATATAGCTCAAGCGGCGACGGGTGAATACTGGCTGGCTGAGAAAGCATTAGCTTTGAAGCTGGTGGATGAATTACAAACCAGTGATGAATATTTATTGCAGCAAAGCAAAAACGCTAATATTTATGAAGTTTCGTTTGAAGAGAAAAAATCATTTTTGGCACGGTTAACTGCTGGTGCGCAGAGCATGATGAACGGCACACGTCATATGCTGGTGATGAAATAAGGCATTTCCCCGGATGACGCGCTAGGCGCTAATCCGGGTTTCCTATCTAAACATTTCTGGGCGATATTCGAAATGCATGGTGTCAAAGTGACGCCACTTGCCGCCCCAGATGAAGCCGTGTTTTTCGAAAATCAGCACTATGTCCCAGGGAATTTGGTTGAGGTATGGTATGGTGGCAGATTCAGTCACCGGTAGCTTGCGCTTCTCTAACTCCCACTCCCAATAGTTGGTATGTTTGACGTTTAAATCAATCGCAATGCCAAAACTATGCGGGCTTAATCTGTGAGTATCTGCAATATCACGCCAAAGAAATAATCCGGCTGGCGCGGCCAAGTAGGTTTTATATTCTGGGTGCACAGCCACGAGCTTATCAAGATCTGCTGACACTAACGATAGCTGTCTATTCACACCATTCACGGTTGTCACCTCAAGTGGATATTGTCGACCATATGTCATGGGCATCCAATACACGATCGTTAATTTATGTGCGACATTTGCAGCTGAATCACCGTACATTTTTTTGAAAAAAGTCTCATTGCGAACACGGCCGGGGTCAGTTGTTGGTACAACCATATCCGCTAACTTACCTGCGACATAAGGTTGTTCTAATTGATCTGCGATGGATGGTGAATCCAATTTTTCTTGCGCAGTTTTATGTTGCTTCACATCTTGCACCGGCATTTTTGTGCCGTCTTGCCAATAAATAAAATTGGCATCCACCG
The DNA here is from genome assembly GCA_964492045.1 of uncultured Coxiellaceae bacterium. Lineage (GTDB taxonomy): Bacteria > Pseudomonadota > Gammaproteobacteria > DSM-16500 > DSM-16500 > Aquicella. The sequence goes on along the minus strand of CAZBHW010000006.1, from coordinate 52,628 downwards.
ATTGAATAGCCGCTGGATAAGCTTTTTGTAAATGTTGCAAGTTATCTAGTAAGCCTGCTTCGGCTGACATCGAAAGAAATACAACTATTAAGATTAATGTTTTGAGTGTAGCCTTCATTAGTGATTTTTTACCGTTTCGCATATGAATGACGTCTTGCGATTAATTATTTATTTGGGGTGCTCCCTAACCGTCTTAACTCTGCAATCTCTTCTTCGGCCTGATGATGTAATAAATCTTGTTTAGTATGACCCACACCCTTAAATAACCACTCTTTTTCCTGATCAGTCAGCCATTTTGCTTCTTCTAATGTTTTCCCCTTCAAAATAAGGCCGGTTAGCTCTATTGAGACTGGATCTGCCTCTAGTATGGTTGCGCAGTAAAATTTACGTATGGCCTCATCTTTAAAATATCCAGCTAAAGCGAGCATGCCTTCTTGGTCTGAATGAGACAATTCGTTCGCGAGCTCAAGATATATTCTGGCGCCATGCGCGAAACCAATACATCGATATAAATTACCCAAACGCAGACATTCGGCTTTTAACGTGTCGACTAAATCTTGCATGTCGTCGCCAGTTTCACTAGCTTGCTTAATGGCATCTCGAGTTAATTCGCTATGTTCTTGCAAAGCTGGAAATGATGCACAATCACATGCCATGGTCATAAAATCCTGATCATGCGTCTCATTATATGCGACTAAGAAATTGACGCCGTTTGAGATATGACGCGGCAAAAGATGTTCGCTGCCATCTAACGCATCTAAACGAGTTGGATGGCCTTTCTGTTTCAATTCTTCGGCTAATTCTTCCTCGTCTGATTCTGTGTAGCCACCCTGATTGTCTATGATTGCTATTGTTTTTCTTTGCATAAGTCTCTCCAACTCTATTCGACTTGATTATCTCACTTTTTTAGCGACAGATGGAGAATTGTTATCATTCTGAATGCTGATGGGTGGAGCAGGCTCCTGTATATGCGAAGGTTGGGCACTTACCGCTTCAGGAATGGAAGCGCGACGTGAAGCTCTCATCGTAGATAATGCTTTTGTAGTGAATGCATCTTTAATATTACTAACTGTTTTTTGTGCTGGCGTTTTTTTCTCGAGTACATTGAATACATGCTTCAAGATGCCGGTTTGACCGACATTTTGTCCCAACGTTTCTAACTTACTGGCTAATGTGTTGTAATTCATCTTATTATCAGCCTTCATCTCAGCAACAAAATGACTGATGGCCGCAGCACCTTGCCTTGCTGCGGAACTGCGTGAACCCTGCAATTTGTCCAGCTCCTTGTTAAGCAAGTCTTCAACTTTAGTTTTATCATTCGTTGATACAACCATATTCAAAGCATGTTCTTGCACTTGTGCAGTATGATCTTGCACTGGCTTAGCTGAATCAACCTTGATCGAACATACTTGAGCATTATTCACTTTGGCATCTGTTGCAGTCACATGAAAATAGGAAGAAGGTACACCTGATTTGGCCGCCGTGACTTCCATCGCTCTTTCTGCAACTGCATTCTTATCATCACCTCTAAATAAACTATCATTGACTGGAACACCTTGTTTCTCTAATGCTGCTCTTGCTGATGCATAGAATCTTTCATCTTTCTTTGCGCCGTTATCCATTAATACCACTTGATCAAACTGTTTGAGTGTTTGCATCAGTGTTTGATTGCTTGGCTTGACTTCATTCACATCGACCATCGCCACTTTTGGGGCCTGCTCTGGTTGGTACGAGTAATCAAGTTTTAATTTCTTCATGTCAGCCACTGCTTTGCTGACAAGCGAATCAGGCTTATATAATTCAGTTAAAATTTCCGCAAGTTTTTGCCTGGCAACTGGATCTGGAATATTTTGTGCGGCAGCTGTTTTTGCATCTTCTACCACTGTGATCTGCCCCATGATTTTACCAAGAGCAAACCCATACAAATTAACCATCATATTCGCCATCTTGACGGTTTCATTGCGCATAGCACGCTTCGCTTCGTCAGGTTGCTTATCTGCAAGCGATGAAGATAAACCGAAATCGATGGGTGTAGCTTTCATGGTTTTTTGGTCAACAAGGACATTACCGCCATGAATATCGCCATGCACGATCCCCTGCTGATTAAGATCAGAAAATGCAGTTAGTGAATTCACACCAATCTGAATACGATTTTCTGGCGAGATTTGGACACCTTTAGTGATCATTGAATCTAATGTCACTCCTGGCACGTACTCCATTAATATTTGATAGGTTTCGCGCGGACCTGTCATAGCATCATTCTTTTTTGATTTACTGCCAATGATGGGACTTTCCCCCAACGCTTGTCCTGCTTGCTGCAAACGTCCATATTCACTTTTCAGACCGGGTAAATTTTCCTGATTCACTTCTTGCACTTTCAATGCCACCCATTTTCCTGTGTCGAGATTTTGTGCCAACTTAACAGAACCCATTTTTCCCGCTCCAAGTCCTTGCTCTCCGCCTTTATAAATGGCATACATCTCATCGCCGTTGCGAATCACACTATATTCAGATTGCAATGCTTTTTTGCTGACACGCGCTGTTTCATTTCCGGCAGGCTGTGCTGTGGCTTGCCTAATTCGTGCGATCTCATCATCTGCTAGCAACTTACCATTGCTTTTCAAATCATCCAGATTTACTTTTCCTGGAATAGCGGGCAATGCCTCTTCAGAAACACCATTTACTTGAAGGCGAAAATCTTCTCTAGAAGTACGCATAGCTGCGATTCTCTATAATTACTTGTCTATATTAAGTATAGGCAGTATTTCATAATTTGCTTTTCCATAATTTTCATACTGTTAGCAATTCGCTACTAATATTTTCAAGCTCCGCTATACTTATGTGAATTATGAAAAGTTCACATACAGATCATCTCGGACATATTGCTGTTTTAGAGCCAAGCTCACCAGGCGCTTCGTTTTTACCAGCGGGTGATATTCATGGCAATTTGAATGCATTAAAAAAATCAGCTTCTTTGTTAACTGCAAAAGGAGATACTTTACTCATTGCAGGTGATCTAACCGATAGAGGCGACAGCAGTCTAGATACTCTCAAATTTATTCATCAGTTCAATGCAAAAAACCCTGATTTTCAAATTCGCTCGATTCGCGGGAATCACGAAGATTTGTGTTTAGATGAGATATCCGCACTTGAGAAAATTGCCAAACTAAAAATAGCGGATGATAATACAAAAATGTGTTTGTATTTAATGAGTATCGCCGCGAAAGAAAGCAGAAAAATAGGTGTCATGCTGGGACATAGAGCCGTCTCCCCATTGATTCAAGAGGCTATACAGGAAGGCGAAAAATGTTTTTTGCAACACTATGGCAAGAAATTAGGAAAACGAAGAGATGATGCCAAGATACTTGCTCAGCTAGATAAATCACATGAACTAAAAGATCATTACACGAAAGTCTTCGATCAAGTCACCGAGTTATACCAACATATCGTTAATCACGCTGTTAACGGCGGAAAATGGCTTTCTTCTTTGTATATTGAAGAATTCGAAAAAGGCTTAATCAAGCTTAACCAAAATGGGGAAGTCGAATACAACATTAATAGTGATGTCGTGTTTATTAAAAAATTCATGTCTGCTCTGCCATACATTATTCATGTACCAGGCGTATTGAACGTGGTACACGCTGACATGCCTTTTAATAATGAAGAGTTGCAGCGAAGAATAGCTTCAGGAAAAGGGTTAACAAAAGACGAGATATTATATGCAACACTAGCTAGAGCAAATGATAGAACGTTTAAAATAAAAAAAATTGAGGGCTGTGACTCATTCTCACTACCCATTTATTGTGGCCACACCGAAAAAGGCGGAGTCAGGCCTGAAACAAACACATTTAATCTCGATGTCAGCACACATAGTTCGAATGTTGTATTAGTAGTGAATCACACTAAAAGAACTTGCGAGTTAGTTTGCATCACTGACGAGAAGCCTAGTCCAGCACTAGAATCCATACGCGCTAACACGCAACTTCAACTTGATAAACAAAATGAATTGGCACTAGAGCGTCAAAAGCAATCAGAGCTTAAATCTGCTAAAGAGGCTCTTCCGACCTTAAAAAAAGCACCTTCCAGCTTCTTCTATTCAAATCCAGACAGCAACAAGTCAGATTCTAAAAAGATTCATAAGATGGAATTTAAAAAATAGCAATTATATGATTCCATAAGAAAACACCTAATTTAAGCGATTTTACCCTTCTTTTTGTCTGATATTTCTCTCAAAAGAATCAACCACTTCTCCCTATAGGAAATGTCCCAATACAAGTGATACCTCGCGCAATGATACGATAATCATATAAGTAAAAACGAAGCATAGTAGCAAAACGACGCCAACGGACCAAAAGACATGATAAATTTGATTTCCCGGACGAAGTCATCATAATAAAAATAGTTTTGTCTATCCGTTTGTAAGTTTTGTTACTCCCTCTTCGCATAACGTTGTTGTGCGAAGAGGCGTCTCCCGACGGCAAGCAGGCATGCTTGCCGTTTTTTTTGTTATACTTTTTAGATAACAAGACAGTGGAGTGCGCAATCATGAATAAAATCATCATCGCGTGTGTGATGTTAAGCTTTAGCAGTGCGGTGCAAGCTGAAGCCATCATTGTTGACTCCAATGTTGATAACACTGGCGACACGACACCGGCTTATTCCATTCAAACCGTACCAAGCGCGCCAGGTACAGTGACCACAGAAATCGGGCCAAATCCTTACGTATCGCCGTACCAAGTGCAGGTGCCGAATAATGCGAGGACTGGCAGCGGCATCACAGGCGGGGCAATGGCTGCGCCCTCAGGTAGTATTGCAGCGCCCTCCAGAAGCATCGCCGCACCAACACGCTCGCGTTAATCCAATTATTTTCATATAATTACCGCGGCTTCGTAAAACCCGAATTGCTGTAACGCTAACGCAGGCGTAAAATACAATTATAAGAGGAGAAAAAACACATGGAGCGTGTCATGCCCAAGCTAACTAATCCCAATAAAATTCGCATGAAGTATGTTGCTGCACTCGCCATTTTTTTGGTGATCATCGTGCTATATAATCGTATTTCACCTTCGACTTCTGCTTTGAAAATTCCAATTCAAGATCAGTTGCAAGCTATTCAAGTCGAGGACTTTGCCACTGCGTATGCATTAACAACAAAAGATTTTCAAAAAGTCACATCACTTGAAGCATTCAAACGTTATGTGAACGAATATAGTGGATTGCGTAATAATCAAAGCATCGATTTCAATGAAAAATCGATAGTGAATGGTGTTGGCACAGTGAAAGCTACGTTGATTGCACGCGGTGGTATTCCTACTGATGTGACTTATCAACTCGTCAAAGAACGTAACCGTTGGCGCATTAATGCTATTCGCATTAAACCAAGCGGCGATGAACCAGTGCAACCGCAATCACCTGCTGTGGCAGCTGCAAGCGCAGCTACTGCCGCTTCACCTATTGCGGCGGTGGTACCCGTCACTTCTCCTACACCGGTTGCAGATCCAAACGCACCAGCGCCAACAACTGATGCAACGACAGCACCCGCACCGGCAACCACTGCAGCCACTACCCCTGCCGTGGCAACAAACAAAGAACCACCGCTGCAATTCTCAGATGCGAACTATCATTACTCCATGCAATACCCAACATCATGGGACTACACTCGTGCTGACCGCGGCATTACGGTGTTTTTCAAAAACGATCATCAAGCAACCCACCCCATTCAGCTCACCGTGCAACCGCTGGAATTTGATGATAACGCTGGCCATCAAAGCGTACAGCAAGTGATTGATCTGGGTGAAAGCGCCGTGAAAGATAAAGACAGCAGTTATCAAGTTGTAGAAGACGGCTTATTACCGCCACGTGCTAACAAGAATGAAAACTTCCATGGTCGTTACGTGGTATACAGCTACAGCGTCAACAATCAACCAGTGAAACAGTTGCAAGTGGTGTATTTCAAGAGCCCAAGCCGCGCGCAATATGTCATTGACTTCATCGCACCAGCCAATGTGTTTGATGCAGAACTGCCAGCAGCTCGCGCGATGATTGCCTCTTTCGCAATATCCTTATAACACTGCACTAGCGGCGTTTGGCAATGAACAGGCGCCGCATCAAAATGCTTACCATGGTGTGTGCCACTGAGCGCAGGTTTTTCAGCGTCACGGCATTACCAGCGCCACCACGTTTTTCGATGGTGATGCAAGGCACTTGTTTGTAAGTAAACCCTTTCTCTAACAGTAAACAAACCAATCCTGCCTGAAAACCGAAGCCACGCGTATTGGGGTGCCAGCGCATCACATTGTGACGCAAATGCACTTGCAAGCCGTTGTAGTAATTAATTCGATTACCGCTGACCAAGTTAATCAAGATCGTGTAAAGCTTGGAAATCGAGCGGCGCGTCAAACTCTTGCCTTCAGCAGAGACATAATATGGCACAATCATATCGGCCTGCCCCATTAAGCTCAGCACGCTGACAATGGTATCAATGGGTTCTGCATTGTCACCGCAAATCAGACGGTAATATTTGCCGCGCCCGATGAATGCACCATCAACAAAATTCTGCGCCAACCCTTTGTTGTGTTTATTCTTGATCAGCATTATATTGACATCTGGATGCTGCTGGATGAATTGCTGTACCAGTATCGCTGACTTATCTTTCGAGCAATCATCTATGACAATAATTTCATAAGATTTGCCCACCTGTTTCATCGCTTCGACTATCGTTGTCAGGGTATCATCAATGAAAACTTCTTCATTGTAGCAAGAGACAAAAATGGTTAAGTCCAGTGGATTGCCATCATATGGTGAACGTATGGATTGCGGCCCGTGATAATGCTCTGCAGATGTCGTTAAAAAAATATCAGCATCCCAATAATTTTTACCAGCGTTACTCATAAGCCTTGAATCCCCACATATTAACGGTACAAAGTGCGCGCAACACCGGCGTTTGCTCTATGACACTTTCCAGCGGTGCTAACATTTTAAAAAGCCAGGTTGGTGTGAAATTGGGAAACAAATTCAAACGACGCCACACTACAGGATAGTAACCGGCATCTTTAAAAAGTTTTTCCATCTCACGCGTACGGAAGCTGTCTTCGCCTGCTGCTTTATACGTTGCCGTACGTTCCAGCAGTTTACGCATGATGTGATTGCCATTCGGTTCCAGAATCACAATATTGTTAGTGACTTGACGCAACCCGCGCAAAATCTCAGGTGTCGCAAATTTAACGTGATGTAAAATACCCCACAAAAAGGCACCATCATATTTAGGCAAGCTGGCGTAATCCATTTTGGTAATATCACACGCTGTAAAATGCATACCGCTATGTGCGGCAAATTTATTGGCGCGTGCGATAGCTGGCACTGATAAATCGTAGCCATCTACCGCGCGATAATGTTTAGATAACAGTAAATTGGATAAGGCTCCATCGCCGCAACCTAAATCCAGTATGCGCGAATCCGCGTTTAGTCCGAGTTCGGCGCCAATGTCTACGCCCACTTGCCACAAACGTCTGTTAACATGACGCTCAACGATACTGCTGGCAAACATCGCTTCGGCATAACTCACATCACCTGCATTATCCCAATAGGCTTCCGCTTCCGTGTATTTGTTTGTCATCTGACTAGCTATTCCTTACCTTGGTAATACGCACCGCCACTTGCTGACGAGCGAAGCCTATGTATTCATATTCGATATGATATTTTTCAACAAATTCTTTCCATGCTTTGTATTCGTGGTTTTTCCAGTTGGGATAATTGAAATATTCATCGAATAAAACAATGGTACCAACTTGCACACGGTCGGCCAGATTTTCCAGAATATCGACGGTTGATGAATAGAGATCGCAATCAATGTGCATGAACGCCACTTTGTCTGCATGTTGTTGGCGCCAAGCTGGTAACGTTTCGTTAAACCAGCCTTTATGCAGGCTCACATTACCCGGCACTTTGGGTAAGCCGCCGTTCAAAGAAAAACTGTTTTTGACTAGCGGCATGCCGAACCAGTCTTCTGGCAAGCCTTCAAAACTGTCGAAACCATGGAATTTTGCTTGTGGCTTACGCTTGGCCATGTACCGCATTGTGCCGCCGGTGAAAACGCCAAACTCCAGATAAACACCCTCAACCTTCGTGTGATCCAGCGCATAAGCGATTAACTCTTTCTGCGTTTCAAAACCGACGGCTCTAGGCATATGGTCTTCAATGTAGTCCACGCTGGTGTTCAACGCGCGTAAATGCCTTTCACGCACAGGATGCATGCGACCGGTATCAAAAAGCTGGAAAAAAGGGAGTACGATTTTATACAACGCGTATTTCAATTTAAAATTTGTGACTAACAAGAGCGTTATCCTTTTAAGTTAAAAGTATTCCATGAAACGTCTGACGGTTTAAGTGAACCCTTGGTCTGCATGATGGTCAGCACATTTTTCAAATAGCTCAATGGAAACTGTCGTCTTGCAGCGTATTCAGCGACTTGATGATTGTAATGAGCTAGCCATACCGAATCAATAGGACGAGCGGCACTCTCTTTCCAGGTTAACAGCATATTATCGCCATCACTCCAAACCACGCCTAAATTGTCGCTAATATGCTCTGGAGAGAAGAGCGGAGAAAGTGGCAGCATGTCTTCCATGCGCAACTCATTAGCGATAAAAAAATAATTTAACTGTTCACTTTGTAATGCTTTTTTGGCCATGGTGGGATTGCCAAAATACACATCAAGCGGGTGCTTGGTAAAACTGAACGAACTGAATCCCTCCATCTGACAATCCGGCAGCATGCAATAAGTGTGAAAATGTAGACTCCAGACACGAGTCCTCGGCGGTAATAACTTCCAAACAGCTTCCAGCGGCGGATAGACCCCACCCCACGGCAACCGGCCCGGCCATCCTTGCTGATTTTTATAAGCCTGGGCCAAGCTATATTGGCCGCTGGCGAAACGAAGTCCATTGGCGACGATAGGCGAAATATTTTTAAGGCGATAGACATCGGTCATGGCTTGAAAACGCTTTTCCATCGCTGAATTCGGTGGCATCTGAGCGTTAACCAGCCACGCAAACAACACAATCAAGATACCGAATGAGAATCGGCGCCACACCACATCTAACAATGGTGAAACCAACAGCAAACAAAAACACAGCATTGGCGCATACATAAAAGAAGTATAACGATAATAGGAAACAGGTTGATCCCGCCCAATCTCCAATGAAAAAATAATCACGGTGGCAAATAACGACAAGCAAAGCAATACGGCTCTCATGTCAACTTTTTGCAGCCAGTGCAAGCGCAAAGGACGCGAGCATAGACTGAATAATAGCATCGCGCAGGAGGCAAAAAAGATTGGCCACCAGACATCCAGACGCAAATAGGGAATGATCTTCATGAACAAATCCAGGTTAAACGGCACCTGTTGTTGGATCATGGCTGATTTATCATGATAAAGCGTCAAGACATCTGACAGCACGCCCCACAGATAGACTTTATTGAAATCGATCACCGGAAAAAACAACATCAATGCTTGATCATCTGGAATGCCGGTGAGCGCGTAATTCAGCAAATAATTACCTAGAAACAAACCACCAGCCGTCACTATACCTAAAAACAGTGTTATCACTGTTTGCCAATGGCGTTGATAGACGTAATAGCTCGTGCAAATCATCATAAAAAAACCAGCAATTAAGGCCATGGTTGGACTGATGAAAACCAAAGCGGCAACGCAAGAAATGATGGCCACGCGAGTGACCTTGCCGTTTTGGCCTGAAGCGATTTGATACAACAACCAGATCAGCGCTAGCATCATCATGGCGGCTGGCTCATGCGGTTTTTCCAGATCACCCCAGCCACCTTGGTGCATATTATCCAGCGGCCCCGGCGTGTAAATGAAAAAGGTAAAATATAAAGCGACACCAATCCAAGGCAATTGACGCCAGCGTGTGTTTTGCTGCAACAATGAATACACCATGGCAGCGCCGATTAGCATGAAAGCGGTCGCAGCTAATTGCGGCCCAAGCGGGTCGGTCATTAACATCGCCATAAAATACAAAGCATCACCTTTGTTATAATAAAAGTGATACCAAACAGAATTTGGCAGCAAACTGCCAGATTCAGTGACACTACGATAATATTGGAAGTAATGATTATAATAATCATGTCCGCCGGCAGGATATAACCCTTTGACGATTAGAAACAAAACGAGTGGTATGATAACAATTGCTATTCCAGTTTTATTGGACCGTGTTTCTGGGCTTTTTACTAGCGCATACACTTGATGAAAACGCGACCTTGAAAAGAAACAAACAATAAAGCCGGCTAATGCCAAGAACCAACGCTGATAAAGCCCCGCAAAACCGGCAACAAACAAAGACACATGCCACACACCAGCGCCAGTGATAAATCCAAGCAGGAAATGATTCAGTGTTACCTTGGTTTGATACGCTTTGCCGCCAAGCCAGCTTAATATTGCGTCGCCAACAGCATAATACATCCAGATAAAATAAAAGATGAAAATCAATCGCGCCACATTGTATATAACTGGCACCATCCCGCTAACAAAAAAATACTGATGATATACATCAATGACATAAAAATAACTGAGCAAAAAGATGTAAACCACCAGCAACACTGTGTTAATCCTTGTTGTGTTTGACAGCTAGAATGTCAGATTCATGCAAGATTGGTAATGGCTTAATACGCCACGGAAACGTAATTGGATACCAAGGGTGATGTAACTCATCGAATGCCTTCATGGTGTCATTCATCCCTATTACTGCTTCATCAAATCGAAACCATGGATGATTCGCCTCTTTGATTAATCGTTTGTACAAGCGCATAAACTTTGGCGTTAACGGCGTTGTGCCATTTTCACGCCAAGTTAACAGATAGGTTTTACCATTTGTCCATTTAATACCAAAATAGTTACCGATATTATTACTGTTGAATAACTGACTGAACGGCAGTAAATCCAGAAGCTGAGAGTCTGACATGACGAGGAAGTAATTTAGCTTTTCCTGCTGCAAGATTTTCTTTGCAGTCTCTGGAGCACCACTGAGAATCTCATTTAAATGAGAAGATAATTTGAATGAAATGACACTCTCAATTTGACAGTCAGGCGCCATGCAATAGGAATCAACGTTTGTACTCCAGATTCTACTGCCGGTAGGCACATGCTGATAGGCTGCGTAAGCGCCAGGATGAATACCGCCAAACGGCAATCCAGTTGGCTGATGAGCATAGGCTGTTGCAACACTGTATCGACCAATCATAAAGCTCGCGGCTTGTTTAGCAATGTGAGTCATGGCCGGCATCCAGCCAGTCCACGAATGCAATATGATGACCAACAAGAGCACCGGCCCTAGAAGCTGCGGCACAATCCAAATTCTACTTAAGTAAATCAGCATGACCGTGCAGAAGATGGTGATGAGAGGTAAGAAGAATGTGCAAAACCTATAGAATGAAACTGACTGTGAATGACCTGCAATGACCGCAATCAGCGCAAATACCAGAGTCATCATTCCGACATTGAACAAAATCACTTTAAATTCATTCTGGATTAGCTTGAGTGGAGAGACTTTATCAGGATACGTGAAAATGAGCTCCACCATGCATAAGGATAAAGATAAGACACCAATCACAAGAACATGTAAAACATCTAGCCTCATGAAGGAAAGCAACTGAGCAAGATCTGTTTGTAGCGCCCAAGGAACCGCTACCATGTCATAATTATCGCGTATCCATGCCACCATCATGACGTTGGGTAATACTCCCCACTGATTCAGGCGCTCGACATTGGCGTATTTCCACATCAGGTTGAACGCCTGATCTGTAAAGAGACCCGTCATGAGATAGTTCATTAATAGGATCAACGCCACAGCAGCCAGCGTGATAGAGCCCAGGGAAAAGTAATAAAATGATTTACTCCACTGCCGGCGAATCATCGTCACCACCACCTGAGCAGCAAAAAAGATGCCGAGAAAAATAGCGGCTGCTTGCGTTAAAATAGCAGCAGCGATCGCCATCATCGCGAGCATCATAAATGCTGGACGCTTCCAAACTGTGGGGTTTAACTCAAATTTGCAAACAGCCCAGATGGAGAGAAGCATCATCGCCGTTGTTTCTTCATGAACTTTCTGGAATTCACCGCCATCACTGCTATCCAACACGACCAGTGAATATAAAATATAAATGATCACACAAAACGCAGGCCAAAAACTTTTTGGTGCGACTTGGCGAATCAAGTCCACCATAGCCAAGACTGCCATGGCCACACAGCAATACGTCATCAAGGCTGGCGCTTCAGGATCCGTTAATAGCATCCCAAGAAAATGCAGACCTGCGCCTTTCGAATAGTAATAGTGATACCAAACATCATTAGGTGCCAAGCCGTGATTCTTTAGCACCGTTAAATAATAAGGAAAATAATGGGTGTAATAATCTCCACCGCCACCTGGGTATAACCCACGTACCGCTAACAGCAAGGCAAGGGAGATACAAATCGCAGCGCTAGAAAACCAAGAGACATAAGAGGCATGACGCATTTCTCCCTGCGCTTTTATCCAAGCTTCTCGTATTGTTAGTAAAAAATGGGGTGCCGATACGATGACAATGCATAACGTAATACCCATCAGCACTGATGGGTAGTACCAATTATAATGACCCAGGAGCAACATCAATAAATGCCAACAGCCTAAACCTACACCAAATCCTAGTAGCATACGCTCAGCCAATGACATGCGTTGCCTGATATCATGATTGACCATCATGGAAACCATAGCAAAACCTGAGGCATAAACTATCCATACGACATATGCTGCAAATAAAATCCGGCAAACATTATATAAAGTCACCACCAAGCCGTTATGAAAGAAATCATTGTGATAAAAATCCTGGGTTTTGAACCACAGTAAAAGAAGCGTGTAACCACCGGCAAAGAGAGCAACGGCGAGAAGCGTTAAGAGTAGATTGGTCTTGATAGGATTGTTTGATTGTTCTTGGCAGAGAGGCGACTGTACACTTAATTCCATTGAAAATGACATCCTGCTTGGTGATTACAAAGCTGCCATCTTACTGAATGGAATGGTGTATTACAACTTGCGGTTAACCACCCGTATTAGAGTTACCACGCGGCCGTGGTAACTTACTGGGTGTCTCCAATACGCGCTTTAAAGAATTATCGTGCGATTGATAATATTTATAAATTTTGTCGTTAAAATCGTTAAGTAAGCTCAGTTGTGCTGCTATGGCATCTTTACAGTATGCCAAAATCTCTACAGCTCGCTCATCTTTGGTCTTGATTTTATCCAGCACAGTGAGCCTGGAAGCTGCGGAATCTAAAATTTTGATGATGTCATTAGGCGTAATCACCTTTTCCCTATCTGTCTGAAACTGCAGCGAGGTTTGGAGTAAAAATATTTTCGTATACTCCAGCGCCTGCAATATCTCTTGCGCACCAGCATCGTTTTTCTTGCTGTATTCAATGATCAGATCCCGGATCGGTTTATGTACTTGTTTGGGCATATTGAACACCCTCGACTTTTATTTTGTTTGTATAGTAATTATAACAGGGAATAATGGTTCTCAAGAGCCCATAAAAAAAGATATTTATTATTATATTTCAATGAAATATAACACACCTCCACACAAGGCATAGGTGGTTAGCCCACAAGCTTCCAATTTAGCTTAATATTTCAACCTCAAACCAACACCACTCCATCAGCTTGAGGTGTATCGCGCCTTATTAGCCATTTGCGTCTTAGATACTGCCGAGCAGGAACCTCAACCAGCCTATATGAAATATAGGAAATGCTCAGAATGACTGTCATGATGATGAAGTATCTAGCCATAGGCGACAGCGAGTTAATATAAGAGTGATATCGACCATTCATGATTTTTTCCATGAGTAATAAATGCAATAAATACACTGAATAACTGATCTCACCTCCAATTAATATCAAACGTGATGACAATAAAGTGGTAATCGCATTGTTATATCGAGCACAACAAAAGATAACCAACGCAAAAGCCGGTGCGAATCCAAAAGATCGATGCAAATAAGGCATCCACTTTAGCGAATTAATTTGTGGCGGATTCCATATATAATGGTGACTAATCATCACCACACAAATGGAACAGAGAGTAAGCAACATACCAATTTTTTGCTCCCTGCTCGCGCTCAAATCAACTGGACTTAGTTGCATATAGATAGCAGCCACCAGGCATCCCATTATGAACTCAGCGCATCTGGAGTAAGGTGAAAAATAGATAAGCCAGCGGAAAAATGAATCTTGATTATGAGAGTAGAAATCAGCTACCAATCCATAATGCTGAACTGCAAATTGATTTATTTCGTCCAGGTGAACAGCTAAATAAGCAACGGCGCCAACCGAGCAAATAGAAATAAGAATGAGCAGATTTATTTTGGTTCGAACACTAGGCGCCCACATTAATCCGAAACAAACGAGCGGGTAAACCAGATAAAAAAACCACTCGGTGCTGATAGACCATGTCAATGGCAAAATCCAGCCCAAAGGATAAATCAGACTTGTCCCGCCTATGATTTGATACACCCATGTCTGAGTCAGCGTTGCATAGAATGGGAGAATTTTTATGAGCAAACTGGATAGAGATTCAGTACTGTAATTTGCTCCATGTCTACTCGTGGAATAGATATCGAGCAAAAGACAGATGAAATACAATGGCACAAGACGGGCGAATCTCGATACAAAAAACTGATAGAGTCCCGTTTTTGGCGCGTTTGAGATTAACGTTGAATAATTGTAATGAATCACAAAACCACTTAACACAAAAAAGAGTGTCATTCCCTCTGCTGAAAGGCGAGTCATAAAATCATATAGTGGTGACGCACTGGTTAACAAATGCGGAGCCAGATGGGCCGTACAAACCAATAAGGCAGCCATGAATCTTAACCCAGTTAATGAATTAATTGACTGTCTTTTCATCCTTATTCACCCCTACATTCTGACTACCTAACTGGATGGTCGCAATCATACAAGGGTTGTCGATTATTTCAAACACGTCTAATTAATGATTGGTAAAGAAAAATCGCTCAGTTAACATAGAGCTTCCAAAATGTTAATGACGGGTTTTGCAGATGAACGAGACAACAGCTAACGCAGTCAAAAGTGGCTTACTACTAGTCATCAGTTTCCTTTGTCTTGTTAGTTTTCTTCATTTGACAGATGTATATCATCAGGATTTTTTCACGCCAGGGTATATGACACTTTTATATAACGTATGCCGAACTGTTTTTATGTTATTTATATTCTGGATGATTTACGCTGTTGGCTACTTAACCACATACAAGTTTACTTCACTTGCTACAGCACAGTCATTGTCGATAGTCGACAAAATCATATTGTATTTCGGCATAGGCACAGGCATCGTTCAAATTGCCTTGCTATTATTGGGGCTAGCCAATTTATATTACACATCCGTCGCCATGATACTGTGCTCCTTCGTATTGGCCATATCTGCTCCGCATTTTAATCGTTTCATCCTAGAAACAAAGCTTGCTCTGCAACGACAATGGCACAGCAGAAATCGAATGTTATCTATTTGCCAGTCCAGCTTGATGCTGATGGCGCTCATCTGGTTGTTACTGGTCAGAGGCTTATATCCAGCGGGCGGTCATGATTATTACACACATTATTTTTATTATTACCTCAATGTCATACGTGACCATGGGCTGACTCCCAATGATGTGTGGTATCACTTCTTCTATTCTAAAGGTGCAGGATTGTTTTTTCTTGGCATACTACTCACAGATCCTCTTGCGCCCTCTCTGATGACATACATCTATGTGACCATGGCCTCTCTAGCCATTATCAGCATGATCTCACGCATTGCTCCGCGTTCCTTATGGCCGCAGGCTGCTGCCATATTGTATATTGCGTACAATCTCGCAGCATTGAATGGAACTGATGGTGGTGAATTTCAGAAAATTCATGAAATCACTAGTTCACTGACCATCCTCATGATATGGGGTGTTTGTATGCTGGCATGCTGGCAGTCAGTGCTTACGCGTACCGCCATTATCATGCTCTCTTCAGTGACAATTGCTGCCACGATACTGACTCAAGCAACAGGAATATTCTTTGGTGTCTACTTTGCTGTACTCGGTTTTATTGCATTGGTCTTACATGATAAAGCGAAAGCCAGAATTTTCTTCTTTCTAGCATCGGTTGCTGTTATCAGTGTCAGCCTGATCTTCTTATTAAATTACTTGATCATAGGCATACCTAGTGATCAATCACTCACATTGATGTGGAAAATGGCTAACATAGAGCGCCTACATCAATTGGGATTATTACCGAATATACTAATCACCGCCTGGGTACGAGAAAATTACTCGCATGTAGCTGACCCATGGGGAGTGGCAACCATTCATCAACTCATTACATTTATGCGAATCGATGTTTTAAAATTCGCACTTGCTAGCCTTATCATCCCAGTCCTAACACTGGTTTTTCGTCAGAAAAAACACATCAACTCACCTTGCACCAGCGAGTTATATTATATTTTTATTGCGCTAGCTGTATTTGGTGTGATGGCAATTTTGTTGGGGCACTCTCAAGCGATTTCATTCTTACGATACAGCAGCTTCTTTTTCCCGCTCATGGTGTTAATGCTAGTCATCATTTGGTCCGCCATTTTACCCAGCGAAAGCTCGTCAAGTTCTGCCCGAACCCTCTTTGCTATCTTCATGCCAGTTTTCTTATTTTATGGCGTAATACATTCGTGGAATCACTGGCCCAAACTAATGCGCCCTATTACTGTCAACAGTGCACTTTTTGCGTCAGGCCAATACAGTATTGCAGATGCTTATGCACATGAACCTACTGGTTATACTTTCGGCGGCATTAACCCGGGAGTTTGGCAAGCCGTACAACATGCACCGGCTCATGCACGCATATGGAGCACTAATGTTGCCTCTTATTGCATGGCACCAGACTGCCAGATTGAGAGCGTCATTTCATTCAAGCTCTCTTCACGCATGAATAGCATTCTCAATGGCGCACCAGAGGTCACAAAAAACATATTGCAACAAGAGCGATTAAATTATTTTATTTTTTCTGATGATTACCCACTGCGTGATCTATTAATTTATAGCGAGTTATTTAATCCGAAAAATATTCTGAGTTACCTTGCTGTATCATGGACAGATAGTAAAACGTATTTGTTAACCTGGCGTAATGGGCCCATCAGCTCCAATGACAAACTATTTTTGCAGGCTTATACCAAACACTATGAAGTGGATGATGACCCATCGTTCAAGTTCAGCAACACCTTACCGGTGCTCAAACAATTCATACAATCACTAGAAGATACGCCACATCCATGGCGTCCAATTGCATTTCCTTGGCAAAAAACACCATCAAATCAGATGACTTGATCGACAGCGGGCGCTTCAAGTTGAGAAGCGTTACCCTGAAATACGTGAAAACCAAAGATGCCTATGAAAACACCGGGCAAATATGCCACCGTGCTCAGCACACGCAAGGCAAAAAATACCGTGGCATAAGCTGCCGTAGTAGGTTGCAACAAATAAATAATATTAGCGAATGCCGCCTCACCAACGCCTAATCCACCTGGTGTTAAAGGGATTAAATTCGCAACTTGACCGATGACTAATGCAAGTATGTAAATACCCATGGATAAGGGCGGTAAATTCATAGCTTCGCCAATGAGTGTCACAATGGCCAACAATACCAATTGTGTGCCAATGGACATGACTAGCGTTTCAGTGATGACCCATTTTGCATTTCGATAAGTATAGACAGCACGCAACAAGGAAATACAGGGAGCAGCATAGCGATGGCCTTCCAGTTTACGTTCCAGCCAATTAACCAGCCCCACTCGGTCTGAAAGTAAAATGGCTAAGGCAAAAAACATCACTAACGCAAAAATACAAATCACTACACAAGCTATCAAAAGATAATAAAGCGTGGCGTTATGCTCAAACGCATCTAGATGAAATGGCGCGGCAATACAAGCCATCACGATAATACCTAACAAACCAGTCAGTCTATCGACAAAAATCGCGAGCAATGCGTTACTCTTTTGTGTCGGGAACTTTTTTAACACAAAATACATCCGAAAAAAATCGCCGCCAACACTACCAGGCAAAACATTATTAAATGCGATCGCAACGAACGCGGGCAAAAATGTTTTTGATAATGGAAGCATGATATGTTGAGCCGCATTCAAGCGATACCATCGCCACGTGTGAAAACACACCATGACGTAGCACAAAATTATGATCAGCAGCGTTATCCACGGATGGTCGAAAAAATTCACCATTAAGCCAAATTGTAATTGCGAGTAGTGATATAAAACCCAAAAGATAGTAACGGTGAACAACATTTTTATCGAGAATAAAAGTTGGCGTTTGGTCAGCATGTTTATGCAAAAGTCCCTGTCATCTAACGTAATGGATTTTATGGAATACTATTAACTTTGCCAATTCTATTATACTGGCGTGATTTTGGCATGTTATAATTAATGATCAATTCTGAGCCAATTGGATGCCCACCATGCAAATCAAAACACATAACAAAGTCACTGGCTTTTCTGGCAACGAAATTTTTTGTTTGAATAAACTGGGTTATAGCGCAGGACAACTTTGTCTTGGCAATAATGTGATTGCTTTGGGCGTAGCACGTGGTCTTGGATCTGCACTTTCCAATTTGGCCGGTGGTGAAATTACCGAAATTACCAATCTGGTGCATGAAGGACGCCAAGCGGCTTACCTGCGAATGATGGAAGAAGCCAAACAATATGGCGGTATAGGTATCGCTGGTGTGAGTTTTGATATGGTGACGCACGGCGGCAATCTGGAATTCATTGCACTGGGTTCAACGATTCATGGCCAATCCTCGTCTGACGCCAACGAGAAAATGTTATTCTCCACCTCTTCCTCTGGCCAGGATCTATATTGCCAGCTAGATTCAGGATTCACGCCGCATCACTTCGTCTTCAGCAACATTGCTTACTCAATCGGTGTGGGCGGCAGCATTGTTGGTTCACTCAGAAGTTTAAAACGCGGTGAAGTCACCGAATACACAGAAATTTTTAATCGTACGCGTCATCTTGCTTTAGACCGCATCAAAAACGCGGCCAAAGCAGTGCAAGCGAATTCGGTCATCGGTATTGAAACATCCATTATTCCATTACTAGGCGCGCAGGAAATGATGATGACTGGAACTGCCGCAACTCATCCGATTCTGGAAGAGTATAAAAATGACCCCGTTACTTGCGCCATGACCAACGAAGAACTTTGGAACATCGTTAACATGGGTTATATGCCGATTAAATTAGTCATTGGTGTGTCTGTTGTATCACTGGGATTTGTTTCCGGCATCTCTGCCGCATTTAGAAGTTTAGCTGGTGGCCAGATTTCCGGCTTATCTGAATTACTCTATGAAGCACGTGAAAAAGCCTTATCCCGCATTCAGGAAGATGCTCAGCAATGCAATGCAGATGAAGTGCTGGGCGTAAAAACCCGCGTTTATGATTTGGGCGGCGGCTTGGTGGAATTCATGGTGATTGGTACCGCCGTGAAGAAAATGAGTGGCGTGAGCACCAAAAACCCGCAATTGTTACCACAAGCGATTATTCGTGATCGTGATACCTTTGTTGACACCATCACTGGCGGGAACGTGAATTTAAATTCTGAAAATGCCGCTGCAGCGACACAAACACAAGCGGGTCCTTTTGCCATTATTGGTATCATCATCTTTATTTTAATTATGGTATTAGGCAGACATTAATGTCGGAACATCACGCTTCAAAAACCAAGGGATTAATGTGGGTGGCCATTGCCTGCTTAATCTCTTTGCTATTTATTTATGGCATCGCTCCCTTAGCGCATCTCGTTCCCTGGAGCGCGGAAAAGAACATGGCTGGCATGTTTAATTCTTCGATTGCAGAAGATAAAGAAATCAAAGACGCAAAAACTCGGGCTATTTTGACAAAAATGATTAATCGCATTTATCCGCTAAAAGCAGATGACGGGAATTTTTCAGTTGATGTACACCTGGTTAAAAGTCCTGTTATCAATGCTTACACAGAGTTGGGCGGTAGAATTGTATTGAACACTGGCTTAATCAAGCAAGCCAAATCACCAGAAGAAATTGAGGCAGTGATTGCGCACGAAATGGAGCATGTCAGGCATAGGCACATCATGGAAGGATTACTGTCCTCATTAGTTTCTTTTCAATTAATGCAAATGATATTTACGGGTACTGACACCGGCATGTCTAATATCACTCGTCTGATTTTTGAAATGAAATTCACGCGCAGTGAAGAAGCGCAAGCAGATAAAGGCGCGCTAGAACGCTTACAACAAGCACACGTTGATAACACCGGCTTTAAAAATTTCTTTCAACGTATGGCAAAACAATCTTCCTCTATCTCTTTTCTTTCTGACCATCCAGCTGATGAAGACCGAATTAGCATGGTGGAACAATATCAAAATAACCATGTCAGACCTGTGTTAACGGCTGAAGAGTGGAAAACGCTGCAAGAAAGTGCGGCGGGAAATTAAGCGCTTATTTACCATGCTTCATCGTCATCGTTGCTTGGCTCGGCATAGTCGCCTCTATCGCTAATATCATCCTCCCCATCATCAATGGTGTTTGCGCTGGTTTGCGCGACAGTTACATTGCCAGCATCATCCACATTCAAACTCGCTACAACCGCATTCTCACTTAATTGCGCAGGCGTAATAGCTGCGTTATAGACTGCGGTTGAATTGAAGGCGGCAGCTTCTCCGTGCGTTGTCATGGCTGTTTTGAGGTATTGCTCTGCGGTCATCTCTGTATTGCCGGACAATAACGCTGGTGTCACAGACACTTGCACTGGCAGCAATGTTTTCCAGTCTATTGTAATAGCCGATGGTTGCAGCATGTTTTTAGTACCTTTATTCGTGCGTATTCTTCCCATTCCCATAAACGCAGCACCCATATTAGGGGCAAAGGCAATTAACGCTTTTTGGCCGGCAGGAATGATTTCGCTAATCGGCGTTTCTATCAAGAATGAACCAAAGGATGTGCGCGCGATCACACCTGGACTTAAACCAATGCCGCCTGCATCTAAATTCAGTTTAAAAATATTGTTATTTTTAACTTGTGAATCCGCGAATTGATACTGATTAATTTGTATGACGGACAAAGGCCGCAAGACGATTAGCGTACCATCTGTGAAGCGCATGCCAGCATAACTATCTTTTGCTGTGACGATGAAATCTTTTGGGAAAACGGGTGATTTATCTTTTAGAATTCGTTCTTTATTGTCTATGCTGATGGCTTTCACTAAACCCACAGCCTGCTCTACTTCACCTGCTGCTGGTAATGTTAGCCCAGTAGCAGCTAATGGTGCCGGAACATTATTGGTGATGGCTTGTTGCGCTAATACAGACTGACTTTCAATCATCAGACCTGCAAATAATAAGGTGGCCATCCATTGCGTAGCGCGCATCACTCGAACTCCAATTCATCCTTGAATGTATTTTAGTATAGCAAGATCTTTGCTAAAGGATACCATCAGGTTATAGTAAGCTGGGCTTATCGACGAGGTGGTTATGAATACTAACGACTCACAAGATCAAACAATAATAACCGGCGCACTATCAGGCAAAAGCATCAAGCTACCTTCAGTGAATAAACCTCCAATGCCCGCAATTGCCGCTTCAGGCATGAACTTTCATGGAAAACCGATTCAATCATTTGATGCGTTTGATCACACTCGCGTCTATCCTAATGTTCGAAGTCACCAACGCAAGTTTGGTTTATTAATTCCGGCTACCAATACCACCATGGAACATGAGTTATGGAGTCTGATCTTTAAGAATAATAGCCCTGATAAATTGAATGGCGTTGGTATTCATACTACCAATGTAATAACACCTTCGCCAAAACTGGAAACAGAAGAAGACTTGTTAAACTATCAACATCAATTTTTAAGCGGATTAAAAACAGCGCTGAATGATGCCATGCTGGCCCAACCAGATTATTTAATCATGGGCATGAGTCTTGAACACATTATCTACGGCCTGGATGCTGTACGAGCCCCCATGACAGAGATTGAAAAAGCAAGCTCACTGTCCTGGTCAACATGGCAAGATGCCGCGCCAGCCGCATTACAAAAATTCAATGCAAAGCGCATAGGTTTGATTTCTCCTTTCGACGCACAAGGCAGTCGTAATGCTGTTAAGTTATTTGAAGATTTAGGCTTTGATGTTTTGGCAAGCTTTGGTTTCTCGTGCGCCCATGCCGCGCACATTGCGCATATTCCCGATGCCGCAAAAGAAAAAGTGATACTGGAATTGTTAGCGACAGCGGACAATAAATTAGACGCTATCGTGCAATGCGGCACTAACATGGGTATGCTGAATGTTATTGAAAAACTGGAACCTGTCATCGGTATTCCCATCATCGGTATCAATGCAACCTTGCTATGGTATGCCTTACGCGAAACCGGCATCAGCTGTTCGCTGGCTGGCGGCGGAAAGTTATTAAAACTGTTC
This sequence comes from uncultured Coxiellaceae bacterium, assembly GCA_964492045.1. Classification (GTDB taxonomy): domain Bacteria; phylum Pseudomonadota; class Gammaproteobacteria; order DSM-16500; family DSM-16500; genus Aquicella. Next base: position 30,094 of record CAZBHW010000006.1, on the reverse strand, counting down.
TAGTCTTACCAGCAACAAGGCATCATAAGTAACGCTTATTGTTGGTATCAATTCAACTGATTAGTCATATGCGTTTTTTCCTTCTATGCTGTTTCTAACAACAGCGTAATTCATTGTTGCTTACAAAAACTAAGGAAAAAACGATGCGAAAACTGAAATATTTATTTGCCCTCACTTGCCTAACTGCCGTCACGGCAGCACAGGCAGACTCAACTTTACAGTTGAATTTCACTGCTGACAAAGGTGTCGGTGAACCAGCAGGCACAGTCGTAATTAGTGAAACACCGTATGGTTTACTGTTCACACCAAACTTGCATGGTTTGACACCCGGCGCGCATGGCTTTCACATTCATCAATTACCAGCATGCGATAACAATGGCATGGCGGCTGGTGGTCATTATGATCCAAACAATACCGGCAAACATTTAGGACCTTATAACGATAACGGTCACTTTGGTGATCTGCCAATATTATTTGTGAATGCCGATGGTACCGCCATGCTACCGGTACTCGCTCCACGTATTCATCAATTAAAAGACGTTCAACAGCATGCATTAATGGTGCATAGCGGCGGCGACAATTATTCAGATATTCCAGACAAGCTTGGCGGCGGCATGGCACGCATGGCTTGCGGCATTATTAATTAATTTTATAACAGGAGAGTTCCATATGATTAAGTTAGGCAGCTTATTTCCAAGCTTTAATTTGAAAAGTGTGACATCGATTACATCAACAGAATTTACTGAAATTAATAACACCAGCCACGAAGGAAAATGGAAAGTTTTCTTTTTCTGGCCGAAAGATTTTACCTTTGTTTGCCCAACTGAAATTGCTGAGTTTGGACGATTGCATCAAGCGTTTGCGGATCGCGACACAGAAATTCTTGGCGTGAGCACGGATTCTGAATTTGTGCACTTGGCTTGGAAGCAGAATCATCAAGATTTACGCGATTTACCGTTCCCAATGTTGTCTGATATCAAGCGTGAATTGTCACAAGCCTTAGGCATTTTGGATGATCAAGAAGGTGTTGCACAACGCGCAACTTTCATCGTCGACCCGCAAGGCGTGGTGAGATTTGTGATGGTGACAGACCTGAATGTTGGCCGCAATCCTAATGAAGTGTTACGCGTGTTAGATGCGCTGCAAACAGACGAACTCTGCCCGTGCAATTGGAAAAAAGGCGACAAAACATTAACCGTTTCGCAGTTGAATTAATCAACCGACAGGAGAATGATCATGAGTATTGAAGCATTAAGAAATCAATTACCAGACTATGCGAAAGACATTAAGTTAAATTTGGCAACCGTGTTGAGTGCAGACGGCGCTCCGGATTTAACGCAAAAGCATATTTTTACCATTGCACTTGCTTCAGCTTATGCCACCAAACATGCCAGTGTGATTCATGCCATTAGCAGCACGGCAGAACCACATTTAGCGGCTAATGACATTAACGGTGCGAAAGCGGCGGCTACCATGATGGCGATGAATAATATTTACTATCGCTTCATTCATTTGGTCAGCGATAAATCGTATGCCACTTTACCCGCCAAATTACGGATGAATGTGATAGGCAACCCAGGCATAGACAAAATTGATTTTGAGTTGAGCTGTCTCGCGGTTTCTTCTATCAACGGCTGCGGCATGTGTATCGATGCGCATACCCATGAACTCAGCAAAGCAGGCGTCAGTAAATTGGCGATTCAATCTGCCATTAGAATTGCGGCAGTCATCAACGCGGCTGCAACGGCACTGATTGCTGCATAAGCAAGGTTATATGTCATCTCAGGTTGGGTCGGGTGTTATAGACCCAACTTGTCTATTAGGGATCACAGCTTTGCAAATAGTGTGTCATTACCAGCTGATAAAGCCGGTAAGCGCAACGCTGTTTCTCGCGCTATTATCTTGAAAAATCCTGGGTCGTTATGTTGGATATCCATAACATTGTCGATCAAGATCGTTAGTCACCGTACTGAACAGTTGCACGACGCGCGCATAATGCACATGGTAAGGCTAATTGGAATATTTGCGCTTTTGCTGAATACTATCATGCGCGCTTATCGCGAATAGTTTTGCTTGTTCTAATAGGTCGATGGTCTTCTGAACAAGGGATATTATCGAAAGTGGGTTACTGCTGAGCAATGTCATTTGTAACCCATTTTAAAAACTGGCGTCCCCACGGGGATTCGAACCCCGGTTACCGCCGTGAAAGGGCGATGTCCTAGGCCTCTAGACGATGGGGACGTATTTAAAGGTATTACGTCAAACTTTGGAGCTAACCGGGATCGAACCGGTGACCTCTTGCATGCCATGCAAGCGCTCTCCCAGCTGAGCTATAGCCCCATTTACATTCTGAGAGAGACGCGATTCTAGGGAGTGAAACTCGCTTTGTCAACAAGCTTTAAGCGCTTGATCTATTCTGTTTAATACGCGGTCACGACCAATTAAAACCATTGTTAAATCAATGGGCGGAGAAACGGTGCCGCCTGTCATCAAAACACGCAATGGCTGCGCCACCTTCCCCATTTTCAAACCATGCTTCTCGGCAGCATCCGAAATCACGCCGTGCACCGATTCTTTTGTCCAGTGATCCTGCCCGGCTAGCGCCTCACGCACCATCTTCAACGCTGGCAAGGCTTCTTCACCGATATGACTTTTCATTTCATCTGTATAAGGCACTTCTTCATAAAAATAGCGGCTGCGCTCTGCCATTTCTTTCAGGGTTTTTGCACGTTCACTTTGTGCTTTCACCACCTCTGTTAAAGCAGGGCCGTGTGAAGTATCCACACCTATTTTCTGCATGTGCCACGCCAATTCCTGTGCCACGTGTTCTGGCGGGCTAGTCTTGATGTAATGATGATTTAACCACAGTAATTTATCTTGATTAAACGCAGCGGGTGCGCGGTTAATGCCGGTTAAGGCAAATAACTCGGTTAATTCCTGCTTGGAAAAAATTTCCTGATCGCCGTGCGACCAGCCTAATCGGGCTAAATAATTTAGTAAGGCTTCTGGCAAGTAGCCATCATCGCGATATTGCATGACGCTCACTGCACCATGGCGCTTGGAAAGGCGCTTGCCGTCACTGCCAAGAATCATGGGCACATGCGCATACAAAGGCGGCGTGCCGCCGAGTGCGCGCAGAATATTAATTTGGCGCGGGGTGTTATTCACGTGATCGTCGCCGCGAATGACGTGGGTGATTTTCATATCCAGATCATCAACCACCACCGTGAAATTATAAGTTGGCGTGCCGTCCGTTCTAGCGATAATTAAATCGTCTAATTCATTATTCTTAAATGTCACTGTACCGCGAACCTGATCTTCAAATGTGACGTCGCCATCCACCGGATTTTTAAAACGTACGACGAAATCACCGTCACGTTGTTCAGTGATATTCCGGCATAGGCCGTCGTAACGCGGTTTTTCTTTATTCGCCATCTGGTCTTCACGCAATTTTTCCAGACGCTCTTTCGAGCAATAGCAGCGATACGCCGTCCCGGCTTGCAACATATCCTGAATCACCGCTTTATAACGGTCAAAGCGCTTGGTTTGAAAATAAGGGCCTTCGTTATAATCCAGTTCCAACCATTTCATGCCTTCTAAAATCGCCTCTACTGATTCGGGCGTTGAACGCTCAAGGTCTGTATCTTCAATTCTCAAGATAAACGTGCCCTTGGTTTTTTTAGCGAACAACCAGCAATAGAGCGCCGTACGTGCGCCGCCAATGTGCAAATAACCAGTTGGACTTGGGGCGAAGCGGGTGCGAGTTTCAGTCATGTTTCTAGCCTTAAATCTGGTGAATGTGTGAGGGGCGATATTGTAGCAGGTTGGGCATGATGCGCCAGCACGGAAACGCTGATATACTGCACAGCACTGCGGATCCAAGTAGAAAAACAAGCCTGGCAGAATGAATAGTGGTATGAAAATAAAACAAATAATATTGATTTTATGCACTTTGTTAATCGCGCTGCCTGCGCTTGCAGAAACTGACATCTTACCTGATGTCAGCCTAAGCGCTGGTAAAGGCAGCAAGCAAAAAGTCAGCCGCGAACACGAACAAACCACCACGTTTCAACAAACCGATTTGGCTCAAAGCCCCTCAACCAACTTAGCCCAGTTATTCCAGCAAGAACAAAGCACCATTCATTTAACCAATAACTCCGGCGACTCATCGCAAACCGCACTTAGTATTCGCGGATTTGGTGATAATGCGGGTCAAAATACGCTGATTCTGATTGATGGCTTTCCGCTACTAAACGCAAGCTTGCTAACCCCCAACTTCAATTCGATTCCGCTGACAGACATTGAACGTATCGATATTTATCAAGGCAGCAAAGGCACGCTGTGGGGCAATCAAGCGGTCGGTGGTGTGGTCAGCATCACCACGCGTCATCCAGAAAAATTTTTCGCGAATGCTGTGTTGACTGTTGGCAGTTATAAAACACTTTACACTAACTTCATTGTTGCCGATAAATTCAAACACGGCATTTTCATTAAAGCGTTTGGTGTGGTTGCACAAGCAGATAATTTTCGCGATCACAATCAATCTCGCAACAACAATCTTGCGCTGCAAGTCGGCGTTGATGACCCAGCTGGCACTACATCGATAAATGTACAAAGCTTCCAGACCACCACCAACTTTCCCGGCGGATTATCACTGCAACAATTAATCGACAACCCTGTACAAGCGGTGAATTTTACTAATTACAGCAACTTCAGAACCAACATAATACAGCTACTTAACAAGCACGCTTTTTCAGATGACTGGCTACTGGAAACGCGTTTGTCACAACAAGTCATCCATGGCAATGGACGAGTGGTATTTGATTACACATCGCAGGATTCCATTCTAAGTTTTGATCCGCGCGTCATTGGACATGTGCATGGAAACAAAATCGTGTTTGGTTATGACGGGCAGCTTGATCAATATCAATTGAATAATATTAAAATCGACACACAGACTAAATCCGCGCAAAACGATGGCTATTTTCAACTAACCATACCCATGACCAAGCAATTGGATTTCAGCTTGGGTGCGCGCGGCGCATGGCAAAATAATTCAGCGCCAGCATCACTGAATCATGTATTCGTCAGCGAAGAAGGCCTGGAATATCATCTTAATAAAACCCTGTCTTTCTATTTGCGCCGCGATGGTAATTTCAGTTTTCCAAAAGCAAACGAGCAAGTATCCGCACAGATGGCCAGCACCAGATTATTGCCGCAAACTGGCACCTCGTACGAAACCGGCATGAATTGGAATGACGACAAGTCTGAATTCCAATTGAATTTATACCGATTAGATTTGCAAAATGAGTTGGCATTTAACCCAGAGCAAACACCGCTGCAACCATTTGGTGCGTGGAGTAACTTCGCTCCGACACAACGTAATGGCGTTACAGTGGCTGAGACCTATCACCTCAGTGATCCGTTAAAGTTAAACGTGCAATTAAATTACGTGCAACCGCGCTTTCTCAACGGCAACTTAGCTGGCAACACTATTCCTGCTGTGCCGCGCATCACTGGTAATGCAGGTATTGATTATCAAGTGCATGAAGACTGGCAGCTCAAATATTTCTTAACTTATACGGGCTCGCGTTACGCCTCGGATGACATTAATAATACTGGCCCGCAGCTCGCGCATTACTGGCTAAACAATGCCGCCGCGCAATATAGCAAGAAAAATGTTGTTTTAAGTTTGGAAGTGATGAATCTCTTGAATCAAACTTACGTCACTTATGCTTCATATAATGCATCGACTAATGCCGACATTTATTATCCCGCGGCAGGTCGCAATGTCATGCTGACACTGAAGGTCAATATAGCATGACCCTAACGAAATCATTCTCATTATCATTACTCGTGCATGCGTTATTGCTTGCCGCATTGATTCATTGGCAAATCATAGCAACAGACCCCTGCAAAGCCGGTGACGCAGAAAAAACGGTATTAGCCAGTTACCTGGTAACCCCATCGACACCCATCAAACAGATGACCGCCACAACGCCGGCGGATAAGCACGCCATTGCGTTGCAGCATGAAAAGCAACCTATCGAGAAGCAGCCCGACCAACCTTCTAGCCTGCAACGCGCTGCTATCGCCGGCAAGCAAATGTCTGAATTAACCGCGTTAATACACAGCGCCATTCAAGAAGCGCAACAATACCCTGCCAGCGCACAGGAAATGGGTCGTCAGGGCCGCTCGACAATCAGCTTTCTGCTGCACCCAGACGGAACCGTGACTGATTTGAAATTATTACATTCATCAGGCACCACCAGCATAGATAACGCCGCGCTTGCTGCCGTGAATAACGCGGCGCCTTTTAGGCAAGTAAACAAATATTTACATGAGGCGAAGCCATATCAAATAGACGTCGTGTTTTTGCTTTAGTTGACTTATTAAATAGGCAATTCTAGAATGCCGGCCACACAACAGGAGAACTATAAATGACCGATAATAACCTTATCGATACCAGTATTTTAAATGAAGTGTTCCTCACCCCGTCCAAAGAAATTCGCGCTGACAAATCATGTAGTCACGCACCTTGCGGCGGCGGCAGTTCAGTTTCCAATGAATGCGATCAAGCCCCATGCAACGGCGTCTGCAAAAGCGGCGACTGCAGCGGTATCTATTAATTGCTAAATCCAAGTCATGAATAACGCTGCAGAGTTAGAACAAGCAAAACATTATTTAGATACGTTAGATTTATCGTATCTGGCAGACGCCATGTCCAGCGAAAGCTACCCAATGCCACGCTGGGATCGCGAAACTGTCATGCAATGCCTGCAGCGTTACAAAAACTTTCTCTGGCTGCACAAACTCCACCCCAAAGTCGCGCTCGTCCCAACCAAAGATATTGATGAATGCTGGCATAACCACATTCTCTATACCCGCAACTATGCGCGCGACTGCGAACAGTTATTTGGTCACTACTTTCATCATATTCCCGCCCAACCCGGCGCTGGCGAAGCTGAACTTGCTTCTAACTATATGCAAACAAAAGCTTTATATTTGCAGACATTTCACCAGCCAATTAATACGGCCTTAAGTCAGGCCTGCTAAATTAATACGATTCAACATTTAAATTAATTTAGACAAATCAGCCATGTCAGACCACGTCATCATCATAGGCGCAAATGAAGCGCTGAATCAGGAGAATGCCTGGTTGATAGACTTTTTTGATCAACAAAAAAGTCTAGGTACAAGCTATTGGCCAGCTAACAAACCATTTCAATTTATCGATAAAGACGGCAACGTCATTCAATTTTCATTTTCGATGCCAGTTTATGCGCGGCCTAAACATAAAAACTCAAATCAATTCGTGTATGAAATGCTGGACAGGCAAGCCTGCCTAGGCAATGGTAGATATGGATATGTTTATAACATTCCTGTCACCATTGGCAGAGATCATCAGCAACAATTTCGCGCCAGAAACAAAGTTCGCGTCGGTAAATTAACCTCAACGCAAAAAGAAGCGTTAGATGAATTTGAACGGGCGCAAGATATCGATTACTTACATGTTAAAAAACCGCTTAACGGGCTCATGGTCATGAAGCGACTGCAAGGCAGCTCACTTGATAAATTCCTGAGAGAAAATAACCTTACTCGAGTGCAAGCATGGAAGTTAACACACGCATTAGCTTTAGCGGTGAAGCGTTTAGCTGATAAAGGCATTGAACATCATGACGCGCATGATAGAAACATCATGATTCAAGAAAAGCAGGTGAATGGAGAAACAACTTATAAACTTAAAATAATCGATTTCGCTTATTCTGAGACCCCGTGCGATTATAACGAAACTTCGCCTTCGACCGATTTCTTTACCTTTTTTCAGTATGTCTATCCTAAGCTCTGGGATAAACAAACTCATATACCTTTTTACATTGACGTTCTCAAAGAGAACACACTTCCCATCAAGCAAATTTTACTTGGGTTCAGTCTTTATGCCATCTCACCCATGCCAGAAGCGCAGGAAATGCTGGATCAGTATTACCTCTATTTAACTAAGCTAAACAAACAGTATCCTGTCATGGCTAAAACCCTTAGAACTGACATGAAAACCGCCATCAAACAATCCACGAGCAGCAACATTGAAGCCATGCGCGACGTGATTTTTTCCGCACATGCGCGCATTCAAGAGAGCTGCCCTAATGCTCCCGCATTTCCTTTAATCTGTTTTGATTCAGATCCTGCCAAACAACAAGCGTTTAATAAAATATTGCACTGTCATCAGAAACTCAATCTACAGGCAGTCAAATTGGGCAAAGCTTCTTTCGACGCCATGTGCGATGAGTTGAAAGAAAAAACCCTGGCCGCGTGTTATGCGGATTTAAAAACACCGGGCGAAAAAGCAAAACGAGCAATGGAATTAACCCAGTGTAATGCTGCCTGGCAGCAACAGTTATCAACTCACTCGAAAGACATTCATCACGTGGAAGGCAAACGCATACTGGCGGAAATTGGCACGGCACTGGCCTGCCTTATTGTTTTATATCCGGTAGCACTTGCCATCAATTACAAAATGACAAAACGTATTGGCTTATTTTGTCATTCCATCGCTGAAAAGATTCCGGCGAAAGTCGAACAACCTTTCAGCGTGCTTTGCAATTGACCTTTGACAAGCTAACGCCTAAAATTGCTCACTCATGTAAGCAGGGCGATTAGCTCAGAGGTAGAGCATTACCTTCACACGGTAGGGGTCAGTGGTTCGAGCCCACTATCGCCCAAATCAGAGAGGAGCTTCAGATGAGTTACGAATTCTGGCAAAGCATAGCAAATACCTCCTGGTGGATATATCTCATGTTTATTTACTTGAGTTATATCGCTTACCTTGCTACTAAACCGGTGGCGCAAGACATTCGCATGTTTTATTTTATGCTCCCTGTTGTCATCGGCGTTTCTATTCTCGGCATGTTTACTTTAATCACCGTCACCCCCACCAATCTTGCAGCGTATGCCGCCTCACTTGTCAGTAACGCCTTACTTGGCTGGCTGCTTTGTTTGAGACTCAATGTGCGAGCAGTGGAAGGTAAAAAAGTGCTATTAATGGAAGGCTCGTGGATGATTAGCTTCATTGTCATCGCACTATTCAGCATTCGTTATTATCTGAGACTAGAAATCAGCTTTGATCCTACCACCTACAAAAGCCCAAGCTACTCTCTCATCATCATGATTTTATACGGCTGGGTAGCGGGCTTGCTGATAGGCAGAATCTTATTCATGCGTCGAGTATTAAAATCCGGCCCTTACATTGCTGTCGATGAAGCGAAACTTATTCTATCAGAGCATTAATGTGCACTGGTACGCTATGCATTAACGCTTCCAGATGGTAGCCACCTTCTAACACCGAGATGATGCGGCCACCGCTATATAACTTCGCAATCTTGCGAATTTCTGTGGTGACCCACGCATAATCTTCCTCTTTTAATGCCAGCTCTGCTAATGGGTCGTTAATGTGCGCATCAAACCCGGCTGAAAAGAAAATCATTTCTGGCTTGAACTCATGCAGCGGCTCAAACCAGGCTGCAGACACTTTTTGTCGATACTCAAAGCCACCAGTGCCCGCAGGCAACGGGACATTAATAATATGAGGATTATCCATTTCCGGTTCATAACCTGGGTAGAATGGATGCTGAAATGACGAGCACAACATGACATGTTTATCTTTCTGAAAAATCTGCTGCGTGCCGTTACCATGATGGACATCAAAATCAATGATGGCCACTCGCTTGATACCATGTACCGCCATTGCATGTCGCACACCAACCGCGACATTGTTGAAAAAACAAAATCCCATCGCCACTTCAGCTTCTGCGTGATGACCCGGCGGGCGCACATTACAAAACGCGGCTTGTGCTTTGCCTGAGATCACCGTCTCCACGGCCAAGGTCACGCTACCCGCTGCCAAATAGGCAGCGCGTAAAGTCTCAGGACATAGTTGCGTATCCGCATCGATTGCTACAATGCCTTCATCAGGCGCAATGGATTCCAGCCAGGCAAGATAAGTTTCCGGATGCACACGCAGTAATTGTTCGCGCGTGGCTAGCGGTGCCTCCAGATGCAGCAAAGGTTGCTTGAAATGATATTGTTCCAGGGCTGCTTGTATCACTTCGACTCTACGCGGTGATTCGGCGTGCAGTGGTTCCATCTGATGCAGCATGCAATCTTTATGCGTGATGATGGCAATCGTCATCTTGAATTATTCCTTAATGATTTCTGTTTCGCGAACTGCATCCAGTATGGCTAAGCGTAAGGCTTCAGCCGCGAGCGTGCCCAACGTTAATTCGGAAGTCTCAATCGTACCCAGTGACATGCAAAAAATGATATCGCCATCGTAATGGGTAAAGGCAGGCGCGACTGCGCGAGCTAGTCCAGCTGCGGCCATTTTCGCGGTGCGCTGGCAACCGCCTTTATCTAGCTTGGCATTGGTAAAAATAGCACCCAGCGTGGTATTGGCACCGGTAAAAAAAGCTTTTTCCGTCTGACCCGCCAGTAAATAATGTTCGGTGTTGATCAACTCACCTTTTGCATCACAGCTGCCCGCGATCACTTTGCCATCAGCGATCACATCTCCAGCGCAATTGACAGCCGCATAAGCCATCACCTCAAGACCATTAGCCAAGGTCAGTACTGCCCGCCCTAACCCGCCTGTCATGCTATGCGCATCTGGCACCAACTTGCCGACAGTCGCCCCCGTGCCCGCGCCTATCCTTCCGCGCTCGACATTCTCTTCAGCAGCCACCACGCAGGCTTCGTAAGATTGCTCAACAGTGGGAAAAGCCGCTTCCTGAAACGACATGTCATATAAGGCAGCTGTTGGCACAATCGGCACCGCCCCGGCAGGTACCGGCTGCCCTATCCCGCGCTCACCTAAATACCGCATCGCACCAGCCGCAGAATGCAAGCCATAGGCGCTGCCGCCTGAAAAGACCAGGCCTTGGCAGTAGGGAACACTATTAGCCGGCTCTAATACCGCTATTTCCCGTGTGGCGGGCGCTGAACCGCACATCCAGTAACCGCCAACCGCTCCTGCTTCAAATAAAAAAACCGTCACACCCGTCCCTTTGGCGTAGTCCGAAGAATGGCCAATTTTTAAACCCTGCATAGAGCTAACCTATTTTTGATCTGCCAAAAGAAGTGATATTATACGCCACACCCAATTTTTCAAATGGATTCGCGACCATGATCAACATGACCTTAGCCCAAGCTGCCCGTATTCTTGGATTGAATACCTCTGCGCCCGAAACCAGTTTTACCGGCCTTAGCATAGATTCCCGCACCATCACCAAAGGCAATTTATTTGCGGCGGTGAAAGGTGAACGCGTTGATGGTCATGATTATCTCGAAGAAGCCCGCAAACTAGGCGCCGCCGCAGCGCTAGTCAGCCGCCCGGTGGACTCCCCGCTCCCACAATTAATTGTAGGAGATATGGTGCAGGCATTAGGCAAACTTGGCGCGGCTTGGCGTAATCAATTCAACATTCCTATTATCGCTGTCACCGGCAGCAACGGTAAAACCACCACTAAAAACATGCTCGCCAGCATTATGCTGGCCGCTTGCGATGGCAACGAAGAAGAAGTCCTCGCCACCAAAGGCACACTCAACAATCATTTTGGTTTACCGCTCACACTGTGCCGCCTCAACGCCAAACATCGTTATGCCGCGATTGAAATGGGGATGAATCATTTTGGTGAAATTAAGTATCTGACTGAATTAACCCGCCCCACTGTGGCCATTATCACCAATGCTGCCGCCGCACATTTAGCCGGTGTTGGTTCGATTGAAGGCGTGGCAAAAGCAAAAGCAGAAATCTTTCTTGGCTTACCGCAAGACGGTGTTGCCATTTTAAATCGTGACGATGATTTTTACGCTTACTGGCGCGAACAAAAAGGCGATAGAAAATTTTATTCCTTTGGTTTCCTGCACCAAGCCGATGTCACTACGCATAAACATGAAGTGCATGAGCAACATCAGCATTTATCCATGGAAACCTATGCTGGTAAGGTTGACATTAATTTACCGCTATTAGGTAAACACAATGCAGCGAATGCAATGGCTGCGATTGCCGCCTGTCTTGCCGTTGGCATTAAGCTAGATGCCGTGAAAAAAGGACTGGAAAATATCGCGCCTGCACCTGGCCGCTTGTTAATGCATACTTTAGCCAATGGCGTCAAAATCATTGATGACACCTACAACGCCAATCCGTTTTCGCTCAAAGCGGCCGTCGACACACTAGCAGCGTTTAACGGTAAAAAAATTCTGGTGTTAGGTGACATGAAAGAGTTAGGCGATGATGCAAAAAACATTCATCACCAGTTAGGCAAAGATATTCGTACCGCTGGTATCGATTATCTGTTCACGTACGGCGATTTAAGCGCAAACACCTCGCAAGGTTTTGGTGAAGGCGCCTATCACTTTAATGAACAGGAAAAATTGATCACGGCAGTCAAACCACTTTTATTGAATACGACCACCATACTCATCAAAGGCTCACGCTCCATGAAAATGGAAAAAGTCTTGGCTGGGTTGATGGCATAACAGAATAATAACGAGGAGTCATTCATGGGAATTAAAACACCGATTACAGTCGCTTACGGTGATGGTATTGGTCCGGAAATCATGACGGCGGTCATGAAAATATTAACCGCAGCAAATGCGCAAATTGAACCAGAAGTGATTGAGGTCGGTGAGAAGATGTATCTGCAAGGTTGCAGCACTGGCATTCCAGATGATGCGTGGAAATCACTGAAGCGCACCAAAGTTTTATTGAAGAGCCCTATCACGACACCGCAAGGCGGCGGTTACAAAAGTTTAAACGTCACGCTGCGCAAAACACTTAGCTTATTTGCCAACGTACGTCCCTGTGTTTCTTACGCGCCTTATGTTGCAACACATTACCCAAATGTCGACATGGTGATTGTGCGTGAAAATGAAGAAGATACTTACGCCGGTATCGAACACCGCTCTACTGATGAAGTGTACCAATGTCTGAAATTAATCAGCCGCCCTGGCTGCGAGCAAATCATTCAATACGCATTTGAATATGCACGCAAGTTTAATCGCAAAAAAGTCACGTGCATGACAAAAGATAACATTATGAAGATGACCGATGGCTTGTTCCATCGCGTCTTTGATGAAATCGCAGCTGATTATCCAGACATTCAGCACGATCACCTAATCGTAGATATCGGTACCGCGCTCATCGCTTGCAAACCAGAAAAATTTGATGTGATTGTGACATTGAATTTATACGGCGATATTATCTCCGATGTGGCAGCGCAAGTCACAGGCTCTGTAGGCTTGGCAGGCTCGGCCAATATTGGAAATCAAATGGCCATGTTTGAAGCCATACACGGTTCCGCACCTGATATTGCCGGCAAAGACATTGCAAACCCTTCAGGTTTATTGAATGGCGCAATTCAAATGTTAATTCACATCAATCAACCTGAATCTGCATCATTGATTGAAAATGCCTGGCTGAAAACGCTGGAAGACGGCATACACACCGCAGATATTTACTCCGCACAATACAGCAAACAAAAAGTTGGCACACAAGCGTTTGCTGATGCGGTGATTGCACGCTTAGGTCAAAAGCCATCGCATTTCAAACCGGTTGAATACAAGCCTGGTGCGTATGCAAAAATTGAATGTTACGGCGGACGTCCTCGCACCAAGAGCAAAAAAGAATTAGTCGGCGTGGATATTTTCATTGATAACCCCACAGATATTCCTGCCGATGAGTTAGCGTCAAAATTAAAAGCCGCAGCCACTGATCTTGAATTAATTGTGATTACCAGCCGCGGCTTAAAGATCTGGCCTAACAGTACGATTGATGCACCGTATCTTCGTCACTGCTGCTGCCGCTTTCAATCCGCGCGCGATGTCAGCCAATTGAAGTCAATTGATCATCAGGTGATTTTAGATTTGATGAAGAAGATTGATGCGACTGGCCTTGATATTATCAAGACTGAAAATCTCTATACTTATGATGGACAGATTGGATATACGTTAGCGTCTGGACAATAAAATATAGACCTTAACCCGGATGACGAGCCACACATCCGGGTTAAAGATAACCCTTTAAATAATGAGCGATTGCAACCAGTGCAAATATGCGCTACCTTTTTCCTGCCAAAAAAGGAGCGCTTTGCGTGACCAAAAAAACAACCAAATTACCCGACCTCGAACAGTCACTGGCTGAAATTTCCCAGCTGATAGAAAAAATGGAACAAGGCGAATTAACGCTGGATCAATCACTCACCCATTTCGAACGCGGCATTACTCTGGTAAAAAACTGCCAAAAAATTCTGGAAGATGCTGAACAGAAAGTTCAGATCCTCATGCAAAATAACAAACAACCCACGTTGACCGATTACGACAGCACAGAAGGTGACAGCGATGAAGACAATGGAGATGAATAATCTGAACCTGGACCAGCTAAGCAGTCTCGGCTCTGAACGACTGGATCAACTCTATTCACAATACCTGGAAGAAACCCCTTCGCTAGCCTTGAAAAATGCGATGGAATATTCTTTGCTGAACGGCGGCAAGCGTTTGCGCCCGCTGCTGATCTACAGCGCTGGCCTGACTTTTCAGGCACCACTGGAATCGCTGGATACCGCAGCCGCCGCCGTAGAGTTAATTCATACCTATTCGCTGATACACGATGATCTACCCTGCATGGATGATGCCGCCATGCGTCGCGGCCGCCCATCCTGCCACAAAGCCTTCGGTGAAGGCATGGCCGTATTAGCAGGCGATGCCCTGCACACCTTCGCCATGCAAATCATTGCCGGGCATCAAGCCCCGATTAAGCCTGAACGCCGCCTGCAAATGATGACAACGTTAAGCAGAGCCTGCGGACCGTTTGGCATGGCCGCAGGACAAGCACTGGACTTAACTGTGATGTCAGATGACAGCATCTCAACCCGCGTACTGGAAGACATCTACCGCCTGAAAACCGGCGCTCTGTTAACCGCCTGCGTCGAAATGGGCTGGCTAGCCTCTAAAGACGACGATGAAAAGAACCACGCCGCCATGCGTGAATTTGGCCAGCATATTGGGCTCGCCTTCCAGATTCAAGACGATATCCTCGACCTCGAAGCCGAAGCTAGCGAAACCGGTAAACCCAAGGGCCAGGACTCAAAGAACCATAAATTCACCTACCCCAAGCTGCATGGCTTAGCTATCGCCAAACAGCACGTGGAAACACTTTATGAAAAAGCTTTACAGGCTATTAATTATCTAGGCGAAGACGCTCGCTTATTACGAGAACTGGCTGGAAAAATGTTGCGCAGAAAAAACTAGGAATTGCTACCCTTTTAGCACATATTAGGATAATCTGGTCACACTATGTATTGCCCATTTTGCCAAGCAATTGATACTAAAGTCATAGATTCACGTTTAATCCGTGAAGGCAACCAGACGCGCCGTCGTCGTGAATGCGAAGTCTGCAAAGAACGCTTCACCACGTATGAAACCGCTGAACTATCCTTGCCGCGAGTCATCAAACGTGATGGCCGCCGCGCTCCGTTCAGCGAAGAAAAACTACGAGCCGGCATGTTAAGAGCGCTGGAAAAGCGCCCGGTCAGCGTCGATCAAGTAGAAAGCGCCCTGGTACGCATTTTGCGTAAAGCCATGACATGCGGTGAAAGGGAAATCCCATCCGAACAAATCGGCCAAATGGTCATGGATGAACTGCAACAACTAGATCAAGTTGCGTATGTACGCTTTGCTTCAGTTTACCGAAGCTTTGAAGATATAGATGAATTCAGAAAAGAAATATCCAAATTAACAAGAAACGCAAAACGAAGTGAAGTTAAAACAGATGACCAGTCAAAACCATAACGAACAACCTATTTCCACTGCCACTTTGCGCCATAATGCGCGCCATTTTGCCATACAAGCCATGTATCAATGGCAAATCGCCGGCTCCGCTATTAATGATATCGAACAAGAATTTTTACTGCATCACATCGACAAAAAAATCGATATGGATTACTTCAAGGAATTAGTGCGCGGCATTCCGACTCAAGTCGATGAAATTGACGCCGCCATCAAACCATTTTTAAAACGCAGCATGAGTGAAATCGACCCAGTCGAACTCGCGGTTCTGCGACTTTCTACCTATGAAATGCTAAAACGTCCTGATGTCCCTTATAAAGTGATCATCAACGAAGCATTGCAGCTCACTAAAAAATTTGGCTCAGTAGAAGGTTACAAATTCATAAACGGCATGCTGGATAAAATCGCCAAAGCAAACCGTGCAACCGAAATCAGTATGGAAAAACCGAAGTAACAATAGGAGACATTGTCATGGATCAAAACGACTCCTTGCTGACAACAGGGAATGTGTTACGCACATGATGAATTGGTTGCAGAAAATACGGGGCGCGTTCACACGCGCTGAAAAGCGCTATCACACCATTCCACCTGTTCCTGACGCCGTCTGGAAAAACCCTTTGTACTTTATCGCTTTTGGCTTTGGCAGCGGCGCGGTGCCGTTTGCACCAGGCACCTTTGGTACGTTGATGGCGATTCCGTTTTATCTGATACTGCGCTTACTGCCGCTGACTTATTATCTGATATTCATTGTCCTCTTTATCGCTTTCACCTCATGGTTATGTGACCGTATTAGCCGGGACACGAATACACACGATCACCCTGGCATGTGCATCGATGAATTCGCCGGTTTTTTCGTGACCATGATTGCTGCGCCAGCTGGTTTTTACTGGATATTGTTAGGCTTCCTACTCTTTCGGCTGTTTGATATCGTCAAACCTTGGCCCATCAGTTACGCTGACAAAAATATCAAAGGCGGTTTCGGCATGATCTTCGATGATGTGCTTGCCGGTGTTTTTGCCATGATCATCATTCAAGCTCTCCATTATTTTTTATAAGGTCACATTTCCATGGAGTCATACCTCTGGTTTCCGGCAGCAATGGTTTCCTTGATTAGTTTTGGCATGTGGGGATTTTTTTCCAAGATCACCATCGAATACATCGACCCTAAAAGCGCACTAGTCTATCAATCGTTAGGCGTGATACTGATAGGCCTATTAACCGCCGCACTATTGCATTTCAAGCCTGGCACTTCCCCCAAAGGCATCAGCTATGGCTTCTTAACCGGCCTCGCCTATGGCATTGGTTGCCTGTTTTATTTTATTGCTGCTGACAAAGGCAAAGTCACCACCGTCGTCACCATGACCGCGCTTTACCCATTGGTCACCATTTTTCTCGCTTATTTGTTACTGCATGAAACGATCAACATCAGACAAGGTATAGGGATTCTTTTTGCACTGATTGCGATTTATTTATTATCCTAAAACTGCTACCTGATTACCCTAGCTTCACCATGGAATGTCCGCTTTTTACTCATCCGTCATTAGGAAAAATTTATAATGTTTTCTTAATCAATCTTTGTTATGGTGAAAAAAGGTGAGGATAAAAAAGGCTCAGTAGTGCATGTCGCTATCTGAAAGACCAACATCAGAAGAACAACAACAAAGGCCTGATCAGCGTCAGCTGTCATCGTCTCCGTCTACGCGAAACATTTTGGTAAGAATGCCTACACCCACAAAACCACTCAGCAGCACATCACAATTAATGATTAAATTCGCCATCGCACCGCGTAAATCTCGCCCTTTCTCATATGTCACACTGGAAGGCGAGCTGAATACGCCAGATGCCTGTAAATCCAATCATAGAAAATCCATTTTCATGGGCACGACTATCAAAAACAAACAGCAGATTGTCAAAACCGTCGTTGAACATCCAGCTCTGCTGCCCATGGAAGGATGTAATTGGGGCATGCTGAAACTGTTCTGCCGCGATCGCATTCCGTCAGACGTCATACTTTATTATGACAACAAACCCAACCTTAAAATGCCTGGCCATTTAAATTACGTGGCACTAGGTATCAATAAATTCGAGGGCTTTAAATCCTATTTTGACAAACCGCCCGCACCTGAGGAATTCAAAAAATATGCCTTCAAAAAGGGGTGGATCAAAAGTTTAGTGTTTCGCTACTTGCTTGCGGAACGTGATGCGCATCGCCGTAATTTTAACGCTGAAGGCTTGATCATTGACCTGGACATGTTATTCGGCCCCATCACCGGTGAGTACAAAGACTCATATGCCGACATTGCCAGACCTTATAACGAAGAAACACATAAGCTCACTGTGCGCGATTTTAGAAACTTCCCCGATGTGGAAGATTTTAATGTCATGTTCTGGGTCACCAAATCAGAGCCTTTCATTCCGGAAAAAATAGGCGAATACATTACTAAAAAAATCGTTGAACTGAAAAACAATGCATTTCGCCACGAAGATAATGAATTATTTCGTGCCTGGAAGGATGACCCTGAAGTTCATTATTTGAAGTTCCTTTATTTTATGAAATTCATCCTGGTGCCAGATGCGGCAATTCGACAAGCCGCCCTCGATCACTACGGCTACGTGATGCCTGAAACAGAAAGCGCTGACCCCTCTAAACCAACACTGCCCGTCGTGAGTCCATTCGTCGAGCGATACACCTCATGGACGATCAATCGACGAGAAGCTACCCGTAAAATTCTCGTTGAAATGCCAGAATTCGAAGCCTTCATTACCAAATCTGGCCAAAAAGCCCTTGAAGAGTTGAAAGAAGAATTCCGTGAAGATAATGCGCTCATCCGAGCATGCGGCCAAAAGAAAATGGAAAATTATCTCAAGGGTAAATATAAAAATCCTGGGTTACGCCGCTACGATGATCAAGCCATGTTTAATTTAATCATCGATATTGATGACGTCAGCACTGAATATAAACGCTTATGCAACGACATTAAGTCGCGCAAACTGAGTTCTAGCCGCGCCATGAGCAGGCAACATTCGATGGTTGACACCGGATTGGCGCAACGCGGACGCCAGGATTCCGTGATGAGTTTAAGAAAGAAATAACTGTGCCAGGTGAAGTATTTTTCGCTGATGCGATTAAAAAAATCATATTCAGCTAGCACTTGAGCCATCAAAATAACGTGACGACTTCCATTGCAGGAAACGCCTGCAATAATGCCGTTGTATCTTGCTCTTGAAAAATTAATTTCAAATTGGGGCCTGCATCTTCGGTGAAATAGACATCGACGCCATCACGGCGTAATGCCCACACTTGCTGCATGGCTTGTAATGTTTCAGGCTGGAAATAACAAATAGGCGGCCAACTGCTTAGCATGGTGGCATGCATGGATAATGCGTTCGATTCAGCTGTACCAGCTAATAGCGCGAAATTTTTTGTTTTCAAGGCTTGCTTAAAGATCGAAAGATCTTGTGCGACTTTGCGCGGCCAGCTGTTATATAACGCACTGCTATTCACGGTGCGCAGCATGGCTTCGCGTGAAGAAATGGATTTTTGTTGATGATTGATTGGCAGCAAACCGATTCTCAACGTTGACCATTCGCATTCTATGGGTTCACCCACGCTGTCCATGCCGTCATCGCGCATACCTTCATGCCACATGACGAAACCATTCCATAATGACCGTGCTGCACTGCCGCTGCCAAGACGCGCGAGAATCGACAAATCACGGTGCGGTAATCGCCATTGAAATAAATCATTCAACGCACACGCCACCGAAGCAAAACCACATGCAGAGGAAGCTAATCCCGCTGCGACTGGAATATTCATTTTAATGTCTATATCCAGATGCCACTGATCCTGGGTACGGAATAAATCGAGATACTGACGCAGACGCTGCACAAATGCAGAGTCAGCGCTGACTTCAGTGCCGTTTAACACGACGCTGTCTGCCGCCCTTGAGTTGAGCGTAAGCGTGGTCATGGCGCCTTTGTCAGGCAAAGCAATAGACAAGCTGGAAGTGACCGGCAAATTCAATTCTGTGTCGCGTTTGCCCCAATACTTGCAGAGTGCAATATTGGTGGGAGCGTAAGCCACACCAGTTTTACGGTCAGGACTCACGGAAGTAGTCGTACGCGCAGATAAAATCTTATGGACGACGTCAGATTTTTTTACTTTGCACTCCATGCAGGGTCATCTCCACAGAAATAGGTTGGATACCAGTAAATTCATTGCCAAAATCCAGTGTTGCTTCGGGTTTACCAAGGCCAATGACACAATCACCCAGCCCTGAACCTGATATTTTAGCACCCCTGATGCCGTTTTGCTTGCGTAATACGTTAGTCATATGCTGCATGATAGGCGGGCACACGCCTAATGACTGCATGAGTCCTTGCTGGATATTCATCACTTCCCCCAGCCGCTGCCAAGCTTGCTGACGCACCAGCTGCATGCCTTCTAGTGCACACTGGCCTATGCTAGCGCATAATTGCTTATAAACTTGGGGGTAAGACGCAAAATGCGTTTGCACTTGGGTGACCGCTTCCACTGTTGGCGTTTTATAACCCGTGTAATAGAGGGATAACGGCAGCATTTGCGAAATTTTTTCTGCAGCAATGGGCTGCGCCTGATAATACACTACACCGCCATACACCGATGCGGCCACGTCAGCACCGGATCCTAAACCCTGACAAGCGCGAATCACATTGCGCCCCTGACGTATCAAATCCAGCGGCTGCATTTTAATATCCAGCCAAGTGATCAATGCAGCCAACGTTGCCACCGTCACTGCCGCAGAAGAACCTAAACCTACTTTGTCAGAAAACTCGGAGGTAATTTGAATATCACAACCGCGGCGCAATTTAGCTTGAAATTGCTGCAAAGCAGCCAATACAAATTGAAACGGTTTTTCCGGCTTGAGTGCTTCCAGTGTGGTGGTGTATTCACCCATCACATCAGAATGAATCATAATAGTGGTGTCATGCCGAGGCGTGAGTGTGACGTGTATGCGTTTATCAACCGCACAGACTAATGCGGGCATACCGTGTAACACGGCATATTCGCCCAGCAGCATCACTGAACCTGGTGCAGAAGTTTTATATGACATGCAAACCTCTCGCTTCACCGTGAGCGTGAATGTTGTGATATTGAAATTGCCGACAGATAGTCGCAAAACGTTCTTCATCTGGTGTGAGTGCCATGACGATGCCCGCCGCATCACCAGCAATGGAACCTGCTCCGCAAATTTTTGCGGCGCCGCCCGCTTTTTCCACTTCGGAAATAAAGTTTTGTACGCGCTCTGGCACCACGCCAATTCCAGTTAACAATTGATGATTGCGCTGTACCGCCGTTTGAAAATCCTGTTGATTGGATTGTTGTAAAGCGTGATCCATTTGATTCGTCACCGCGGCAAACTCTTCACATTTAGCTGCGGTGAAGTGATGAGCCACTTGTTTCACACACTCGCCCGTAGAGGTTTCTGGTGTGCCTGTATTAATTAACTGTAATTTGAAGCTAGGCAGCGAGCGTTGCAATAACGTTGCGCCATGCACATAAACACAACCGCCATGCAGCGATACTTTTAAATCCAGACCGCTGGACTGGCCATGCTGTAAATTCTCTGCTTCCAGCGCCATCTGATATAACATTTCATTGGAGATAGGAATATTTAATTGCAGTGAAGTGGCTTTCATCACACACAAAATAGAAGCGGCAGAAGAACCCATACCACTGCCTATGGGAATATCTGAGCTCACTTGAATTTTCATGCCATCGGGCAGCGTCACATCATGCTTGCCGGCGATAATACCTAATGCCGCTTGCACTAACTCAAAGGGTTTACGCAGTACGTCACGAATGTGGTATTCGCCGCGCATGAAACGCTGGTATTTACGCTTTACTTTATTTTTGAGTGTTGCAAGATCTTGCCAGGTTAAGGAGCTGCTATGCGCCAGATCTGCAAGATGTAATAACACCGCTGGCTGCGAGCCGCGACCAACGGAAGCAACGGCATAACGATTCACAGCCATCGCGAGCGCTGGCTGCCCATGCACCACTGCATGCTCACCCGATAAAATTAGCTTGCCGGGTGCATAAACTTTCATGAGACCTTAGCCTGGCAGTCAGCCGCTTTGCTGCCTTCAATTAATTGCAATTGCGGCGCTTCCAGTCGTTGATAAATACGTTTGTGCCCTTCCATTTTCACGAAACGAAAACGGCCTGTTTCATAATGCGGAATATCTACCGATGATCCGTCTTGCGGATAACGGTAGAGATAAAACGCTTCATATTCTTTGTAAGATAATGGGGTGCGCGAGGCAAACAACGCTTGGTGATATTGTGTTTTCAACACCTCACGATATCCCGGTTGAATGACAGCACTGAAAAATTCCGCCACACAGCCAGAACCATAACTGTAAAAACCAATGCGTTTGCCAGCCAGGTCTTCGGCTACATGATCGAGTAGTGATGTCAGGCCCACATACAATGAGGCAGTATAGCTGTTACCAATAATTCGGTTGTAGGCTAATGAATATCCGATATCGCGCATCCACACATCTTCTTCCATTTTTTGCTGGGTCAAACGCAGCAAACTTTGATGCGCTTTTTCCACTAAACGCGGCACTGCGGCGTGATAACAAAAATAATCATGATCTTTAAATTCGCGCCCAGATAATTCGCAATAATCATTCCATGTTTTTTCCAGCATGGTGAGATAAAGACGGCTGGAATATTTGCCTTCCACCAACGCTTCATCCAAATAATTGGGTCGCCAGAAATCCATCACGCTTTCAGCGACAAAACCGCTGACTGGCTCTATCACTGCAATGCGTGGATTGACCGATAACACCAGCGCAACTGCGCCGCAGCCTTGTGAAGACTCACCTGTTGAGCCTAAACCATAACGTGCAATATCAGATGCAATCACTAACACCTTGCGCGTTGGGTTTTCACGCAAATAAGGTAAAGCTAATTGAATGGCTGCGGTACCGCTATAACAAGCCTGTTTCAATTCCACTGTGCGACAACGTGCTGGTAAACCTAATAATTCATGTACGTATAAACCTGAAGCTTTGGATTGATCAAACGCGGATTCGGTGGCGAACAAGAGCATGTCTATTTCATTCAGATCGATATCTTCCAGCGCTTGTGCAGCTGCACTGGCAGCCATGGTCACTATGTCTTCGCATGGTGGCGGCACTGACATCATGTGTTGACCTAATCCTACGTAAAATTTATCGGCTTCAATGCCACGCGCTGCGGCGAGCGTGCCTAGATCTAACGCATAACGGGAAGTGTAGACGGCAAGTTTATCGATTCCTACTTTCACCAAAACATTACTCCTTATTGTGATCGCTCTAGCCTTAAATGGCTTTGCATTAATTCACCGCGGTTGGTTAACGCGGCAAGCAGTGACAGTTCACCGCATAACACTGTGGCAGCTGCAATGATCGCTAGTCTGCGTGCATTAAACCCTGGGTCGCGCTGTGCGTTGCAGCCCATCATGGTTAAATTTTCTTGAACGAATTCGAGTTCTTTTCCGTTACCAAATGAACCGATGATGATATTTGGCAGCGTGACTGCAAAATAAAGTTCATCGCCACGCATTTCAGCGCTGACAAAACCTTGTGATCCTTCAATGATATTTGCGGCATCTTGTCCCGTCGCCAAATAAAAACCTAATAACATATTTGCGAAATGTGCGTTCGCTGTGCGTAAACCGCCGGCAGCAATATTGCCCATTAAATTTTTCTTCAGATTAATATCGATGATTTTTTCTGGTGAGGTTTTTAAAAAACGTTGGCACAGTTGGCGTGAAATCACGACTTCTGCCACCACGTTTTTGCCGCGACCTAAAATGCCATTCACGGCTGAGGTTTTTTTATCGGAACAATAATTACCGGATAAGGATACATAATTCAGGGCGGGAAAATGCTGCAATATCCAATCCAGCAAACGCTCGGAAGCCAGCGTCACCATGTTGTGACCCGCGGCATCACCGGTAGAAAATTCAAAACGTAAATAAAGCTGAGAACCAATGATTTCAGCATTCATTTCAATTAATTTGGCAAAGCGACTGGTAGTGGTGACGATGTCTCGTAATTCAGATAGGCGTTTTTGAATTTCCAGATAAGCTTGATGAATCACGACAGTGGAATCGGCTTCCAGGAGCACAGATCGAGTCATACGATCGTCGACAACGACTGCGCGTATGCCGCCAGCAGCGGTACAAACTCGTGCTCCGCGATGCGTAGACGGCCACAAAGGACCCTCCAGCGTGGCGAGTGGAATGGAGACTTCTTCGTCGATTTCCTGACTGATAATTCGCACCGGACCAACGATTCGCATGGGAATTGCAGCAGTTTTTTCAGTAGTTTGCCAGCGCATAGTTTTTTTTCTTGAAATCAGCCTGTCATTAGGGCTATAAAAGGCCACCATTCTACTGGAAAAAGCAACGTGACAGCAACCGAATACATTGTCCTGGTGGATAGCGAAAACCGCGAAATTGGCACTGCCGAAAAGCTGGCTGCGCACCAAAACAATCAGCTGCATCGGGCTTTTTCTGTTTTCATTTTTCGCAAAAAACCCAGGCTGGAACTGCTGTTACAGCAACGTGCGCAAGAAAAATACCATTGCGGCGGCCTGTGGACTAACACCTGTTGCTCGCACCCCCATCCTGGCGAAGCGGTCATTACTGCTGGTCAGCGCCGTTTGCAGGAAGAAATGGGGTTTTCTGTTCCGCTGACTGATTTGGGTTGGTTTCACTACAATGCACACTTTTCGAACGGCTTATCTGAGCATGAGATTGACCATGTTTTGATCGGCGAAGTAGATGAAGGATTTGAACCAGCGTTTAATCCCGCAGAAGTGCAGGCGATTCGGTGGATTACCGTAGATGAACTCCAACGTGAAATAACTGCTTCACCCCACCTGTTTACCCCTTGGCTGGCAGAAGCGCTGACTATTGCCGTGAGCAGCCCGTAACGCAGGATCTAGGCTTGGCTTGGAATAATGTCCCGGATTAGGCGCTGCGCGCTAATCCGGGCGACCATTAAGACACGACGGCTTCTTTCTCATAGACGGGAAAACGTTTACATAATCCGATCACTTCATTCTTGATGCGGTTAATCGTCGCGGTATTCTGCAAGTCATCCAAAATATCGCAAATCCAATTCGCCACTTGTTCACACTCGTTTTTGCGGAAGCCGCGCGTGGTCACCGCTGGTGAGCCGATACGAATACCGCTAGTAATGAATGGTGATTGCGGGTCATTTGGTACCGCGTTTTTATTGGTAGTGATATTCGCTGCACTTAATGCTGCTTCTGCATCTTTACCAGTAATGTTTTTATCGATGAGATCAATCAACATCAAGTGATCATCGGTTCCGCCGCTTACAATTTTGTAGCCGCGCTTCATGATCGTTTCAGCCATCGCACGTGCATTATCTAAAACATGCTGTTGATAGACTTTGAAATCTGGCTGTAATGCCTCTTTAAATGCCACTGCTTTTGCTGCTATCACATGCATTAATGGGCCGCCTTGTCCGCCAGGGAAAACCCCTGAATTCAAGCGTTTTTCCAGATCAGGATTGGCTTTTGCCATGATCATGCCGCCGCGCGGACCGCGCAATGTTTTGTGTGTTGTCGTTGTCGTCACATCCGCAATTTGCACGGGTGAAGGATACAAACCAACGGCAATCAAACCAGCCACATGCGCAATATCCGCCATTAAGAAGGCGCCAACTTTATCAGCAATCGCACGAAAACGCGCCCAATCAACCACACGCGAATAAGCGGAGAAACCAGTGACAATTAATTTCGGGCAATGCTCCATTGCCAATCGTTCTGCTTCTTCATAATCAATTTCACCCGTATCGGCACGCACGCCGTATGAGCAAAAACGATATAATTTTCCGGAAAAATTCACTGGCGAACCATGCGTCAGGTGACCGCCATGCGCAAGACTCATGCCTAGCACAACATCACCTGGCGAAATTAACGCGGCATACGCTGCTGTGTTTGCCTGCGAGCCAGAGTGTGGCTGCACGTTCACATAATCCGCGCCAAATAGTTTTTTCGCGCGTTCAATCGCAAGCCGTTCAGCTTCATCAACAAATTCACAGCCGCCGTAATACCGCTTGCCGGGATAACCTTCCGCATATTTATTGGTGAGCACAGAACCTTGTGCTTCCAGCACAGCTTTACTGACATAATTTTCAGAGGCAATTAATTCAATATGTTCTTCCTGACGTACTTCTTCATTGCGGATTATCTGAGAGATTTCCGGATCAAACTGACGCAAAGGTTCGTTATTCAACATGCTCTTGTCCTTTTAGATAAATAGATCGTTTTTAGTGCTTAAAGCAGCGCTTACCGGTAAAAACCATCGCGATGCCGTGTTCGTTACATGCTGCAATCACTTCATTGTCACGCACTGAACCACCCGGCTGAATTATCGCGCGAATGCCGGTTTTGGCGATGCGATCTATGCTGTCACGAAATGGAAAGAAGGCATCGGAAGCGAGCACAGAATCATGAATACTGTCACTGGCTTTGCGCACCGCCATATCAACCGCATCAATACGTGATACTTGTCCTGCGCCAATACCAACGGTCGCATCATGTTTCGCGATTAATATGCCATTCGATTTAATGTGCTTTAACACGCGCCATGCAAACAACATCGCATTCAGGTCTGATGCTGACGGTTTTTGCTCTGTCACGAGCTGCAAGTCTGCTTCTTGAATGGATTGCGCATCACGCTCTTGCAGCAACAATCCGCCTTGAATAAAGCGCATTTCCCAAGTATCGCGCTCATGCACTGGCATAGATAATATACGTAAATTTGGCTTCGACGCGAAGACGGCTAATGCTTCTGGTGTAAATGCCGGCGCAATAATCACTTCCATAAAGATTTGTGAAATCGCTTCCGCAATTTCTTTTGTGCAAGGTCTGTTAAGAGCAACAATGCCGCCAAACGCAGACAAAGGATCGGCTTGATAGGCTTTACCATACGCTTCATCTATTGTGGTTGCGGTGGCTACACCGCATGGATTGGCATGTTTTACAATCACACATGCTGGCAAGGTAAATTCACTAACGCAATTTAACGCCGCTTCTGCATCTAAAATATTATTGTAAGAAAGCTCTTTGCCTTGATGCTGTTTCGCCGACAAAATGCTTTTTGTATGATTTGGCAACTGATAGGCACAGGCTTTTTGATGAGGATTTTCGCCGTAACGCAATTCAGTTTGCTTTTGTAGTGTTAATTGCAAAGCCTCGGGGCAATTCGCGTGTGTTTCTTCAGTGGCGCGCGCCGTAAAATATGCACTGATCATGGCGTCATATTGCGCGGTTAAGGCAAAGACTTTGCCTGCCAATTTTTGCCGCGTAGCAAACGCCAACCCTTGCTGGGTTGTCAGCTCTGCAATCACGTGAGTGTAGTCAGCTGGATCAACAATGACACCGACCCAGGCAAAGTTTTTCGCTGCGGCACGCACCATGGTTGGGCCGCCAATATCGATATACTCAACTGCCTTACCCCAGTCTTTCAGGCTGGCGTTGACGTTATCTGAAAAGGGATAGAAGTTCACCACGACTAAATCAATCCAGTCTATCTGATGTTTAGCTGCTTCCTCGGCATGTTTATCGCGCTTACCTAAAATACCGCCATGTACTTTTGGGTGCAGTGTTTTGACACGGCCATCCAGCATTTCCGGCAAGCCGGTGATACTGTCGACCTGTTTATGCGGGATGCCAGCTTTTTCGAGCAGGCTACTGGTACCGCCGGTTGAGATAATCTCAACCCCCAGCTCAATCAATGATTTAGCGAAATCTTCAATGCCGTTTTTGTTAGAAACTGATAGTAGTGCACGCTTAACGGGGGTAATACTTGTCTGCATGTGAGCTGCCTTTTGTGTTCAACAGGATGGTGTTGATTGGCGCGTATTATAGAGAGAGATTGTGAGGATGGCGACCCCCGCCGTCGCGCGTCGCGCCATCTCGGGCTAGAACGGTTATTGTCGACAGGGGTTTCGATTGTAGTTGACGGGCGGTCACACAGACTGCACTATTTTGAGAGGCCTCTTCAACTAAGGATGGAGTATGGATAATAGGTCTACAACACAATATCTCAATAAGCCATTTCGTCCTGGCTCAGGCACCCGTCAATTAAGATTAGCCGCTATTAATCAAAACTCGCAAAGCGCGATCTCGCCTCCCAGTGAATACTGCGATGCCTATAGCGATCAACTCATGGATAATCCTTGTGACATTAGAATTTCTACTATCATTAAAAAAGAATACATCATTGTTGCTGAAAAAGATGGCTCAGTAACAGAAAAGTGGGTGCCAGTATTAGATGAGCAAGGCAAACCAGTTGAAACGACTTTCATCTCCCCGCCCTGTTATGTAGACGCCAGTGCCAGGCATCGTTACAACCATCACCCTAGTGGTAATACAGATGTTCCATGGTCCATGAATTGGGCGAATGAAGTTTATAAGGTGAACCATGCTCTTTCACAGAAAATTGAAGCCTGGCTGCGTATCGAAGAAATCAGAAAATATGTCATCAGTCTTTCCACTGCAAGACGCGTGGCATTTCCATCAAAGCTGCCATACCCCTTCAGAAAAGCCCTGTTTGCCACGTCCGCCAATGTATTAAAACACTCACGGCGTGAAGAGGAAGAAGTCCCAGCAGAATTTAGATCCGCGCTCAGTGGAAAAATCATGACGTTACCCGTCAGGCTAAACGGGGATCAGATAATTGATTTCGAAGAGTTGTTTATCACTGAAGACCATTCACTGAGTGCCGCTCGATATGAAATCATCATGGAAGATTATCGCGCTTACCTCAAAGAAGATTTAGCCATGCTGGAGTCTGAATGCGCTAGAGAATGCGTTAATTTTCTAGATACTGTTGTGATTGACAGCATGGAGCGAGAAGAAGAAAAAAACAGATTGATCACAGAAGCACACGAACGCTTTCAGCGTAGTAGAGAAGATCGCTCCAAAACCAACACGCTGGAATGGTTCGCAGAACACCTCAATATTCCGGAATTGCTGGAACTCCTGCCAAGATTCAAGAAGTATCTGACAGATGGCATCTTATCTTTAGAGGGTGAAAACACTCGCGCCCTGAAACGTATTAAGAATGCAGAAATCGATCTGGCTAAAACGATAAATCAATTAAATAAACTGACAGGTAACACTCGTGCTACTGAAAGTATCAAGGCCATGAGTGATAAAAATGCTGAGATGTTTGAGCGTGCAGCTAGTCAATTATCTGAGCTAGCAGAAGATAGTATTGATGATGAGATGGTTTTGGATGATGACATAGCCGCCAACAAATCCCTGTCGCCGGAAGAGAAAAAAATTGCAAGCTGTAAAAAATCAATCAGAGAAATCATCACCAGGGTGGATGATGAAGAAAAGAAAATTGCAGAATTCAAAATACGTATCGAGACATTTAAACAAAAAACTACTTTTGAATGGTATGTCAGAAATATTGGCATCACTGAGTCAACGGAATATGTCCACCCCATCACTAAGGAAGCGATTACTTCCATTGAAGTGGAACAAGAATTATTAAAAAGAATTGATGACTGGATTGATCCGTTAAAAGAGCAGATTCGAACTGTTGAAAAGCATGTGGCAAATTATGCGAGCTCATTGGAGCTTGGATTTAAAGCTAATTATGCACAAATCATGCAGCCTTACATGGAACAGGATTCGGCGCCGCATAAAGTTTTATGCTATCAGATAACACCTTGTTCTATTCCTGGAACACGTGACGTTGAGATTGGCACCGACCCGGTTTTACTGGATGACATGTATGTGATCGATTATGGTCGCTTGAAAGAATATTGGGGCAGTAAAGGACTGGTTGGCTGGTTATTTAGCTTCGTGTATGACGTGAGCTGGTTTGGATACAACCCATTTACCGGGCAAAAATGTCGGTCTATTGCTTATATGCATCCGTTGAAGCAAGAGACGGATAAATACATGAAATCTGTTTGGTGTGCGACGTTTTTTAAGCCACGGGAATTGGAGAATAAGAAATTATTGCTGACTGAAGAGCCAACAGATTTAGAGAGGAATGGTTTTAAAACGGCTAATAAGTATTAAACAGCCATCGTGCAGAAACAGCCATTATGTAGAAACAGTCATCATGCAGAAGCAGCCATCATGCAGAAACAACCATCATGCAGAAACAGCCATCATGCAGAAACAACCATCATGCAGAAACAACCATCATGCAGAAACAACCAT
>CAZBHW010000005.1:0-152814 GCA_964492045.1 uncultured Coxiellaceae bacterium | reverse complement strand
GAGGGGAAATTCGCTTTTACAGACTCAATCTAGTATAATTATCCCACCAAAATAACCAAACAAAACCAAATCATGACTAGCGAAAACAAAGACTTACAAGTTTTTGAACCACATCTGCCCATAGGCAGCATTGAGGCTTATCTTGCTTACGTGAACCAGATTCCCATGCTGACCGCTGAAGAAGAGCTGGAATTGGCCAATCGTTTGCAGCAAAACAATGACCTGACTGCCGCGAAAAAGCTGGTTTTATCACACTTACGCTATGTCGTGCGCGTGGCAAAAGGTTATTTAGGTTATGGTCTGCCGCTGGCAGATTTAATTCAGGAAGGCAACGTTGGCTTGATGAAAGCCGTACGTCGTTTCAACCCAGCCATGGGTGCGCGCATGGTGACATTTGCCATGCACTGGATTAAAGCTGAAATCCACGAATACATTTTACGTAACTGGCGCATCGTCAAAGTCGCCACCACCAAAGCGCAGCGCAAATTATTCTTCAACCTGCGCAACATGAAAAAACGCTTAGGCTGGATGACCCAGCAAGAAGTCAACGAAGTCGCCAAAGATTTGGGTGTCAAACCCGAAACAGTACGCGAAATGGAACTGCGCATGGCCTCTTCAGACACCCCCTTCGACAGCCACGACGATGAAGACGATGAACGCAGCTTCAGCCCCGCCGGCTACCTCGAAGATCACCGCTACAATCCCGCCCTGCAAATGGAAAACAGCAACTATGCCTCACAGGCTAGCGATAAAATTCATCAAATGCTGGGACAGTTGGATGAACGCAGTCAAGACATCATCCGCGCCCGCTGGCTGGATGAAAACAAACTCACTTTGCATGATCTTGCCGAGAAATATCAGATTTCTGCAGAACGCGTACGCCAGTTGGAACAAAACGCGATGAAGAAATTACGCGAGGCCGTAGAAACGGCCGCTTGATTCCGTGAGGTTTAAGCAACTTGTGTAGAGGCTGACGATCCGCCGCGCAAATGCCCTGCTTCAGACGTCAACGCCAAACGCACAGCTTCCAAGCGCGCCATTTTTGCCGAACGCAATATTTCATAAATTTCGGCTAGCTTCATCAACCGGTTTGCCTTGTCTTCACGATCATTGCGCCTACCTTCCGGCATTTCACGCACCTCGCGCAATACCGCCGCAATCAAATCCCAATTGTATGAACTGGCAACATCTTTCGGCGAATTAATCGTTTTGGATAACCCCTCTTTTGCAGCAGTATCCAGCACCACGGCTTTATAACGTTGAGCGCCTTCAAGCAATAATTCAATTTGCTCATCGATCGTGCCCAACGAAGCACCTTCAATCACTTGCGGATAAAAGACTAATGGCATATACCCTCCTGCCTCATTATTATCATGATATGACTACCCCAAGTATAGTTGGTCAAGAAGATTTTGCTTGACGATTGATCATAATTTGACCATAAAATCCCTATACCTTTCCATTACTTATTAATACACCGGGTGACGGTCATAACAACGGAAATTTAAAGCCCCACCTAAGTGACTGATCGTGACCAAATCAGCCCCATCAAGGTCTGCCAGCGTACGCGCGAGTTTGATAATGCGGTGATAAACCCGCGCCGACAAATTAAACTTCGCCATGACTTGCGCCAACAGGGTTTCTGCCTCTGCCGTGAGCTTTGCCACCCCCTCTAACTCCGTTACCGACAGCAAGGCATTACACTTACCTTGGCGCTGCATTTGCAACTGACGCGCCGCTATCACGCGCGCACGCACTTCAGTACTTTTTTCTTCGCGCGACGTAGAAGTGATTTGCAGTATATCTGCAGGCGGCCGCGCGACCTCAACATGCATGTCGATACGATCCAGCAATGGCCCTGAAATTTTTGCGCGATAACGGCGAATTTGCTCGGCGCCACATTGGCAATCACGCACATCACTGCCAGCATAGCCGCACGGACATGGATTCATGGCTGCAACCAATTGAAAGCGCGCCGGAAATAAAGTCTGAAATGCAGCACGTGAGACGGTAATTTGCCCAGACTCCAGGGGCTCACGCAAACACTCCAACACATGGCGGTGAAACTCTGGCAACTCATCCAGAAATAACACGCCTTGATGCGCCAGTGAAATTTCACCTGGACGCGGCGGACGACCGCCACCCGCCAGCGCCGCGCTTGAACTACTGTGATGCGGCGCACGAAAAGGAATAGCGCCCCAACTCGCTGCCGCAAAACCCACACTGCTAATAGAAGCCACCGCCGCCGCCTCCAAGGCCTCCTCCGTTGAAATCGGCGGCAATATCCCGGGCAATCTGCTAGCCAACATGGTTTTGCCCGTGCCGGGCGGGCCCATGAATAACACACTGTGCCGTCCCGCCGCCGCCACTTCCAAGGCGCGCTTGGCATGTGGCTGACCACGCACGTCAGCCAAATCCGGATAAACGATTTCATGACTAATCGAAGCAAGCTCACAACGCGGCAAATATTTTTCGCCGCGCAAATGCGCACACACTTCTAAGAGATGTTGCGCCGATAACACCTCTGCTTCTTTCACTAATGCCGCTTCTTGGGCATTCTGTACTGGCACTATTAATGTTCTACCCGCTTTATGCGCTGCTAACACAATCGGGAGTATGCCGCGCACAGGACGTAACTCGCCGGACAAGGCTAATTCGCCAACAAACTCATATTTCTCTAATTGATGTTTGTTAATTTGATCTGTCGCTGCCAGCACGCCTAAAGCAATCGGCAAATCAAATCTACCGCCTTCTTTTGGCAAATCAGCCGGCGCCAAATTCACTATTATTTTACGCGCTGGAAAATCCAGCTGCGAATTAAACAAAGCACTGCGTACGCGGTCTTTACTTTCTTTAACGGCGGTTTCTGGTAACCCCACCAAGCCAAATCCAGCAAGCCCTGGTGACAAATGCACTTCTACTGTTACTAACGGCGCATCAATACCGGATGATGCGCGAGAATAAATGATGGCGAGCGCCATATAGCCCCTTAAAAATTTGTTTGTTGAAAAGAAAGATGGGATGGGTTATTTCTTAGGCCACTTGCGCCCGTAGCTCAGCTGGATAGAGTATTGGTTTCCGAAGCCAGTGGTCGGAGGTTCGAATCCTCTCGGGCGCGCAGATTAAACCGCTAGACATAAATCCGATTTTGCAAATTCAGCCAGCTGTTCTTGCGTTCCAATATTGAACCAGCTGCCGTGATGCAATTGCCCAGTGACTTTGCCTTTGCGAATGGCGGGAAATAACAATTGATTTAGCGGGAAATAACCTTCGGTGCAGTCGGCAAACAAGGCAGGATGATACACGCCGATTCCGCCCAAGTTATACGTCGGTTTTGCATCCATGTCTACCAAACCATTTTGCAAACCAAAATCACCTTTGGGATGAAACACAGGATTAGGCACCAACACCAAGTGCGCCAAACCCGTTAACTGTGCGGGTAATGACTTCAATGGAAAATCGCACATCACATCGCTGCTCAATACTAAAAATGGTTCATCACCCAGAGCATGCAATGCTTTATAAATACCGCCGCCTGTTTCCAATCGTTGTTCTTCAATGGAATAAGTAATATTCACACCATACTGATGACCGCTACCCAGCAATTCAAGAATTTGATTGCCAAGATACGCTACATTAATGACGACCTCGGTAATATCGTTTTTCTTAAGATTCAGAATCACGTACTCAATCAAGCATCGCCCATTGACGCGCAATAAAGGCTTTGGTGTGTTTGCCGTTAACGCGCCCATACGCTCACCACGACCTGCCGCCAATATCATTGCACGCATAATAACTCCACACTCTTCAACGCCTTCTGCACTGTTTCACTGTAAAACTTATGCAGGGCTTTTAATTCTGGATAAGCAGCACTAACGGTAATAATGTAATTCAATGTACGCGGTACATATTGCAGATAACGCGGTTGCTGGTCGCGTACTGCTTTACGCGCAAACGTCATCAATGCTTTGATGTGACGCTGCAAACCCATCCAATCAAACCAACGCATGAATATTTCCACCGGAACACCATGCAAATTAGCGTAATACGCCGCCCATTCATGCACGTTTGTAACCGGCCAATCAATATAACAATCACGTAATAATGACACAGCATCATAAGTCAGCGGGCCAATGAACGCATCTTGAAAATCCAGAATACCGACTTTTTTATCCTGCAACACCATTAAATTCGCCGAATGAAAATCGCGATGCATAAATACTTGGGGCTGCGATAAAGCTGAATTGATTAATTGTTCGTAACACTGATGCACCACAGGACTGATCGCACTGTTCAAGCCAAGTAACTTTTGCAAAAACCAATCTTGATGCCATGCCCACTCACGCTCCATCCACTCACGACCAAAAGGATCTAATGTATGCTGCGTCACATGACGACAAGACTGCATCAAATGTAATGCGCGTAAGGCGCGTATGTATAACTCATCTGCCAGCGCGATGTTTTTTTCTGCCGACATGGCACGTAAATAAGTGGTATCGCCAAAATCACTCAGCAATAAAAACCCTTCTTGAATATCCGCAGCAAACACTTCTGGCGCATGCAAACCCAAGGCACGCAATGCCGACGCAATTGAGACAAAAGCTCGACAGTTTTCTGGCGGCGGAGCATCCATGGCCACGTAGGATCCAGTTGGCGTCACGATACGAGAATATTGCCTGGTGCTGGCATCACCCTGCATAGCATGACATGACGCCACACCGCTTTGGCAGACAGAGTTTAACCATCGTTGGAATTTCAGATTTCGTTCGCTTTTGGATTCCATTAACTACACCTTTTCGCTAAACTGGCGTGATTGAAAAATATAGCGCAGGATAGGCTAAATGTCTGCAAGATTAAAACCCCTCATCATGCTTGCGATTAGCATAGGACTGCTGGCAACTGGCTATTCCGCCTTCGCCATGACCACCCACATCATGACTGACGAATCCATCGCAAACCAGCTAGGCTGGGTCTCAAGCGATGACACCAAATGCGGGGGATACTATCTAGAACAGCCTTTCAATTACGTAGACGACAGCAAAAAAAGCTCCTCCGTCCAAGTCACCGGCAGTCAGGCCCTTTTCTCCCAGCATGGCACTACGGTATTGGAAGGCGAAGTCTCAGTCATGCGGTTTGGGCAACAGATCACCGCGAACAAAGCATTTATCTATCGAGATGCCACGACCGGCAAAATCACTGCCATGGACTTACTGGGTAATGTGCATTTACGCGAACCCAATACTTTGATTATTGCCAAACAAGGCCGCTATGAGTTCCAGTCTCGCAACAAGGCATTGCAAGATATTTTATATAGAACTTCATTAGGTGCGGTTAAAAACGCCTCGACCCCGAAAATTGCCGATGCGGCTATACAAACCAGTCGCAAAGTAGAAGGCCTCACTGCCTGGGGTAAAGCAGATGAATTTTCGCAAAACGAACCTAAAATTTACGAGCTAAACAATTCCAGCTTTAGCACTTGCCCACCGCTGCATCCGTCTTGGCGAGTGCGTGCCAGCCATATCGTACTAAATAAAAACATCGGTCGTGGTTATGCCACCAATGCGCGGATTTACGTAAAAGATATTCCGGTGCTCTATATTCCTTATTTTAGTTTTTCACTCGATCATCAGCGCAAGTCAGGATTTTTGTGGCCGACTGTTGGTAATAAAACCGTAAACCTCACCAGCTATAACGGTTGGGGACCATTTGTGTTCGCGCCGTTTTACTGGAACATGGCACCGAATTTTGACATGACGATTACACCTGCCTGGTTAGGCAAACGCGGTAATCGCCTCACTGATAAATTCCGTTATTTATCGACAATAGGGCAAGGCTCTTTGCAGTTTGGTGTACTGCCGAATGACACGCTGTATCAAACCTTCAAACAATACGCCCAAACCACTTATGGCAACTCCACCAACGATGCTATTCAAGCTGACTTAAATCGCCTGGAAACATCAAGTAATACGCGTAAAAGTTTTTCCTGGCACGATGATTCCATCTTTAGTCAGCATTGGTCTTCACACATAGACTTTAATTATGCCGGTGATGATTATTATGTGCGAAACTTCGGCGGCGATTTAAATGAAGTCACCCAAAACCAGCTGCTGCAAGAAGGTGATCTTTACTACAAAGGACAAAACTGGAATTTCATCGGACGCTTGCAGGCATATGAAACCATGCATCCTGTTGATGAAAACCCGGTGCAAAATCAATATCGTCGCTTTCCACAATTATTATTAACGGCGCATTACCCGGACCAAGCGTTTGGTCTGGAATATTTCCTGGAAACCGAAGCCACCCATTTTGATATTCGTAACACTCCTGGCACCATCGCCAATCAACCTGTAGGCAACCGTTTTCATTTGCAACCTGGCGTGAGCTTACCGCTGTACTGGCCATATTTTTTCATCAACCCGCGCATGCAAGTTTCCATGACGGGTTACAATTTAAATCAGACCTTGGAAACCAATGCACCCGACAGCGCTAAACGCACCATTCCCATTTTTGATATGGCGATGGGCATGGCGTTTAATCGTGACATGACGCTGTTTAATCACAATTATCTGCAAACACTGGAACCCCAGCTATATTACGATTACATTCCTTATCGCAATCAAGCAAGCATTCCCATTTTTGATACGACTGTGAATACGCTGACATACGATCAGATCTTCAATTACAACCGCTTCAGCAGCGTCGATCGCATCGGCGATGCTAATCAACTTGGCTTCGGATTGTCATCCCGCATTCTCGATGCCGATTCCGGATTTGAAAAAATTCGCATTGGCGTTGGCGACATTGTGTATTTCAGCAACCGTAAAGTGACGTTTTGTAATAACACTACTTGTAATGACAACCCGTTTAACCCAGCAAATCACTGGCGCTTATCACCCATTTCCGGATTGCTGAATTACAACGTTAACCCTAGCTGGTCATTAAACGCGAATGCTTTAGTCAACCCGATTTCAAAGCAATTGAGCAACTCATCCATTGGCGTGCATTATCAGCCGGATGAAAGACGGTTAATCAATCTCAATTATGGCTACGTAAACGGTTCAGACCCACTGTCTGGCGGCGTCACCAGCGGTAGCGCCAACAACTTGAAATTAAGCGATTTTTCATTTGTGTGGCCAGCTAGCGAAAGCATAAGCGTGGTTGGACGCTGGAGCGAGAACTGGAACCAGATGCATTTGCAGAACCTGATCTATGGGTTACAATACGACACCTGTTGCTGGGCCATGCGCGCTGTTGGCAACCGGGCATTCTCCAACTTAAATGCGTCGCAAAATAGCAGCGCACAATATACAAATGAATTTTACATCCAGTTTTCGTTAAAAGGATTAGGTGAAATCGGTAATGGAAATCCTTCTGGGTTATTAAGTTCGATTAGTGGATACACACCGCAATTTGGGCAGGAAATATAAATGAAAAAAACATTACTGATGACTTCTTTATTTTGCAGCTTGCTGCTCAATGCTTCTTACGCCGCCACCAAACCAACTAAACCTGCCGGCGAAAAACTGGATCAAATGGTTGCCGTGGTGAATGATGACCTCATCACACGGTCTGAATTAGACAATGGGATTAAAGCGGCAAAAATGCAAATGACCCGCATCGACCCAAATCTCCCTGAAAAACAATTAGAACAAGCCGTGCTGCAACAACTCATTAACAAAAAACTGCAGATGCAAACTGCTGAGCAAACCGGCCTGACAGTATCAGACAAAGATGTTGACGGCGTGATTGCACGAATTGCCGAAACCAACAACGTACCCGTCACCGCGCTTTATGACCAAGTCAAGAAAGCTGGCATGACAGAAGAAGAATATCGCAAGGAAATCCACGATCAGGTTGTGATACAAAAGCTGGAGCAACATGAAGTCGGTGGCAGATTGACAGTCACCCAAGACGAAATCAACGCTTACATGAAATCAGTTAAAAGCGATGACAATGCTGCTGCTAATGAGTACCGTATTCACGACATCATAGTCCCACTCTCAGACAACCCAAGCACAGATGAAGTGGCAAAAGCAAAAGCTCGTGCTTTAGCCATTAAAAGCAAAATCGAAAGCGGCACAAGCTGCAAAGTGGTCACCGCACAAGAAAATAAAGTGTCTCCCTTACAAGGTAGCGACTTAGGCTGGATGAAATTAAATGAAGTCCCATCTGCCTTCACTGATGATGTTGCCAAAATGAAAAAGTCTGCTTTAGCTGGCCCCATTCAAACTGGCAACGGCTTCCATGTCATTGAAATGGAAGATATGCGCAAAGCCGCCGGCAATAACCCAGGCGCCCCTGATCGCAAAACAGTAGAAGCCATGTTGCTGCAGAAAAAATTTGAATCCGCAGTAGACACGTGGATGTCTAAATTACGCAGTACAGCCTTCATCACCACAACGGTCTAACGCATGAAAGTGCCGCGCTTACTCATTACACCAGGTGAACCCGCAGGCGTGGGACCTGATATAGTGATTAAAGCGGCACAACAATCCTGGCCGGTAGAGCTAGTCGCCATCACCGACCCCATCATGCTGGCCGCACGCGCTAAAGCATTGCAATTACCACTCACTATCGTAGAAACCAGCCTGGAAGATCATAGCAACACCGCACATCAAGCAGGTGTTTTGCGCGTGCATCCCGTGCCATTCAATACTACCGTGGTACCCGGAAAATTAGACAAAGATCACGCGTTTACTGTAATGAAAACCTTACAACTGGCAGCGCATGCTTGCCTGGAGGGCAAAGCACAAGCCGTGGTAACAGGCCCTGTGCACAAAGGCATTATGAATGATGCCGGTATTGCGTTTACTGGTCACACAGAATTCTTCGCTCACACTGCACATGTTACCCACACAGTTATGCTGTTTGTGGTCGACCAAATCAAAGCTGCCTTAGTCACAACACATCTACCTTTAAAAGAGGTGGCGCATCATGTCACCAAAGAAAAAATCACGGCGGTGACGAAAATACTGCATCATCATTTGCAAACTTATTTCAAACTGAAAGAACCTCGCATTTTAGTTGCCGGCTTAAATCCTCACGCAGGTGAAGGAGGTCATTTGGGCATGGAAGAAATAGAAGTGATAGAGCCTGCATTAGCCGCCATGCGTGCCGAAGGTTTGTTGCTAGACGGCCCATTGCCTGCCGACACCATTTTCACACCCGCCGTCTTGCAGCGAGGTGATGCGGTGCTTGGCATGTATCACGACCAATTATTACCAGTGATTAAATACGCGGGATTTGATCATGCGGTGAATGTGACGCTGGGCCTGCCGTTCATTCGCACCTCGGTAGATCATGGCACAGCGCTGGACTTAGCCGGCACCGGTCGCGCCAGTGCCTGCAGCCTTATTGCTGCGATCGAGCTGGCGATTGCAATACAGCCATCGTCAATCGGTTAACTGATACTAGTCGTCCCTGCTCATCACGAATTTCTATCGACCAGACTTGTGTACTTTTGCCGATATGGTAAGGTGTCGCCTTCCCTATCACAAAGCCTTCGCGCACCGATCGAATGTGGTTAGTATTGATATCTAAACCCACGCAGTAATGCCCCTCCTCAACACAGAAATTCGCCGCCACACTGCCTATGGTTTCCGCCAGCACACAAGAAGCACCGCCATGCATAATACCTAAAGGCTGCCTGGTGCGATGATCCACCGGCATGCGCGCAGTGAGAAAATCTTCACCAACTTCCAGAAACTCTATACCTAGGTGATCGCTCATGGTATTAATATTACGCTCCGTTACGATTTCTGTGCTTATTTTAGACTTCCAAATGGGCATGAAATTTCCTAGTTGTTTAGATTTAGATAGGTCTATAATACCGAAAAAAATTGCGGGTTAGCATGAAAAAAATAGCACTCGGGTTGATCACCCTACTCATCAGCCACAATCTAATGGCTGCAGATTTAATAGACGTTTATAAACAGGCCTTATCGTCAGATCCTATTTATCAACAAGCCATTTCACAGCGACTCGCCACGAAAGAAGGCGTGCCAATTACCTTGTCGTCGTTGCTGCCCAATGTTGCATTAGCGTTTGATCCTGCGATCACACGCTCTGGCTTCTCCGGTGCCAACTTTGCTACTGGCAATACGGTTCGCAATAACACTTTGCGCACTTATGATTTAGCCCTGACCGTCACGCAAACGGTTTTCAATTTTACTCAATACATGCAACTAGCCAGCTCAGTTGCAACCTCTCATCAAGCAGATGCTATTTTAAATTCCGCGCTGCAAA
Organism: uncultured Coxiellaceae bacterium; assembly: GCA_964492045.1. GTDB lineage: Bacteria > Pseudomonadota > Gammaproteobacteria > DSM-16500 > DSM-16500 > Aquicella. Next base: position 142,569 of record CAZBHW010000005.1, on the reverse strand, counting down.
GTTTAATGGTGCGAGTTTCTTCGGCCTATTTTGCCGTGTTGCGCGATGAAGATAACGTGAGTTATGCCAATGCCACCATGCTGGCCTACAAAGAACAACTGGATCAAATCAAGCAACAATTTCAGGTCGGCTTAAAAACCATTACCGATGTATACACTGCGCAATCTTCATATGACTCTGCCGTAGCCGGCTTCATTCAGGCAAAAATTAATTTAAATAATGACCGCGAAAATTTACGCGTCATTACTGGTGTTTATTACGATCATCTCGCACCGTTAAGCGAAAATTTCCCCCTCGTTTCGCCGCAGCCAGACGATGTCGAAAGATGGGTGCAAACTTCATTAAAACAAAACTGGTCGATTAAGGCCGCGCAGTTTTCGCTAGACAGCTCACGTCAAAATATACGTGCGCAATTTGGCGGTAATTTTCCGACAATTCAACTACAGGGTCTAGCAGACCGTCAATTTCAACAAAACATTAACCGCTACCCACAAGCAATCAATCAACGCAGCGGTCCGTCGACACAAACAGACAGACAATTAATGGTTGAAATGAATTTGCCGATTTTTTCCGGCGGCGGTGTTGTGGCACAAACCGATCAAGCTGTTTATCAATATGAAGTTACCCAACAACAGCTGGAACAAACTCAGCGCTCAACATTGAATACCACGAGACAAAGTTATTTTGGCATTATTGCTGGCATCAGCCAAATTAAAGCTGATCGTGAAGCAATTAAATCCACCATTAGCTCATTACACGGCATGGAAGAAAGTTATAAGGTTGGCTCGGAAACACTGGTGGATGTTTTAAATCAACAGCAAAAAGTATTTCAGGCACAAACGCGTTATGCAACGGACCGATACGCTTATGTGAATAACTACCTTGCTCTGAAGCAAGCCGCGGGCACCTTAGGATTCGAAGATATTCGTGCAATCGACGAGTGGTTGCGGAACGACCAGAAATCCCCATCCATGCAGCCGCTTAGGCATTATTTTTCGAAATCGAAAAAGTAACCCAACCTCATTATCTTGAAAGTCATTCTACGATTGGCGGGCAGCAGCCTGAAATGGGCCCCGCTAATCGCTACAGGATTTTTTTCTCGCCTTTAACTTATTGTAAAAACAACTGTTTTTAGCAGTAGGGTTTGACACACTTTTCACACAGCTTAAAAAAGTGGCGTAAAATAGTCTGGTAGGAAGTAAAAAAAGAAAAAAGCGCACGCCGGGGAGGCATTATGAGCAGGGTTAGGGACGAAAAAGATCCGTTATTTATTGCCATGCAAAAATCAAAAATTCCGCAGGTGATTATTTCTTACCTGAAATCTCAGCAAGCCAAAAACCCGGAATTCTTCAATCTTTATATCAGCAAAAAAATTAATGGCCGTTTGTTTTATAACACTTGCCAGCCTAACGGCTCGAAAGAAGTTCGTCTTGGCAATGAAGACTTCATCAAAGATGAAATCAAGCATGTCATCGATGACATGCTGGCCCCCTTTAACAGTGTGACACCTATTCAAGTTACCTACGAATTCGTGCAGCCATCACAAGTGTCTGAAAACATGAATCACGTGATTGCCAGAATCCTTGGTTATTTAGAATCATCGACGGAATGGAAAAAATTCTGGAAAAAAGAAATTAATCTGAATTGCGATGACATACAGAAACAACGTCTTTATAATTTAATTGCGACACATGCTGCCTACAAAGTGCTAGTTTCATGCGTAGAATATTCAAGATACATTCTCGATCCGCTCTTGAAGCGAAATATCACGATGTTGATTGGCATTTGCACGGAGCGATACCAAAAACCGGGCACCGCGATGCAGTCGAAGAAATCAACTCGCAAAAAGAAAGAAACTATTTAGCCTGGCTAGATGGTGCAACCCAGCTGATTTAGCAGCATTTTACATTCAGCTGAATCGGGTTTGAATTTTAATGCTTGCTGAACGCTGGCTATCGCATCTGCATACATTTGTTTGCTTTGATAACACAAACCAAGATGGTGATAAATATTATACGTAATGTCGGTACTGGCATTATTTAACAGAGCACGCTGGTAACACTGAATAGCATCGTCTAGCTTTCCACTCACACGACAATAGTTTCCTATATCAAACATCACATCATCCGGAAATGGTAAATAATAATAATTCGCTATCACCAAAGGCAGCTTCTGCTCCAAAAAGCTTAATGCCGTTTTATCTGCTGTTGGATACAGCTCTATTAAACGATCAGATGCAGCAGAAAAATATTTTGGATCATAATCACTTAATACCAGATGACTTAGTATTGTTTCGAAATCGCTGGTAGCTGTTAATTCGTGCGCGCGCAAAATAAGTTTGCTGTATTTACCAGGACTCAAGCCTGCAATATAAGTTTGAATAGCAGCACGGGTTTGCGTTAAGGCTGACAATTTAAAGCCGAACATCATGGCTGCTGTAATCAGGATGGTGTCCACCGTATCTTCCACATAAGCATCACCATGGTTTTTTTCAAAATACATTTTGAGCGCATGGAAATTCACCATTAAGGAAAATGCCGTGGCGCCATGAACTACCAACTGCGGTGGCGTCAACTTATTTAATTCAGCCATGCCATGATAGCCTTTGTCGGTAGACAACAGCAGTAATCGGTGATTCGCAAGACGACTTAAATGCGTAATGGCCTTGAAACCACCGTTAGGCATCACAACGTTAGACCCTGATGCCACTTGCGTGCGATAAAGCTCAACAATTTCGTTCAGGGTTTCATCTTGATAATGCAGACTTGTTTGCTCTGATAAGCGCAGTGATACCATTAATTTATCAATCGATTTCACTTTTCCGTTTTCGATGTTACTGCTGTCACAGGTCACATCGACCAATAACGGTCTAATTTGTTGATCCGTGACATTAAACGCATCATGCGTCGTGGTATCAAAAACATAATTTGCCAGCACGATTAATGGATTAACCAACAACTGGTTGGTGACTTCGACATTTGCCATTTGTAATTGGATAACCGCATCAGCCTCAAGATCAAAGACAGCAAAATCAATGATGCCGCGATCGATGAAAGGTTTCAGACAAGGATGAGACTGATAGAACGCAATATTTTTTTCAGCGATATCACACATTATGTACCGAACATCAACTTGCTCCATACCGGCGTCCGCCAGCAATTCCAACAAGCGCTTTAACGTGTAATACGCACAGCGACCAGTGCCTGCGCCAAGCTCCATGATATAAAATGGATGATCAACCGCTGCAGGATTGGCAGCCACCACATCGCGAATAAAAGCCAGACAAATATGTGCGTAAGTGTTACCAATAAAAGGACTGCTTGCAGTAAACGAGGGAACATCAATCCAAGCATCCACGCCTTTGTCGCGATAGAATTGAGTTTGCAAATCCCAAATCATGCAGTCAGTAAATGGCTTGCCAGTTTCTAACACGACTTCGTTGGCTTGATCTGCTTGATTCATTAGCCACGCTCCACACGAATTATCTACTGATTATAACATAGATTGCATCACGGCCGGCCTTTGAATAAAACAGCATGCTTTTTATGCGCCGGCTCAGATGATTCCGGCCTTGATTCAACCGATATTGCTCGGCTTGCGGCAACTTCTGCCCTTAGCGCCGCATTATCTGCCTCAAGTTGCTTGATGCGCACAGCCATCGCGACCGTGACTGGCATTGAATTCTCTAACTGCTGCACTAAATTATGAATGGGGTGTTCTTGCAGTATCGTTCTAAATTGCTTTAACAAACTAATTTCATCCACTTCTTCGAGCTCATCTTGCATCAACACTTCAGACGTTTCAGCCGCCGCTGCCTCTAACCTGACTTTGAAATCATTGTCCGGTAATGTTTTGTTTTCCGTACCGTTTAATAGATAGTTAATAAAGGATATTGTCACTAAAGCAGATTGTCTGGTCACCAAATGAGGACTACGGAGACAAAATTCTTGCAAGAAAGCGATGAAGGAACTCATCAACGGCTCTGTATATTCAGAAACGGCTTTATTAGCAAAATATAAAACATCTATCAGCGGCTTGTCAGTAAAAGTCATTTCAGCCATCAAGCGAATGATAGCCTCTGCTCGCATCAATGTGGTAGACCTGATTCTTTGGATTGAACCCAATACCTTGAAAAAAGGGATGATATAATCGACGAATAAATATTGCTGATTTGTTTCGCGATAAAAATTCGCCATGCAATACCATGTTTTTATCACACCACGATAATCTGCATCGGTTTTGTTTTTGATTTTATCGGTTACTTCCAGCGCTTTTAAAAATGCTTGCTTTATCTCTTTTTTTGGCGACTTCAGATCACATAAATCCATCGCCAGATTATGGTATAAAAGCGACAACTCAGCGTAATGCCTATCCTTCTTTGCCGGATTTGCTTCCAGCATGGCAATACCCGCACGCACCTGCTCTAATGCTAACTGATAATTCTGATCAGACTTAACACGATATTGCTTAGCTAACTCAATACGCACATAAATAGTTTCACGCTCAAACTTAGGTGTACTTTTATCTTTTATCTGCTCCAGGACAGCGAGAATAGTTAGCAAGGTTGCAATTTTCTTTGCTGTGTCACCTTCATGCAAATCCAGCTGAATCAGGTGTAGCACTACCAACTCATACGCATCCTGGTCCGTGGTTAGCTTTATTTCCTTATAGCGGGCAAATGCTTCATCAAGCGCTGCTTGAGACTCTGCTTTAAGCTCTGGAAAATACCGTTCTTGCTTTGCTTCATGCGACTTTAAATAGACGACATTACGCAAGTACTCATCATTCTTGCTGACACATCTGTTAAGCGCGGTTTTTGCATTATGTAACGCGGCACTATATTTAGCTCTATTCTTAATTTTGCAATAAACAGATGAAAGATCAATATAGAGTTTAGCTAATAGAAATAAATCAAGATCTTCTGGTGAGACTATCTTTTCAAATGTGGCAATGCCATCTTTGATAACCGAAATGACAAACTCATCCTCGTTTTTTTCTTCGAAAGACAATACTTTTAGGCACTGAGCCATGTATTCCCGCTTGCGCCTGTCATCTTCCGTGCGAACACTCTGCATGTTTGATTTAACCCGTCATATTAATCTCGGCAGCGACTCTGGTAACGATTGGAAACCAACTTCGCGAGTTTGATTTCATCTTGTGATAGACCCGTGGTTTCATGCGCTTGATGTTTGACTTCAGCTAAACGATACGCAGCGTAAACATTCGGAAAGTCCATATCTTTGGGAATAGACATACCAACAGCATCTTCTGGCAATACGATAAAGAAATCTTTCTTGGCAGCCAGCGAGAACAAACTGCGTGCTTCCACATCACTTTGCTTAACACCTTTGCCTAAAGCATACAACGCGCCCAAATCATTTTCCGCGCAACCCGCATCGGGATTTTCAGTGGTACGCTCTACTGCACGCTGATAATACGTTGCAGCTAATGCATAATCTTGCTTAGTACCTGAACCGGTTTCATACATCAAACCCAGATTATAGGTGGCCGTATCGTCACCTGCCGCAGAACCTTGCTGATACAAACTCAGCGCAGTTTTTTCATCTTTCTCAACACCACGGCCTTGCAAATACAGATTGGCTAAGTCGTTTTTCGCAAACACAACACCATGATCGATGGCATAACGCAGCCAGCGCACTGCTTCAGTGTTGTTAAACGCAGGATTTTGTAAATCGGTATAAAGTGAACCCAGCTTATAAGCGGCATCAGCATCACCGCGCTGGGCTGCCGCTTCCAAACCATGCATTTCTCTTAGTATGGAATTCGCTGTGGTTTTTTTCACATTGAAATAATTAAAATTATAATAAACTTGTAAATCACCGCTGGAGCCTAACAAAAACTCAGTCGGTAATGGCCGATAGAGTATCAGCACGAGCAATTGGCTAAACATCACCAGCGTTAGCATGAGCGGCACCATCCATTTTTTTACCGCATTATTTTTCGCACCGAAGTAACACCAGATGCTGGTCACCAAAAGCAATAAGATATAAAGCCAACAGCTAAACGCTTGCAGTACTTGCTTCATGACATTCGCTTTCGCCGCATGAATTGCCAGCACCCATGAACCAATGGAGAATCCAGTGGCAGTGATCACAAACAAAATGGCCAGCCACATCCATATCCGTGAATGACTATTAGCAGCACAGCGCCACACAGACACTAAGCCAAAAGTACTGACCAGAAACGCGAGCACCGCAAATGCATCCATGATACCTACCACAGCATGCCAGCTAACTGACCACTGCAGTAAATCATTGGCAACATGATTGTAAAATACCGACATGATTGCATACATGATCAGTGGCACCAGCACAGCAAAAAACAAAAACGCGCACCACAAAGGCTTTTTACCAGTTAAATAATCAGTTACAAACATCGCTATTTAACCTCTTTCTTAGCAAGCTCTGTCAGCAACTGCAATTTCTGCAGCAATTGTTCTTTGCTTTCCACGTGCGCCGGATCTTTAATGATGCAATCCACAGGGCAAATCGCAACACATTGTGGTTCATCAAAATGCCCTTCGCATTCAGTACATTTGTTTGGGTCGATTTCATAAATCATCTCGCCCTGATAAATCGCGAGATTAGGACAAACCGGTTCGCAGACATCGCAATTGATACATTCTTCTGTGATTTTTAACGCCACCGCTTACGCCTCATTTTTTATATTTATTTTCTAGCGCCACAGCCACTGCCGCTGGAACGAAACCAGTGACTTCGCCTTTTAATGCCGCAATCTCACGCACGATACTGGATGAGATATACATGTACTTTTCGGCAGGCATTAAAAATATACTTTCGATGTTTGGATCCATAAAACGATTCATGGAGGCAAGCTGAAATTCATAATCAAAATCCGCCACCGCGCGCAAACCGCGCAAAATAATATTCGCGCCATGTTTGCGCGCAAATTCTAATAATAAAGATTGAAACCCATGTACCTCGACATTGGCATAACCCTGCAAAACAGACCGCGTCATCTCAACACGTTCATCCAGTGAAAACAGGGGTTTTTTATTGGGACTAGCGGCAATCCCTACCACCACGCGGTCAAACATGCGGGAAGCTCGCTCGATTAAATCCACATGGCCCAAGGTAATGGGATCAAAGGTACCTGCATAAACCGCGATATTTTTCATGGGCATAATCTCAATAATACCAATACATAAACTAACATATTCTAAGTTATAATAGATGAAAGCTCTGCACCAATTGGGCATTTTATAACATAATTTTTCGCCAAGCACATAATAAAAGAGCATCTATATGTTTGAATTCAAGATAATTAATGATAAAGACGGACGCCCCTCTCATTTAGAAACCGAGCTGACCGGTTATAGCCTGCTGGGTAACCCCAAGCTAAATAAAGGCTGCGCCTTTACCGAAGATGAGCGTAACGAGTTCGGTTTGCTGGGCATTTTGCCGCAAAACATGGAAACGCTGGATGAACAAGCTGCTCGCATGTATATCCAGTTTTCCGAACATCACACCAATCTCAGCAAGAACATTTATTTACACGTGCTGCATGATTACAACGAAACCCTTTTCTATAAACTCGCCAGCAAACACCTAGAAGAAATGCTGCCAATTTTATACACGCCAACAGTCGGCGAAGCCGTGAAACGGTTCAGCCTGGAATTGCGCAAACCAAAAGGTTTATACATTAGTTACAACGATCGTGATCGCATCGATGAAATCCTGGATCATCGTCTACCGCCAGAAGTAGATTTGGCTGTTGTCACTGATGGTGGTGCCGTACTTGGCATTGGCGATCAAGGCATCGGCGGCATTAACATTTCCATTGCCAAACTCATGGTGTATTCCTTATGCGGCGGCATCAGCCCGCACCGCACACTGCCAATTCAATTAGATGTTGGCACCAATAATCAACACTTGTTAAATGATCCTATGTATTTAGGCTGGCGCCATGAACGCATCAGCGGTGCTGCGTATGATGACTTTATCGATCAATTCGTCACAGCCATCACCAAAAAATTTCCGAATATGTTATTGCACTGGGAAGACGTAGGCCGCGATCATGCACGGGATATATTAATGCGTTACCGGAAAGAAATTTGCACGCTAAATGGTGACATGCAAACAACTGGTGTGATTGCATTAGCTTCTGTGATCGCTGGCATGCAAGCAAGCGGTGTGCCTATGCGAGAGCATCGCATTGTGATTTTAGGCGCAGGCACTGCCGGTGTCGGTATTGCCGATCAAATTTGCGATGCCATGTTACGTTATGGCATGTCGCAAGAAGATGCCAGATCTCGTTTTTATTTATTAGATAAAGATGGCTTGCTCACCACTGACTGCAAACTCTTGCCATTCCAGGCGCCCTACGCACGCAAACCAGAAGAAATAGCCAACTGGACCAAGCGCGATCCTGCTGCTATCACACTTTATGATGTCGTCAAAAATGCAAAGCCAACTATTTTAATAGGCTGCTCCACTGCGACTGGTGCTTTCAATGAAGAAGTCGTTACCACCATGTGTGAAAATGCAGAACGTCCTATCATCATGCCATTGTCTAACCCCAACACGCTTTCAGAAGCAGACCCAAAAGATTTATATCAGTGGTCTAATGGTAAAGCGATTATTGCAACCGGCAGCCCATTTCCAGATGTTCGCTACATGGGCCTTTATCACCGTATCGCACAAAGCAATAATGCGTTAGCGTTTCCTGGCTTAGGTCTTGGCGTGATTGCCGTGAAAGCCAGATTATTATCTGATGATATGTTGTGGGCCGCCGCCAATGCCTTAAGTCAATGTGCGCCTATCGCTAATGACAAAACTGCCCCCTTGCTTCCTAAATTATCTGAAGCGAAAATGGTGAGCGTGCAAGTCGCTCATGCCGTAGCGACTCAAGCTCGCAAAGAAGGGTTAGCGGAAAACACGACGGATGACATCACCGCGTTAATTCACCGCACCATGTGGGAACCGCGTTATTTGCCGTATCGCAAGAGACAAAAATGAACGACAGATCTGCCTATTTGAATGCACTTGGTCTTGTGAACTGGCAAGCACGTCAGCCTATGCAAGCACCAGTTGTCATCTCCAATCAGACACCAGATTTATCTGAATTGCGTCAATGTGTGGCGGCCTGCACTGCCTGTCCGCTGCACGCATCACGCACGCAAACTGTATTTGGTGTTGGCAATCCGACTGCGAAATTAATGGTGATTGGTGAAGCGCCGGGATTTCATGAAGACCAGCAAGGCGAGCCGTTTGTTGGCCGTGCGGGTCAGTTATTAACCGCGATGTTAAATTCAATCGGCTTTGCCCGTGAAGATGTGTATATCGCTAACATATTGAAATGCCGTCCACCGGAAAATCGTGATCCCACGCCGGCTGAGGTAGCAAGCTGCACACCCTTTCTGAACCAGCAAATTGCCCTGATCAAACCGCGATTATTGCTCGCTGTTGGACGCATCGCCGCCCACTACCTGTTAGATACCAAAAAGTCCCTGGAGTCCATGCGCGGCCAGCTGCATGCCTTAGGCGAGACTAGCGCTCCGCTCATCGTCACTTATCATCCCGCGTATCTTTTACGGAACCCGGGAGACAAAAAGAAAGCATATTCAGACCTGCTGTTCACTAAAAATACACTCTCTACCCTAGTCTAATAATTCCTTAATCAGATCAGCGTAACGTGGAAAGTACAATAATAAATCACGGGAGTGCATGTCATGTCATTATCCGCTGAAGATCTCATCAAGCTACGCAAATACCTCAATCACCCGGAAATCAAAAAACATATCAAGATTCGCGAAGAATTTAGAAACTACACGGACTCCCAAATCAATCCGGATGCGATTGTGATTGATATTGAAGACATGGACACATTGAAAAATATTTTGCGCATCATCCACGCCTTAAATAACGCTAAACCTGCAAACGACCCGATCTCAGTGCGCGCCGTAGCGGGTGGAAGAAAAGAAAATGATGAATACAGCGCTTCCTATTCCGCAACAGAAATCACCAAAGCCGACATTAACCTGCGCTTGACCGGTCATGCGTTTACCAACATTGAACGCCTTGCGGATTCAAACGTCGTTCGCGTTGGCGGCAGTGTGCAAATGCTGGAATTGCAAAAGTACATTGAAAAGAAATATGGCTTGGTCTTGCCAACTGCGAGTTTGATTCCTTATGTCACCGTTGCAGGCTTATCTGCTACCGGCGGACATGGCACTGGCAGAGACATGCCAAGTTTTGTTGGATTAATTCGCGGCGCTACGATCATCACCGCTCATGGTGAAGAAGTCAGACTGGATCGGAGCAATCCTGATTTTGAGGTACTCATGAGTGCTCATTGCGGCATGTTAGGCGTCATTAAAGACATGGATATCGATTGCATGCCAGCAAAAAAACTGCAAAACATCCAGGAAAAGCGCAGTCTCGCTGAGTTATTCGATGAAATTCGTAATGGATTATTCTTAAAAAATGAATACGTGAGCGTATTGATCTCGCCACTGTATCGCAACGATGAACTCACCAACCGTCGCCTGAAAAACGTAGATATTATTACGCAGAAACCCGTTCCACTCACGACGCACAATGTGAATCATCATCCGTCATTAGATCACTTTAAACAGGAAGCAGAAATGCGCGCGGAACAACTGGTGAACGTACCAGAATTTCTACGTCAACATGAAGAACTGATTCCGCTCTATATGCAAAACCTGGTCTCACCGGCTTCCATCGGCAACAAAGATGAATTTTCTGAAGGTGACTGGGCAACGCAATGGCATTTTCGCACAGCGTTTCCACACCCCGACTGCGGCAATGATACTACGGAAAAAAGCGTGCTTGATGAAATCTGTGCGTTTATCCCAGTGAAAGATGTTGCACGCAATGAAGCTCATGGTGAAGAAATCATACGCTTTCTGGAAGATTTATACGCCAAAATGCGCGATGAAATGGAACGCGGGGAATACGCGGTAAATTACGCAATTTTTATTCGCTTTCTGGCAGGAAGCAAAGCAGGCTTATCTTGCACCGCCGTGCCTGATGGTTATCACAGTTGCGCAATAGACATCACCACCATCGGCAACGCAGGAGGCTTTGATGAAGTGAAGCGCTACATCACTGACATCACACTCAATGAATACCATGGCAATTTTCATCCCGGCAAAAACTGGACCGCAGGCTTAGATTACCGCCGCATCTACGGTGACAAACTGGATCAATATAAACAAGCATTAGTCCGCTGGAATCAGAAAAATCACATAGACGAAGCGAGAAATCCATTCTTGAATGAGTTGATGCGAGAAGTACTGCAATATCCACAACGACAATTACAAGCTCAGCCCGTCATGCTGGAAGTGCCTGCCAACCTGGCGGCATTGAAGCAAACCGGTCTGTATAAACCTGTCGCCGTTAAGGAGAAACGCGAAGCTCGTCAGCAGCATGAGAGACAAAAGAGTTCGTGTTGTGTGATTTTATAATCGGCAGAAAATTGGGTTGCGCCACGCGCAACCCAATCTACATTTAGCTAATGTGATAAATAAACTGTGCCATCAATTGCTGGTCGGTCAATGCAGTTCTGGTTGTATTGGTGACCACTGCTGGTGTAGTTGTGCAACCCGTTGCAGTATCGCAAACCGCCACAGCAGTATTGATTGCACCGTTAGCATTAAACGATGGGAAAATCGTATAAACATACTGCACGGCAACACCAATTTTTTTAGTGATCAATGTTTCTGAGCCTGCACCAAGACGTAAACCAACTAAATATCTACGTTTGCTGTAATTCAAGACCGTACTGGTATTAGCTGCAGGCGGCGCACCAACCACGGTTGCGTTCGTGTCGTAAATCGTGATGGAGCGCATTGTGACGCTGTCAACGCTAACACCGATGATACCGTAAGACAACGTTTCCGGTGTGATCAATCCACCCACTTTCACATCGAAAAATGGCTCTATCCAGCTTCTGGTGAGCTTGGTTTGAGTGGTCAGGGTATTTAAATAATATAGCGCGGTAACGTCAGTGGTATCTGCGATATTAATATTGGATGCCGTCGTTTCATTTGCGTTTAACATTTTCGCGCCAACCAAATTAAGACCTGCATTCGCGCCGACATAATAGATGTCACGCAGATAGCCATAGCCAGCATACAGATTCGCCATCGGACCGAATTTATTAACGTTGGCTCTGGCGTAACCAGTCCAGGAATCGCCGGGAACACCTGACAAGAATGGATTATCAAATGTGCGTGTAATGGTTTGCATGGTAGTATTTGTATCGTAGTTATTCAGTCCCAAGCCCAGACCTGCAGACCAGCCTACAAAACCACTGACTTCCTGCGCCATCGCCATACCTTTATAGTCTTTGTGCTTGACGCTACCTGCTAACGCATTAATGGGAGAATTGACGAGTAACAACAATGAACATGAGAGCAACAACCCGCGTAACTTCATCTTGGCATCCTTACTAGAAATAAATCGAGCAAGAATTGAAACATAGTGGCATGGGCTCGTCAATCAACAGGCATGAGTTTTTGAATGGCGTCGAGTTGACGACGCAACGCACCACGGTTGGCATCCATCACAGCGCGAGCGCGATCACCGATTTCTTTGCGCGCGTCTGCGTCTTGCATAAAACCAATTAACACTTTTTTGAGCTCGTCGGCGTTACTGACTTTCACCATGGCTTGCGCTCTTTCGAACGTATTGCAGATATCTGCGAAATTAAATACGTGTATGCCGGTAATAATAGGTTTTGCAAGCACGGCTGGTTCTAAAATATTGTGACCGCCGCGAGGAATAAAACTGCCGGCGACCAACGCCACGTCTGCCGCACCATACATCAACATTAATTCACCCATGGTATCGCCAATATAAACAGCCGTGTCTGTTGTCACTGCATCATTACTGCTGCGGCGTACCGTTTTGAACAATCTCGCTGACATGTCAGCTACCGTGTTGAAGCGCTCCGGATGACGCGGCACTAAAATTAATAATGCATCAGGATTTTGTTCCAGCAATATTTTATGTGTTTGCAGTATGATGCCCTCTTCACCGTCATGCGTGCTGGCGGCTACCCACACAAATCTTTTTTCGCCTAACTGTGCGCGCAAGGCGGCGGCTTGTTGCAATAATTCATCTGATAACACTAAATCAAATTTTAAATTCCCCGTGATAATGAGTTGAGGCGGCACCGCACCAAACGTGGCATAACGGTCTGCATCTGCTTCTGAACAGGCAGAGATGTGTGTGACATTGGAAAACATTTCGCGTGCGATTGATCCTGTCAGCGCATAACCGCCGGCAGATTTTGCAGAAAGACGACCATTGGTTAACACCACTGGCATTTTGCGCTGACGGCAAGCAGCTAATAAATTCGGCCACATTTCTGTTTCCATGATGACGCACATTTTTGGATTCATGGTATTTAGAAAACGTTTTACTGCTGCTGGCATGTCATAAGGTAGATAGGCTTGATGCACGCTATCACCAAACGCTGCTTTCACGCGTTCAGCACCTGTTGGAGTCATGTTGGTGACTAGCAATGGAAGCTGTGGATACTGTTGCTGTAGTGATTTAATCAGTGGAATCGCTGCCAGCACTTCACCTACTGACACGGCGTGCACCCATAAACATTTATCTAACTTAAATGGGTAGTAACCTAATCTCTCTTTCAAACGGTTACGATAACCATGCAACTTACGCGAGCGTAAAAACAGACGCAAAAAAATAAACGGCATTGCCAGATAAAGCAGTATGGTATAGAGGTAACGCACGGATAATATTCCAAATGAATGAGCGCGAATCTTGCTATATGCGGCATTTTTTTGCAACTAAGAATGATATTGTTGCTCCCTCACTCCTTCCCTCTCCCGCAGCCACCTGCTCGCCTTTACGCCGCTGCAGTGGAAAAACCAACCTCAACTCAACCCACAATTCATGCAACACTCCTTCCCCCGCTAAATCTTAAGTGATAGAATTTCGCAACTTTATTAACCATGATGCAGCGAATATGTCTCAACCAATACCAACGCAACTGCCTGATTTCAGCCAAGGAAATGTCCTTGTGATTGGCGATGTCATGCTAGACCGTTACTGGTTTGGCGACACCTCGCGCATCTCGCCTGAAGCGCCTATCCCCATTGTGCGCGTAAACAATCGCGATGACAGGCCAGGCGGCGCTGGCAACGTGGCATTAAACATTGCCTCACTAGGCACCCAGGTCACGCTATTAGGCATCACCGGCCAAGACGAAGCCTCAGAAAAACTGGCCGAGCAATTAAAAGCAGCGCGTGTACAACATGATTTATGCATGTTTAAAGAAGAATCCACCATCATCAAGCTGCGTGTTATTAGCCGTCATCAACAATTATTGCGCGTGGACTTTGAAGAATCAGCAACCCATTATGGTCAAAACATACTTGAGCAAAAATTTGCCAATCATGTACCCCATGTCAAACTTGTCGTTTTATCTGATTATAACAAAGGCACACTCACAAACGCTCAAACATTGATCAGGCTAGCTAAGCAAGCCAAGGTGCCTGTCATGGTCGACCCCAAAGGTGATGACTTCAGCAAATACAGCGGTGCCGACATTCTGACCCCCAACATGAAAGAGTTTGAAACCATCGTCGGTCGCTGCAAAACCGAACATGAGATCATTGAAAAAGGTCGTGAGCTCTTAAAGAAATTCAATATTGGCCGATTATTGGTCACACGCGGCGAAGACGGCATGACACTGATTGAACCCGATCAAACCATGCACGTGCCCGCTTATGCGCGTGAAGTATTCGATGTGACTGGCGCTGGCGACACCGTTATCGGCGTTCTCGCCGCCGCTTACGCCAGCGGTCTTGATTTAAGATCAGCCGCTGCCCTCGCCAATATCGGCGCAAGCCTTGTGGTCACCAAACTCGGTGCCGCTGCTGTTAGCGCACCCGAACTGCAAGTGGCCTTGTCCGGCAAAACCACGTTCTCATCCGGCATTGTCAATGACGAGCAATTACAGCAAGCCGTACGCGAAGTGCGCGCCCAAGGCAAAAAAGTGGTATTTACCAATGGCTGCTTCGACATCATTCACGCAGGCCACGTAACGTATCTGCAAATGGCAAAGCAACTGGGCGATTATCTCATTGTTGCCGTTAACACCGATGAATCCATACGCAAGCTTAAAGGCCCGAATCGCCCCATTAACCACCTTGATCACCGCGCAACAGTGCTGGCGGGGCTAGGCATGGTGAACTGGGTCATCCCATTTTCAGACGATACGCCAGAACGCCTGCTCAATTTAATCAAACCAGATTTTCTGGTGAAAGGCGGTGATTACACCGTCGACCAAATCGTCGGCGCTGAAATCGTGCGTTCATACGGCGGCGAAGTTCGCATCATGAACCATAACGTCACCACCAGCAGCACAGAATTATTCAACCGCATGCATGACATTCAGGAAATGGAAGCTTAATTTATGGCTCAAACTGGCAATTTATATGTGATCGCCGCACCATCAGGCACAGGCAAAACGTCGCTGGTTAAAGCTCTTAGAGATAGCATGAATAATTTAGCGGTCTCCATCTCACACACCACCCGCCCCATCCGCCCGGGCGAAAAAGACTCGGTGAATTATTTCTTTGTCACCAAGGCAACTTTTCACGACATGATAGAGCGCGGCGAATTCCTGGAACACGCTCATGTTTTTGATAACTGCTATGGCACTTCGCGCCGCTATGTTGAAGAAATGCTGGGAAAAGGCGTCGATGTGATCCTCGAAATCGACTGGCAGGGTCACCAGCAAATCAAAAAACTTTTCAGCCACTCGATTAGCGTTTTCATTTTACCGCCTTCACTCAATGACTTGCGTGACCGGCTGATTAAGCGAAACTCCGACCATGCCAACATCATTGAAAAGCGCCTGGCCGATGTACGAGAAACCGTTTCGCACATTGATGAGTTCGATTATTTAGTCATGAACGATGACTTTGACCTGGCACTGCGCGACCTCATGACCATCGTGAGCGCCGGCCGCTTGTTAGCACGTGCACAACACCGTAAATACGCCGGTTTAATCGACGATTTGTCGCAAATCACCGCGACCTGACTCGCTATTTAGGGCAGTTTTCCTGTATGATACCGGATTCCCATTGACTGACTTGATAAACTGATAGGTGCGATATGGCTCGAGTAACTGTAGAAGATTGTTTAAAGAATGTTAAAAATCGTTTTGAATTAGTCATCATCGCGTCCCGCCGCGCGCGTCAACTGATGCGTGGCAAAGAAGCCAAAGTCGAATGGGATAACGACAAAGCCACGGTTGTCGCTCTGCGCGAAATCGCTGAAGGCCACACCAATTTTGAAACCCCCTCTCAGGAAGAGCAAGAAACAGCGGCCATGCTGCATTCATTGAATGCCTCTCAAGCCCTGAAAGAACAGCAAAAAGCTGCCGCAGCCGCACTGGAAGCTGAAGACGATGAAGATGATGAAGACCTGAGCATGGAAGCCGGCAGCGAAGAAGGCGAAGGCGAAAATGAAGCTGACGATCTGACGCACGATGATGGTCACGACAACGCCGAAGAAACTCACGAAAACGACCACGAATAGTGTTGATCTACTAATACCGGTTGGGTTATGCACCTGCTAACCCAACCTTCTCTTAACACCCCTAAATCATACTAAGATAAGCACAGACCTCATGAAAAAACTGATCGCCACCGCTGTCACTGCAACACTGCTCACCTTCTCAATTAACACCTATGCAGTAGAACCAGAAAACATCGCTATCACCAAACAAAAAGCCATTCAGTATCACGATAGTGGCGAATACAACAAAGACCTGGAATCGGTAGACTCATCAGCGCTCGAGTACTTAAAACAACGCGTCGCTGCCAACAAAAACAAGAAAAAGAAATTAGCCATTGTGTTGGACATTGATGAGACCTCTCTGTCTAACTATGCCGATATGCGCGCAGCAGACTTTGGCGGCTCCATCGAACAAATTCAGTTGGCCGAAGATAAAGGCACCGATCCCGCCATCTCACCAACATTAAAATTATTTCAATTCGCCAAAGCCAATGATGTTGCCGTGTTCTTCATTACCGGTCGCTTTGAACAAGAACGCGAAGTCACCGCGCGCAACCTCGAGGCCGCTGGTTACAAAAACTGGAACGGTTTAATTTTGCGTGACGGTGAATACACCAAAGCACCCGCTTCCGTTTACAAAACCGCCATGAGAAAGAAACTGGAAAGCGAAGGTTATGACATCGTGTTGAATATCGGCGATCAGGAAAGTGATTTACGTGGCGGCTACTCTGACAAAACCTATAAATTGCCAAACCCATATTACATCATCCCCTAGCATTACTGCTGAGAGTAATGCATGGAGGCAAACTCACGACCACGACAAAATACCGCAAGAATTTAAAACTACTTGCGGTTTTGTTAAACTAGCCGCATTAATTACTGCTAGCGCTGCTGATTATTATGTCGATGACAGAAATAATACGATAATACGCGGCGACACATATCCATCCGTTTTTGAAGCATTCTGGCCATTTGAATTAGAACCGACAGGATGGCTGCTACGTGATATTGAACAATCTCGTGAATCAGATTATTTAAAAGAAGAAAATTTCTTTGAGATGTTTACTGATTTACAAATCAAAAAAATTACGGTGATGAAGTTGATAATCTAGGCACCAGCGGCCCCTGGCTACCAAAAGCAGTGGCCGACATGGAAATTAAAAGATGCAAAACCTGCATCGGATACCGACATCATTAGCGCAGAAAACACAGAGGAAAGCACATCACCAAACCTGGTTAAGTGGTATTACACGAAAAAAAGAGCACTATAATACGTTAAGGAATGAACGCTCGACGATCAATTAACCTACAATAAACGGGTGCGGAGTGTGTAGGCCCATGGTTCATAGGTGGCCTCAGTGAATTCAATCTTAGTCACTAATTGAGTAAATTCGAGCAAATTGCCGGCATCGATATTGATCACAGCTTCACCTACCGTGCCAGTAGCTTTGATGACCATTTGTTGGCCGCGGCCTGGGACCTGCCTGTTATTAAGGTTAATCCTGATCAACTTGGCGACCACACTTTCCAATTCTTCTTTACTGGTCACATCGAATTTGTAAGTGCAAGAATCCATACCAAAAGTATCTTGTTCATCTATCGGAACCAAGGTTCTGGTGTGATAGCAACTTACTTTTATCTTGACTGGCAAAGCAGACGGCAGGGCATTTTCTCGTTTTTTTGGTTCAAATAATGATCTACCATTCATAATTAGCCTATTTATTTTTATGATATTAGCATTTTGGTTAATTTATCACCATTTAATCAGGGTGTCCAGCCTTGATATTTTCGTCGAAAAAAATATCCAGGTTCGCTATGCTTTGCGGATGACAAAAGCCTACCCACTCTCATTACATATCTTCCGCCGCGATTTGCGGCTTGAAGACAACACAGCGCTCATTGAAGCACTTGCCTCCTCTGAGCAAGTCATTCCTTGCTTTATTTTCGATAAAAGACAAATTGAAGATAATGATTACAAGAGCGCAAACGCCATGCAATTCATGGCAAATTCATTGCATGAATTGGATTTAGCGCTGCAAGCAAAAGGCGGCCGCTTGTATTGTTTTTATGGAACCGCTGAAACAGTGGTGGAAAAACTCATTACATCATTGCCAATTAAAGCCGTCTTCCATAATCGCGATTACACCCCGTTTAGCAAACAACGCGACAGCGCCATTGAACAACGATGTCAGCAACATGGCGTTGCTTATCAGTGTTTCGCAGATGCGTTACTGCATGAACCCGAAGAAGTGTTAAAAATGCAAGGCACGCCTTACACGGTTTATACCCCATCACTGAGAAAAGCACTCACGCTTTCAGTTCGTCCGCCCATGAAAAATAATTATCGCCATTATTATCAGCAACCGATTGCGTTTGCAGATGATAAAACATTAGAGAAATTACGCAGCAATCCAAACCCCAACATATTAGTCCATGGCGGCAGAAAAGAAGCTCATGCTTTACTAAAGAAATTCCCGTCATTAAAAGATTACAAATTAATGCGTGATTTTCCCGATTATGCGGCCACCTCTAAATTATCCGCACATTTAAAATTTGGCACCACCTCAGCCAGAGAATGTTATGCGGTAATTTGCAACGTACTTGGCAAACATCATACCTTAATTAATCAATTACACTGGCGTGATTTTTTCACGCATATTGCTTATCATTTTCCGCATGTGTTTCAAGGCAGCTTTCATCAAAAATATGACCGCTTGCCGTGGGATCATAATGAAAAACATTTTCAAGCTTGGTGCAATGGTCAAACTGGATTTCCGATTGTGGATGCTGGTATGCGTGAACTCAATACGACTGGTTATATGCATAACCGAGTACGCATGATTACCGCTTCATTTCTCACTAAAGATTTACACATAGACTGGCGCCTTGGCGAAAAATACTTTGCGACCCAACTCGTGGATTATGATCCCGCATTAAATAATGGTAATTGGCAATGGTCAGCTTCAACAGGCTGCGATGCTCAACCTTATTTCCGAATTTTCAATCCGTGGCTGCAGCAAGAAAAGTTTGACGCGGAATGTCGGTACATCAAACATTGGGTGCCAGAGTTAAAATCGGTGCCAGCGAAAATCCTTCATTCGTTATATAAACAAGAATCACTGCGCATAAAAGATTACCCCGCGCCGATGGTGAGTCATGCGGTTGAAAGTCAGAAGGCGAAATCACTCTACAAAAATGTCTAGCCATCTCAAACACTCATTACGCATATAAGCCCGTGTGCAAATACCGTATTCTATACCGTGGAGCGTTTATCCAGCTCTTGGTATTATGTGTATAATTTTACCATCGGAGCTTGCTATGCTAAGAAAGTCACTGAACGAGACTCAAAAAAACATTCTCTCAGGCCTGATGTATGCGATCTTCGCAGAGCTCCGAGAAAAAGAACCAGAGTTTGCATTAAATATTCTTAGCTTGATTAAGCTCTCGCCCCAACACAGACAAGTTCAGGATCAATACCATATATCAGATACTGATCTGAAAGACTGGGTAGAAACCATCAACCAAATAGCAAACATCTATCAGCATCCGTGCCCACAAAATCGCTCTGAAAACTATCCTTATTTTGAGGCACCTAGAGATCCTGGTTTAATCGTTTATAAAAACGCAGAAGACAAGCCCGCGTTTGAACAACAAGGCTTGCTTGGGCTCACTGCTCGCAATGATGGCACTGCCGATCCTGTCACCAAAGAAGCGTTACTAGAATACCTGAATGAGTTAATCAGCACAGAAGCCAATCATCACAGACAAAAATTTCTTGCTTGCACACTCAGTACAGAATCACTAAACCAACTCTACGCAGCAAACATCAATGGTGGCAATCCTACCACTCTCGAGATAGATGAGTTTATCTCTTCACGTGAAAATTTTGCTTCCCTAACTGCATTCTTAAATCTTCACCCTGAAATTACCAATCTCATTATCAACAATAGTGTTAGCTATATTGGTATTGCTGCATTAGCTATTTTTACAAAATTAAAGGTTATCGTCGCTAACTGCACCGTTTATGCTTCTGACAATCCAACTCCAATCCTCAATTTCAGTCCAATCAATCTTGCCATGATGTATGGCGATGAAGTTGCTGTAAAAGCATTACTACCCACGATACAACCACGCCCAACCTTGTCGGCACAATTAGCCATTTTCGCTGGCTTTTTATTTATATTGAAACAATACATCGCATCAGGAGTCGCAATTGACGAGTGTGATGAATCAAACGTAACTTTGTTAATGATTGCTGCCATGGCGAGCGATCCATCCGCTGCAGAGTTTTGTCTAGCTAATCACGCAAATCATGCATTAACTGAAGCATCAGGAATGACTGCTTTGCATATTGCTGCCTTGAACGGCAATACCAGGGTTGTCGAATTACTGCTAGATCACGGCGCAGAACTTGAATGTCAAACGGCTAGTGGTGAAACAGCATTAGCCCTCGCTGCTCAACACACTCGAGCAACCGAAGGTCATAACACAGTCTCTTTGCTTTTAAAGCGCGGCGCAAATGTGAAGCCTGCGCTAGCAAACAGTAAAAAATTATGTGTCGCAGCAGTCTTGCACGAGCTCTATTGTGTGATTGACGCCTTAGGTAAGGAACATGTTCTGGATCATCGCTATGGCGATAATGAAGAAACACTACTGCATGTTGCACTGGCTGCAGATAAGCGAATTTCTTTTGCAGCATTAGTTGCGGCAGGGGCTAACATCAATGCAAGCAATAAATCAGGTCAAACACCGCTTTATGCAGCGGTTGCTAAAAATGACAGTCAAATGACTTTAACTTGCCTACTCAGGGAAGACATTGACGTTGATATCGCAGATAACAATGGTGTAACACCGTTACATCTTGCAGCGGGACAGAGGCAGTCCAATACGCTCAAGTTTTTATTGGGTGGCGGGAAGCACGCAAATCTTGAGGCAAGCACTAACACAGGCCGAACACCATTAATGCTTGCCGTGTTAAATCAGCTGCATGAAAATGTAGTGACACTGCTTTCATACGATGCACAGACCGATTCCAAAGATCACGCGGGATGCACGGCTCTTTATTACGCTGCTGAAAATGGCTTGTTAGATATCACCCAGCGCCTATTGGAAAAGCACGCTAATCCGACTATTTGCAGCAACACGGGTGAATCACCACGTGCAGCCGCACTCAGAAATCAGCACTTTGCTGTCGTGAATGCGATTGATATTGCCATTAATGCACTGCAAAATCCCGCCAGACGATTTATTACTGCGAGAATGAATGGCAGCATATTCAATGCAAGTGCCGCTAAAAAAATTGAAAGTGATTTTATTATTGTAGTACTTAATGATATCTGCGCCCTAGGGACGCTTTCAAATTTCTTAAGTTTATATGCAGATCAATTATCGCAATCGGTATTAGATAGATCATTACGAATAGCAGCTGCAAATAATCGCGCTAAAAATATTGCGATTCTGCTGCAACAAACCAAAGCCAATCCGCAGGCAACTGGTAAACATAGTGGTAAAAGCGCACTGCATTTTGCATTTCAATTTGATCATTTTGATTGTGCGTATGAGCTCTTACAACACTTCGCCGTTACCAATAAACATGACTGCATCATTACCCAGTTATGCATGAAAGATAGCATCACAGGTGCCACACCATTGGACATATTTAGCGATCACATCATGCGTGATTTAAATGTAAACCCACTGCATGCAAACTGCGTCGGAAACATTACGTCTTTACAAAAATTGATGAAATCCGTGACAAAACATGCCAAGCCATCTGGTGAATTGGTTGCGCAATGTGAGCTTATTAATAGTAAGTTGCTTGCATTACTCAATTTAGCCATTGGCGAAATTGACGCAGGCAATGTTCATCACCAAGGCAATCTCAGAAAAGTTCAATGACAAAGCTGTACAAGGTTGCTTAACCAGTCGGGTTAGCGCGCTATGGTTAGCGCGCTTACACCGTTTTGAACACCCACTCTTAGTTGTTCAGGTCAAATAAAATTCGATGCTGTAAACGTTAATATTTCTCGCGGTTTACTGTCAAGAAGGAATTAAACAAATGTTTCACTAATTCCTGCAGGCCTGGTGATTCATTATCAATATGATGGCAATTTGGCCAAGTTTTTAGCCAAGTGATTTGGCGCTTGGCTAATTGGCGTGTGGCGGCGATTGCTGTTTCCTGCATCGTCGAGGCATCTATATTGCCATCAAGATAATTCCAGACCTGTCGGTAACCGACAGATCGAATGGAGGGCAAAGATGCATTCAGATCCCCGCGCTGATACAGCGCTTTCACTTCATCAATAAAACCGTGCTCCAGCATTAACTGAAAACGCTTGGCGATATTGGCATGCAGATTCGCACGCCTGACCGGCATAAGCGCAAGCTGTAAAACATCATAACCAGCAAGCGGACTAGTGTCAGTTTGCTGTATAGAAGAGATAGGTTTACCCGTCAGGTAATGCACTTCTAGTGCACGCGAGACACGTTGAAAGTCATTCGCGTGAATTTTTGCGGCAGCCGCGGGATCCACGATTGCAAGTTCGGCATGCAAGCTTGGCACACCCTCTTGCGCTGCTCGTGCAGCTAATTTTTCACGCAATGCTTCATCAGCCCGTGGCAACGCAGCAATCCCTTGCAGCAGCACTCGAAAATACATCATGGTACCGCCGACTAAAAACGGGATTTTGCCAGCAGCATGAATATCAGCAATTTCACGCAAAACATCTTCGCGAAATTTACCTGCCGAATAACTTTCAGCAGGATCACAAATATTAATTAATCGATGCGGTGCAGCTTCCAATGTAGCCTGATCTGGTTTTGCCGTGCCTATGTCCATACCACGATAAATCATCGCCGAATCAACACTGATGATTTCCAGCGGAAAATGCTTAACAAGTTCAACTGCCAGCGGTGTTTTGCCAGAAGCTGTCGGCCCCATTAAACAAACGATTTTCTTTTGTGACATATCAACGTCCGCGCATGAATAATTTATCTAACTCTTGCAATGACAGCTCAACACACGTTGGGCGACCGTGATTACACTGCCCTGCATGATCTGTCTTTTCCATTTGACGCAGCAATGCATTCATCTCTGGCACATTTAATTTATGATTAGCGCGCACTGCGGTGTGACACGCCAAGGTTCCCAAGATGTGATTAATGCGCTCTTGCAAACGATTGCTTTCGCCGTGCTCCAGCAAATCAGTGATGACATCTCTGATCAGTTGCTCTAGCGGACCATTCGCCAATAATTGCGGCACTTCGCGCACAGCGATCGTGGTTTCTCCGAGCCGTTCAACTGCAAAACCTAATTGCTGAAAGACATCACCTGATTGTTCAACACAATTGACTTCGCGTTCACTCAAGGTGATCGTCAACGGCACCAACAATTTCTGCACTGCAAATTGCTGCTGCGACCAAGCAGTCTTCATTTTTTCATACAGGACACGCTCATGAGCGGCGTGCATATCTATCATCACCAATGTATTTTCTTTTTCAGCGAGAATATAGACACCCAGCAGCTGACCAATGGCATAACCTAATGGCGGTGCTGCTTGCGGAATAGCTTGTAATGGCTGCTGCTCTGCTGTTTCTGCGCCCAGTGTTTTATATAATGAAATTTGTTCTTTGACTTGATGAATGTCATGACGTATTGCAGGTTTGTAATTTGAATACGACGGTGTGCTGGTTGTTGGGTTTCGCGGGCGCTCAACCCAACCTGTGTTTGGTTTTTCAGTGGCAGCAAGGTATTGCGGTGATGGTTGACGCACAGTCGCCATCGCGACTGGAGCGGCGTGATGATCGTGGCAACTTTCACCAGGCTTGTCATGACTCAATGCATCATGAACACTGCGGAAGATGAAGTCGTGCACCACTCTGCTTTCACGAAAACGCACTTCGTGTTTGGTAGGGTGCACGTTGACATCGACTAAATTCGCCGGCAAATCCAAAAATAAAACGTAAGCCGGATGACGATCACGATACAACACATCTTGATAAGCTTGACGCAACGCATGCATCACCAGCTTGTCACGCACAATTCTGCCGTTGACATAAAAATACTGTAAGTCTGCCTGACTACGGGAAAACGTTGGTTTTGCCAACCAACCCGAAATGCGCATACCGGCGCCTTCCGCTTCAATTTGCAATGCATTTGCTGCAAACTCTGCGCCGCACAATGCGGTTAAACGCTCAGTATCTTGTTTAGTAGTGGAAGCTGGATAATATTGTCTTACTAATTTTTGATTGTGCTTAACCGTGAAGCCTGTGGTAAATGAAGAAAGCGCAATGCGCTTGACTAACTCATCAATATGGTCAAACTCCGTTTTTTCACTACGCATGAATTTACGACGTGCCGGTGTATTAAAAAATAAATCACGCACTGTCACCGTCGTCCCTTGCGGATGCGCAGCAGGTGTAATTTCAGAAGCGATATCACCTTCCACTGACACTTCGGAACCCGCCGCATTGGCTAATGCCGAAGTCACAGACATGCGAGAGACTGAACCAATACTCGCTAATGCTTCGCCACGAAAACCTAGCGTCATGATCTGACCTAAATCTTCTGTATTCGTAATTTTGCTGGTTGCGTGTCGACTTAATGCTAAAGGTAAATCTTCAGGATGAATACCGCTGCCATTATCACGCACTTTAATTAAACGCGTACCGCCTTGCTCAATTTCAATATCAATTTGTGTTGCACCAGCATCAAGACTATTTTCGATTAATTCTTTAACGACGGCTGCTGGTCTTTCAACCACCTCACCTGCTGCAATCTGGTTAGCCAATAAGGGACTGAGTTTCTGAATACGGTTGCGCATGATTCGCTCTTGCCAAAAAGTGAAGCGAGAATTGTACCACACGCGCCACGCGATGATAGCTTGACATCAGATAACCCTGTACACCCTTGGAAATCGCTGCCGCAATTTTGTCTTGATAATTAGCACTCGCCAACTGACTCGCTTCATAGGCATTACTGAGGTAGCCGGTTTCAATCAAAATGGAGGGAATATCGGGCGATTTCAGCACACAAAATGGGGCTTGCGTCACTTGTTGATAATGCAAGTGTGACACTTTGTTTAATGCCGCCAACACACGGTTACCAATTTGAATACTGTCTCTGATGGTGGCGGTTTGCGCGAGATCAATCAACACACTGCGCAACATACGGCTTTTATCATGTAAGTTATCAAAATCAATATTACCAAGTTCAGAATACTTTTCTTGCTGCACTAACCAGCGCGTTGCTTCATTCATTGCACCGTGTTGTGAGAGCGCATACACAGACATGCCTTTAGCTTGATGATTAAAATAAGCATCTGCATGCACCGCAATAAATAAATCGGCATTATGTTGACGCGCGATATTCATGCGTGTGCGCAAAGGCAAATACACATCGCGATTGCGCGTCATGATCACTCGTATTTTATGCGGTTGTGCTAATTGTTTAGCGAGTTTGCGTGCAATACTTAAGACGACCTCTTTTTCGCGCAGACCATTCTTAGCAATGGCACCAGTGTCTTTACCGCCGTGACCTGGGTCTATGACCACGGTAAATAGTTTGTTTTTTGCAAACACATCCATTGTGTGCAATAGCAGCAAAGTCATTAACAGGTATTTCAGCAATCGCATGGTTAACATCCTTATAACCGTGCCAGAATCTTTTCCCCGTGTTCTGTTAATGCGTCAAAACGAACAGAGCGCTTGGAGGCAGCTCCTTTTAGTATATCAAAATATCCAATCAAATCAGGCTTGGGCAAATGCGTACCGCCTTTGTCTGGCCATTCAATTAAACAAACGGCGCGCTGGTTGAAATATTCTTCCAGGCCAATCTGCAATAACTCTTCCGGCGTTTTCAGGCGATATAAATCAAAATGAAAAACATCATATTGATCAGTGTGATATGGCTCAACCAAGGTATAGGTTGGGCTTTTAACCTTGTCTTGATAACCCAGCGCGCGTAAAAAGCCGCGCGTCCAAGTGGTTTTGCCAGCACCGAGTGAGCCATTCAAATAAATGACTGTCCCGGGCAGCATAACGCTGGCAAGTGTGGCGGCCTGTGCATGCGTTGCCGCTTCATCTGGTGCTTCAGCTTGTATGGTTTTTAATGGTTTCATAAATTACTAAGTTGTCGCAAATAGGGCAATAAATCGGTGGCTATCATACCACGTTCCCCGTCTTTTGCGGCTAAATCACCTGCGGCTGCATGCATGGCAACACCGAGTTTTGCAGCGGCTATCGCTGGTATACCTTGCGCGAGCAAGCCGCCGATGACGCCGCTTAAGACATCGCCCATGCCAGCGGTTGCCATGCCGGGGTTACCTTTATCGCATACGCCAGTGATGGCATCTGCCTTACTGACCAGCGTACCAGCGCCTTTTAGGACACACACACCACCAAATGCCTTGGTCATTTTGGTGATCGCTTGCAAACGATCTTGCTGGATGTCGCTATTGTTTACTTTTAATAGCTTGGCTGCCTCACCCGGATGCGGCGTGAGCACCCAGTGCTCGCCAGTCGTTGGCTGACCTGCCAACAAAGTTAACGCATCAGCATCCACGACCATGGGCAGCGAGGATTTCATCGCCTGCATCCACAAGCTGATTGACCATGGTGATTGGCCAAGCCCGGGGCCAAGAATAATGACGCTGGCTTTATCTAACAATGGCTGCAACTCTTCCGCTTTTGCAATGCCATGACACATTAATTCAGGGCAGTTGGCATTCATGATGGTGGCGTTTCGCACATCAGTGGCAACGCTTACCAAGCCTGCGCCAACACGCAACGCGGCCATGCCGGCCATGCGTGCCGCACCTGAAAACCCGGCAGCACCGCCTATCACCAACACATGACCAGACATGCCTTTATGCCAGTTTTTCAAGCGTGGTTTTAAGTGTTCGCGATACGCCTCTAACGTGATCTTTTCTGCGATCGGTGCAACTAATTCCATTAAGCTGTTAGATAATCGTAAATCATTAACGACCACTTCACCGGAATAGGAAGCTCCATCACCTGTTAATAATCCCAATTTAATCCCAATAAAAGTAACGGTTGCTGCCGCATGCACTGCCGCACCTAATACTTCGCCAGTATCAGCGTGAATACCGGTAGGAATATCCAACGCTAAGACTGGCACGTTGGCACGATGAATATTTTCAATGGCGAGCAACACTTCGTCGCGCATATTATCTTTGGCGCCAATACCACAAATGGCATCGACGATTAAATCCGTGTGTTTGACGTCTAATTTATCTTTGAGTTTATTGATGATCATGCCAGAACGCTGGCAGTCAGATAAGCCAGCGGCGGCTTCTTTTGAGTGCTTACTGTGATCACCCACCTGTATCACTTCGACATGAATACCGTGATCATGTGCGAGCTTTGCTAATACATAACCATCACCGCCATTGTTGCCCGCACCGCAAAAAATCATGACGCGCTTGACCCCGGGAAATCTTTGCAGCATGAAGTCAAACGCCGCTTTGGCCGCGCGCTCCATTAACACTTCATTCGTGATACCAAAACGTGAACTGGCCAACCTCTCCAATTCACGTATTTGTGCGGTTTGATAAACTGCGAGTGATTTTTTCATGCCGGCGCTCCATGCGGTCGTTATAACATCCGTGTTATAAGAAATTTAAAATACCTAAACCGATCATAACTGCGCCAAACAGAATCAGCAAACCCAAGATGAACTTACTGGCCTGAACTTGATAGCCGCCAACTTCGCCCAAGTCAGTTGCATAGCGACCGCGCCACACCATTAATGGTGGGAACAGAATCATCAGAATAAAACAGCTAATGCCCGCCACCTTCAAACCTTCGATAAATGCTTTGGGGAAGAACATCACAATGATTAATGGCGGCAAAAACGTACCAGCATAAATCATGAATTTATAGATGCCTTCTTTTCTCAAGTTGAAACCATCCGTTAATACGTCTGACAAGGACAATGACACGCTCAAGAATGAGGTGGCCATACAGATGCAAGTGAAGAAGTTAATTAATTTCGATATCGATTTTTTATCAATTAATGTTTCAAGCGCTGACACAAAACCGCTGTTGGAGTTAGAGGAATCGGCCATGCCGCGCAACCCTGGTGTTCCATCCAATGGAATAATACCCATGACGATGGCATCCCATGCGATATAGCACAATAAGGGGATCAACGTGCCGTAGAAAATAGCCTTACGTAATGACTGCACATCTTCGCCGAAATACGTACGCAAACTGGGGATAATCATCAAGCAGGTAAATGCCACCGTGGTAACACTCAAGCTGGCGCGGAAAGTTAAGTTATTCATTGCGCCGGCATGCAAGTTAACGGACGAGATAAATGGCAAAGTTAATAACACGACTAATAAATAAGAACCCATTTTGCCAAACATTAAAAAGCGATTGGCATAATCCACCGCACGAATACCAAAATAAACGATAACACCGAACATCAAGGTAAATAATATGGAAGCGGCCTCTTCTGGCAACTTAATACCTAAAGGCTGCAACACATACTGAAATAAGTCACCGCCGCCAGCGACATACGCAGACAAGATGGAATATAGCAAGACGAGATACGCGACCCATGCAACGATTTGACCGGGGCGACCCAAGGTCGCGCCAACCATGGAAATCATATTGGCGTTTTTCGGCATCCACAAGTTAACCTCCAAAAAGAGGAAGGCACAAAATGTCATGACCGCCCAGCAAGACACCAGTAAGGCAACGGAAGTCCAGAAGCCCAGTTCTGCCGTGGTGACAGGAAGCGCGAGCATACCAGCACCGATTGTCGTTCCAACAATTAATAAAATGCCGCCAATCAGCTTTGAATTCATCATAAATAGTTCCGATAAGTAATTAATTATTCAGAAGATATTGTTTTTGATGGGTTATTTTTTAACCCTATAGCTCTGAGATTACCCTTATTCGGGCTAAATTCGCAAGGTGAATTTCCTAAAAGCCCAATCAATAGACCAGGCTATAAAGGATGATGGCACAGGAAATGAGGATAAAACTCATTAATAACAAGTTACCGCCAAACACCCTAAAGGGCGCTTGCTGATACTTCTTACGTGCCGCATAGGCCATTAAAGCAGGCAGCATGATTAACAGCACAATGACATAAATACCGGCGTACTCTAGTGCTGTCATGAAGGCATTTGGGTAAATCAGGACAACCAGCACGGGCGGCAAATAAGCGGCGATAGAAATAATCAGTCGATTGATGCCGACTTTTTCCAGTGAAAAACCATCGGATAAAAAGTCAGTTAACGACAATGACACACCCAGAAATGAAGTCAGCACGCACACCGAGGTGAAGAATTTTACGAGTACCTCAACCAGCGAACTGCTGACAATTTTACTGAGACTATCGACCAGCGCGCTGGTCGTGTTGTTTGCATGCAGAATACTTAATAAGCCATTTTCACCTTGCAGCGGCAGCAAGCCCATGATGGCAGTATCCCAAATGATGTAGCAAACTAGCGGAATCAAGCTGCCAATTAAAATCACTTTACGCAATTTCTTCACATCGCCGCTTAAGTACACGCGCAAGCTAGGCACGACAATCGAAAAACCGAATGAGGTAATGGTTACCATTAACGCGCCAGATTTACTTAAAGCAGATAAATCAAAATGCGTTAAATGAGCGGTGGTGACATCTGGCAATAGCAACACCATCAATATGAGATAGCCTATGATTTTCGCACTCATTAACCCACGGTTCACCATGTCGATAACGCGAATGCCGAAATATACAATCGAGCCAAAAATTAACGTGAATAAAATGACGGAAAGACTGGTGCTGATATGAATGCCGGAGACCGAGCTTAAGTATTGCAACAAGCCGCTGCCGCCAGAAATGTAAGCGCTGAGCAGTGAATATAGTAATAGTAGAAATGAGATCCATGCCACGACTTGCCCTGGCAAGCCTAAGGTGTTGCGTGCCATGGTAATTAAGTTGCTGTTGAATGGCATGCATAAATTCACTTCCAGCAATAAAAATGCAGAAGTGGTCATAACAAACCAGCATGCGAATAAAAACACTAATGAACCGAGATAACCGAATTGCGCTGTCGCAACCGGTAAAGCCAACATACCGGCACCGATAGTGGTGCCAACAATTAATAAAATACTGCCTATTACTTTCGAATCCATTTTGTAAACCTCTAGTTAGAGTTGAGGAGGGTATTGCTTAATGATTTGAATAATAGATAGTTACCTGCGCTAGCAGGCGTAATAGTAGTAGTCTGGCTTGCGCCAGCTAAATGAGAAAACAGCCTGTGTGGATTCAACGCTTGTCATGGTGCTTAATCAGCCAGAATTCTATATACTTTTTGCATTCTAATAATTTTTTATTTGCCATGTCAATGAATCAGCTTGCTGCATCAATTAAACAATGGGGCCTTGAATTAGGGTTTCAGCAGATTGGTATTACTGATATTCATCTTGCTGCTGCAGAAGCACGCTTGCAGGAATGGTTAGCGTTACAATATCACGGTGAAATGGCTTATATGCAGCGACATGGCACCAAGCGTTCACGTCCAGATGAATTATTACCTGGCACTATTCGCGTGATTTCAGCACGCATGGATTACTTGCCGGCGGATACCAAGTTAATTGAAATATTGCAACAACCTGAGCTGGCTTATATTTCACGTTATGCACTGGGACGCGATTATCATAAATTAATTCCAAAACGTTTAAAGCAATTAGCTGAGCGCATTCAAACAGAAATTGGTGCCATGGGTTTTCGTGTTTTCACTGACAGTGCGCCTGTTTTGGAAAAGCCATTAGCGCAAAAAGCTGGTCTTGGCTGGATTGGTAAACACACGAATTTAATTAACAGCAAAGCCGGTTCCTGGTTTTTTCTCGGCGAGATTTATACTGACCTGCCGTTGCCAATAGATGCACCGCAAGAGAAAAGTCATTGCGGTTCTTGCACATCATGCATAGCTGTTTGTCCTACTGCTGCCATTGTTGCACCTTATCAATTAGATGCTCGTCGTTGTATTTCATATTTAACCATCGAATTGCGCGGCAGCATTCCCGTTGAACTGCGCCCTTTAATTGGCAACAGAATTTATGGCTGTGATGATTGTCAGTTATTTTGTCCGTGGAATAAGTTTGCGAAATTTACCAATGAAAAAGATTTTCATCCGCGACATCGTTTAGATGCTGCCAGCTTACTGGAATTATTTGCGTGGAGTGAAGACGAATTTTTACGTTACACCGAGGGCTCGGCCATTCGTCGAATTGGTTATGAATGCTGGCTGCGCAATATTGCCGTTGCATTAGGTAATGCGCCACGCAATGAAAACATTATTGCGGCATTGAATGCACGCTTGCAGCATCCTTCAGCATTAGTGCGTGAGCACGTCGAATGGGCATTGCATAGGTTGGGTTAATCGCAACATAACCCAACCTGCCGTGATCATTTCAACAAATGTTCGCGATAATATTTCAATTCATTGATGGAATCATGAATATCACTCATCGCCAAATGCGCGGATTCTTTTTTAAATCCGTTGTAAACCATAGGCGACCAGCGCAAGGCTAATTCTTTTAACGTGCTCACATCAACCATGCGATAATGAAAATGTTTTTCTAATTCAGGCATATAGGCAGATAAAAATCTTCTGTCTTGCCAAATGCTGTTGCCGCACATGGGCGATTTTCCGGGAACAGTGTGCTGCAACAAAAATTCTAATGTTTTTGCTTCCGCCATCGCTTCTGTGATTGGGCTTTCTTGCACACGCTTTACCAAACCTGACATATTGTGTTGTCTGGTATTCCATTCATCCATACCGTCTAACAATTCATTGGATTGATGGACAGCAAACACTGGCCCTTCTGCTATCACATGCAAATTAGGGTCTGTCACCACCGTGGCGATTTCAATTATGCGATCGCGGCGCGGATCAAGGCCTGTCATTTCTAGATCTATCCAAATTAAATTATTAGCGTTATTACTCATGCGGTGCTCCTGTTTGATTTCCCATCGTATCACGACTTTCAGGAAAATTGACTACAGAAAATCACTATGCGAACATTTTGGCTCTTCATTATTAATAAGTGGATACAAGCATGGAAATGTTGATAGCAGTGGTTGTTGCTTATCTATTAGGTTCTTTTTCCAGCGCGATCGTGACATGTCGCATGCTGGGCTTGCCAGATCCACGCACAGAAGGCTCGGGCAATCCTGGCGCTAGCAATGTGCTGCGCATAGGTGGAAAAAAAGCGGCGGCGTTAACCTTGCTTGGCGATGCACTGAAAGGCTTTATTCCAGTGCTTGTGGCACGCTTGCTTCAGTTAGATGATTTAACCGTTGCTTTGGTGATGTTAGCAGCCGTGTTAGGGCATTTGTATCCTGTCTTCTTTCGTTTTCAAGGCGGCAAAGGCGTCGCGACATTAATTGGTGATTTGCTGGCGTTGAGTCCACTGGCAGGACTTTGCTTTTTAATCACTTGGGTGGTGATGGCTGTACTCTTTCGTTATGCCTCACTTGCTTCCATGACGGCGCTGGTGCTTGCGCCTTTATTTGTTTGGTATTTTACTGGTGTTCGTGTGTTTTATTTCACTGTGATGGGAATTAGTTTGTTGCTGATATTCAGACATCGCAGCAACATTCGTAAGTTGGCGATGGGTACGGAGTCCAGATTTGGGAAAAAATAATATTACTTTTTCCCTTACCCTACCCCTCTCCCGCCCATGACTGCTGAAAAGCAAAATGATGCGTCAAGCCCCAAGCGGCAAACGAGCATGAACCTTGACGGATAAATCATCCCGCTCACCAGCCAATAACCGCTGACAGCCAGCATAAGCAATCATTGCACCGTTATCCGTGCAAAACTCCTGACGCGGAAAAAATAATCTGGCGTTATGCTTATCACATAATTTCTTCAGTGACGCGCGTAAAGCTAAATTAGCCCCAACACCACCGGCAATCACTAACGATTTAAATCCTGTTTGCTGCAATGCGCGTTTGCATTTAATAGTGAGCGTATCCACCACCGCATCTTGAAAGGCGCGCGCAATATCCGCTTTGGTTTGCTCATCTAATCCATTTGCTTCAATCGTATTTAAAGCAAATGTTTTTAACCCACTGAAACTAAAATCCAACCCTGGCCTATCAATCATTGGGCGAGGAAAGGTAAAACGAGCAGGATTGCCCTGCTCGGCAAGTCGCGCCAACAACGCACCGCCAGGATACCCTAGACCTAATAATTTGGCTGTCTTATCGAAGGCCTCGCCAGCGGCATCATCTAATGTGTCGCCTATTTGCGTGTATTTGCCTATGCCTTCCACTTTAATTAATTCAGTGTGCCCACCGGAAACCAACAAGGCGAGAAATGGAAAAGATGGCTTGTCTGCTTCAAGAAACGGCGCCAGCAAATGCCCTTCCAAATGATGCACCCCCAAGGTAGGGACAGACAGCGCAAAGCCTATAGCACGTGCCGCCATCGCACCCGCCATCAACGCCCCAACCAAGCCTGGGCCTTTGGTATAAGCGACGGCATCAATCTCATGGCGCTCTAATCCCGCCTCTCGCAGCACCTTTTCCAGCAATGGAATGAATTTTAAAACATGATCGCGCGATGCCAATTCAGGCACCACACCGCCCCAAGGCGCATGTATATCCGTTTGGGTATAGATAGTATGAGCAAGCAAACCGTTTGCCGCATCATAAATGGCAATACCGGTTTCATCGCAGGAAGTTTCGATGCCTAATACACGCATGTAACAGGAATTCCTAATGCAGAGTGCAGATTAGCGCACTGATTTTTTATTAATAGCTTCTTCTGATTTAAATAAATTTTCTGCAGACTTTTTATTTTGCTCTGCCGTAAACAAGCCATATTTATTCAATGTTTCGCTATAAGCCGTTTTCCATGAGGCACGGAAATAGTCTGCTGAATCACAATCACCTTTGCTTAATTCAACGGCGAGTTGATGATCGAAATCAATTTGAATATCTCGGTTTTCGACAGCAGCTAATTTTTTGTGGATGACTTCAGAATCGACTTCAGCGACAAAAATATTTTTTACATAATCTTTTACTTTTGCTGCCTCAGCGGCTTCGACTTGCGCTCTAGCCTTTGCTTTAGCTTCTAATTCAGCTTGAGCCGCCGCTGCAGCTTTTACATCTGCAGCAACTTTTTCTGCTGCTTTTGCTTTAACTTCTTCAGTGGTCACCTTGCCCGTGGAATCTTTTTTGCGTTCATCAGCGCTGAGTTTATTTTCATAAATCTTACCAACAACACCCGTTAATAAATCCAGCGGTGTGGCGGCATTCGCAAGCGCTTTTGCCGTGACATCGTCATCACGCAAACGGGCGCGCTTGAAAACTTGCTGCGCGACTGCGTGCATACATTTATTACCTTCCGTTCTGACGTTTGTAATCACTGGCGAAATAATTCTGGCAGGCGGCGTCACTTTCTCACTACTTGCAGCGGCTCTTTCGTAAGGCACAGACGTATCTTTGGCTTTTCCTGCATTAACTTTCGTGACGATGGTTTGCAAATTCGCGAGTGTGGCATCAAACAATTGGCTTTTGCTTGAATCGATTAGTTGCGCCTTGGTGATTTTTTTCATGTTTAATTCCACAGACAACAACTGCCAATGTAACTGGTCTTGATTGACTGGAATTAACAAAGTCATGTTTTTGCCGACCGGCGCCTTGGAGCAGACTAGTCGAATTTGTTTGGCGATTGCTGCTGCCTGATCAGTCGTGGTAATTGGAGCCGGCGGCAACACATAAGTTTCGCCAGAAAAAAACTTGGCATTAGGATCTTCTGGATTGGTGATGTAACCCGCGAGAACCGTCTGTAAATCCTGATCATCACCCCACACTGAATCAACTGGGTCGCCAGCAATAAGACTGTCTGTGATATTTTTGCCGCGCGCTTTTGCGGCATCGCTACGCATTGCTGCCGTTTCTGCGCGTTCAGCAGCGCGATAATGCTCAATCCATCTTTTCATTTCTGCGACTAACACTGCATTAGAATAATTTAATGCAAGCGCATTCATGATCAACGTTTTTAATTGCTGTAATTCGCTTTTGATGCCAAGAACAATTGACTCTTCGAATAACTGATACTGCACCAATTCAAACAATTCATTCACGCGCGCATGATCGTAAAGCGATTTCGCTTTCTCATTTACTTTTGCAAGTTGTCTTACGTTATGAAGACATTCTGCGTTTGTGAGTAATTTACGTTGGCTCATCGTGCAAGTATCTCGTTACTTTCTAATAGATTATGTCAGGTGATTATATCTGAACTAGCAAAAAATAGTATTAAACTGCGCTTAAATGCACAAAAAAAACCCCTCAAAACGAGGGGTTTCACAGTGCTACGTGTAGCTTATTGTTTTTATTATTAAAAACTATAGGTGATGCCAGCCATGACGGTGTTCACAGCAGACACTCGAGTCAGACTGCCCGCCGGGTTGTTGTAGGGGTCCACTCGACCGCCAAACACATGGCTGAAAGTGACATCGACTGACAGGTTCTTGGTAACGTTATAACCTGCACCAACGGCGAACTCTGGTTTCACCGCGTGCACAGACTTTTTAAAATTAGTGCTGCCAGTGACCTGCATTTCTTGCTCTACGACTGCAGCGCCGCCTTTACCCATGACAAAAAATCCAGTTCCATCATTACCGAAGCTGTATTTGGTGACGCCTAACAGATCGGCATAAAAACCCGAATAAGTTTCTTTGTAACCATAATATCTTGATCTATATACGTTTTTAGGAAAGCCGGTAAAGCCGACTTCTAAACCGTAATTCAATTTATCGCCGCCTAACAAATATCCGGCTGCGCCACGAACTGCCGCACCATCATTTAATCGGCTAATATCGCTGAAACCAGCATCAGCACCTGCATAAAATCCAGTGCTGGCTTGTGCTGCTGTGGCAAAGACTGCCGCGGCAAAACCTGTCACAAGTGCTTTCTTTATCATTGATACTGATGTCCAATTTATGGTTAAGCGAGATAGAATTGTAATAATATTTACCAGCATGTCAACCTTGAAATATTAATTGAACATATTTCAATGGGATAGACGCCGCCATCTAGCCCGGATTAGCGTGCTTCGCGCCAATCAGGACTGCGTCACACCTGAGTCACCTCGATACACCCCCACAAAACTTTTGTCGCATTCTCTTTGACAGAGCCCATGTCAGCGATTAGAATTGCGCTTCATTTTTAAAAACTTAAACCAAGGTAGTGTTTTCGATATGCCAACAGTACGCGTTAGAGATAATGAAAATTTCGAACTGAGCCTGCGCCGCTTCAAGCGCCTCTGTGAAAAAGCCGGTATTCTGGCTGACCTCCGTCGTCACGAATTCTATGAAAAACCAACCTGGAAACGCAAACGTAAGAAAGCTGCTGCTGTTAAGCGCTATCAGAAGAAAATTCTGCGCGAAAACTTGGCTTTAGAACGTGATCGTCAGCCAATTGGTACCAGCCGTAAAGAAGACGCCTAAGCACTTCTAAAAAGTTTCATCCCACTTGCAACTCCCAGCCTCATTTGAGGTTGGGAGTTACTTTATCAGGAGCCGACTCATGAGCATCAAGGACAAAATCACCGAAGACATGAAAAACGCAATGCGCGCCCAACAGAAAGAGCGCTTGGCCACCATTCGCCTGATTCTGGCCGCCCTGAAACAGCGCGAAGTGGATGAACGCATTGTGCTGAACGATGAACAGATTCTGGCGATTCTGAATAAAATGATTAAACAGCGCCGGGATTCCATTAGTCAGTTTGAAGCTGGCAACCGCCCAGAATTGGCCGCGAAAGAAGTTGAAGAAATCAATGTCATTCAGGAATACTTGCCGAAACAGATGTCTGAAGCGGAAATTGAACAGGCCGTTGCCGCCGCAATTGCGGAAGCTGGCGCCGCCTCTGCTAAAGACATGGGTAAAGTAATGGGCGTACTGAAGGGCAAGCTCGCTGGTAAAGCTGATATGACTGTTGTTAGCGCCAAAGTAAAAGAAAAACTCGGTTAACTTTTTCCCTCACCCTATCCCTCTCCCGCCCACTCATGTGCGTGAGTCGAGGCGGTTGGTTGCGGGAGAGGGACAGGGTGAGGGAAAAGACGGAATCGCGAGGGCTGGTTCATCAACGATTGTTTCTCTGCTACTATTGATAACTGCACCCGGAGAACGCCAACGATGGCCGAGATTATTCCTCGCGAATTTATAGCCTTATTATTAGACAGAGTCGATATTGTGGATTTCATCAATCTACAAATCCCGCTGCGCAAAAAATCTGGCAGTAACTACTTCGCCTGCTGCCCATTTCATCAGGAAAAAAGCGCATCGTTTTCGGTCAGCCAACCCAAACAGTTTTATTATTGCTTCGGCTGCGGCGCACACGGCAACGCTATAGATTTCTTGATGAACCATGACCACATGTCTTTCCCCGAAGCCGTCGAAGCATTAGCAAGACATGCCGGCATGGAAGTCCCCAAATCCGCCGTGCCGCAAGTGAAAAAAGATGACTCAATTCCCGCCCTGCAAGAACTCAATAAACAAGTCGCGGAATATTATTATGAGCAAATGAGCCAATCACAACACGCCATCGAATACTTAAAAAATCGCGGTATTTCCGGACAAATCGCCAAACAATTTCAATTAGGTTATGCCCCGCCAGGCTGGAGCCATGTACTGGATCATTTTGGCAAAACAGAAGCCGATAAAAAGAAATTATTCGACATCGGTTTAATCATCAAAAAAAATGAAGGCGGATTTTACGACCGCTTCCGTGACCGCATCATGTACCCTATTCACGATTATCGCGGACGCGTCATCGGGTTTGGCGGCCGCATCTTGCAACAAGGCGAACCAAAATATTTAAACTCACCTGAAACTCCGCTGTTTCAAAAAGGCCATGAATTATATGGCTTATATCAAGCGTTAAAAATCAATCGCCAACTAGAACGTGTGATGATTGTTGAAGGTTACATGGATGTCATCGCGTTATTCCAGCATGGCGTCACTTATGCCGTTGCCACACTTGGCACCGCCACCAGCGCACATCATTTACAAAGGTTGTTCCGCTACACTTCTGAAATTGTTTTCTGTTTTGATGGCGACGAAGCCGGCCGCACCGCCGCTTGGCGTGCACTACAAGTGATATTCCCCATCATGCACGACAGC
Organism: uncultured Coxiellaceae bacterium; assembly: GCA_964492045.1. Taxonomy (GTDB): domain Bacteria; phylum Pseudomonadota; class Gammaproteobacteria; order DSM-16500; family DSM-16500; genus Aquicella. The sequence goes on along the minus strand of CAZBHW010000005.1, from coordinate 103,845 downwards.
TTGCAAGTTCGTTTTATGTTTTTGCCAGACGGCGAAGATCCAGATTCTTTAATTCGCAAAGAAGGTCAGGCGAATTTTGAAAAGCGTATATTTACCAGCGCGTCGTTGTCAGACTTCTTTTTCCAATCCATCAGCAAACAAGCTGATATGAACACCATGGAAGGCCGCGCACGCTTTGCCTCGCTTGCGTTAAATCAAATTAAACAATTACCTGCTGGCATTTTCCAAAGCATGATGATCACCGAACTTGCCAAACGCGCGCGTGTCAAAGTCGAAGAACTAAAAGCGCAATTACACACTCAAGGCAACGTTGAACCTTCGCAAATTAATCCGCAAGAAGATGATCAATTCATCAAAAACAAATTAAGCGCGCCGGTGCGCTTGGCATTAGCCCTATTAGTGCAGCAGCCAAGTCTCGCACACAAAGTCAAAGAAGCCGTGCCAGATTCCAGCGTGACGGGCATGTCATTTTTAATGCGCTTGATGGCGATGATTCAATCGCACTCAGCCACACTGACCACGGGAAAACTCATTGAAGAGTGGCGCGGACAAAAAGAAGAGGCATTTATTGCCAAGCTTGCACACTTCGAACATGGCGTACCGGAAGCAGCTGTTGAGAGCACGTTTATCGGTTGCTTACGACAAATGCAGACACTCGCACTCGATGATGAGATTAATCGCTTAATGGCAAAAGCCGCGCAAACAGGTTTAGAAGACGGCGAAAAAGTGCAGCTAAACCAACTCATCTCCAAGAAAAAAGACAAAGCTGGCGCATAAAAACTTACCAACGCCAACTGCTACGATGCTATCAGCAATAGAGATTCGCAGCCCGAATCAGCGCACAACGCATCATCCGGACCGGACAGCCACTGTGGACAAGTCACAACCAACCCCTCTTAAGCCATTGAATCAAATAACTATCCCCCTTAAACCAAGCCCCAACATACTCCATGACTTTTCACCCCATTTAGTCCATAATATGCTGTTCATTTGTCTATACTTATGATGCGTGAACTAGCTCTTTTCCCTAACTACGAATACTGGCAGGCCGAATACTATGGATGATTCACAAAAAGAATCTCAAAAGACTCGTCTTAAAGACCTCATTACCCGCGGCAAAGATCAAGGTTACCTAACCTATGCCGAAGTGAACGATCACCTCCCCGCAGACATTACCGACCCCGAGCAGATTGAAGAAATCATCGGCATGATTAATGACATGGGGATTGTCGTTTCCGAAGAAGCACCGGAAATCGATGAGCTCCTGCTCAATGAAAATGATGTCAGTGAAGATGAAAGCGCCGCTGAAGAAGTCGCGCAAGCGCTCACCAGCGTCGATGCGGAAATTGGCCGCACCACCGACCCCGTCCGCATGTACATGCGCGAAATGGGACGCGTGGAATTGTTATCTCGCGAAGGCGAAATTGCCATTGCGAAACGAATTGAAGAAGGCATCAACCAGATGCTGACCACACTCGCCAATCAGCCACAAATGATTGCCGAAGTACTAGCCGACTACGAACGCGTAGAAAAAGGCGAACAACGTTTAAGTGACGTGATCAGCGGTTACATTGAACCCGATCTCGCTGGCGCTGAAGAAGATGAAGACGGCGGCGAAGGTGACGATGAAGACGCACCACCCACTAAAAAGAGTAAAGACAGCGCCAAAGCCGCTGCCCCTGCAAAAGAAGCTAGCAGCGAAGACGAAGAAGGCGGCGAAGACGGTGAAGATCCATTCGATGAAGATGCCGGCCTCGACCCGGTAAAAGCAGCTGAAAAATTCGCAGAATTACGCAAGTTTTATGCTGATGCCGTCGCCGCAGAAAAGCGCAATGGCGTGAATCACAAGAAAACCGTGGAGAAGCGCGCAGCACTGGCCAAAGTGTTCATGGATATCAAGTTATCGCCGCGCCAATTCCATAAACTATCGCGCCGCATGCGCAACATGTTAAATGAAATTCGCTCACAAGAACGCGCGATCATGATGCTCTGCGTTAACAAAGCGAAGATGCAGCGCAAAGCGTTCATTCAAGCCTTCATGAACAATGAAACCAATTTGAATTGGTTCATGAACGACAAAGGCAAAGTAAGCCACGCTGAAATTGAAAAGCTGATTCCCGATATTCATCGCGCACAAAAGAAGTTGATCGCACTCGAAGAACAAATGCGCATGACTATTGCGGAAATCAAAGAAGTTAACCGCCGCTTGTCGATTGGTGAAGCAAAAGCTCGCCGCGCCAAGAAAGAAATGGTCGAAGCTAACTTGCGTCTCGTGATTTCTATCGCGAAAAAATACACCAACCGTGGTTTGCAATTCCTGGATTTAATCCAAGAAGGCAACATTGGTTTGATGAAAGCGGTAGACAAGTTTGAATACCAACGCGGTTACAAGTTTTCAACGTATGCAACCTGGTGGATTCGTCAGGCGATTACACGCTCTATCGCCGACCAAGCACGTACCATTCGTATTCCTGTGCACATGATTGAAACCATCAACAAACTGAACCGCATTTCCCGCCAATTCCTCCAGGAAAACGGCCGCGAACCAACGCCGGAAGAATTAAGCCGCGCGATGGGCTTGCTGGAAGAAAAAGTTCGCAAAATCTTGAAGATTTCCAAAGAACCTATCTCCATGGAAACTCCGATTGGTGATGATGAAGATTCACACTTAGGTGATTTCATTGAAGATAACAGCACGATTTCACCCATTGATGCTGCTACTAACTTTGGTTTATCTGAAGCCGTGCAGAAAGTGTTGGGCTCATTAACGCCGCGCGAAGCGAAAGTATTGCGCATGCGTTTTGGTATCAACATGAATACTGACCACACACTGGAAGAAGTGGGCAAACAGTTTGATGTGACCCGTGAACGTATTCGTCAGATTGAAGCGAAAGCGTTACGTAAACTGCGTCACCCGTCACGCGCGGAACAATTACGCAGCTTCTTGGAAGATCAAGAATAAGCTGTCTCGTGATAAGAGAAAGGCGGCCACTGGCCGCCTTTTTTATTTACCGTTGTTCTAGTGCTAGCAATTTTTCTTTGATGCTTAGCCCGCCGCCATAACCACCTAATGTTCCATCAGCTGCAATGACGCGATGACATGGCACGATGATACTGAGTGGATTGCGGCCATTTGCAGTGCCAACCGCGCGGCAAGCTTTAGGGTTTTTAATTTGACGGGCAATGTCTTGGTACGAACAGGTTTTGCCGTAAGGAATTGCACTTAAGCGCTTCCATACTTGCTGCTGAAACGGCGTGCCTTCTGCCTGCAATGGCAAATCGAACGAGTCACGTTTTCCAGCTAAATATTCATTTAATTGTTTCTCTGTTTTATCGAGAATTTTTTTTGCCGATGGCGATTCCTGCATGGCAATGTCTTGCTTATCCCAATACACACCGGTTAAATGTTCGTCCGTGGCAGTTAAATATAAGTCACATAAATGCGTTTTAATTCTTCTTTGAAAACTCATTGTATTTCACCCCCAAAAGATCAAAGATGAAAATACCAATGTTACCCACCCAACGCAATACACAGCACGCAGCCCGGATTAGTTCGCCGTAGCGCCAGCGAAGGCGCACTAATCCGGGAAAACCTTACTCATCAAGCATCATAATCAAACAACGACACACCATTCTTATCTTTGCCGTTACTAATAGCACAACTAAATGTAATACTTCCTAACGATTTTCCAGTTGCTTCGCTGTTGGAATAATTCAATTCAACAGAGTTATCATCATAAACTCTAACGCGCTTGTAACGAATATGCGTACCATCTTCTGCTGCAATGCTATTGGTGGCGATAGATCCCACGTAATGGCGTGGATCGTTTTCATCTTGATAAACCAGGAAGAAGTTCGTGGTAAAGCTGATGCCTAAAATAGCGGAATAATCAGGATCATTCATTTTGGTTGCGCGCGAGGTGTCTGACACTTTGCATTTGCTATCATCAGCTACTGCGTTGACGCGATGACCGCTGGTTAATGCTTGAATTAACCCGTTGTAACTGGTGATGCGAGTAGCTGCAGCATTTGCCGATGTCATTGCTGCAACAGCAACACAACTGGCAAGCACCGTCAGTGCTAATTTTTTCATGTTAAAACTCCTGTTATTAACTGTTTACATTTTCAAACGCTTTTCAATTCTTGAATCTGGCACTATCCAAATAAAAGCATTGGCGAGATACAGAAGAAAAGCGACGTAGGGATAATACCACGCAAGCGGAATCGCAACAGCATAAAGCGCGATGGAGAAAAGTGTTTTGTAATCCTTGCCTAAGGCTTCTGCCAGAATTGACCTATTTTCATGCTGCGCGAGCAACACTTTTGTCAGCAACCAATATGCAAAGCCGCTCATGAAAAGTATGAAGCCATAGAGCGCAGTTGGTGTTGCTGCAAAATCATTTTCGCCTGCCCATGCGGTGACAAATGGAATCATGGATAACCAGAGCAACAGATGGATATTCGCCCACAATGTTTTGCCATTCACTTCACGTACTGCTTGAAAGAGATGGTGGTGATTATTCCAATATATCGCAAGGTACAAGAAGCTGAGTACATAGCACAGAAAAATAAATTTTAACGGAAAGAGATCATTGAAATGAATGCCATGCGGAAGTTTTAAATCTAACACCATGATGGTCATGATAATCGCCATCACGTTATCACTAAAGGATTCAACGCGAGTCTTTAGCATAATCTGTCCTTTTATTTTTTCGATACGAACGGGTTATCCTTGATGTAAAAGCGTAATAATTTCTTCGCCCATTCACCTGCATAATCTACACCTATCCTTGGTTTTTTGACGATCTTTATTGTCTCATGTGTCGCCTGATCTGCAATGAAAAAGTTGTCGCTTAACAGGTCGTGGGCATTGTGTGATTTGGTGATTTGCATGGCTTTGCATAACAACCCTGGACCTTGCGTGCGATGCGTTAGGTTTTGGATTGGCTCCAGTGCTCTGATTAACACAGCGGATGCCACGCCTTCTGCTTCGGTGACGACGTTCATGCAATGGTGGATGCCGTAGATAAGATAGACATAGGCAAAACCGGGCGGGCCGTACATGACTTGGGTTCGTGGGGTGAGACCTTTGCATGAGTGGGCGGCTTTGTCGTGGGGGCCTAGGTAGGCTTCGGTTTCTATGATTTTGCCGATTTTGGGGTGGCCGTCAATTACATGGACTAAGAACTTACCTAGCAACTCTCTTGCCACAACATCGGCTTTTCTATCGTAAAAATCCCTAGGCAGCTTGCGGCGAATGAGGTCTGCTATTAATTTACAATTCTTCATAGAGCAGCATCTTACCAATAAGCTTAGCTACTATAAACCATGCCGATCTCGTGCTTGAAATAGATATTTTAGCTAAGTATAATTCATTACTATCAATAATGATCAATTTTAATCCTCGATCAATCTCTCACCTTCAAATAACCAGAAGAACTTCACCATGCAAACATATACATTCGAATATACAGTACGTCATGATGACCTAGATTTTATGGGCATAGTAGGCAATGCAGAATGGGTAACCTTATTAACACGCGCTCGCATTGATCTGCTTGATAGAATCAACTTTCCGCTCTCTGAGATGATTAAACAAAAAGTTGGCGGCGTAGTGTCAGAGATGACCGTAAAATACATCAAGCCAGCAAAGTTTGGGACAAAACTTTTTATTGCAATCACACCGACAAAAAAATTCGATAAAGGCCTAGTGATGCATTACTCCATCACAAACCATGATAACACTGAATACTTGAGCGCAGATGTCACATTAATCTTTATTAATGGTGAAGGCAAACCAACTTCCATGCCAGAACCAATATCATCGCAGTTATTCGCTGAATAAGAATTGCTTATAAAAATGGAAATTTATGGCCTTCATCTATACAGATAATCGCGATCATCGCGAGATGAAAATAGCTAATGCAGCGATTAAAAATGACTGGGTGGTTTCAGATATATTTATGAATGATAGAGATTTTTGTTCATCATACCTATCAGAAAAAACCAGATTAAACTGGGCCCCAATATTGGTTGCTTTAGCATTTGGCGAGAACACAGCTTTCAGTGGTTTCGGATCAAGAATCGCTACCGCGAATGACATTTCTACTCGAAATTGGCTTTGCATTCACTTATTAGATGAGGCAAAGCATACTGATGGCTTTTCATCATTATTAAATTATTTATATCCTTCATATAAGGGAAAGCAAGATGCGCTTTTTAGCGCACGCGATGTCGTCAAATTTTACGGGCACACTCATAAAACCAAAAACTTAGTTGAGTGGCTCATTTGCACTCAAATAGCAGAAGTTTATGGACGACAATGTTACAAGTCATTACATTTATCTTTAAATGATGAACCTATAGCCTCTAAGTTTCTGGGCTACATCATCAAAGATGAAGCAAGGCATATTGCATATATAAGCTCCCTTATCCATAAAATTCGTGTAGAAATGCAACCAAAAGCATGGGACGAACTAAAACCATTTATTCATAATATGATCAAGCTCGGACGCAATATGTTTGAGGCTAGAAAAAAAGGGAAAAACTATTTTGCCCTTAAATCTCTTGATATCGACGTATCTTCTTTTTGCGACCTAGCGGAACAAGACTTGAAATCCAGCTATTTATAACCCAGGAATTAACCTCACAATGAATGATACCGCTACAAAAAAATCAGAAACCCTCATTACGCTTCAAGATGAATTTAATAAAATGTTCCCTTCTATTATTATTTTTCTCGGTACCGTGATTATCTATTTATGTATTTATAAAGACTATGTTCGAGTTGGGTTTAATGTTGAATGGGTGATAATAAGATTAATGTATTTACCGTTCGTCTTAGCCACTTGGAAAGCCTCAAAATTGCCTATGATTCAAAAATCAAAGTTATATGAATTGCCTCTGTGGCTAGCTGGGCTTTATATCACTTTATTTTGCACCTACTTCGCCTTCTCAACTGGTGGCCTCAAAAGTGATTATGCGTTTGGTCTGATTCAATTTTATTTTGTATTATCTATTTTGCCATTAACACCTTTTTCATTTTATGGATTATCGATCACATCACTACTTCTATATGTTTCCTTGAATCTATTTAAATTTGGTTACGCTCAATTGCACGATCATGTAACGCTTACAAAAATGCTCCCCCTCTTGATTTATTCACCAATCATTTACACCATCATCAGCAAAATACGTTCCGCAAAGCTTACTTATCAAAACCAACTAGCAGAAACGCTTATTTCAAGAGATGAGGTTATTAAAGAACAATCCAAGAAACTTGCCGACACAGAAACAAAAGCTGCTGTTGGTTTGATGGTTGCGCAAATCGCGCATGATATACGCTCACCTATTGCCACTTTAAATATTATTTCATCCGGAATGTTAGATTTTTCAAGCCAATCGATTTCAGTGATTCGTGATGCAACCTCTAGAATTAATGATATTGCTAATAATCTGTTGATGCGATTTTGTGGAAAATCTCGCGAGCTAACGAAGCTATATAGGATGAATACTGTTGTAGAAGAAGCTGAAAAAATCATTACGGAAAAGAAATTTCAATACAAGGACAGGCAAGTTGATTTCCGCTTAATCACAAATATCAGTCAAGACAATAGGACAATCGAGATATGCATGAGCGATTATATGCGGGTTATTTCTAACCTCATCAATAATTCCGTTGATGCCATCACAAAAAATGGGCTAGTCTCACTCGAGCTTTTTAATGATGCAACACACTTTTATACTAAAGTAACAGACAATGGTATTGGGATGTCCAAATTACAATTGGAAAATGCTTTTGTACAAGGCGTCACGACCAAATCGGAAGGCTGCGGGCTAGGGTTGTTTCACGCTAAATCTATTATTGAGGCCATCAATGGCTCCATATCAATATCATCCGAGCAAAATGTCGGGACCACTATATCAATCATGATTCCCACTCAACAATTTGAAGAAGTTAGCTCAGTTGCGCAAAATTTTACAAATATAAATCTAATTTAGCGCCGAACGCCCTCAAATATACTGGAAACCCCTTAATCTTCCGTATATTATTGGCGTTCTTTAGCACTACCCCTTTCCGGGCCCATAGCTCAGTTGGTTAGAGCAGAGGACTCATAATCCTTTGGTCCTAGGTTCAAGTCCTAGTGGGCCCACCAATAGAATCAACAAGTTGCGTCAAAATACAAACGCCTTGAGGATTTGATCTTAATCGAATGTAACTGATTTGTAACCGCAACCGAGCAACGCGATAATACTTTTTTTGACCTTTCCAGTTCCACCGTGAGTACGATGATCGTAAACTATCCAGATTCAAATCTCTTTTGAGAGCAACCCAATGGCAGTGAACATAAAACTATCATCGTTAAACTTTAATGACGGATCCACAGTTCCAATAGCTGAAAATAGCACGACAGTAATTGTAGGGCCCAATAATGTTGGCAAAAGCTGCACCCTACGAGAAACACATAACATTCTGAAAAGCGGCCTTAGTCAATCTAAAAGTATTAACAAAGTTCTGGATAATGCGATATTTGAAATGGTTGGTAGCAGAGAAGAATTCGAGAATCACATTACCGAAACGACCACACAATATATTGACAATGATGGCAATACTTACATCAGAACACTACAAACAAACGTACATGCACCAAATATTAAAGGTATATGGGATAACGTTCAGGCAAATGGTCTAAGAGAATTATTAAATGTATTTGTTACGCTTGCTGACACGGCAAACAGATTGAATATTATTTCGCCGCCTGAAACATATGACCGAATCAATGAAACACCCCAACACCCCATTCAGATGTTCTTAGAAAATGACTCGCTTGAAGATTTATTATGTCGATACGTAAAACAAGCGTTTGGAGAAGACCTCATTCTCAATCGCGGGGCGGGCAAAAAACTACCGCTTCACATTGGCACCAAACCAAATTTTGAAGAGAAAGAAGATAGAGTTTCCTCATCATATATTAAAAAACTACTTACAGTGCCTCTTGCACACGAACAAGGCGATGGAATTAAAAGCTTTATTGGCTGCCTTCTTTCCACAATAATACTCAACAAGCCAATAACGTTATTAGACGAACCCGAAGCTTTTCTTCATCCACCACAAGCAAGATTGTTAGGTACATTGCTCGCAAATGAACACCGAGCAAAACAATTAATTATTGCCACACATAGCGGCGATGTTTTGCGAGGCATTCTTGATACAAACACACACAACCTCACAGTAATTAGAATCAGCAGAAATGGCAATATAAATACCCCAAGCATATTAGAGCCAAGCGATATAAAAGCATTTTGGAGCGATACGCTCTTGCGCCACTCTAATATTTTAGATGGCTTATTTCACGAATCTGTTGTTATTTGCGAGTCAGACGCTGACTGTAGATTTTATTCGGCGTTATTATCCTCCATTCACGAAACCACCAATACTGCGAGCACTTCTCCAACAAAAAAACCAGACGCGCTATTTATTCCAGCAGGTGGTTATCCGCGCATTTCCAAAATATCAAATGCGCTGAATAAAATAAAAGTAAAATCCTTTACTATTATAGACTTTGACGTGCTTCAAAATCGCGATGAATTAAAAAAACTTTATAAAAATTTTGGCGGCGATTGGAACAAACTAAAAAACGATTACGATACAGTTAAAAAGAAAATTGATGGACTTGAGCCTGCTGCTACTTTTAATGATGTATGCACAAATATAGAGAGCGTGTTATTGGACATAAAAACCGTAGGTGATGTAACTAATAAACATCAACAACAAATTGGTGGATTCCTAAGAGCCGCGAAAGGATGGAGCAAAGCAAAAACACTCGGGCTTAACTCATTCTCGTCTGACGCCACATTGACTAGCGAGGCTACATCCCTACTGGCTAAACTAAAGAAGGTCAATATATGGGTAGTTCCCTGTGGTGAACTTGAAAGCTTTGATACATCGATCAATGAACACGGACCAAACTGGGTTCTGGAGATACTTGATAAAGGCTTCATAGACGACCCAAACAAGCTAAGCGATGCTCGCTTGTTTATAAGCGAGTTAATGAAAGCACTTTGAATTATTAAACCCGATATTAGCGACAAATGCTTTTGGTAAACGCATAATTAGCGATATCTGAAACAGTTACTGCGCCATAGAGATAAGGGATTCGAAAAGTGAAACTTATTCAGTATTATTATGAAATGAAAAAATTAATGGAATTTGAAATTGTTTTACAAGAGTTCTGCGCAATGGAAAAAGAAGGAAAAAAAATTTACTACAAAGATTATCATGATAGTTATGACTTCCCTCAACCAAGGGAAATTCAAATCTCAGTGCAAAAAATTTGCGAAAAAAAATATCCTACAACCTATCAAACCTGTCGCGCTGAGTTAGCCAAACAAATTCCGACAATACAGACAATTGCGGAGAATTTAGGCATCAACTCATATAGAGTAGCTCATGCCCCTGCAGCTATAGGCGGCACAATGTATGAAATTGAAATCTTCAATTCTCTACTAGAACAAGCTGGCTATACTGAGTTAGAAGCAACGGTTGTTTTTGATACCCTCAACAAAATGCAGGGAAAATTAAAGGAAAACATAAAAAGCGAATGGCATCGTATATTAAACCCCCTAACATGGATTTCATTTGTTTTAAAAATACCATTTTTACTGATTAAACAAACTGGATTTAATGTAGATAAAATTGAAAATGAGTTATGGGGTAAACTCATTAAAACCGCATGCTTAATTCTCTTGATCTGGATATTATTGCGCTGGGGTTTTACAAAAGATCAGTTAGCTAAGCTTTTTTCATTTAAATAATAATATAGATAGCATTTATTTAAAGCTTTAATTTCGGCTTCAAATAATCTTCGACTTCCTTAAGCTTTTCAATGAATGCTTTTCTATAAATATCATTACCATCATCACCAGAGTCATACATCCAGTCTGTATAATCGATCCTTGTAAGGCCTTCTTTAGGAACATCGGGATTTAATGCCCTAATATATCTGCTAATTGCAAAAATCACTCCTTTTTCGGTTTTAAGCATATCTTCTACTAACTGCCTTATCTTATCCCCCCAAAGCACTTGCGCTTCCAGTGTCAGTTCAAATATTTTTGGACTAACCCCTCCAACGTTATCCCACCTTTTTTGATAAGCATGAGAAATCTGCTTGAATTGCCTTTTATTGCCAAGCATTTGAAGCTCTTCATCAGCAAGCCGTAGCCCGGATTAGCGCGCAGCGCGTAATCCGGGACAACCATTTCAAACTCCAATAAACTTCGATATTATCAACGCCCCTTCTATAAATAATTCATTTTTTTATTTCTCTTTCTTTTGTCTTCTTTTCCCGGATTACGTCCGCCTTCGCTAACGCTACGGCGGACTAATCCGGGCTACTTATCATTTTCTATTTTAATGGGGTGTTCATTATGGTTTTGTATCGGCGGTTGCGGGTGGGTGGCGGGGTTTATTTTTTTACGGTGAATTTGCAGGATCGAGAATCGCGATTGTTGGTGGATAATATTGTGGTGTTGCGGGAAGCGTGGCATACGGTGAAATGCAAGCATCCGTTTAAGACGATTGCTTATGTGATCTTGCCGGATCATTTGCATGCGATGTGGCAATTGCCGGAAGATGATGTGGATTATTCGACACGCATTCGATTAATTAAAAAATATTTCACGCAGAAAATGGTTGCAGAGAATAATTCATTTAACAGAAATGAACGTGGTGAATATAACATCTGGCAAAAAAGATATTGGGAACATGTGATACGCGATGAGAAAGATTATGAGAATCATGCTAATTATATTCATTATAATCCGATTAAACATCGGCTTGTTAGACGCAGTAGAGATTGGATGCATTCTTCGTTTTTAAATTATGTCCGTGAAGGGGTTTATCCTATTGACTGGAGTGATGGGGTTGGTGGCGAGTTTTTGAAGTATGACGGGGAGTGAAAAATCCCGGATTACGCGCGCTTTGCGCGCTAATCCGGGCTACGGCTTGCTAACAATGAAGAGCAAGCGCAGGATTGAACCGATATTAAGGGGGTATGGTGGAACGCTTAAGTTTAAGGAAGCGTGGTATTTCTGTGCGCCTGACGTGCTGGCGAGAATGCGTAAGGCGGTGGGAATCAAGTCGTTTATTAAAGTGTTCAGTCTTTGTTAGTTGCTTGGCGACTTGTGTCAAAACTCTCGTAATATATCGCAAATCGTTATATTGGTGGGGTTTTGACACAGCTGATATAAAACTGGAAAATAACCACTTAACGGCTATAATATTAAATAACCCCTAATTTAGGGGCTGAGAACAATCGGAGCCGTTTACTATGGCCTTTATTGATTATATTCATGATGTTATTAAGTATGGAGGATGCAGCTTCAGCATTGAAGATGCCGAAACCAAGCTGAATAAAAGCAGAAAAGCCATTCAATCCTCCATCGAACACCTACTAGCGAAAGGCGAGCTTGTCAGCCCCGCCAAAGGCTTTTATGTCATTGTGCCGCCTGAATACCAAATACTCGGCTGTATTCCTGCCGAATTTTTTATTCCGTCGCTCATGCAATACTGGAATATTAACTATTACGCCTGTTTATTAACTGCCGCGAAATACCATGGCGCCACTCATCAGGCTGTCATGATATTTCAAGTGATGATTGAGAAACCGCGACCACCGATTATTTGCGGAAAAATAAAAGTAAAATTCATCGCTAACAAAAATTTATTACAAACACCAACCCAGAAAATTTCTACCAGAATGAGCATACTAGATATTTCAACTCCAGAAGGCACTGCAATGGATTTACTTAAATATCCACATCAAAGTGCCGGCTTGAGTCATGTTATAACCGTTCTGGCTGAGCTGCACGAAGCGATGAGCCCAGAGAAATTACTTACTCTTGCTAAAGCTTCATCAATTTTATCGTGGCAACAGAGACTTGGTTACATGCTTGAAATGATAGATGCTCATGATCTTGCTAATGTATTAAAAACCCATTTATCAAAACAAAAACGTGTCGACTACATCCCTCTCGCAGCGGGGATCAAAGTCAAACAAAATGCAAATCGCAGTCCGATTTGGAAAATTATTGAAAACATCAAAATAGAGAGTGATATATGATTCCAGAATTTTGCTTGACTGAATGGCGTCAACAAGTGCCATGGGTGGAAGATTACCAAGTAGAGCAAGACTTAATTATTAGCCGCGCACTGGTAAACTTGTTCGAGCGTGAAAAAATAAAAAATAGCTTGGTATTCAGAGGTGGAACAGCGCTACACAAATTATTCATCAAACCTGCTCGCCGATATAGCGAAGACATAGACCTTGTCCAAATCGCATCCGAGCCTATCGGACCAATACTCGATGAAATACGATCTGCATTACATTGGCTTGGCGAACCAAAAAGCAAATTAACAGAAAGAAGCGCGAAATTATTTTATCGCTATACAGCATTGGATAATTCACAGCGCAAGTTAAAAATTGAGATTAACACGACTGAACATTATCATTTTCTAGATCTGATTGATTATGATTTTGCACTCTTAAATTCATGGTATTCCGGTGAATTCAAGTTACGCACCTATCAACTAGACGAGTTGATAGGCACAAAAATGCGCGCCCTCTACCAGCGCCGCAAAGGTCGAGACTTATTCGATCTTTGGATCGTGCTAAAAAATAACCTGATTAATCCATTAAAAGTCGTCGATATTTACTTGTCGCATTGCGATAAAGAAGCCCAAACGATGACGAGAGCGCTTTTTGAAAAAAGCATGTCTGAAAAAATTCAAAATAATGATTTCAAAATGGATATCACCAATTTACTAACGGTTGAACAAGAATGGTCTTTTGATGATGCACATGAAATGGTGCAAGATAAATTAATCAGCCTATTGCCAGGTGAGCCTTTAAAATCAAGACGGATATAATGAAACGCTGGGATTTTTCGCAAATGCTGGCCACTGGCAAAAAACTGTTTGCGAAAATTCATCGGCGCAAATATCACGCTCACCACAATCACGAAGTCCATTTTCTTGCGCGAGAACTTGATGACTGGCTGCCGAAAGGTATTCAGTCTATGCTGGAAGGAACTTACGACCCACGCTGTTTAAAACGCATTTATTTCAGTGATGAAGTTGTCGATCAATTACACTTATCTGACCGCATTTTTCAACATGTTTTATTGAAGCAATTAAAACCAACATTCCCGCATATCATGAATCCGAATTGCATGCACCTGCATGGCCCAAGTGGTGTCAAATACGCAACTCAGCGCATCAAAGAAGTATTACAGAAAAACCAGCATCATTATGTAATCCGCGCGGATATAAAGTCATATTACAAATCCATTCTGCATCACAAATTAATTAATGACATAAAAAAACATTACGACGACCCAAAGCTATTATCCATGCTGGAAAATATCATCACGAATCCGATTGACGCACCGCGCGGCACGAAAAATCCAGTGTATGGCGTGGCGCTGCGTGGTCCGTTATCACAATTTTTTAGCGCAATTTACCTGAAACCGCTTGATGACGCCTTTGATAACGCAGATGTTGTTTATCTGCGTTATCAAGATGACATCCTCATTCTTTGCAAAACCAAACGCCAGATGAACCGCTGCCGGCGCAGAATGATGGAAGTATTACACGAAAGACGTTTGTCATTATCGCGCAAAAAATCGCGCATGGGCTGCATCAGCAGCGGATTTCATTTTTTAGGAATTGACTATCCCGGAACGCAAACCCGAGAGAGAACCAACGTGACACATGCTAATGATGATTCAATACAACCCTCTGCTGTTCAAATATTGGGTGATGGGGGGGGGGGTAAATCGATTTTGCATCATCAATCGCATGTGCCTTTGCAAATGATTCCTCATGCGAGGACGTTACGCAAAGCAAGGGAGCAGGTGAAGTGTATGGAGATTGATGGGGCCTCTCCCCGCCGAATCAGAAACTATCTGCATCTTTGGACACATTGGTGGGCAAACGCTTCAGACACTTGGGACTATCTAGAAATAATGCAGCAATTTATTGATGTTTGCTGGGATAAAACGGCCGCAGCATTTGCGACCGCTTTGACTCACGTTTACTTCAACAAATTACAGATCGAGACGTCTTCTCTTCTCGGCGTGGCCGCATAATTTCTCCAAGCATGAAGTTTTTGCTCGACATAAGATCTCCATCCGCCCAGCGACGCCCCGTCGCCGCGCCGCGCCCGCGACCGCCACCCACTTTTATTGATATTGAAGCAATCGAAATAACCAGGCTTATTAGGAAACAGGAAGCAAGACTCACCATCATAAGGATCCACAAACATCGTGCGACCTAGCTTGCCGCTGAGCGGCGCCAGATCCACTGGAACGCCCTTAGGTCGGCGGCAGAACAAACCATCGCGGCGATCAGGGCCTTTAATCATATCCAGCTTCGATAACCCATATTTGCAACACTGACCATCTACCGCGGTGGACGCCGCCAGTGCCGCACCTATCACTTCACGTGAAAAGAATGACAACTGTTCACCGCTCCACGGATCAAATTGCGCATCGTATACACTGAATATTTCTCTCATGATCGCTAGCGGGAAATGCAATCCCGTTTTGATAACTTCTCCTTGCTTAGGTGTAAAGATTTTGCGTAATGCTGCAACTGCTTCGGTGGTCGCATCAAACGTTGCTACACCATTTGTGCACGGGTCAGCTGTTATCGTCTCGACAACTGTTTTTAACTGATCAATCACCCGAGCAATCATTTTTTTGTTTCGTTTGTCATAGAGCGCTTCTTCGCCCAGATCCGGGTTGAACGGCAATTCGCAATTCGGAAATTGTTCTTGAAACTGAGATTGAGCTTTGGCTTCACCGCCATCAATATGCGGTATGATTTCTTCGTGTACTTGTTTTAATGCCTAGACATCACCCGCACCGTGAAGAAGTTGATAAGGGGAAGCAAAAATCTTGCGGCCAAAGTGATCGACTACCATCTCTTTCACAAACAATAAGTCTGGATGTCTTTTTAAAATCGCAATCGCTGCCAGACTCGTTTCATCTTCTTGCTGATATGACATAGGTTCAGCACCGACTACAGCAGGCAATAAACGGGTAAACGCAGTTTCTGCTTCTGCTTTATAACAGGTGCGGGCAAACATGCCTAGCATGTCTATTGGTGTAAAGGGATAAATCTTCACCGCTCTGACATCACGAGGTACCGCCGTACCAAGTAACAGCGACTCTACCTGCGGTGATTGTGCGCTCTTATCTCTGCTGCCTGCCATGCTCTGCCTCGTATTGTGTTGAATTATAATTGTTCAGTATTTTATCGGTGCAAGATTAAGTGGGGCCTAACCAAGTGCCGATTTCGTGTGTAATTCTGGTGTAATCATGCCAAGAAAAGCAGGGGAAAATGGCGTAACCCACAGATATATATAGAGAACAAGCAAAAAGATTAAATATCAATTAAAATAATTACTTAGAACATTCTAGAAAAACACAGAAAAACTTGTTACCCTCCTCATAATCCTTTGGTCCTAAGCTCAAGCCCTATTGGGTCCATTAAAAATCAAGCGGTTACAGATGATCTGAAGGGCGAGACGAATGTATGTGTAATTCATCTCTCGCTTATCTTTACCAAGCCTTGAAGAAACCCATGCGTGGTCATACAATACACAACTCATAATAATTCGCTCAAAACGAGAGTCATTCATGCGCCTGAAACTTTTCTTTATAACTATCGCAACAATTCTGTGCTGCTCAATATCACAAACAATTTTTGCGGCTGATGCCAGCAATAATGCTGATTCAGCTATCATGAATTTTTATCGCAATCCCAATTATGACGATTTTATCAATGCAACAACTACCATGATTGAACAAACGAATGACTTCATGATTTATGATTTCACCACAATGGTAATAGATAAACATCCTGATTACGTTAATAAAATCGTAAAATCATTCAAAAATTATTCCGAAAATGAAAAAATATTATTATTCACTTCATTAACCCTTACCAACAATACCGATGCAATAAATACCATCAAAAAATCTCACCAGATATATAAAGCCGAAGTCGCGGCTCATAGCCCCGAGGCAATAAAGTCAGTTGCAATTAATGATGACCCTGGCGTAATAGATAGTCTTTGGATGGCTTATTCTGCAACTGGCGACGATCGCTATCCGATGACAATTCTTAAATACATTAACAATGATGATTTTCTGTTAATAATGGGATATGAAATGCTTAATAGATCTTCACTAAACGAGTTGACCAGTTCAATGGGCTTCAATAATAACAAACCATTCGATTTATCCGATCTAAAAGCAGCCATAAAAAAACGATACCCAAATAATTCTGATAAAATGTTTGTTAGAGCTGTTGTTATTAGTCAAGCTATAAGATCATATGATACACATCGAAACATGGATCCGGCATTCCAGACAAAATACGAAGCGATTGTGAAGAAGGATCCTAAGTTAGATTATTGGAAGAAAATAAATCGTGCGATTGGTAATAATTAAGGATATTTGCCCTTAACTCACATTCTGCATTCTGTGTCAGAAAAACTAAAACGAAAATCGGCTATTTACACAGTTCAAATGACACGCCCTGAAGGGGTTTATACTATTGATTGGAGTGATGGGATTGGTGGCGAGTTTTTGAAGTATGACGGGGAGTGAAAAATCCCGGATTACGCGCGCTTTGCGCGCTAATCCGGGCTACGGCATGCTTCTAGAGAGAATGAACGACTTTTTCTTAGAAATTTTCAATAAATTCTATCGAAATCGCTAATTTTTCCGTGAGTAATGAACAACCATAAACAAGCATCTACGCCGATATTTATTGGTGTGCGTGCATACGCCAAGAAATGTCGCAGTATGTTACACATGATCTATATCCAACCATATAATGTTGATTATATGCTCACTCCGTGCAATAATTAGCACCACTCAACCAGACAAACACGAATCACTTCAACATGAGCAAAAACAATATCAAACTCATATGCAGAGCAGTGTCATTCTTTTCCCAGGGGGATGAACATGCTTTTTTTGAATGGATAAACAAAATAACGTCTATTGTTAAGTACAACGGTGTTTTAGATGAATTACATCTTTTCGTAAAAAGCAAAAATATAAACGATGGCGATCTCAGAGAATTAATAGCTCTATTCTACAAATACGAAATTAAAGACGCCACACAGCTACAAATATTTTTAAATGCCAAAAACAAAAAATGGTTTTTTGACAATGGCGAAGCATATTGGCACGAAATAATATTTGGCGAAAAACGTGTAAAGCTAGTATGCGATAATGCTCATTTCAAAACAGATATAGACAAAGAGATATTCATTCGATTTATCAATCGAATCTCCTCAGTAGAGGAACTGGATGATTTCGGTAAAAAGTTACATGTATATGTAAAAAGCACAGTGATTCCTAACGATGATCTGAAGGATTTACTGACATTATTTTACAAGTATAAAATTAACATGAAGCAACTGAATGTATTCATAAATAAGAAAAATAAAGCATGGCTGAAATTAACTACTAATTGGTACACATGACGCATGTGTCAGAAAATGATGTTACCACGTCAATTTTTAAGGGCTGCGAACGGGAACCAGGTGGTCCGGTTTAGCGGGCGCAAGTCCAATACTGACATAAAAAAACATATCTTTGATATGGGAGAATTTTTAAATGAAGACCCTTAAAGTACTTGTAATTTCGCTGGTACTAACTGGCATATGCTCCGCACTCATGGGATGCGCAGGATTGGCAGATAGCATCCATAACGAAGCAAATCGAGTCAGGCAGGCCAATATGGAAAGCTATGGGTTGACCTAATACTTGTGATTGATGAATGAGAAACCCCCATGAAGGACTCAACATAGCCGTGTCAGATAAGGACGCCTAATCCAAAATCACGAACCATCCGATATGGACGGGCGCATTCTAATTAGATGTATGACATACTTTATTTATGTTTTACGGAAACTCGATTTATTATGGCTGTTTTAGTATCGCTTTCTAAAACATTCGAATCTGCAGCATGCATGGCTATCAAAGATAATAAATCTCTCGGCAACCTTGCAAAAATTCCATTTATATTCCTGCTGACATTCATCATCACACATGCTTTTTCGATTTCACGTGCATCATTAATTGCTGCTTTAAAAATAGCTAATCTTGCACGGTCTTGTTCACTATCACTATTTTTAACAAGTGCGTAAGCAGTTAATCCTTTATTATTTTTAATTAATGGATCAGCACCTGCACGAAGCAAAGCATTAACACAAGATTGAAAGCGCGTGAGTGACTGATAATGTTGTTGCGCTAATTGGTGCAGCGGAGTATTACCATGTTGGTCTAATGCATTTGGATTTGCGCCAGCGTTTAATAGACATGCGATCACGTCTCCATTTACTCCTTTGGAATAAAAAATTGAGTGTAATACGGAATAGCCGGTACAATGTTGAGCTTGTGTATCTTGCCCACATACATGATTAACATCTGCTTTATGGGCTATTAACAGCTCTGTAATTTCTCTATCTTCAACATCTGTAATAACAGTAAAACCATTACGCTTTTCTTCTACATTCGCGCCTGCAGACAATAGCAATCGCACTACAACATAATGGCTATTTGCCACAGCATAGTGTAATGCAGTTCCATTTTTTACTGCAGGATGAAAAAATTTTTGAGAATTAAAATTAACATTACTCCCCAACTGTAATAACACTTTCACACAGTCAACTTGACCGGTTTCCGCGGCAACCATCAGTAGAGTTCTTTCTAAATAATCTGTTTCAGATAATATTTGAGGTCTGGCTTTTACTAATGTAAACAAGCAATCTGATTCACCATTATCAACCATTTCAAAGGCAAATTCACTTACCTCAACATCACTCGCTACATCTAAATTTTCTATCTCAACTACAACAGGATTTACATTCTTTTCTAATGCCAGTTTTCTATTTCTCTCTATCAATTCAAACATGCCTGGCATCTTATCTTTTTCAAACGGAATGCAATTATTTGCTATTCTGGTGATGCTTTTATTGTTAACTAAAGCTAAAGTCAGCCGTTCGATAATCAAATCGCTATTCTTTGTTTCATATAGCTCAAGATTCGTTAATGTATTGTTATTCTGAAGCGCTTGAAAGAATCGATCCAAATCTTCTTTAGATGCTTTATCAAGCTCATCGCATTGCAAAATAAGTTTAGTGCAATGTTTTTCATTTAGCTCAAGCTGAGCTATCATTTCAGGTAACTTAATGGATGTGCCTGTAAAATTGGTCATAAATTCCCGGTTTTATAATTGTTATTAATTGAGTTTATCGCATTGATCAAAATACTAGCAGCAATGTCATTGGCTTTCCACCGTATAAAATACGGTAACAATGTTGCATCTCTGCATTCCATGTAAGCAAGACCCGATGAACTCTAATTTCTTAATAACTTCATTTCATCAAGCGTCAACGTATCACCAACTTTAAGATCATACGGCAAGTCCATGAACCGCATTTCATATTCAGCATATTGATTATTGCCCGTTTGTTTTAACACAGAAGGTATAATAAATCGCTGTTGTTCTAGATCATAAGCAGCTGGAATACTAATAGCATCCTCACTTCCCTTGATGGCAGGCTGGATGCTTTCAACTTGATACTGTGAACCTCCCGCCACCACCTCGCGCAAAGTAACTGATTTGAATTGCGGAAAACCGTTGTTAGATCGCAATTCAACAACTGGAATGGTTAATTGACCATTCACGAATTCAGTTGTATTGCTAACAACTGGAATAGTGGAATGATAACGTATGGCGCCATAAGTCGTTCCTTGGTGAAACGCTGGCTCACAACGATGTTCGAAATCTACAGCTAATTTAGTCGTATTCCCTGCGTTATCTACTTCTAGCTCCAATATTTTAAATTTACCTGTTTCCTTATTGCAGCCGGAATACTGAATACTCAAAGATATGCCAGGATGTCCATCTTCATTAAACGGCCAGCGGGTAGCATCATTGTACATGATGGTCTGTAAAGGCTGATTCACAGGTGCACCAAATACAGCATCTAATGCCATTTGCGTTGCTTGAACGTGGAGAGAGCCATCATACTGTTTGCTAAGTTTATAATTGCTGGCTTCATGGTTCATGACGATAGCTGAACCGTTCACAAGCCCATCGTCATTCTCACCATAAATAGTCACGGCATCAATGCCATTAGAAAAATGCGGTGCAACAGCTTGTGACCATGCATTTGTGGTCATTATTAAAATAAATAAAATTGAAATTTTTTTCATTGTTATCCTGCCACTGGTTACCTGATTTTATTCATTTCGGTTAATTGTAGATAGTCGCCAACTTTTAATTCGACTGGATTAGAAGCGAAACGCATTTCATATTCTTCTACCGTGCCATCTGCTTGCTTTTTTATAACAGAAGGAATGATGAAAGCCTCTACTCCTCTTTCATCGTTATAAGCAGCAGCGATATTAATATTGTCTGGGTCCATGCGATTAGCTGGCGTGACGGCATCTACTGCGTACAATCCAGGATTGGTTTCATGCATTACCAGAGAAAAATATCCATCTGCACCTTGTTTATTTTGTATTTGGGCCAGAGGAACAACCAGTTTTCCATCAATGATAGCAGCAGGATTACTCACTAATGGCGCAAATGAATGGTAGCGTACTGAACCATAGAGTGCAGGCGCGGCATTTTCACAATGAGCTTCAAAATCAACCGCAATATTTTTTTGATCGCCGTTAATGACATATTCCTTCACTTTGAATCTGCCGGATACTTCATCACAACCGTTACCCATGAAATAATTACCGTAAGAAACATCAATGCCTGGAAAAGAACGATCATGAAGCCCTTCCAGGGTTGCATTGTTATACATGAGATTTGTTTGAAACCGATTTTCGTATGGTGGCGTTACAGTAAATTGTAAATCTTCTTCATCTGGCAATGGAACAAGGTGGGCATATCTAAAATCGAATTTCTTTAAATTGGTATTTTTTCCCATATCAGAATAGTTAGATGGATCATGTGAAAAAACACGGTAACGACAATGTCCGATGTAAAAGCGACAATTAATAAACGAGCCTTCATCACTGTAATAAACGACAGAATCAATTGCTGTTGGCAGCTTGACGTCTTTTACCATCGTTTGCTCTTGATTAAGCAGTGCCTGGTAATCGACAGCGCTTGAAGTCTGGGCTGCAAATACATCATTTGAGAAAAGTACTATCGATAATAATGTTAAAAGTATGTTTTTTATCATTGATACGCTTCCGCTTTGATTTATTGTTTAACGGAATCCTAGCAAATGATTGACCAGATAGTCAACGGAGGCGTTTATTGTTGCTAATGGAATATCTGACCCGACAGCATAAAAAACACAAAAAAAACAGCTATTTACGTCATGAGTTGAAATGCGAGCTGCATAAAGTATAAACTCGCATTTCGACAAAAAATCAACCATGCTAATTATAATAATAACGAGGATCCAGCAATGAAAAACATGATTAAATTAATTGTCCCAGCATTAATGATCACGCAGCTTACCGCATGTAGTTTCGCGAGAGGCCCTGAGTTTACGAATAAAGACGCCATGGTTAGCAATGGCAAATCCAAAATTATCGTTTATCGCAACTATCGTTTTGGTGACAAATGCCAATATCTAGATGTGCAAGTTGATAACAGTTCAGTCGGCACTTTAAAATGCTCTGGCTTTGTGGCGGCAACTGTTTCACCGGGCACACATATTTATAATACCGCAGGCTCAGTGAATTTCACCAAGAAAATTAAAACAACCGCAGGACAAGTGAGTTATTTCCAGTTAACCGGAAATGGTTTAAATGCCGGAACAGCAGCTGGCACGCTTTTATTAGCCGCCACTGGCGTTGGCTTTAGTATGACACAATACCAATTTGAAAATGTGCCAGAACAAACCGCATTATCACAGCTGAAAGGATTAAAAAGTGCAGGTTAATGCACCACAATGAATGAATTTCCATGCTGATGGGGCATGCGCTAATTTGGCCTATACAATGCCCCTGAAGCAATTTAAACAGTCGTAGATACTGTTTTAAATAGCATCTACGCCAGACAAATCATAAGCACATGTATAATATAAAAATATATTTAATAAATGCATATTGCCACAGATCAAGCAAGTAGCCTAAAATGCACTACAAATTAACCAACACCCTAAAACTAAATGCCGACCAACCCTATAAAAATACTACAAAGCATTTATGCAAATCTAAGAAATGCAGCTAGAAATTTAAATAGCTCATTTCCATATGAAATAACCAATGTGTCAAGCTGCTGTCGAACAGGCAAACATTTGCTTGAGATAAAAGTCTCCGGGAAATGCCACGGAATAAATTACCTAGCGGAAGAAGTAGCAAGCGATGATTCGCTTCTTGAGTCGTTTTCTCCAACTGACATTAGAATGATCTGCTACTTAGCAGCATGCGATAAATACGAAAAAATTCTGGAAGATGAAAAAATAAAAAAAATATATTCGCTATTACGTAGCAAATCAATAAACGGAAAGAAATCAATTCAATTGCATAATAAAATTAATGATGAAATCACAGTCATACCATTAAGAGAGTTTATTGATAGAGATATCATTGAAAAGCTAGATCCACATGATGTCTATCAAGTAGGTTATATGGCCGGCCAAGAACAAACATTAAAAGATATGACCAAATTAAAAGTAATAACAAGCAACCACCGTAAAGGTATTCAAATGTCTATTCACTCATACACAGATCCAGAGAAATATAGCAAAAATAATTCTTTGCAATTTGATTTTGCTATGCGAGTCATATCTAAAATTAAAATAGATAAATCTGCGAACATTCTGGACTTAGGCTGTGGTGATGGAGCTATTACAAAAATACTCTCAGATATTGCCACCAATGGACATGTTGTTGGCACTGACATTTCTGAACAAATGATCAGCTTTGCGACAAACAAATATTCCGACAAAACGAATTTAGAATTTTTGTGCATGGACGCAGGCAATAATACGTTCAAAAATCAATTCGACTTGATTACATCATTTAATGCATTACACTGGGTTAGAGATCAACAATCCGCATTAAATGGAATAGCAAATGCAGCGGTAAACAATGCTGATATCGTATTGTTGTTATCTCACAAAAAATCCACCTATCACCATACGCTAGATAAAGTCACTCAAAACAGTAAATGGTTCGATCTATTTAAAGACTATATAAATCCTCGCTCTTTCTTTGAGATGAACATTTACAAAGCGATGTTAGCCAAAGCCGGATTGAATGTTATTTCAATTTCCGAAGAAGAAATGACCTATCACTTTGAAAATCAAGAATCACTCAAGGAGTTCTATAGGGCGTCAATGGCCAACCAAAAGCAACTACCTGAGAATCGAAAAGAAGAATTTCTTGATGATGTTAGCGAAGAGTATTTATCTCAACTTAATCTTAAAGAGAATTTAGCCATTCCAGTCAGCTTTTGGTGTCTTGTTGTGATTGCTAAGTCAAACTGAAGATTGGTCCATTTTCGATTTTTCGAAATGGTTTGGATTTGCGCCAATACTCGAAAAATCTACAATTTTTCGAAAATGGCGCTGGTTAAATGGATTAAATGATTCAGAGTAACTTGATTTACCATATTTAATTTTTATATGTGTTACAAGTAACGCCGCAGGATAAGCAATAATTGCAGAATAGATAAGCTTGAAGCAGTAGTCTGATATGATGATATTTATTATGTCCGTCACCGGTAATGTATTTGTATATGCAATAAGATTTGTAATGATAGTATAAGCCACTTCACCAATAGCCGTAGCACCTAAACTTCTTAAGTAATAGTATTTTCCACGTGTAAGTATTTTCCACTTACTCAGAAGATGCACATTCAAATAAAAGCTAAGAATCATCGCGGTTACATTCGCAATGAGAATATGAAAATAACCGCCCACTAGAAAATTATATTCAGCTTGGTGATGCCAATTAGCTGGTGAAGGAAGATGAATAGCAGCATTTGTCAAGATAACAAAAACCAATTCACAAATAGCAGTATACCAAATCATATTTTTGGCAATACCAGGTCCATATATTTCAGCCAAGGCATCACTCAACGGGAATAATAAGGGGAAAATTAGTATAGATGCGCAATATAGTTCACTTCCAAACGCAACAATTTTATAACCAACTGACATTGAGGCTAGAAAAAGCGTCATATAAATCATGCTTAAGAGCACAACTATCTGCATGGGAAGTTTGCTATTCATCTACAATTATGCGCCTTTGGCTTTCAACATCAGATGCTCTTCAGGTTTAACTGATTTGAAGTTACGTCGAGACTGGACCATAACACCAAGCACATGATGGCTGGATTGATCAAATTTAGAAAACTCATTAAATGCTGGATTCAGCGCTCTTAAATATTGCTCGTCCCCATCAATTAACACTTGGCGCAAGATTGGGGTAAATTTACCTTTAGGAATAACAAGTATATGATCAAGATTTTCATATGACACCGCTGGATCAATAATAAGTAAGGATTTATCTGGAAAATGCGGTTCCATTGCATTCCCCTGCAGCACATAGGCAAATGATTTTTCACTTACAGAAATATCCACATCTACTGTCAATTCTGGTTCCATTAATTGCCCCAATACATATCCCTTAATGGTTTTTGCATCGAGCACAGGTAAAGGCAACTTGCATATCTTTGTTGGTTTGAATGTACCATAGACAGAAGAATTAATTGGCTCTTCGCCAATAAGCTGACTGATGGTGACTCTAAAAAACTCGGCAATAGGTAAAAGTGAAGATAAATTAGGACTAAATTCAGTCGTATTAGATCTTAAACGACTAATAGTACTTGGTGGCAGATTGGTTTGTATTGCCAACTGTGCAGCATCAATTCCGCATGCCTCCATAAGCCGGGAAATATTTACACCAATCTTACTAAAATCCTGATTCTTTGCCTTAATTTTTGCCATATTGGTATATTGCCTCTGAGATGGAAACCAACGCTTTCTTTTCTTATTTTTGCTTGCATTATACTGAAAATTGATTTGAGATCAATTAAAAGACACAAATCTTCATAAAATAGCATTATCATGCTTATATTCTCTTGACGTTAATTTATAAATATGAATAATTCATTTTATGGAATTACTTATCAAGGTCGTAAATAATGTCTGACGCACACAAACGAATAGAATCAACCCAACGAATCGCTCGACAAATACAAGACATGCAGAGCCCTATTGCAACAATAGAAATATGCCTTCACCTCATATCCCAAGAATATCAAAACCAGAATATAGCCAACATTCGATTAGCACTTCAAAAAATCAGGGCTATGTCTAAAGATTTTGTTGAGCTTATTTGAGTTTGCGCGCGTGATCTACTCCCGCTAAAAATCACAAGCCTAAAAATGTAACCACTCTACGCCTTCAATAAAAATTTGTGTGTACTGCGTCTGGCATGGACACCTCAATCCAAAAATAAAATCTTGCAGTAAGTTAAACGCTAACCGTCCACACCTGACGTTGGCATATTATTTATTGCAATCAGAATTAACAAATACCTTTATGCGATGTCTACAGCTGTTAATTTATAAAGCTATTAGTAATTTGGTTTTGATGATTAGGTGCGAACCAACGACACACTGGATTTTTTTCCAGCAATTGTAGATATACCACCACTTTTAAACCGAAAGAAATCCCTATATCATCCAACCACAAAGGATGCACACACAAAGGAGAACCAATTTAAATAAGGCACAAAATGCTAGCACTTATAATCATTATTTTTTTCATCATAGCCATCTACTGCGTGTCACATCAGCGTCATCAATACGAAAACAGCTCATACTTTCAAGTAACAAATAACGAGTTTTACGATGTAAAAAACGATAAATGCAAGCATGCTGAATATCTCACTTGGAAGTCGATACGACATCTAGAAAATGAAGGCTCTAAATTTCTATTTAATCTATACATTCCAACCATCAGCAATAGAACCACTGAAATAGATATCCTCATGATCTGCAAGAAAGGATTATTTGTCATTGAATGCAAAAACTTTAGCGGTTGGATTTTCGGGCATGAGACACAGAAGAATTGGACCCAAACATTGCCGCAAGGTAGAGGACGTTGCCATAAAGAATACTTTTATAATCCGATCAAACAAAATGCGGCGCATATAAAGCATTTAAAAAATCTTATTGGTAGAAACATACCAATAGAGTCCATCATTGTTTTTTCTGACAACTGCGTTCTTAAAAAAATAACAGTGAACAACAATGTTAGCGTCATTCATCATAGAGAAATTGAAGCTGTGTTTGCTATGTTATACGACAAAATTAAAGTTGAAAATTTAACAGATGACGAAGTGAACTATCTGTATAATAGACTTTACCAATACACACAAGTTAGTGATGAAACGAAAGCACAACACCTACAACATGTACATGAGTCATCATATTTTCCGTTATATAAAGCGCCAGACGCTGACAGCTCAATGTTTTAATGACTTAAACGGAAAATATCTTTAGTGATACTTCGATATCGGACACTCCATTTGCACCCAGATTTCATAGCCCAAAATGCCAAAGCAGAAACAAGATAAATTAGCAAAATCATCCAAGCTAATGTTGCCATATCAAATGGAAATAACATTGTAACTAGTGAGCATATACAAAATGAAATAATGATTCTACTAGCAGAGATAGCAGCTGAATCAACACCAACAGTAAAGTTATTCGTACTTAATGTCATTTCAAAAGTAATAGGTGTGATAATGCCAGCACCGAAGTTAATGAATATGCCAGCCATTATTAAACTCCCTGCATTAATGTGATGAGCTAGCAATGGCTCTGTCAGCAAAACACATCCCGTCATAATGACTAAAAAGCCAAAGAATATGAGCCGCAAATGATTTTGATCCTGAATGGAATAATTAAGTGTGAGATTTGCGAGAAAATAACTGATAGCGCATGCTAAATACACATAACTATTCTCTGCCAAAGTAAAAGCAAAATATTTTTGAAATATAAATGGTGTGATCAGCAAGCTCGTTATTACCAACAAAGAGCACAAGTATGTCATTTTATTTATTTCACTCAGAGCAAACCTTATAGCTAATTAGCAAAAAAATCCACGAATTGCCTTGTAATATAATTGCCTGCTTTATCGTAGCAATAAAATATTTCCAACCTCTGTAGATCAAATGCGTGTTTAATCTCATGTCACTTATTGACAATATCATGCAATATCTCAGGCTTCTGGAATTATAATAAATGTAGATTATGTATTACGTTATCGAAATCATCAGCCTCAACAATATTGGCTACTAGCATAACCGCCAGACGATGATATTTCTTTGAACTGGTAGACTAAGGAAAATGATCTTCATGCGGAGTGAAGATATAATTTAAACCCGGATAATTGAAGAACATTATCCGGGCTACGCTTGCTAATTAGCAGACGGGTGAGCAGAGCAATTTACCACCTCTAGCTCTTGATCAACATCCAGATTTCTAATCATGATGGAATCGTAGTTTCTAAAGTTTGTCACGGTTAATTCGGCATCGTAGCCTGGCTCAATCATGGCTTGACCATTTGCTGGAGTGGATTGGCCATTCACATAAAACTGTGCAATACCATGATCATCTTGAACCTGGACGTGTGATTCTGGAATATCGCTTTTTGCAATTCGCAAAATACAATAGGCAGTATAGTCGACGCCGTCATATAGATTCTCGCCAGTAATTGTCAGCGTACCTCCGGGTACTACTGAACCACCTGTTAATGGTACGGTTGAAGAAAGTGTTGTTGCGTATGCTGAAAAAGAAATTGATGCAACTAGTGCGATAAATACTAACTTACTTAATCTCATCTATATTTACTCCCTTTTTAAATAGAAAATATCAATTCATCATGAACTCGATCATCATAGCCATGCTGGAAACTCATGGCAATATTATCAGCAAGTTATAGACCTGATTACGCGCCTTGCACTAATTCGAGCTACTTTATTAGACGACGGGATATCGTATAGCGTGCCAGGAAAATGCTGTGCAGCAACTTGGTTGATAGATAAGACTACCTTAATCATTATCACCACAACTAATGTACAATAATTGCCATATATAATAAAAATATACCGCCACGAGGCCATTGATTCATGAGCAGAACCCGCAACCCCAAACAAGATGACTGGCGCAGAAAGTTGTATCAAAACCAGAAGCGCACAAAAGCATTCAAGACCTCGCCTACCTTCAGGCAAACAGATGCCGAATTCAAGTCAGGCTGGTTTACCACATTCGTGTTACTAAACATCATGTTTAACGGCGCAGCAGCACTTTCGCTACGCTCAAACACGCCAGTTGCCAAATTGGCTAGAAGTAAAATGCAAATTGATCCAGCACTCACTGCCGCCGAACAGAAAGCGATAGATTGTGAAGTCGTCGTTTCTACTATTGATAACATGGCAGAAAAGAACGCTGTGGCTAAAGCATTGGCGACACAAGTCATGTCAAAACCTAACTTTAAACTATTCTGCACTAGCTATAAATCCATTAAGGCCAAGCCATCATCAGCTTCTGCATTTTTTACACTTGACGATGACAGCATGCACATTGCTGCAGATGCCGCATGCCCATCACTGACGCATCATGAATTCATTCATGCTGGCTGGTACTATGCACACGATAAAACCTCATCCTGCGAAACGGATAATCCATACCACAAGATACTGCCTCTCAAGAATCACGACCATAAAAGTATAGATGCCTACGAAAAAGCTCTATTGCTGGGTGACGCGCGAGTCGATCAATACTATGAATTAGCTATACGCAAACAGCAGGGAGATAAACTTTCCGCTAAAGAAAGCAGCCTCTTGAATCAATACAATCAGGCAGCAAAAAACTGTTTGCCTGGCCTTTCCACGTTCAGCGTACCACCTGAGATTGAAGCCGAGTTCAACAAACAAACGAAATTAAACAAACCAACCAGACTATCCATGCTAGGCTCAGAAGTGATACTGATCCATGTTTACAAAAGTAATGGAAAAACGATAGGCATGGGAAAAGTCTCAGATGCGTTTTTTAACATGCGTGGAAATCTTGATACCTACAGAAGATTACTGCCCAAGTTTCCTAATAAGTTTGTACAAATAGCCGAGCATGACGCGTATGCATTTATGGGGCTAGACCTAAAGGCGATAAAAACATTTTACCCAGAAGCGATGGCGATGCGAGACAAGGTCATGGAAACCTGCAAACCTGAGCATAGGTCAAGGGTTGAGCTATAAGTAGCGACATGATCATGCCTGCACTATATCTACAATGGGATATGCTTCGGTATAGGACTCTCCTAACACACCGTAATAAGTCACTTTGCGATTTTCGAAATCAACATCATAACTGACTACTCCCGCCTCCCATGAGGCCTTTAGAAATTCAGGGAATGTACTCTTGCCAGCCTGATCTGTGCGTAACGCATGAATGAGGGCGCCCTGGTTAAATACAGGTATCTCTGCATTTCCCGTCACCAGTGGCGAGCCCTGAGCAACAACAGAGCCTGATTTTGTAATATAAATACTTTGGCAAGAGGGCAATGACCATATATTTCGAATCACGCCAGCACGTCGCAGCGCTTCCGCTAAATATGGAAAACCACCCACCTCGGGACGAATGCTCATCGCGAATTTCTGCGCTGCGATTAAATCATCAATAGCTTTACTCATTTTCTTTTCTCCGTTTAAATCAGGGCAATACTACTATTAGCAATCAGAAGACAAAAGACTGATGGTTTCATGGACACGTCAAACAATATCATCATACACGCTTGCTAGACATTGTTAACAGGTATTGTTTGTACTCGCCAGTGCGATGAATTAAGCTAAAAACCAATACCTAACATGGATTTGTCAATGCAAAATACATTATTCGAAATTTTCATCTTCCTTGCAGCCGCCTGCGTTGCTGTGCCAGTAGCTAGTCGCTTTAAATTGAGTCCGGTATTAGGCTACCTCATTGCTGGTGTATTAATCGGGCCGTATGCACTTGGCTTCATTACCAATCCCACCAGAGTGATGGAGTTTGCGCAATTTGGTGTGGTGATGATGTTATTTGTCATTGGTCTTGAATTAGAGCCCGCCGTATTGTGGCGACTGCGTAATTCAATACTGGGACTGGGTGGATTGCAAGTCACGGTGACAACTGCCGTTTTCACTTTACTGGGTGTGATGCTTGGCTATCAGTGGGAACCAAGCCTCGCAGCGGCAATGGCTTTATCATTATCTTCTACGGCCTTGGTACTACAATTGCTGAATGAAAAAAATTTAATGGATACCTTAGTCGGCAAAACGGCTTTTGCGATTCTGCTATTTCAAGATATTGCCGTGATTCCTATTTTAATATTGATACCGTTATTAGCAATCCAGCATCATGATAGCAGCTCACCTCATGCGAGCCTCATTGCAACACTACCAGGCTGGTTACAAGCAGTGATAGTGGCTGCCGTCATTACATCGGTCATTTTAGGCGGCCACTATTTGGCTCGCCCTGTCTTCATCACCATTGCCCGCACTAAAATTCGCGAAGTTTTTACGGCGCTTTCACTCGCCGTTGTAGTCGGAATTGCATTATTGATGCAATTAGTCGGTGTTTCACCTGCTTTAGGTGCTTTTGTGGCCGGTGTCGTATTGGCAAATTCGGAATATCGCCACACATTAGAGACCGATATCGAACCTTTCAAAGGTTTATTGCTCGGTTTGTTTTTTATTTCCGTGGGCATGGGTGTCGATTTTTCCTTGCTGTTTAAGGCACCCGCACTCATTTTGTCAGCCGTCATCACATTAATGTTAGTGAAAGCCATCATCCTTTGGCTGCTCGGACGCAACTTTGGTTTACAAGCTCTGCAAAATATTGGGCTTGCTCTCGCGCTCAGTCAGGGCGGTGAGTTTGCTTTCGTCTTATTTCAATTCGCCGGCGGCTTATCTATTCTAACACCCGAGCAAGTCAAACTACTGACCTTAATCGTTGCATTATCAATTGGCATCACACCGCTGATTATGCTCTGGTATAACCGCACCATCGTACCGCGATTTATGGGAATGCTACCCACACCCGAATTTGACACGATCGAAGAACAACATCCGATTATCATTGCTGGCTTCGGCCGATACGGACAAGTTGTCGGACGTTTTCTCATTAGTCAGGGCTTGAAAATTACGGTACTTGAAAAAGATCCCGATCAAATTGATTTACTGCGTAAGTTTGGTTTCAAAGGGTATTTCGGCGATGCCACACGACTTGATTTACTGCAAAACGCTGGCGCCAATAAAGCGCGGCTGCTTGTGATTGCCGTTGATGATGTTGATGCGAGCCTTGAAATTGCAAGGCTAGCCGCTACTGAGTTCCCCAAACTCACCATCTTTGCTCGCGCACGCAACCGCAAACATGCGTATATGCTCCATAAACTGGGCGTACATTATTTCAAGCGAGAACTCTTTGACAGTTCGCTAGGCATGGCAAAGGATATCATGTTGTGGCTAGGTGAAGATAACGCTGCTATCACCACCATGGCAGATCAATTTCGCGCGCACGATGAAGCCACCTTACAAAAATCCTTTGCATTTTTTGAAGATGAATCAGCATTGATTAATTACGCCAAAACCAGCCGCGAGGAATTGGAACAGATTTTACAAAAAGACTATAAACCAGAGCGAAAAACAGCGCGAAGCACGTGAGCGTGCTTCGCTAGTAATTTACATAAAACAAGGGTTAGTCTCTTGCAACACCATGTCACTTAGAGCATAGATGAAGGAGGAGAAAGCACTAATTCTGTGTATGAGAATCCATTAATTTGCTGTGAGTCTAGCACAGCATTCACATTACAATACCCTTCCCAATAACCATTAACTTCCTGATTAGCAAAAGCAGCTGTATTGTCAAATGACAAATGTAATGACGGAATATTGATATGAAATATCGTCGGATAATTTAATTGTAATTTACTGTCAAACCAGTCGCCTTCATTCGTGACTATCATGTCTTTATAGTTAACGAAACGTTTTTCACCATTTGGCAAAATCACATTCGCAAGACCACCAACGACACAGCTGCTATTGTAATCAATGTTTAAAAAGATATTTGCAATTAAACCATTTTGCAGACGAATACCAAACCACTCCCAACCTGTGTTTTTTGCAGTGAAATCGCCCCACTGATGATCCATCCATGAATCACCAGGTGATTGATTAATGTGATAAGTATTTTCATTAATTTGCAACGAACCCGTCGTAACAAAATGAGGGATGGTGTAATAATAAGAATTCACGTCATGCGGCATCGGCATTAAACCATTATCGTTAATCAAAAATGGTGTCGATACTGGTTCCATCATCAAATTCATTTTAATTGTCGTATTGTTCTGCACTCCCTGCGCTTGCAACACGTAATAGACCTTGTCGTTTAGCGTAGTCTTAGTGAGCTGATAATCCTGATTAACCTGAATGTTTAAATCGGTTGTAGAGAATGAGCCCGTGTTAATTGAATACTTAGTCGCAACCCCATAGGTTTTTTGTTCATCAAGATCCGCAACCTGCATGTGCAGCATAGGCACTGAGACGACACCTACTATTTTTTTTGAGCCATGGAACATCGCAACATCATAACTGATGTGTTTGCCCTCATCAGTCGTGAACTCACCGTTGAAATACCACCACTCAACTAATTTGTCGAAACTGTAGGGAATATTGCCGTAGTGCGCACCTTCATCACGCGGGAACTGGACAGGATAATATGGTAGATTGGCATAGCAAGATTGAATGGATATTAGCGCAAATAACAATAAAATGGGTTTTCGTAACATAGCTATAATGTCCTTAATACAGAATTATTCAGCCGAATTGGCGCCCATCATCTCAACATGATTTGTTTTACTACACAAGTAGTAAGCCGTAGCCAGGATTACGTGCTCTGCGCCAACCTCGAATAGTCATGAATGCATCCATCTGCGAAACTCGCTTCAAATTAAATATAGAAAACGGCATAATTAAATAATTTGACCAGGAGCAACAAGATGCGTTTTCTATTAGGGTTATTTATTGCATGTCTATCTGCAAACCTTTTTGCTATGACACCAGAGCAGTCCAAACAATTCGTCAAAGATGCGGTGATCTATGCCCTGACAAACAAAGACCCCAACATGGACTATAGCAAATATGTGTCGAAAAACTTTAGCAATCCTATCGATGGTAATACCTTTAATTACGATCAGTGGGTCACCCATCAAAAGCACATTAAAACCATGGTTAAATCAATGACGCCTAACTTTGATTTAATGGTGGCTGAGGGCAATAACGTTGCTGCGATTTATCATATCGATATTACTAAAAACGATGGCAGCAAATTAGTGGTTAAAGACATGGCGTTCTTTAAGATTGAGCATGACAAAATTGTTTATTGCGAAGAGTTGACTAGATTAATTAAGGGCGATGAATCTGATAAAAACATTGGATCAACCAAATAAATATTTTAATGGCTCAAAGGTAGAAATCAGATCAAAAGCGAACCGTTTCTTGCAAAACAGTCGCACTTTCATCTATTATTAAGCAAAATTTTTGGAGAACTTTTTATGAAAAATCGCGCTTTAATGTTCAGCTTAATTGCATTCAGCATCATGTTATTGTCCGGCTGTACCCACACAGCTGAAGGCTTTGGACAAGACATGCAGAACACCGGCAAAGCCATTCAAAAGTCGATGAGCGGCAATTAACGACTTCTATGCGGCAACTAGTGTTGCCGCATACTCACTAAACTCATAAGCAACCTTACCTCAAACTTCACTAGTAAAATGCATTTTAGACTATTTATCTTGCTCGTGATTTTTTAAAACTTACCTTTTTTATTTATCCCCTTCTTGTCGATTTGAGCTTCCTGTCCAGCAGGATCTGGCCTTTTATCTATCTTAAAAGCACCGTATTTTGCAGATAATCCTTTGATTTGTTCCGTCACTCCTTCCTTTTTTATATCGCGTTCAATTATTTCTTTTAGACCAGCGTAGTTCGCGTCTTTTTTCAATCCAGGTTTTGGTGTTGCAGTTGGCGTTTCTATTTTTTCTTTAATCATGGCATTTAAAATCTCTCTTGCATGAACCGCACGATTTTCTTGTGCCACTACAGGCTGCGGTTTATCTTGCACAATAGACGCTTGCACAACGGCTTCGCCAAACAAACCCACTGGATTCATCAAACTCTCGACATCTTGCGGGCAACGTTGATTAAAAACGCTGAGAAGATTATCCATGCCTGCTTTATTAACTAACCAGGCATTCACATTTGCGATTTGACTATCATCAAATACAGCTACAGGCTTACTTAAGGAAATGGAAGACCAATTTTGATAGAACTCTTTATACTGTAACGACAAGAAATTCTTCATTTCACGCCCTTTGTCTGTATCCCAAAATCCGCCGCCTATCGCAGAAGAAATTAGCATATTTGGTAAGTTATAAAATCGATCACGCAACTCATTTTTTTCATGCAACGCATTACCAAATAATTGATCGAATTTCATTTCAACCTCTGCCGGCAGCTTGACAACATCACGAATTTGATCGATCACCGGCTTAATGAAATACCCCGCCTTCTGACCAAAGACAAAATATTTCCCCGAGTCCTCCAGGTTATGTCCTTCATAAATACCTCTAAATGGAAACCAGGTTCCAGGATGCCCCGAGTTTTCTCCCGAAGAACGATAAAACGGCATCCC
Source organism: uncultured Coxiellaceae bacterium (assembly GCA_964492045.1). GTDB lineage: Bacteria > Pseudomonadota > Gammaproteobacteria > DSM-16500 > DSM-16500 > Aquicella. The sequence goes on along the minus strand of CAZBHW010000005.1, from coordinate 68,042 downwards.
ATTAATCGAAGCAATATGTCGCACCACGGTATGCTCGCCAATTTTTCTTTTCTGTGCATCACGCTTGGTTTCTTTTGAGTGATATTCAATGATCTCAAACGTTAGCGCAGCATGTTTTCTTGGGTTAGCCATGAAAATTCCCCTGATTTTACCGCCATCTATTAGAAGTATAGTTCATGGAAAATGTATCGTTCGCTGTCAAAATCCCACTATTTTTCAATATGCTTTAGCTGCATGAAAATACCGATGTTGATGAAAATCTTAAAGCACCACCAATCACCTTCATACGTGTTGACAGATTAGTTCGCAATCTGCTAGGTTCAAATATAAAGCTAATTATAAAAATGAAATAATCACATGAATCATACTCGCAGACCAGCAAGCTCTATTATCACCGCAGACTCCTCTGCGATGATCGCGCTCGTCAGCAAATTATCTCTCTCTTTCCTACTGGTGCTTATCATCCTGCATTTCTCACCCTAGCCAGGCTTGTCATGTTATCCGCGCCTTTCTAGGGAAAGGGTTTGCGGATAACAAATACTAATTCCTACTTATCACAGTAATGACAATAGTCATAAAGACTAGGGGGCCATCATGCGCATTCGAAATAATAAAAGAAATATTAGAAGCATGAGCAGTTTTGGTCTGTTCGCAAGACCTGCTGAGTTACCATATGCAGCACAATCCATTGTTGATAGTGATGGAAAAACCCTTGCTGTGCATATTAGGTTTATGTCTGTCGCCAATTCGACTAAACAAGATTTGGTATCTGACATATTATCGCAATTTCCAAATTGTCATATGACCATCATGTCTCCAGCAGTAAAATGTGCGCCTAAATTTTCAGTCGGAGGCTTGATCAAGCCTGGGCACATTCATTCAACTTGCACTGACAACAAAGGCAGAATCATGCAAGAAGGTGATGCCAGTTTTACCTTTGATAAAACCAAGAAACAGCAAGCATTCAACACGGTGCCTGATTCTAGATTAACTGGTTATCAACATGAGAATGTTTATGTAGGTCAGTGCCGATTTTCTTCAACTGAAGAGGATATAAATAAATGGGTAAACATATCTGCTAGCGACCCTCGCTATCCATTATATGTAGCCGTCGTACCGTTTTCATCGGAAGAAGAAAAAGCCAGCTATTTGACTATTGCGAGAGAAAATAAGCAGTCGTATCAAGGTAAATCGTATTCTTTGTTAACGCACTATAACAGTGCTGCCACTGAAATCGTTCGTGCATTCAATTGTGTTGCTTTCAATTCCAGAATGAACGAAGATTTTTTTCATCAACTGGTGCAGTTGGGCGACAACCCTTCACCACAGTTGGCTTATTTTAAGTTACTACAAGCGCTGTTTCCCGAGCAAAAAAGCTTTATTCATCACTATATTGAGGATGATATTCTTTCTGATAAAGAGCACTTTGAATCGGGATTTCATCGGTATGGTGTTGTGTAAGAAGATGGTGAGCAATCTGGGTACTCAACGCGAAGCTAAAACGATACTTATTAATTCAAAACTGAACCGCCATTTATTCAATATCGACAGGAAGTCAACAAACAATGGGCGATTTTACGAAAGTGTCCTTATTGAGGTTATATGTGGCGGCAGTTTTCTGAATCAATCCATCCTCTCTACATTTAACATTGCCAGGGCCTTATCCGCATGAATAACAGCATCACACAACTGACCCCCTGTCACCACAATAAACCCCTGCCTATCATCAGAAGACATCACAGGACCCAACTTATCTCCCGCCTTCAACTGGCAATGAGCTCTCACAACAAAATCAAGCGCCTTTACATCCTCTAAACCACTAACAGATTTTACAGTCATGTTTTCAAAAGCTATATACCTAACAGCAGCCGCGCCAGCTCCATTTAAGCGAGGGTATTTACCCCCAGAAATGTAATACTCAATCGTTTCCCTCACCAAATCAACGCCACAACCTTTTGCCACCATTTCCCAAATAAAATCGCCACCCGGCCGAGTATTCGCCTCAATTAACTTAGGACCATCCTCACACAACCGAATTTCAGTATGAACAGGCCCCGTTTCATGCTTGATTTTATCCATAAACGTAATAATAAAATCCTCAATTTGCCTCTGACATTCCTTCGAAAGATCAGCCGGTAACTGATGCCCAATTTCAACATACCCAGGTTCACCAGTCGTCATTTTTTCCGTAATAGCAATCACTTCATGCTCGCCGCCAAAACTCATAGACTCAACACTAAATTCCTTCCCGTGCAAAAATTCCTCCACAATATAAGGAACAGCAGAATCAGCCGCAGTCGTTTTATCCCATGCATTTTGTAATTCATCCAGAGCCGAAGCGGTAGAAATACCCACACTGCCTGAGCCTTTACCAGGCTTTAAAACAACCTTCTTGCCAACACTAATGAAAAAAGACTTAAAATCATCAAACGTATAACAAGCCTGATACTTAATCGCCCCAGCTTCCCAATCAGACAAATGATCGCGCATCTTAATTTTGTCCCGCGTCACCTCAACAGGAAACCTCCGACTTCCTGCTATATTCAAACTCTCCTGAATCATCGCCGCCGCTTCCAATCCATATTCAGTAAACGACAAAACAACATCAATAGGCTCAATTTGATGCAACTGTTTAGCAAGAGAAACAGCATTAGATACATCTTCATAATCCTGAATAAAAACATGCTGACAAACACTTTTCTGCAAATCAGTAATCAACTCTTCTTTCTGAAACAAGCTCCACTTAGCCTGCATGCTAGCCGCCATCATCACAGTTTCCTCATGACCGCCAATCAATAATATGTGCTTCATCGTAACTCCAAATGCTCAACATCATTCAAGATTAATTGCTGACATGACGCCTCTCTCAGCCTGTCAATCTCAGCAGAAATATCTCGCTTAGTATTCATTATCCAATTATTCAATAAATAAAACCGGTTTGCCCCCAGCCTTTTTTTACTCTCATGCCCACCGCGCCCAAGATGTATTTCCTTTATTCCTTGCGACTCCGCATAACGAAACATTTGCACCGTCTCAGCAATATATAAATTATGGCCCTTAGTCACGAGCGCATGATCTATTCCTTGTACCATCTGAAATAACTGGCTCCTCTCCCTATCAATAAAATTGATAGAAGCCTGCACCGGCTGTTTGCTGACTCTGTCTCTTCTAATACAAATCAATAAATGCTTGCCAATAGAAGAAGACAAAATGACATTCAATATCTCTTCATTATAGAAATTGTATGCATGAGCATATTTATCAATATTTAATTGATGCAAATCAGCCGCCACCTTGATAATAGATGCATCTTTAATAATGTCGCTATACTCGTAAAAAGCTAGCTCAAACTCGACAGCAGCCTTGCGCTCAAGACGAAAAATATCTCTATATTGGCTGCGAGATAATTGCTTTTTAAGATCAAGATCAACCGACTCAACCCTTTCATAAATTGATTCAATAAACCAGGGAATAGCTGCAAAGCCGGCATCGGATAATCTTTCATCGCCATCACCCTTCCTGACAGTCGGTATCAAAAACTGATGCACACCATCAGCTTCACCATTCGCAATTTCCGCTTCAAGCTCACACCCAATTGATCCAGGCGTAGAAAAATTATAAAAATACCCCTCCATAAAACGTGTAGTTAAGTGATCAATCACATCTGACTCAATCCCAAACCTGCGATTCCAGTGCATCACTCTATGCAAAGCAATCTCGGGTTTAGCTAGTCCATAAAGCCGCATGAATAATTGTCGAAAAACCAAAATTGCCTCGGGCGATTCAAGAAAAGATAATGTTCTAGACATGATAATTCTTTTTATTATTTACAAATTCATAAACACGGGAGTTGCCATTTTTGGCAAGTTCAGCTGGTGAGGCAAAATCCGCGACTCTGCCATCTTCCATACATAAGATAAGATCAGACTGCATAACAGTTTCTATTCGATGAGCTATAGTTAAAACCGTCGCTTCTCGAAAATGCTGGCGAATTAATTCCTGAATCTGCTTGTCAGCATGACAATCGACATTTGCAGTCGCCTCATCAAGCAGCAAAATTTTAGGTTTTAACAGTAAAGCCCTAACTAAACTAAATAACTGACGATTACCAAGACTTAAATTGCTTCCGGATGAATTCAACATAAAATCCAGACCGTCAGGCAAATTGGCGACCAAGTTAAAACACCCCATAGTCTTAAGTGCTGTAACAAGTTCAGCATCAGTAAATTGCTGATATGGGTCTAAATTCATTCTGAGTGTCCCGGCAATGAATAGAGGTTCCTGAGGCAGTAAATGAATACGTTTACGCAGTAAATCAGTCGGAATATCTTCTATATTAATCCCATCAACAAAAATCGCACCTTGCTGCAATTTTTGCAGTTTGAATATGGCGTTAATTAAGCTGGATTTCCCGGAACCTGTTCTGCCGATCACGCCGATTTTTTGTAAAGGTTTGATGTCAAAGCTCACCTTCTTTAATACTGGCTCACTGGTACCATGATATCCAAGTGTCACATTTTCAAACTTGATAGTTCCCTGCAGTGGCCAATGATCATTTATAGGTTGATTCGTACACGACATTTCCGCCGCTATAGAGGTATAAGTGTGAACCCTTTCCAGTGAAGTCATGCTAATTTCAAGATCCGTTAAATTATGCACTGAACGTTGAAAATTCACCGTGATCATCAACACATAAGTAACAGACAAGCCAGCCAAACTCCACGACACATACTCACGAGTCAACACAGCAACGAAGGCTACAATGCCAAGCATAACAACACCCAGCAAATCCAGATTCACCGAAAGCCAGCGCCCAATAACATATTGCGTATACGTAGCACGTAAACTGCAGACCAGCTTGTCATAATGTCGTGAAATATAATTGCTCTGACGTCCAAAAATTTTAATCGAAACGATGCCGTCTATGGTTTCGTGAATATGACTAAATAACGGTGATTGTGCCTTTGCCTCCAAGCGGTTCAGTGAAGGTGCAGTTGAGCGGTAAAATTTTTGAATCCGGTAATAGAAAATCCCAATAATCGCCATTAAATAGATCATGTAAATATTGGTCATTTCAATAATCACAAATGCAGAAGCCAATACAAAAACGACGCTTAAGGCATCAAGAAATCTCGACCCAAGTTCTCTATCTATCGTGCGTATGTCGCGACTAAACCGGTTGAGTATTCTGCCAATAGGATTCGCTTCGAAAAATCGCATCGGCGCTTTCAGAATTGCATCAAGCATCTCATTATGCAGATTGACAGCCACCCTGTTTGATGCGCGCAACAAATATAATCCACGATAAAATGTAGCTGCAGAAGCTAATAACCCTATCACAATAAATCCTGAAACGATTTGCAGATTATTCAGTGCTGGTCTGGCAGTCCAATAACTTAACCAATAATCGGATCCGACGGATAATATTTCTCTAAGACCAAAGATAATGCATATAACACCTAGGGCTAGCAAGCCCCCCGCTTTCGCAAAGTAATAAGTATAAAGCTTATTACTAACCTTATCTGCACTTGTTTCTTCCTCAGCTAAGATACTTGTGTTGGAGTCCTGAACGAAATCAGATGATACATCATTGCTTATCCTCAATGGCGAAACAGGTTGAAGCGCAAGATTAACTGAGTCTTTCTCTTCATCCATCTGGATGATTTTATTGTCCCGCAGCATAAACCGCTGATCACAATGACGAATAAGTTCATTTTTATGAGTCACCAGCACCCTTGTTTTACCATGCAAAAATTGCAGGATAGCAAGCTGAAAGATGCTGTTAGCTACTCTATCATCCAGCGCACTAAAACTGTCATCAAACAAATATATATCTGCTTCGTGATAAATTGCTCTAGCCAACGCAATACGCTGTTTTTGACCTCCAGATAAATTAACGCCGTTCTCAATTATCTCTGTCATATCTAATAAGGGAAATGATTCCAGATCATGCATCAAGCTACATGCATGAATAATTTTCCAATATCTTTCAGGATTAAAGTCATTGCCAAATAATATATTTTCACGAATAGTTCCACTGATGATAAATGCACGTTGTGGTGCATAAGATATTTCACCTTCAACTTTGTATTGGCCGTTATTAATGACCGTTTCGTTTAGCATGGCATTTAATAAAGTCGTTTTACCCGTACCAGACCCTCCGACTAAACCAAGCAACTGCCCTGCATCTATCTTCAACGTAATGTCATGCAATAAGGGCTTGTCTGCATGCCATCCAATATAAGCATGGTTAAATTCAACAATACCAGTTCTCTTTTGGCCTGCTGCTTCAGATAAAGTTTGCAGCTTCAAAAATGCATTTATCCTATCAAGCGAAACCTGTGCGTCAGTTAATTCTATAATAAGTCGCGGCAAGTGCATCACTGGCGTCTTAATAATGCCAAATATAGCAATGACTGATATAACAGTCGGTAAATCCAGCGATTTCCCAAGAAAAGCATAAGAAGCAAAAGTTACGCTTGCCACAAACATTGGGCTAGCCTGTATCACCAAATTCAATAGCGCAGTATTCCAAATAAGATTTCTCAGTGTGCTTATTTCTGCCTGCCTGACCTGTAGAATTAATTTCTTAAGTAGATCACCCCAGCACAAAGATTTTATATTTTTAATATGATCCAATAATTCTTTCATTCTGGTGATGCGAGAGTCTGAGATAGATTGCAGCGATTTAGAATCCTGCCCAATTTTGTTATTAATGGCATTCGAGATAGGTATAAAGACAAATGCTGCAATCATCCCAATTGCTCCCGCTATACCTATTTGCAGATATAATAAGCTTGCCGCTGAAATGATAATAAAAATAGATACAATGATCATCGTTAGAGCCTCACCTGCAACCGAGACTCTCGTTGTATCCTGCATTAAAAGATTATTGATTTCACCTGAAATAATTTGCCCGCTCGCGCGTGGGTGTAATTGTAAAAAGCGTTCATAAAGATAGTACGTGAGAGATCCTCGTACTCGAATTGCCATGCGAGCAGTATAAAGAAAACAATGCTGTATGGATGTCCAGGTAAACACACCCAGTACACATAAGCCAATTGCAAACCCAAATCCCTGAGTCAAGCTAGAGGTAGGAGACTCAAGAAAATATAAGAACGATTTAAGAAGTCTAATTAGCCCAACATTAAATAAGGCGTGAAGTCCGCCCAATATCAGGGAGGCTAAAAATATTTTTCGGTTAGTCTGAAATAGTGCGGATAAAAGTGGATTCTTTGAAAGATTAAATTTCTGAATAGCTGATTTTAAGTCTTGTCCGCATTTAGCAGGGTCATCGCTTTGGTTGAGTTCAAAAAAATGTTGTTCAGAGAGCTTTCCATTCGCACCCAAAAACAGCAAAGGCTTCACCCAGGCAAAGAAAACCCGTTTATTCCAAGCGGATTGCTCTTCATTTGGGAATGATGAAGCAGCCGAATGTTGATCTGAATAACTTTCCATTTACAACTCTCCCGCTGTAAGCTCGTGGTAAAACCCGCCTTTCATGATTGGCATTCCTTCAAAGCAGGGAATGCTGCTGCCGGCCTGATGATAACCAGCCTTGATATGCTCATATTGATCAACTGGTATGATACGAAAATCAATACTAACACGGGTAAAGTCGGTATCATTTTCTGCTGTACCATGAATCGTTCTTGAATCGAATAAAATGATATTGCCATAGTCAATGGATAAAGGCCGGCAGGCTTCTATCACTAGTGTCTGAAATTGCTTATCACAATTTAGCTTGTTGAAAAAATCCATACGGCCTGCTAAATATCGCTCTGAATCATAATTTATTTCTTTGCAGAACTCACCCAATACTTTTTTGCTTATTTCAAAATCTGCTATGAGCAATGAAGCATTGCCTTCACAGTTTGTCAGAGGTAGCCAGCAATTGATTTCTTCAAATGGGCTATCGAGTAATGTATCTGAATGATAGGCCAAAATGGTTCCTTCACTCGACCTAAACCGATCTGGCAATTTGACGGGAAAATGAAATCTCAGCGTTGGGTTTGCTTCAAAGACAAAATCAAAATGGACTAGCTCATGCCGCATATATTTAATGTATTGATAGTATGCTTCAACCATTTGCTCGCTAGTTTCACTGAGATATAAAGAAAAAGGATTTAATTTATCATCCAGTGGTTTTTGACTGCATATTGGTAATTGCTTATGCAGCTTCTCAAGCGGCAATACAATATCCATTCCTGATTTCAACCGTATATATTCCAGCGCGGCAGACTGTAGATGACTCCTTGCAATATCATATTTCAAAAATGCTTTGCCATTAGGCCAATAGGGTTCTCTCTGAAGAGAGTATCGTAAATCAAGCATATTAACCTTTCCTCACACAATACATTACCCAATGGCGATCTGAAGTTTGCTTAACGACAATATTATGTAAGCCAGCGTCCATGGCGCATGCCATGACCTCATCCAGTGTTAAAGCGGCATGCAGCGATTGACGGAATAATTGTCTTTGGTATGAATTAGCATCGCTGGCATATGTATCTACTAATCGCTCTAATTGTTGTAAATTTTTAGGTCTTAATAAATCTTTAAAATAAATGAGCGAGTCAACGCTTGCTAAACGTGAGGCTTCAAAAAATAGTTTCACAGGTTGGTGAATATGGTGAACAACACTATTCGATAGAACTATATCAAAATGGTGTGAAGGCAGTTGGGTATCTTTAATATCAGCTTGTTTAAGGGTGATACGATCAGTCAGCGCTGCTCTAGAGATGTTCCTATTGGCGATTGCGATCATGCTGCCCGCGAGCTCTATAGCATCTACCTTATATGCTTTGTTTTTAGCTGCAAACAATATAGGGATATGTGCAGGTCCACAGCCTAGGTCTACAATATTTTTTGCTTTTGCTGGTGCCTTATTTAATACTTCAGTCATAAAAGCAATATTAACGTTATCATTAGGTATGCTGTCGTATTCAACTGCATCTTCTTCTGTATCCATTATTTCAGGTTCAAGCACTCGATTAAGCATATGTTTTCTCGCATTGATTAAGAAAAGCCATTAATTCCATGGTTTCAATATCATTACCTACGGCTATTTTAAGGGAAAATGGAATGTCGCTTGGTCCGCTCTCAAAAAGGCAGCATGATGAAATTCTCGCCATTAACTTGTGAAAATCATCTGTTACCTGTATTAATATAAAATTAGTTTGGCTTGGATATATCTTTTTTATAAATGAGAATTTATGTAATTGCTGTCGAAGCAGCTCTCTAACTTCTTTGATTTTAATTATCGACCTATCAATCTTCTTCGTATTCTGAAAAGCTGATTTTAATGCACGTTGAGCAGGTGCAGACAAGCAGAATGGATCTTGTATAATTCGTAATGTATTGGCAATTTCTGGTGATGCTATTACTACCCCAGCACGAATGCCAGCCAAGCCCCAAGCTTTGGAGAAGGTGCGCAAGATAACTAGATTTGGATATTGCTTTAAAGAACTTACCCACGATAAATTGTCAGACAGTTCAATATACGCCTCATCTATCACCACTAATCCTTGCGCTTCTGCCAAAACATCTTTTACAAAATGACTATGCAGGCATGTACCAGTCGGATTGTTTGGTACACATAAAAATATTATTCGTGTTGTGTCAAAAGGAATGCGGTTTATGTCAGCTTGATCATAGTTATCACCTAATAGAGGAACTTCTACCACATTTATTAGATTGATGTGAGCAAAGTGCTTATACCCGCCAAAAGTTGGTGTAATTATGCAAATGGAGTTTTGGTTTGGTGAGCAAAATGCACGAATCAGCAAATCTATGCCAACGAACGAACCGGATGTAAATAAAATATTGTCTGGACCAATTCCTGCTTCAGCATTTCTATCATTAATAATACCTGCATAGCGCTGTTGCAGATCAATTGGCAAAGGACATGGGTACTGGCTTAAATCACTGGCGAAGCGATTTGTAAACAATCGTTCCGTTAAATCATGGCGATAATTAGAAATGGGTCTAGGCAGGTCAATAGCCGCTAATTCCTTTCTTGCTAAAGGATGTATTGCAGACATTATTGCTGTACCAAATCTATACTTAACTCTGCCATGCGATGACACAATGCATTCATCATTCCCCAGGATTCTTTTAATACCTGCAATAATCTGCTCTGCGTCATTTGATCAATGTTCTCTAATAAATCTAACCCCATGTTCATATGCCCATCATCTTCAATGCTATGAACTTCAAAATGTTTCGTTTCATTAAACGATTGCATAATAGGATGCGCAATCTCATGAAATACATTAGCTGATCCTTCAAGGACTAAATGCACCATTACCAATCGTTCAATGTCGCTATATCCAAGCATTTTGTAAGCAAACCATTCAGCAGTTGCTTGTAGGATTGGGTCTTCAATTTTCCGCAATTCACCGTTTCGACTAGCCTGAAGATTTCGATTATGTCCATACTCTTCCATCATATGTGTTAAGGCTAATGGTTTGAACCGTTCATCACTGGTGAAAATATATCGCGACATGACGATATGCTGGAAAATGTCGGACCATACCTGAATGCAATCCAATAAATTCCTGCGTACATTTTTGTTGTTGATCTTTTCAGATTGAATCAATTTAAACAGACTGTTTTGCAGATAGTCATTCATGTACCGCTTGTTTGCCTTCAACAAGTTATCGAGGCTATTATTAAATTTTACCAACGCAGCATTTTCATGTTCATATAGGCCGCGCTCTTCCAGCTGAATGGAAAGAGCCCAATATCCAGCGGGGCCGTTTCCAACAAAGCCATGTTTTGCCCCTCGGCGAATCGTAATCACATCCCCTTCGTAAATATCTCTTTCCAAGTCTCCAAACATCTTGCCAGAGCCTTTACATATTATTATTAGCGTTTCGATTGGATGCTCATGTGCATCTAGCTTTTCATCTTTATTAAGATAAACCCAGGCTATAGACAATCTACAGTTATCAGGTATAAATTCTTTTAGTTTGGCGTTTTTCCGAAAGTCTTTATGAATACCAAGATTATGTTGTTTGCCGTCTACAATAACCGAATTCAGCGCTTGAATTGAGCTTCTATTGATAATGTTAATGACGTGATCATGCGTATTCACTTTATTTCCCCTTAGATTTCATATATTGGCTTAATACATCACTTGCTTGCTCAAAGCTTTCTAAAATAAAAAATTGATTTTGAGTACCTGTGAAGTTAATGTCGTAGTTTATTGTATCTATCGAATACGGCAGGACATGCTTAGCGCGTTGGCAAAAATCTAGTGTCTCTTGTTGAGAGGATAATATTCCCGCGCCAAAGCATTTATAGTTCGTCATCGTACCAAATAAACCAAACTCGATACTCCAGAGAAACATACGAGTTAAATGAGTTAATTCAGAAGGATGTTGTTTCAATTGTTGATGTATAAAGGCCATTCTTTCTTCTGCATTCTTTAGCTTAACTGGGTCAGGATTTTGATTTGATTTTATATTTCCGAGCTCCATATCAACTTCAAATAGCGCCGAATCAAATTCATTTCCTTTTGCCTGATTCATGCAGGCAACCATCTGGCAAAGAAAATCTTGGTATGACGCGGTAAATAACATCGGCAAATGACCGATGACGTCATGAACAAAATCAGGAATTGGAGAGTGATCTATATGTTCAAGAGAACGAATTTGCCGTGCAATAGGAAATATTCTTTGTGCGATAAATTGTGCATACATCGATGCTGATATATATCCATCTATACATACCACAGACCAGTTAACAGTCTTCAACACAGCATTTAGCTGATGAGTCGTAGGAATTTTCTTCTCATCAAAACAGAATTTATTAAAGCCAGACAGATAAGACGGGTCTATATGCTCTGAATACCGCGTGAAAAGCTCGTATTTCATGCGTATTATTTCCCGCCAAACGCGATGATTTTCTTCAGAGTATCGACAGTAATCTTGGTCGATAGTATGCGCAGTTATAGTTTCTGTAAGGTTTGATCCCATGATATTTCAATGACTAAGATAAATGTTAAATGGATTGATAGAGTGGTGATAAACTGAAAAAACTGGATGCAGCTTTTGAGTTGCGTCTAAGACGCGATTGGGTAGGTGCATTGGAGTATAGGGTAGCTATTTATAAAAAACAAGCGTCTCTTTAGCGGTATATGAAAGACGCCTATCGCTATCCCACATTGATCATTGATGCAAGTGAGACATTAGATAGGTAATTATGAACGTTTGCCCAAACCTCATTAGAAGGTCCCCTCTCCCAGCCAAGATGTCAGATTAGAAAAATGGCGGTCATTCTGGGAGAGGGATAGGGTGAGGGGAAAATGATGTGTCTTTATGACTTCAACCTTCAACACTACGCAGCAGCATCATAATCAAATAAACTAGCGCCACGATTATCATGTCCAGCGCTAAGTTGACATACTTGCTTGTAATCGCCTCTGGAAACACCAGAAAAGTCACTCCATGCAGAGTAAGTTTCAACAGAATTATCGTCATAAACTTTGACTCGTTTATAACGACGGTAGGAGCCAATTTCAGAACCTACGATAGCATTCGTCGCGATGGTTGCAACGTAGGTACGCGGGTCATTGTCATCGCGATAAGTTAGAAAAAAACTGTTATTAAAACTTAACCCTAATAAGGCCGTGGCATCAGCTGAATTTTTTGGCACGGGCGTAACAGGTACGCATTTTTTAGAATCAATGACAATACTGACGCGGTGACCAATTTGTAATGCATTGATTAAATCATTATAGCTGGTAATTCGTGCTATTCCCGCATAAGACGCTATAGGCAATAACGCAAAGCATAGACCACTGATTATTATTTTTTTCATCTTCTTTCTCCTTAAGGTGAAGTTGTCAATTCCTAAACTCAACCATTTTATACAGCGATATATCGCTGGCGTCTATTCTTCTGTTTCTTCGTCAACCGCCTCGCTTAAGCTGCTTTGCTAATGTTTTATGTTAGGTTATGATGCAACGTAATATAAAGCGTTTGCCGTTGTCGTTTAGATTAAATTCGTTGTTCAAATTAACTGATATACCAACTATGCTTGCAAATTGATTATGAAAATTCTCCTCATTCTTGACCTGGACTACACCCACTTTATATCTCACATTCCTGGCACTAACTGGCTAGGCGACAAACAAAAACGTTTACGTGTCTATCTCGATCTAATTGAAAAAGCCAAACTACAAAATGTGGAAGTCATTTGGGCTGTCGTGTCCTCCAAATATGACTATGATGATTTATGCAAAGAGGCTGCGATTTTTTTTAAAGACCTGCTACAACTCTCAAACCCACACATGTACACCAACATCGACGACCACGAACATCTATTAATCAAAATCTGCGGGAGACTACTTTATAAAGGTATTCATACCCTCACCACTTCTTATGTCGAAGATACCGAAGATAAGCATTCACATTTCCACCTGGTTTCCCCAGCAGAAGAAAAAATCACAGCCATGCTAGAAATTGGCAACAGACATGATATACCCGCTGAACGCATTATCTTTTTAGATGACAGTCAAGGCTTGCTAAATTTGGCAAAACAGCATGGCATTAACACCGTATCATTCAACTGCTTTAGCCCAACCAACCCTAATCGAGCCGCTTATAGCGACCAGGAAGCAATTAACCGCCATCTAGATGGCATTCATGCAGAACTACATCAAATTTTCGATGCCTGCTTGTTAAAGTGCGAAGAAGCCGCCAAGCAAGCGGAAGAACCCGGGGCAAAACGGACTAAATGCGTCGCGTAATACACAACAACAACCGACATCGCTAACCTATTGATAGTTCATCGAACCAACGTCATAAATGGTCTTTTATTGATCATATTGCTTGATTTTTCGCATTATATAGGCTATTTTATGTTCTATTACAATAATATAGATCTCAATTAAATCATGCTCTCACAAACTGGTTCATTAACGTTTCATCGCGAAGCCCCAAGACTCTCCGATGAATTCAAAGCGAAATTACTCAACACTATCAAGCTTGAATTGAACAGCTTGGAACGCAGCTTTACTGAGATACTCGCACGTCGAGCCGCGGAAGAAGACGTCACTAAAGTTAGAAACTTAATTGCCATGTATGTTTGCGCATTGAAAAATCCGGAATACCTATTCGATCACTTGAAGAACCCATCTGTTATCACTTTTTTAGATAAGCACCCAGATTACATTTTGCGAATATTGAATAACTCGGCAATCAGCGCAAACAAATTACTTAAATCATTTAAAGAACCGCAACCACAAGGCGACTTGCTGCCATGGGAAAAAAATCGAATTGATTTTATCACCAACAGTAAAATATATAAGAATGATGCTAAGAAGAACTTACAAAAGCCATGGCCAGACTTAGATACCGTTTTCCGCGTCTTGAATAAATTATTTAACAATATTGCATTTACCATAGGCGCAGATAAATATCGTAATAATCGTTTGTTAAATGACTTACAAAAACATTTATGCGAAGTCATTAGCCCCGAAAATCGCACTACCATCATCGAGAACTTGTTGCTGTCACACACCAACACAGATCTAGCGATTGTTAATATCATTGATCGATTTAACATCATCCGCAGCCCGCAAGAATCACTTCGCAAACCGCGCTTAAATGTGCCAACTGAAGTGCTGATTCGGCTTGCTCTTGAAACAGGTTTTCAATTAACTCACGAACACTTCTATGTAGAACCGACTGATATACATCGTTACCAAGAAAAACTTGAACAACAATATCAAGAAGACAGTGAACGTATAGCTGACTTACATCGCCGCATGTTTAGCCCTAACGGCCCTTATCAGCAAGCACTGACTGATCCCAATCCCGAGAAACAGAAGTTCTGTCACTTATTCAACCCAACAGACCATGATCTCAACCAGTTTAGCGCCCAATTTATTATTGATTTAAAAAAAGCAATTGACGCACATAACACTGACAAATGCAAAACTGACAAAAACAGATTTGCTCCATGCAATAGCGCAAATTTCTCATTCGTACGCTTCAGCGTGGGAGCAGCTAACTTTATCGCTATTGCTGTTTCTGTTTCAGCGACTGAGCATCCAGCCAACATTGAAGTCATTAGTCAATTCGTTGCTAGCTATGAAAAAGAACATAAATATAGCCTTGGCTGCCAGTTAATTTTCATTGATCCGGAACATCATGCTGCCAAGTCTGTTATTCCTCACCTTGCCAGTTATTTAAAAATGGATAGCAACGCTGCAAAATCCATTTATGAATCTCGTCGTTCCCAAAGAGACAAAATATTCATTGATGGTTTTATCGATCACTTCAAAGGCTGTGCTGAAATTTTTTATACCGGCTTTTTTGCTCAATTATTACGATTATACCCTGAGCTCGTATTTCGCTCCCTGAATAATCTCGCTTTAGGAGAGCCGAATCAAAAATTCAAACCCTTCTGCCAAAATTGTTGCATGAAACGCAGGGACTACAAACTTGAATTACAACTAGCACGCTTACTGGGCGATAACAATTTGTTATTAGACCCTGACAACGAAGTGGATTTTGGCAAAATTGAACACTCGCATTCTGAAGCACCTGCGGTACAAAGAGTGAGAAAAACCGTTGCGCCTGTTTTGGTAGATGAAGCGGATACGCCATTAAAAGGTCAGCCTATCAAACGTCATCGTTCGAAAGCATTGCTGCCAGGCACCCAATTTTACGAGAACTCTCCGATGCACGCCGGTGCTAGAGAATCGCAGCGTGATGAGGGTCATAAAAAAGTTTCGAAATTCAAACTGACCAGCGAATCTAACGAATAAACCGCTAGCCCAGCGCATTTAGATTAGCTGAGACATCTGATTTTGCTTTTTTCTGCACTGACTCAGCTTCGCTATTTGATCTGGAGAAGAAACTATTTTGACGCGTAGGCGCATTGCTTAACACCGCTGTGTCACTATCATCTGGCACCATGGGTGTTAAAATGGCCTTGAACGTTTTATCCAGCTCGACACATAACGACAACCAGAATGGGTGCGCATTTTCTTCAGTCATTTTAACGCAGGTCAACTGTCGTAGATCTTTCAGCACATCCACATCATGATAATCTGCACTGACAGCATAATTAACATTATTAATGCATCTATTTAACATGGCGACGACATACGTGACAAATCGAGTCCCCGCCTCTTTGTAGCGAGTGATGGGCGTTAAATCGTAGTCGGTTAAATCGCTATTGATTTTATCAAGCATTTCCATGGCTGAGCTGGTAGGGTATTTTGCTTTTAACGAAGCAAAAAACGGCATTAATTCATGATTAATGATTCTACGTTCTGCACCAGTTAATAATGTTCCCCAAAAAGCATGGCCAATGTCATGCACCAACAACGGGAATGGCCCACAACTGTGGCCGTGTACAATCATCATATAATTCACTAACTCTTTAACATACATAGAAACGGGAGTGATATTTTGCAAATGATATTGGTGCAGTGTTTCATTATTAAGGATGCCCAAAAATGGCATTAGCTGCATCGGTGTATCGCCGGTGACGCGCAGGAAATACTGGATCAATGAAAAAGATGGCAACACAAAATAGTCTTGTTGGCGACATTTGAAAAATGGGACATTCTCTCTGAATTCTCGTAATGAAGTATCAATATCCAGCTTTTGGTAATTCACCCAATAACTTTCAACTTTAAAGATCATCCTTTCGATGTGATCTGGCATGCCCAGAATAAAATGACACAAACTGACTTTATCAATCTGCAAACCTAGTACCTTGTAAAGGTAAATTTGGTAATCAATGTATTCAAGACCTGCTTTGCTAATTTGAGTCAAGCCATTCACTTCTTCCGTTAAAGAAACAGGAATCACATCACGCTTATGTTTAACATGCGTTTTCACTGCTTTATCTTTCATGTGATCTTCACGCAAATGTTGCTTATCGGTAAATTGCGCCAGTGCGACGAAATAGGCATGCAACGTCATGCCTGGCCAATATGGCACTAAATTTTGCTGAATAGCATATAACAATAACAATGGTGCTTCAGGATCTGAAAGAATCGCAGGCTGATTTTCGCCATGAATCATGCCTGTTTGTATCACGGCTTTAATCAAATCGATCTTAGCTTGATACGCTGCGTAATTAGCAGATACTCGCTCGAAGAAAGCTGGTATGGTTTTATTTTTTGAAATATAACGCAGCATGATACCTCGCTTTTATTATTAGTTTAGTCTGTTGCTATACATGATAGTGATGACACGATTTACTGTATTTTTTTATTATTTGGCAGAATTGTACAACACTATGCCTGCCGTTGACAAAAACCTGTCACGGCAAACATCGGGTAGCATGAACTTAGCCTCTATGATCAATGCATAGCATTGCGCTATGCATCTGTTTAATATGGCATTAATACTAGCATGGCTAGCGAACATCCATTAATTTAAGGCAATCGCGGTCAGGTACTCTTTCATTGGCTTGGTAGAGGCCCGCAACATAATCAGCTTACCGCTGCCAAGGTAAATATAATCCGCATTATGCTCACTTTTCCAGACGATCTGGTGAGTAATCAGCGAGACAGCTAGAACATGCTGACGACCATTAACGAATAATACATTAGGTGTCGCTGCTAATATCAAACCCGTGGTACGCTCTTCGGGTGGGATGGTCCAGCTCCAACGAATTTGACCGGTCTTTGCATCAATCGCATTGATGCTGTCGTTGGTGTAAGACAATGAATATATGGTATGCATCGAATACACCAAAGAGCGTATAGCGATAGAGGAATATTCCGGATATTGATCTGGCAGCGACCATTTGATTTTACGCGTAGCGAGATCAATCGCGTAAAGTGTTCCACTCATCTGTTGATATTGTGTTGGGGCTGCATGATTGGTGTCCATGACAATCGTATAAGCCGTATTGTCAAAAATAATTGGTGCTGCATTTGCATAACTTAAGCATTTTGGTAACGGGAGCATATCTATCAATGCACCGTTGGTTTTATCTTGCCAGAGCATGGAACATTGCAGTCTTGTTATTAAATATTGGTCACTGATAGACAAAGCAGAAAAAGTTTCATTGGACTGAATATTCAATGCCGATGTCAGCCAACGGGTGTGCCCTGTTGCAACATCAAAAGCACCTGTTATCATCTCATTATGATTACCACCCGCCCCCCTATTAAAGTATAACAAGCCATTCTCAAGTTGCGATCTAAACAGGTCATCATAGACCTGGTACAGCCTTATTCCTGAGTTCGCATCATAAGCCTCCACCAAATTGACGACTGGATTAAATGAAATTAGCTTGCCATCAAACCAAAATAATTCTCTTATTGGTGTCGTTTCCCAATACTTATCTTTTGCTTCCCATAGTGTTTTTCCAGTATCCGCCTCCAGCGCTGCCACCACGGGATCTTGATTATTGCCAGGGCTATAACCATAAAATATTTTTCCATCCGCAATGGCGAGAGGCCACGTTAAACCCATACTCGTTTTGAAGCCATCGAAATTGAATTCACGCTCCCAGATTTGATGAAATTTGCCAGGATCAGTTGCCATTGCGACAGAACTTGTATGTTGTGGATTAGCATCATAGCTCATCCAGTTATCGGCAGAAAAAGCCGGCGCCGCTATCAGCATTAATAAATACAGAATTGGTGTCTTACCACGCATACGCTCTCCATCATAAAACCTATAGGTCTGCGCAAGTATAACCAGAGAAACCATTTATCACATCGTTTTGCCACGCTAATTCGCATTTTATTTTTGTCATTCTTGATTTAGATCAATGAATTTTGCCCCGCTATATTGCTACGATGCTATGAGAGAAAACATAACAGGAGCAGGACCATGAAACTCAGATGTGCAGCTTTATTCACCCTCTCAATGATCTCCGCCACTGCTTTCGCAGCCACTTCACCGTGGTTGATAAGAGCACGTGCAATCGACGTTGACCCTTTTGCGTCTAGCGGAACACTCAACCTGATTGGCGGCCACGTTAATTCCATCAGTTCACAGGTTGTGCCAGAGCTGGATTTTAGCTACTTCTTCACATCGAATATTGCAGCTGAATTAATCCTTGCCACCAGTCGTCATGAAGTTGCTGCCAATAATACAGCACTCGGCCATGTTAATTTGGGCAAAGTAAACGTTCTGCCACCCACGCTGACAGTGCAATATCACTTCATGGCAGATAAGAAATTCAGCCCGTATATTGGCGCTGGTATCAATTACACTTATTTCTACAATGTTAATAGCGGCCCCGTTGCAACCAGCATTTCCTATCAGAACTCCGTAGGACCTGCGTTGCAAATTGGCGCCGATTACTCGCTTGATAGCCACTGGCTGTTAAACGTTGACATTAAGAAAATCTACATAGAACCTCACGTCAACGTGAATACAGCACTCGGAAGAATCTCAACGACCGTGGATATTAATCCACTTGTGTTCGGCGTTGGTGTTGGTTATCGAGTGTAGTCATCAAAACCCCCATTATGCGTAATGGGGGTTTTTGTTGCAGGCACGCAATAGCAATCATTTCTCTTGTTACAGAATTTTTATCACCATCCAACAAAATATCTTTAGCAACTTGCCATTCATTCAATTGCAAGATTGATACCAAACTGGAAATAGTTATAATACTTCGACCTACAAAACTATACAGACTGCTCACTTTCACGAGGACTTTATGCATTCATTTTTAGGAAGATTATTTTTCATCTGCGTTTTATCCTCGCAAGTGATGGCTCAAAATCTTCCTGAAAAAGTTGTCTGGTATGGCTTAGGCGGCAACAACGAACACACAGGCTATGTCAACACGCCATCTAACGCACAACAATTTAAAGCCATCTGGTCCAAACCGTTAGGTATTCTGCATGACCCCAACTCGTTAACAGCAATAACCATCACTAACCGTGCGCTATATGTTATTTCTTCCCAATACCTTGGCCTCACCGCGATTCAACCAGAGACGGGGGATAAGATCTGGAATCAACCTTATCCAAAGAATATTGTCGGTGTATCAGCACCTGCGTTTATGAATGGTAATTTATATTATTTAATGGAAAGCAATCATAATGACTCACCCTGCACTATTGCAGCTTACCAAGCCATCACAGGCAAATCGTTGAATACCACCACCGTTCCATATGGTGACTCATTCATTACACCACTTATTGATAATAATTATCTTTATACTGCAGGCAACTCACCTAGTGCTGGCCTTGTTTACGAAACCGATTTAACCACTAATAAAGTTCGGCGCTTTTTTCACATTCCACTAGGATTTGACGGACCGATCATTACCAAGGATTACTTCTTAGCAACAGGTCGTGGTAGCACACTTAACGCATTTAATCGCAGCAACGGACTACCGGCCTTCTCCATACCAACACCTAGTAATAATGCGAATTCACGCTTTGCAAACGCCATCTATGATGCAGTGACGAAAACTGTTTTTGCCGTCGTTTTTGACTATTCTACTCCTGAGGGTATCGTGACTCTTTATGCATTTGACACCGTGAATCCATCTATCAAATGGAAGCGAACTTTAGACAATCTTTACGGCAATCTTTCACATAGACCTGCACTTGCAGACAACACGCTTTACTTTGTCGACCATCATGTCCTTTACGCACTGAATGCAACAGATGGTAAAGAACTATGGTCATGGCAGATAGATGACAAAAAATCAAATGTAGACGATCCGGACGATAAATACGTGCCTATTGTGACGCAAAATCACGTGATTATTTCTGGTGAAGGTTATACTTACGCCATTAATCGCGCCACACACATGAAAGAATGGGAACTCAATCAAAGCGGCAAATTGCTGCTGGGCGAACATCAGTTTTATATCATTGGTGACATGTGGAATGGCTCGATTACCACTGCGATTTCAATTAATTAATGACGGGATCAAAAATTAGCCCATTGTTCTTAGACATTATTTATGGCACTAATGGTGTCTCAAATTGTCCTCATAATTAATGTATGTTTATTGCAGGGGCATCACTAACATAAAATCTTAATCCCTCTTTGTTTTAGCATTTGCAAATGCTAGCAGTCACCTCAGCCCCCACATCGCGCCCCCGCATACCAACCTGCGATTTTTTATCTCACAATATGACATTTTACGGACATCAACCATGAAGAACCTCAAACAACTATTTTGTTTTTCTATTATCCTTTTTTGCATCACCACAACTCATGCACAAACTGAGTTAGATTATTTATGCGGGCCTGATGAAGATGGCTGCCCTGCAGGTTATGAGGAATACTGCGTCTGCGTGCCTTACAACTCGCAGCAATACAGCAAACCCTATTGTCTGGATTTCGATAAAATGACTTGTGAGCCATTATCAAAAGTGAATGAATGCAGCGCGGATTTTACCTATCCTGATCAAGGGAGCTGTCTGGCGACCATCTTTCAAAGTGAGCCAGAGCCTGCATGTAGATTAGTCACAAGATCATTTTGTGCGGAGCATAGGGTTGCTGTGTGCGATGCTAACGGCAACCCTGATAGTTGCATGAGGAACCAAGTGTCAGTGCATGAACCATACTAATCTGCACATATACCGCCTCGTATCTTGCCGCCGACTAACGTAGCGTGGCAGCCAAACATGGAATTAGTTTTAGCACAATGTCCGTGCACAGGTTGTCCGTTGTCTCGATTCGGTGTGTTCCAGTTATCCGCCTCGCATCCGCCTTTACATTCTTTTGAATCAGTGCATGGCTTGCCGCCATCACGAAAGTAAAAGACACACTGATAAATCTGCATCATTCCACCAGGCTCCCACTTGTAGTCCTCGCCTTTTGCCAAACATTCTGCTTTTTTCACCGGGTCATCTTTTTGAATGTCTGCGAATGCAGGACTCGCACATTGTAGTGATAAAATGCAGATCAATAGCTTCATTAACCTGGAAGACATGATCATATCTCCACTGAGAAACTGCCATTTAAAATTATAGCAAACCGTGCAGTAAATTTATTGCATATATATATCATCACCTTACGTCACACGGTCTCAGCGCCTATTCTTAAGGCCTGTTGCTAGACCAGACTGAAATGCTGCGAGCTACATGCCACCATCACCCCACCCCAATGGGGGACGACGGGTTTTCTTGACTTTATATTAGTTAATGCTAATTTAGATAATATGAATATAAAACACAGCCACATGAAAAAAAATGCTACCCGCGCAGCCAAGCTGCTGAAAACGCTGGCCAACCCTGCGCGACTGATGATCTTGTGTCAACTGATTGGCGGCGAACAAAGCGTCGGTACCTTGTGGGAAAAATCCACATTGAGTCAATCAGCGTTTTCCCAACATCTGGCCGTGTTGCGCAGAGAAAAAATGGTATTAACACGAAAAGAAGCGCAGACAGTGTATTACTCTCTGGCAGATGACAACTCCGTACAAGTACTTAATGTCTTGTACAAATTATATTGCAGCTGAGGTACCACCATGACAACCGATATCAAATGTCTTTCCGATGATGACTTAAAACAATTGTGTCAAAACGGCAAACTTCCCGAGCATGTCATTGTCATCGATATTCGCGAACCTAGCGAATACAGAAGAGAACATATTGCCGGTAGCCACAATATTCCAAGTTCCAAGCTCGCCGCTACTGATTTCTCCGCAGACAAAGATAAAACCGCCATTTTCCACTGTCAGCGAGGTTATCGCACCAAAACCGCGAAAGACGCTATTCTTGCCTGTGGTTTTAAAGAAACTTACTGCATCCCCGCTGGCTTACAACAATGGAAATCATGCAACTTGCCGCTGGTTTGCGATAAATCAGCACCAATTGAAATCATGCGTCAAGTTCAAATTATTGCCGGCAGTCTTGTGTTACTTGGCGTCTTGCTTAGTTATTTTCTCTCACCCTATTTTATTTTTATTAGCGCTTTTGTTGGTGCAGGCTTGATGTATGCCGGCATTAGCGGCAATTGTTATATGGCATTACTGCTTAGCGTCATGCCATGGAATCGTGTGTAATTTTCTAGAGGAGAATGTTTATGTCAAAATCATATAAAGAAATCACTAGTGATATTTCTGCGAGCCTTGCCAAAGTTCGTAAAGAAATCCCCGATGTCATGGCAGGCTTTAGTGCGATGGCCTCAGCCGCCACCAAAGATGGCGCACTAGATAAAAAGACCAAAGAATTTATCGCGCTAGCGCTAGGCGTAGCATCACGCTGCGATGGCTGCATAGGATTTCACGTTCAAACACTCATTAAACTAGGTGCTTCACGCGAAGAGTTGTTAGAAACATTAGGCATGGCCATCTACATGGGCGGCGGTCCATCACTCATGTATGCCGCTGACGCTTTACGCGCATACGAAGAATTTACCGCTTAATTGTCTCAGTTTATTCAAAACAGGATTTGCTATGTCCAACCCGATAGAACTCTTGGAAAACTGGCTGTCAGCAGAGAATAAAGCAGGCGCGCCAAACCCGAGACAAGCGGTCTTAGCCACCTGCGGCAAGGAAGCCATGCCGCATGCCAGAGTTGTTGCGCTGCGAGAAATCACGGATAGCTCACTTTTGTTTTTCACGCAACTTGGCACCAGAAAGTGTCACGAACTGACAGAAAACCCATACGCAACCATGACGTTTTGGTTTGAGTTATTTCAGCGTGAAGTGATAATTGAAGGGAATGTCATCGCTTTGTCAGAGGCTGAAAATCAGCACTATTGGAATCAGTATCCGCGCGAGGCAAAGATCCGATTTGATAGTTATGCACCAACCTCAGCGCAGCCTATCAGCGCCAAAGCGGTCATTGAAGATCGAAAAATGCGGCTTGAGCAAGACTACCGCGACCAAGAGATTCCATTCAGTCAACATTATCGTGGTTTTCGTTTGCAGCCGGAGCGGCTATTATTTTATGCTTACAGAACCGATGAACTATCGGATGTGTTTGAATATCGAAAAAGTGATGATACCTGGATAATGCAATGGTTATCTCCCTAACACAATGAGGCCGCACCGATGACACTAGCAAGATTAGCCGCTCTCTTACTCACACTGCTCGCACTGAATGTGCAGGCCGCTGATTGCCGATACCCCAGAAAACCCATTAACTGGATCATGCGCTACTGCGCGATGAAAGTTCAAACCGATGATGAAGTCGTTATACAAGACAGCGCTTGTTATAAATCCGCCATAAATGATGCTGCCGCCGCAGACCCTTGCGCAATGAATAAAAAATACAAAACTAAAATTTGCGAAGAATTCATGATGGAAGCCAAGAGACTCACCTCATTGAAACAATGCTTAGCGGATGACGAAGTCACGCCTTATGTTTCTGGGTAGTGCATCATTCGCTTTTTAGCAATGACCAACCATTTGCGACATCGCCAGAATCATTAATAGATAGTACAACAGTGGCAAGATCGCAACGCATAACAAGACAGCACTGCAGAATATTCCGAAGATAGACCACTTGCTAACTTTCGCAGTGACTTCACCAAAACGATTTGCAACGTCATTCCCAGGCAGGAGCATGATGACAGCCAGTATTAGCAACGGCAGGTAGAGAATCATCCGCGGCAGTTGATCTAAAATGTGTGACGGCAGCTGAAACATCGCCACATATAACAGAATAAATGCTGACAGCCAACCACCGCGTAAATTCATGTCGTGCAATCTTCGCGTCATGATGCTGAGCATTCCAATTGCTGAGTAAACGAATGTTGGAATTAAAAACGCTATCAACTGTATTGCTTCTGGAATGGGATATTGGTGAGACAGATGCAAATGCACATCAAATAATTCTGCGCCGCCCACAATAAAGATTGGGAGTATGGCCACATAGCTCCAGAATATGAATAAGGCGATAAACTTCATGCGTCCGAGGCGGCCGGCCATTGAAGGTAATAAAATCGCGCGAGTGAATATTCGAGATGGTGAAACGGCAGACATGATGACTCCGGGCAAGATTCTTATTATTGTTTACAGAGCGGCCAAATCATACCTAATATATCGCATAAATCATAGCTTCTACTACTCATTAACAAGACCCTCACCCTATCCCTCTCCCGCAACTACCTTTTTACAATAGACACAACTTGCGTGGGCGGGAGAGTGGACCTGCTAATGGGAAGCATAGGCATCTCTATTAGCTTAAACCCCAGCGACCAAAATTAAGCTTTACGTTTTAGCGGTGACTCGTTTTTAAGCTCTTCATCACCTTCATCAAACAACTTTCGTTGACGCTCACCGGGTGCGGCAAACAAATTCATTCCATTTATTGTGGGTGAATTTTTCTTAGGTGAAGCTGGTTTTGATGATTCTTCGGCATCACGCTCACGCTTGGCATTCAGCGCCGCGCGCTTACTGGGTGAAAGTGGCTCGCGCTTTTCAGCTTGCTCTTTTTGCATTCTTGCAACCAGCCCTGATTTCATTGGTGAAAGTAAATTTTTATTTTTAGTTTGCGTGATTTGTTTCTGTAAAGTGGACTGCAGGAACAAACTGAGCTCTGTTTGAATGTCTCTTAAAATAGGGTATTCCTGTAACGACTGCTCGACATTCTCACCAATGTATTCGCATGCACCATCGGTATGATTAACGCGTAACGCGACATGAGTTAGATATGAAGCCACATCCAGATTAGAAGCATTTCCTTGATAACGTACCACAGCAGCTTTGCCAAAAATAAGGATGTTATGCCCATTATAAGAGAGGATAGAGTCAACAGTACGAAACAAGGGTTCTATGATTAATCTCGTCGAACCTTCAGATTTAGTTGCACGGGCATTCACCAAATAATATATTTCTTCTGCTATCAAACCTAAGTCATGCGTGATCCGATAGTCAAGTGACGTCTGACTTAATGGATTATCGGCATGAGCAATGGTAAATGGTCTCTCACCGTCAACATAAATAATATACGGAAGTGACTCCATATAAGCCTTCAACTGACCAATCTTGCTGCTAGGCTCATAAATGACTTCAAATTCTTCATCTGACTCTGAAGCGCATGCCTCACTTGATGCTTCATCTGGCGGCACGACCGTGATGTCACCATCATACAATTCCTGCTTATATAATCTAACTAACCATTCACCACCGCTTTTCATGTGATTCACAAAATTTTGTGCCAGATGGTGCTGACGCGGCTGATTGATAAAATCTAATAACCATTCATCAAATTCTGCCGTGTAGTCTGGCCTGTAGCGAATGGCATCGAATTCATTAATATACGCTTCCAGAAATGCAATGGTGCTAAGACAAAAATCTTCGTGGTTACCGCGCACGACATATATTCTGTTTGGATACTTTTCCTGATATGCCAAAATTTGCGGCACAATGGTGGCACTGGCTTCACCTCTATCCGTCAAATCACCAACGATAAATAGCCTATCGTTAGGTGTTAACTGACTCAGCACCTTAGAAAATGAGGTATCCCCATGAACATCGCCAATAATATAATCTTTGCCGCCCAGCGTGTTTCCAGGCAGGGCTATAATATGATGTGATCGCATAACGCGTAGATTCTCGTTTTATATATTTGATTAACTTATCTATTTTATTTGTTATGGCATTGCCAGGCTGGCAATAATGACGCGATTATACACAAATCCTAGCCATTTTGGCACCAACACGAGGCAAGCGCATTTAATATTTGGGGATATAGCAGAGCTGTGCATTTAAGCCAGCTATCGTAATGGTTGAATTGGTTTCACCAGAAATGACTTGATGCGCATGGACGCGCGTAGGTTCTACATATAAATCATGCATGGGCCTGACGGTGTTGTTGTATTGCAGCCTAACACCTTCTGGCGTACGGCCACGCTCTTTGATATCACGCTCTAAGCGTCGTTGAAATCGCACCGATTCACACGTATCAACGTAAAGACGGATGTCGAAAAGATTGCGTATGCGTTCGTGCACGAATAACAGAATGCCATCGACAATGACGTACTCTTTTGGCTCTAATAATTCGGTGATTGATTTTCGTTGATGATTAACAAAATCATAAGTTGGTACAGTGATGGTTTTTCCGGCGCGTATTTCTTTTAAATGCTGCTCCAGCAAGGACCAATCAATTGCATCTGGATGATCGAAATTAAGTGATCCATCGCCTTTAAATTCATGACTGCGGTCAATGTAATAAGCATCTTGAAATAAAACGCTAGCATGGTCGGCACCAAAATGATGTTGCAGCATTTCAACCAGAGTGGTTTTACCCGAACCGCTGCCACCTGCTACACCTATTAATTGCGCCATGCTCACTCCATGTCAACAGTGCCGTAAATTCTATCTCCCGCATCACCTATGCCAGGCAGAATATAATCTTGATCGTTTAACTCAGGTTCCACACTGAGCGTGTAGATACGCACATGTGGATGAGTTGCCATCACTTTATCAATACCGGCTTTTGAGGCTAGCAAACACAATACATCAATGTGTTTAACATCATATTCTTTTAAGCGTGAAATGGCAGCGCTAACGGTGTCACCAGTGGCAAGCAAGGTGTCTAACAACAAGACTCTGGTTTTTTTTACTTCTGGCGGTAAACGAAAATAATACTCTACCGTGTTACGCACCATTTTATCGCGATAAATACCAATGTGCCCAACGGAGGCAGTTGGCAGTAATTGCAAACCACCTTCAACCATGGCAAGCCCCGCCCGCATGATGGGCGCCAAGGTGACATGTTCCGCTAATTTTTTTCCGATGGTTTTTGCAAACGGTGTTTCAATTTCCACATCTTTCA
Organism: uncultured Coxiellaceae bacterium; assembly: GCA_964492045.1. GTDB lineage: Bacteria > Pseudomonadota > Gammaproteobacteria > DSM-16500 > DSM-16500 > Aquicella. Next base: position 40,348 of record CAZBHW010000005.1, on the reverse strand, counting down.
ACTTGATGTTACGCGTTGCTTCTAAAATTAAAATTTGTGATAACTCCATTACCAAACGACGAAAATCACCCGGCAAGGTTTTCTTATTGCGTAATCGCGTTAATTTATCTTGTGCTAATGGATGATCGATAATATGCACTGACATGAGTGTCTCCGTTTAAAAAACTGTTCCATCGCTAATGATTTCTATGGGCGGCTTGCCGCTGCGCTTGGCTTGCGCCAGCTTTCTACCCGTCCACCATGTGCCGCCTTCCAATACTTTTGCTAACGGCAATTTGTCTGCTGAACATTGCATTTTCTGACGAATACGTTCGGCGACTTTATCAATTAAGATGATGGTTAGTGCTCGCCATTCCACCACCAGCCTGGAATCTGGCGACCAGGCTTGTGTATAGGCCTCTGGTGATTTTGCCGCAATTAAACCCGTATCTACTAAAAATCCGCCGTTACGATATTCTGCGAGACCCGTTAATTCATCTAATTGCACCACTTTCACGCCCGCTGCTTCCATTGGCTCCAACAAGGAATAAGTCATCCATTGTGATAACTTATGGAATGGCACTAATGCATCCGTATTTTTTCCTAATAATTCATGTGACCAACAATCACCAAGATTCGTGTTGTCTAATGCAATACGTCCTGGCCAGATCGGACCTAATGATCTTAAGACTGCATCCAATATGGTGACAGCGTTAATTTCATGGTTGTGCACCTGCCGCATCAGGTAATCAAATAAATTCCCTGGACGCTTAACGGCATCATTGCCAAAATAAACCGGGTTTTCAGCTACGGTATTACCCAACTTCACCATCAGTTCAGCACGGCCTTCTACACCCAATAATGGATTGGCGGTATTCACTTGAAAGCCTGATTTGATGCGCTCAGGACTCATGGCCAGCAAGGCGCTGCTATCGACACGAAAAGGTCTATTTGCATCAGACGAAAATTGTCCTTGCATAAACATTTCAAAACTCGCGACGGCTAAGCCTTCTGAGCGCGTGTACACATCACCCTCTTTATCTTTGTATTGCCAATCATGACCTGCGCCTGCATCTAATAAGACAGACACAATCACTAAATCAAATAATGTTTTGGCGATTTCAGCTGGTGTTGCCGATTTCAGTTGCGACAATAACGTTTGCACTCGATTTTTGCCGCCCACATTGAAATGGCCCCAACGTGAATGATATGGAATTTCCCAATTAGGATATTTTTCTTTGATCACCTGGATGACCTCATCTGCTGCTGCATCTAGCTTTTCTAAATGCAAGGTAAATTGCCCTTCGCCGCGTTCGGTTAAATCAAAGATACGCGCTGCTCGTTCACGAATGGCTTTGGTTGATAACAGATAGTCTACATTATTCATCTAACTTTCTACCTTTCACAGCTTTTAACTCATCTTTTGATTTGGATTTTTCCGGAGAATAATAACCAGCAGATTTTTTTGCTTCTATCTCTACTTGTGCATCGCTAGGAATTAACTCATCAGGAATAGCCACACGATTCACAATTTCAATGCCGCTATTCACGATAGCATCGTGTTTCATATCACTCATCGAGACAAAATTATCGATACGCTTGATGCCAAACCAATGCAGCACATCTGGCATTAACTGCTGGAAGCGAGCATCTTGCACACCAGCAACACATTCGGTGCGATGAAAATATTCTGCAGCACTGTCACCACTTTCATGACGTTTGCGTGCATTGTAAACCAGGAATTTTGTCACCTCGCCTAACGCACGGCCTTCTTTGCGATAATACACAATCAAGCCGGAACCACCGCTTTGCGCGGTTTTAATGGCTTCTTCTATGCCATGCGCGAGATACGGACGACAAGTGCAAATGTCCGAACCAAACACATCTGAACCATTACATTCATCATGCACGCGCACTGTCAGCTCTTTAGCAAGATCAGCAATGTTTGCCACAGGGCCAAAGATATAAGCTGTCGCTCCACCAATCGGCGGTAAAAAGATTTTTAAATCATGACGCGTGACTAATTCGGGAAACATGCCGCCGGTATATTGAAACAAGCCTTTGCGCAACACACCTTCTTCAATACCAAACCGTGCGGCGATGCCAGGCAAATACCACACTGGTTCAATTGCCACTTTCGTTACGGTCGCATCACCGCGTTTGCCGATGATGGTGCCGTCAGCTTTGAGACGGCCGGCTTCAATGGCGTCTTGAATTTCGGGCATATTAATATGGGCTTTCGTCACGGCGATGCTGGGTCGAATGTCATAGCCTTTCTCGAAAAACGATTTGAATTCGGTAAACACATCGGCGCCCCATGGGTCTAAGGCGACGATTTTTTCGGCGTTTGCCCAATCCGGATACGGACCAATTCTTTCAGCGGGAGCTGTATTGGTCAGGTCGGGCACAAACTGGTCTGGCAAACGCCCTGCTGTTGCTGCCAAGGCGCGATAGACGCTGTATATGCCGCCATGCGTGCCGATAGCATTGCGCATGGAGGGCGTAGACAGCGTCGCAATAATAGGGCCGCGTTCGACTGCAGTTTTTGCGCCCCAGTGAATAGGGTTGGAATGCACGATTTGCTGGCTTGGGTGAGAGGTCAAAATAATGTGTGAGCTCAATGAATTTTGTAACGGCATCTAGCATCTCCCTATCACTAACGAACGTCCTGTTTTGAAGTGAATTAAGCTCTTTATTCATATTACAGGTTGGCGGTTTACATGTAAAACAGGGGAGTGGCTGTGTTGGTATTGATTCATATTGCGTGGTTATTGATGCAAGAATTGTGCCTCAAAGGCAGCTAAAAAAACACCTCAAAAGCACGTCGTCCCCGCTAAAAGCAGCGGGGACGACGTGCCACTATTTTTCTGTCGTGCCTCTATCGTGTTTATGTCGTGCCTCTATCGCGCTTCTGTCGTACTACTGCTGACACAACAATCCCAAATTAAACCACCCGAATCAGCGGATTATTCTTCAATATTTGCAAGCCTGCCGCAGTCATAGCTGGATTATTCGCAACAGAGATATATAACGGGCCGCTATTCGCATCATGATACTTAGTGACGTTATCAGAAATAATGGCAGCTCCCGCATCAGTAATGTTGTTATCACTCAAATCCAGCGAATGCAAGCCATGTGCTTTTGTTACCTCTAATCCGGCATCTGTGATCTTGTCGCCAACCAAATACAAAATATCGATGTCATTCAAGTTTAAAAGTAAATTTGCACCAGCATCGGTTATTTGATTATGACTCACATCCAGCACTTGCAACGATGACATTGTTGAAATCGATTTCAATCCATTATCAGTCATGCCAATATCAACCAGCCATAAACTCCTAACTTGCTTCATGACTGTCAGCGGAACAACGCCTTCGTCTTTAAGAGGATTATGACTTAGCACAAAACTCGTGGCGCTGGTGTTGGCAGACAATGCTTTTGTGCATGACACCGTAAGATTGTCGCTCGCCATTTCAATCGCTTGCAATGAAGTATTATTAGCAACCAATGCACAGGATTTTTCGGTGATATTGGTGGCATTCACCGCCAGCGAAAGTAAATCTTTTTTCTGTATTAAATCCGCAAATCCTTTATCGGTAATTGGATTATGATTCAAGACCAATGCCACAGACACTGCACTATTTGCTAACGCCTCTGCACCCGCATCATCAATCGCATTTTCTGGCAAGAAGGCGATCGTGATCGGCTGCTTGCTCAAGCGCTGAATACTATGGCTGGATAAGTTGTCATGATTAAAATCAACAAAATCAATTTTCGGATGTTGTTGAATGAAATCCAGAACTGAGGAAAATTGCGCTTCTGCTAAACTGCAATTAATGATGTCTAGCTTTGCACTTGGGTAATGAGAGAGGTAGTTCGCGAAACTGTCTTGCAGACAATCTGAAGCAGCTTGTGTGGTTTGTGTGATGGCCAATAAGCATAACAATAATAATATCTTTTTCATTACTTCCTCGTTATTAAAATTATTTTCATGAAAGCTGGGATAGGCCACATTAAACCATATTTAGCCACTATTTTCCTCTCTTTGTACCTCATTGCTGTTTGATAAAGGTTCCGTTCTTGTACTCCTCAAAGGCTACGCGCAATTGTTCCTGAGTATTCATCACGATAGGGCCATACCAGGCAATCGGTTCATTTAAGGGCTTGCCGGAAACCAACAGAAAACGCACCGAATGCTTTTCGGTATGAATGGTGATATGTGTGCCGCTGCGTTTGTATAGCACTAATGTGCCGTTACCGCAGGGGCAAGATGGGCTCATATCAAAGTAATTCACGCCTGCGGCATCGTGGCCAAACGGCTTGCGTATGCTGTCGAAATACGCTTCGCCATCGATGACGTACGCAAAAATATTATGACCTTCTTTCACTTGATGCGTGAAGGTTTTGCCTGCTGGGATTTCCACATCATAATATTCTGGGTCTGACACGACATCTTGCACGGGTCCTTGTGTACCATTAACTGAGCCGCAAATGATACGCACCGTCACACCATCTGGCATCTTCACCACCGGAATTTCATTTTTCTTAATACCGCGATAGCGTGGATTCATCATTTTGGCATGGCTAGGTAAATTCGCCCATAATTGAAAACCAAGCATTTGCCCTTTGCTATTTCCTTTAGGCATTTCCTGATGAATGATGCCGCTACCAGCCGTCATCCATTGCACATCACCACTGGAGATATCACCTTTGTTACCCATGCTGTCGCCATGTTCAACATCACCTTCCAGCACATACGTGATGGTTTCAATGCCGCGATGCGGGTGCCATGGAAATCCTGCTTTGAATTCAGCGGGATTTTCTGAACGAAAATCATCAAATAAAAGAAAGGGATCCAGTAAAGGCAACTCATGAAATCCAAATGCTCGCTTCAAATGCACACCGGCACCCTCAACCGTGGGTTCGCTCTTCCAGATTTTTTCGATGATGCGTTCAGATCCTTGAATCGACATGGCAACTTCCTAATGAATAAGGTAGATTACGTTGATTATCCTAGCATCACATAAACAAATCTACCGAGACCTTCATGATGTCGACGTCACTCAAAATCTTAGTTGTTGGTACAGGTATTGCCGGGCCATCTGCCTGTTATTGGCTAAAACGATTTGGTTTTTCGCCTACGTTAATCGAGAAGTCCGCCTCGATCAGAACAGGCGGACAGGCATTAGATGTGCGCGGTGTTGCCACCGAACTGACTAAACGCATGGGTATTTACGATAAAATCTGTCAGCAGCGCACACAAATTCAATGTGGTCGCTATCTCGATACAAACGGTAATATTCTGAGTGAAGAACAAGGCGAACGTTTTGGCTTCAGGCAAGATGATGAAGTAGAAATTGTACGCGGCGATTTGGTTAATATCTTAATGCAGACCATTCCAGAGGTACCATGCTACTTCAACCAATCTATCGCCAGCATGAGTCAAGATGATGAAGCGGTCACCGTCACCTTCAAGAACGGTAAATCAGAGCCATATGATTTGGTGATAGGAGCTGATGGTATCTATTCCGCTGTCAGGCGCATGATATTCGCAGCAGATGAATATAAGCTGACTCCATTAGGCTCTTATCTCAGTACTTACACCATTCCAAATTATCTGGACTTACAGCAAACAGAAGTGATTTATGAAACAGAAAACAAATTAGTCTCTGTCAATAGTGACCGCGACCCTCAATTCGCCAGAGTTGGTTTCATGTTTCGCTCATCTCACACGTTAAAAGATATTCGTGATGTCACTGAACAACAGCAATTCCTGCGCAACACGTTTGCCAACCTAGGCTGGGAAACCAATACCTTACTGGAACTCATGCCAACCAGTGACGATTTCTATTTTGATGCCATCACCCAAGTCAAGATGGCTGAATGGACAAAAGGCCGCGTAGCCTTAATGGGTGATGCAGGTTATTGCGCCTCACCATTGTCCGGACAAGGCAATAATCTTGCCATGATAGGCGCATATATATTAGCAGGCGAATTGAAAGCAGCTAACGGTAACTACAAACAAGCGTTTCAGCGTTACAATGATTTAATGCGCCCGTATGTCGAAGCAAATCAACAATTCGGCGCTTGGGTCAGTCAATCATTTTTACAAAGCGAGGTGACGACCAATGAATCACCCGAAGAGCGCTCGAACAAAATTTTAAAAATGATTAAAGTGGTTTCGAATTCGATCACCTTACCAGACTATCAATAAACTATAAAAAGGCTAATCCTATGAACACAACAAAACCAGAAGAATTAGGCTTGTGTGGCCAGCGTCTCAATCGCATTACCCAGTTAGCTAAGTCTTATGTCGATAGCGGCGAAGTCGCTGGAACACTAACACTAGTAGCACGTAAAGGAAAAATTGCACATTTGGATTGTCAGGGATGGATGAATCTGGATGCGAAAACACCTATGCGTCATGATTCCATCTTTCGCATCTACTCCATGACTAAACCTGTCACCTCTGTTGCAGCCATGATGTTATATGAACGCGGTGAATTTGATCTCATCACACCGATTTCGAAATTTTTGCCTGCGTTTAAAAATGCTGAAGTGTATGTCAGCGGCACGGTTGATGATTACGATACAGTAAGACCAGAACGTGAAATCACCATTGCTGATTTACTCACGCACACAGCAGGCTTTACTTATGACTATACAAACGTGAATGCGGTTGACGCCTTGTATCGCAAACATCGCATTCAAACTTTCAATCAAGGTAAAAATCTTAAAGATTTTGTGGATGATGTTGCAAAAATGCCGCTGCTATTTTCCCCGGGTAAATGCTGGAATTACAGTATCGCAACAGATATCCTGGGTCGCATCATTGAAATCGCTTCTGGCATGTCATTAGATGCGTTTTTCAAAAAAGAGATTTTCATTCCGCTAGAGATGCACGATACAGATTTTTATGTGGCGCACGATAAACTCGAGCGATTCACTACCAACTATGTGCACTGCAGCGCCATGCCGCCAGATATTCGCGAAAAATCGCCCGAGAAAAAACTATTCGAATTTGATCACCCAACTGAAGGCACTTACAGCAACCCGCCAATGATGTTGTCTGGCGGTGGTGGTCTGACTTCAACTGCCAGCGATTACTTGCGATTTACCAGTATGCTGTTAAACAAAGGCCACTTGAATCAGCACAGATTGTTAAGCCCTAAAACCGTTGAATTAATGACTACGAATCATTTGCCAGGAGAGCTGCATGAGTGTCGTTACGATAAATCCAAAGGCGCTGTCATGCCTGGCAATGGATTTGGTTTTGGCTTTGCCATGAACCTTAGTCCGGCTGCAGCTAAATCACTGGGTTCTGGCGGCGAATTTGGCTGGAGCGGCGCTGCCAACACCTATTTTGTCGTTGATCCGAAAGAAGAAATGATTGCGATGTTCTTCACGCAATTATTTCCATTTGATTTGACGCAGGAAATGTATCGAAGATTTAAAGTGGCAGTGTATCAGTCCATCATTTAACCTCAAACTCGCCCGGCATAGCGCTTCGCATTAATCCAACATAAGCCTAAAACCGTCGTCCCCTCATGCGGGGACGGCGGGCCATTTTGAAAAATAGCTAACACTTATCAGCGTCAGTATTTGGTTAACGCGACTCTCGGCACCTCTTGTTTCATGGCTGTTATCATTGGATTCACCCGCTTCAATAAACCATGCGCTTGATAAGCATCAGAATAAGTAATACCTGCACAAAACGCTGGCTTCAACGCAGCAATGCCTAATAATAAGGGTGCAAATATCTGCGCTCCCGGAATCAATACGGCAATCGTGATCGCCGCAGCAATCGTCGCTGCTGTCAACAATGCAAATATACTTCCAAGCAACAAGCGGGTATTGCGATGCTTGCTTATTCCTTTCACTTGATTTTCCAACAGCAGCACATCGTTTTGAAATTCAGGATTCATCTTGCCACTCTCATCAAACGGCTGCATGGCCAGTAATTTTTTTGCTGTCTTCATCACTGGCCATAATGCTTTATGCAACTCTTCATGTATTGCCTGATTGCGAATGATGTTTCTCAAATGTGACACAAACTCTTCGGCTTCCTTTGCATATAAAGTACCACGCTCTTTAAGCGCTTGCACATACTCATCCATCTCATCCAAATCTTGTCTATACGATGGAAATGCTTCGTCAGGATCATAATAATTCAACATGTGTTTCGTACCAGAACCACCTGAAAACATCGGGCCAGCTAACACCACCATAAAGACCTCCTTGCTAATGATTAAAATGCTCTGTGATTAATTTAACAAACACGGATGACACAGCCATGACAGTAAAATGACAATTTTGTCAGCCAGCCATATCGCGCTATACTGCTACATCAAGCAGGGACTATGTCAGCAGCCGGGAGGCTAATTCAGTGCTAAACACGTTGTTAATTTTCATAGGCGCAGGCCTTGGCGGTGTGTTGCGATTTTGGATTTCCACTTTTTCTTACGGCTTATTCGGTCGTCAATTTCCTTACGGTACATTGATTGTTAACGTGACCGGGTGTTTTTTTATGGGCTTATTATTCGTCATGTTATTGGAACGATTCGATGGTATCGGTCCCGCATTACGCTCATTACTCTTAATCGGTCTGCTTGGTGGATACACCACGTTTTCTTCATTCTCGATAGAGACACTCAATCTTTTCGAGAGTGGTGCCATCATCAGCGGCATATTAAATATTTTTCTCAGCGTTTCATTGTGTATAGCAGCAACCTGGTTAGGTGTTATTGGAGGAAGACAATGATGAAATCGATAGATGTTGTGTTCGTTAGAATTTATATCACTGAATCATCGCACCAGTTAAACACCATTGTGAATTATCTTAAACAAGAAGCGAATATACGCGGTATCAGTGTGTTTCGTGCGATTAGTGGTTTTGGCGAGACAGGCAATCACACGGCTTCTTTACTGGATTTGTCATTAGACCTGCCACTTGCCATCGAATTCTTTGATACAAATGATAAAGTTGAGCCTGCTTTAACGCATTTAAGCAGTGTTGTTAAACACGAGCATATCGTTTACTGGAATGCCAACGCCGTGGTCTAGCGGTGGCGTACAAATATAGCTCATGTTATAGTTTCTTGGTTATTATCATAACTCACACAAAATAGAGAGATCTATCATGAAGTTACGTTTTGCATCACTCGTTGTCATGGCGGCTTTAGCTCAATCCGCTTTCGCAGCTGACCCAGTTGCTATGGGTCCAACTGTTTGCCCAGATGTTTCCACCCTGGCTGCTGTTAAGCTCGACAATTTTATGAGCGATAACAATCAATGGATAGGCGTTAACTGGAGCACCAAGTTAGCAGGCAGCAATTTCGATTGGAGCGTTGGCGCAGGTCTTGTCACAGCCAACACCAAAGAAGAAGCCGCTGTTAAATTACAGAATGTTCTTGCGACAGCGACGCTGAGCAGAGGCCCAGTGTTTGGCACCAGCGAAGCAGACGGCAAACCAATGTGGTCTTGCGAATACAAAGCCAATGATGGCAACTTCGTTGAAGCAGCCACCCCAGCTCAGTTATTTACGGAATTACTCCCAGCTTCTGGCTCTTCACTCTTCAAAAAACTTGAAAAGTGCTGCGCTAAGTAAGCTCATATAAAAAACCCGAATGATGTGTATTTGACACTTTCATTTGGGTTTTTTCTTTTGTACTGCAGTTTCACTTTTACGATTTCAAAACAAGCTTGAACACCTGACTTTTTATACGCTCAAATTTGCTTTATTACATTTGACAGTAAATGATGACACCCCGATTATTTATTGGTAGCTTTGGCATCATCACCTCTACCAAACAGGACGTTTCACATGAACACACCTTTCTTATGCGTATTTCTGGCATTTCTCTTGAATTACTTAACGAAAATTCCGCTAGCAGTTGCGATGGCAAAATCACGCGGCGGATATAACAATTGCGAACCGCGCGAGCAGCAAGCCATGTTATTGGGATGGGGTAAGCGTGCTCTGGGGGCACATTTAAACGGGTTTGAAATTTTCCCGGCATTTGCAGCCGCAGTGATTATGGCACACATTGCAGGTGTCGATGCGCACTTGATGTCCGTGCTTTGCATTACGTTTATTGTATCGCGTGTGATTTATGTTTATTTATATCTGGCCAATTTAAGCAGCCTACGTTCATTGGTGTGGGGCGTTGGCACGATTTGCGTGGCGATATTATTTTGGAAATCGTTGTTTCAAGTCTAGCAAAACGATTCCTTAGTTACCTTCTACGGGGCGAGTTACCTATAACGGCGTCATCATCTGATGCCGTTTCTTCGCTTGATAAACCAGCCACTGGCAATACATCAGGATAGCTGGACGCCACACAATCACTGTATGACGGCGGGGGCGGCAGATCATGCTCATTGCTTAGATCATTCGTATCAGTTGTGGCATGTAATGCTTTGATAACTCGCGATGTTCGATTAGTTTGATTAGCCATTTGTGTATCAGCTGGCAGACTGCTTATATAGAATTTTTTATTTAACCGATAATTCGCAATCACCGAATAAACAGCACTCAGAGTTGCGGTGAACCCCGCAAATATTGCTAATCCAAATAACACCGAAGATGCACCGCCCGCAGCAAATCCACACATCGCACCTATGGCACCAACTGTTGCAAGCAGCGCAGCGCTACCACCGAATGTGTAAACAACGGAAGCAACAATAGCAGCGATGATTAACCCTATTAGCACACCTTTAATTAATGCTTTCGCTACAGTCGCAAAGCGCATCCTGAATGGCTGGATAGGCTGACTAGCGGTTGCACTAGGAGTCACAGCCTCCCTATAAAGAGTAGCCTCATTTCTTCGAGCAACCGTCTGTTTGCCTAAAACGTAAAATTGGTTATGCAGTTGGAGAGGAGCCACATCACCCTGCCCTACCTCAACCACGTTAACTTCATCAAAATCGAGCTGCTGATACAAGGCTAGTAGCAGGCCATGACCACACTTCCATATTTCTCCGCTACGAGTTGAAGCTGCATATTGACGATGCCTGAGAGGTAATGCGGGATGCAATCTTTCTAGCTGGTAGTTATCATACGGTAAATAATCTTTACTACCGCCATGGAACGTATCAACCGTATAAAATGTTGTGTCATGCGCACAGCTATAAACAAAATGGTCTTGGATTCTGGTGTCCAGCACCAGATAATGCTTATGGAACGCTGCCAAGCGCTCCTTCGGCATCAGCAATGTATGCGCGATGACTTTATTTGCGCTTTCTGTGATTTGATTGATTGACAATCTCTTCAGTGCAACCTCATCAGAGCCAGGAAAATATAAGACATGCTGAATATGATTTTTCACAAAGACACGCGCATATTCAAAAGGTTTGCCGCGCCCGGTTACGACTAATTGGCAAGTGTAGCCTGCGGCAGTAAACATACCAATCGCCACCAAATAAGCTTGCTCTGGCGTTAGGGTTGTATCTGGTTTTAATAAATCAGGGTGCTGTGAAAACATAATTATTATAGTTCTATGAAAATCAGATAGTTATATTGTCTTCCAGGAACGGTTAACTGCGCTTTATCTTCTTTTATTTAATAGCGCTGATCCACGAGAATGCTTCTTGGAGCAAGCTAATCGATCGCCATTATATCAGCTGTACGCCGTAAGAACACAGAAAAGTCTTTAACACTGATTTTTTAATGCATCCATTTAGCCATTCCCACTCTACCCGCAAGCAAGATGATCCGCGTTTCAAAGCGCTGCACAAATCAACGCTTAAAACAACATTAAATTCCATATATACAACACATTACACACTTCACGCGCCTGCTATACTTAGGGTAAGAAAAATAATAAACGAGGTCTATATGCGCAGCAGTGACTTAGGTGACGATTCCACAGATGACGCTAGCTCCTCTAAGAAAAAGCAGGCATTGAGAGAGCAGCAAATTAATACGATCAAACAAATTGAGCATGTCCTCTCGAACGCTCCATTCGATAACAACCAATCTAAAAATATCGTGCTTATGCGCAAAACGATAGAGGACGGTAATATCATTGGCGGAGACCCCGCAGTGCTGCTGAAAAAATTAATTGATATCGCAAAAGTAAAACAAGGTGGCCTCGCCTCTGCCAAAGATTTATTATTCAAAGGAAAATTTAAAGAAGCAGGAGAACAAACGGTGCGCGCCGCAAAAGGTGCCGCGGGGAAACTCAAGCAACATGTTGAAGTTTTTTATGATGCAGTCAAAACGATTAATACCAAAGACCCTTTTTTACCTGCTTTTTCTGTTGAAGTAGAAGGGCATTTTTATGAATTAGGTGGAAGACATGAAAATCAATCACTGATTAAAAAACGCGATAGCAAATCCGCAGCAAGTGATGAACACTTACGTCCACTGAAAAGATCTAACAGCGGATTATTATTTGATAAAATCTCCAGACCCTCCTCTAACATTGACAATCGAATTGCAGCTCACCAATTGATGGAAAGTCTATATGCAAGAGATCTGGTTGATGTAGTACACGAAGCAGACCAAGTAAAAATATTTTTTGGGCGCGCGCCATCAGTCATCACCTCGATAGCTGAAACCGCCAATACAGCATTATCAGACGAAGAGAAAGCAGACATTCATTGGTTCATTCACAAATTCAGATCCATTCAACCGCAACCAGCAGGTTTTGTTGCCGCCTTCAAAGAAGTCGAAGACATACTCTGCAAAAAACCGTTACCGAAAATTAACGATAACGACTATCAACGCTTCCGCCAACAATGTGTCGGCATTCACGAAGCCTATGTAGCTATTGAGTCGCAAAAAGTGAATAGGCCTAAATAAACGTTCAATAAGTTGCTGAATTTAATGGCTTAACTAATTTAAACAGGAACAATGCTATAATGTAACAATAAGAATAATAATAAGGAATGCAGATATGAAGTCGATCATCGCCATGACGGTATTTCTGTTGTTCTCCTCTTCATTGGTTATGACAGCCAATGCAGGCACTGTGACGACTACCACAGTGACCACTGTCAAAACCGTGAAGACCTCCGGTTGCCATAAAAAATATAGAACGTATAAGAAACATCATTATTATACCCGCGGCTGCTCATCCTATTATGGCTGCTCTTATTATGATGAATCTTATTATGATCGTTGCCCGGGCGGCGCATGGGATTGCTACTACGATTTACATGGTCGTCATTTTCAACAAGAAAGCATCCCCGTTTCTTATGGTCATGATGTCAGATACAAATGCCTTGAAAGTGAAGATCCAGGTTCTTGCAGCTAATTTACTCCATTGAAATGATCACCCTGAATGCGTCATACGCATTCAGGGTTTTTTTATGTCGCGGCGAATTCTTTTAGTTTACCGGTGGCTTTGAAGAGCTCCAAATCCTCGGCTTCTATATTGATGTTATCCAGCAAGATATAACATAGCTCTGGCAACGCATCGTAATTGCCGTTGGCTTTAATACCAGTTAAACGATGGTCATGGACAAAGAGCTCTACGTGGTCGTTACCATTATCATATTTAACACTTTTAGCATTAGCGTTATCTTCGCTCCACATGCTGAATTCATCTTTATCTAATAGCTTTGATGAATGCACCACTCTGTCATCATCGAGCTTATAAATATTCATGATGGAAATGCCAAGATTAGGCACAACACGAGTGTATTGTTCAATGGTGCCGCGTAACGGTAAGGCGTATAAGCGCTGTAAACTGGCTAATTTAGCTTTGAAACTATCTGAAATGGAGACATCGTTCTTGAAGTCCTCACCATCTATGCCCAGCAAACGCACGTTGCCATCCGCTATGGCAGTGGCAGCGCGCGGCGTGTTATTCATCACACCAAGCTCACCAAATAAATGGCCTTTGTTGATAATCAGCTCTGACATGCTGGCATTGTTTTTATGTGGGATGAGCAATTTTACTTTGCCTTGAATGACCATATAAACCCGGTCTGCTTTATCGCCTGCTTTGAAAATGCATTCTTTATTTCGAAACTCCAACACATGCGGGTTATCAATGTTTGCGAGCAACGCTTCAATTTCTTTTTGGAAAATGGAAGCATGCGCCACAATATTCATGGCTTGATTGACTTTTCTTTCTTCGACTAAATTTTTAAACGAAGCATCTTCTTTTAACAACTGGGTAACGTATTTACCTTGAATTCGGATCAAGGTGATATCTGAAATGGCTTCAATACTCGCGTTCCTGGTTTTGAACTTTTCACCTGTTACCGCTTGTTCGCCAAAATAATTGCCTGGCAATAACACTTTCAATTGAATCTTATTACCTGCTTCATCGGTAATAAACACACTCGCGGTGCCATCTGAAATAATAAATAATTCATTTCCAGATTCACCTTCCTCGATAATCAAATCGCCGGCGTGATGCTTTCGAATCGTAATTGAAGCGATCAGCTTCGCTAATTCATCTTCAGTCATTTTACGAAAGAGATTGGTACTGAGGATCAGTGCAATTTCATCGCCCGTGGCTTGATGCGGAATATTGAGATCAATACGAGACAAATACCGCTGCAGGTATTTAAAGGGAGACACCACCGAATCCCACCAATTAGCCATTCAAGCCTCTCCTCGACCTTCTGACCCTATCTTCTAATTATAGCTTATTTTTATCTCTTATTATTAAACAAATACATACAATGGCCTATCGGCTGGTATCAGCCCAGGTTGACCCGCTTCTGGTATCTGGCTACTATTATCGGACAAATAACAACAATCATTCACACATTACCGAGCACAACATGGCACAAACCCGCCTCCCAGAGAGTGATGAAGCTCTTTTTAATTTTATTGCCTGTTCTCAGCGTTATTTACGAGAAAAAGACAGTTATCTTGATGCGCTAGTCGCGTCTGAAGAAGGCAAAGCATTCGTGGAACACACTCTGGTAAAGACCCGTGACTCGATTAACAAATACGAAAAAGTCAGACTGATGTCTATCTGGGCGCAAGATGAGCGCAGCAACGAAGTAATGAAATTGAAACTACATGTTTGCAAATATGTGCTGCATCACTTACAAGCTGCCTTAGACAAACTGAACCCAACGACAGAATCCATTTATTTTTATTTATTGAATAGCGAACGTGATGATAAAGACAAACTCGCCTATATAGAGGCAATCAAGAAGACAAAAGACGGTCAATACACTTTATCAATCGTAAAGTCTTTTGCAGAGCGTCGGCTTCGAAACATGACGTCATTATTTAAGGACAATGCAACGCTTTATGAACCTGACGGGCTAGACAACTATCCAGCGACTAAATTATCAGCTAAAGATGTCATCGCCTTATTACCCGCATGCAATCCAGAACAAAAGTCTAAGCGGCGCGACCGAGTAAGATTTAAAAGATAATAACTTGAATATCGAGTTACTTGCCGCCTTCATAATACGCGCAAGAAGTTGGGGTTTCCCACACTTCAATTTTATCTAACTCAAGATTACCGCGGAAATGATTCGCAACGGGCTCACGCAATTGCTCCCAGCACCAACGCGCGATGTTTTCAGAGGTGGGGACATAGGGAAATAAAATCAGTTTGGTTGCACCTTCCAGCTCATCCAGTTTTTCCATGGCTGCGATCATCGGCGTATCTAACTGATGCACAATAAAACCGTGGTCTAAAGGATCATGAATTAATTCCTGCATCATCACTTTCAACTGACCAAAATCAATGAGCATGCCGTCATCTTCCGCGCTGGCATCCTCCACAATCCAGCCACGGCAATACACCACCACGCGATAGCGATGCCCATGTGGCGTACGGCACTTAGAAACGTGACGCGGCACGCGGTGCCCCGCATCAAATTGAATTTCTTTGCTTATTTTCGCTTGTGTTTTAGTCATGGTGGAGTTTTTTATTGTGTAAATTATGGCGGCATCATATCACAAATCATATTAATGAGGAGGACAAAGTTTGTCATACGCAAACCATTGATATAATGCATATTATTTTTTAATGCTATAATGAATAGAATAAGAATAATAAAAAATAAGGATGCAATTCATGCGCACACTTTCAGTCGTTTCCCTGGTCGCGCTCGCCGCTGCCCTTTCCGCACCTTATTTTATTGGCTTGAAATGTAAAAGCGAGCTCATCGAAAAGATTGCCCTCCTCAAAAGCAAGCTGCCACCCGAGCTGCAAGACAGCTTACAAATCACCTCATACCATTCTGGCTGGCTCAGCTCAACTGCACAAATTACCATTTCAAACCCATACAAAATGTACGGCGCTCATAATATTAACTTCGCCTCCGTGATTCATCACGGACCCATTATTAAAACCATGCATGGTTACAAACTTGGGTTTGGTTCTGCAGAAACAACACTGGTGTTATCTGAAATGGAACAGAACGCTATTAAGCAAATAACACACGATGATGATCCCGTGATGGCGATATTTACTGAAATCGAAGAATTTGGAAAAGTCTGGCTAAATCACTACGTCATCAGCTCGCTTAGTGTACCAGGCATGTTTCAGTGGGATGGATTATCTGGCGACCTTTCACTCCGAACTGCCAGTCATCGAATGACCGATGCGGATAACAGTGTCGCTATCGGCGCGCTCAGGTTAGATGGATATGCATTTGGCATGCCTAAAATCAATGCGTCACCTATTCTTTATCACCAATCCATTAAATTCACCTCAGATAACCAATTGAGCGGCACATCCAGCTTTAACATTAATAATATTACGTATGATCAGCGGCAAGGCATGAGCTTTCAATTAAGTAATTTGAATTATCAGTTAGCGCTAGACATGAATAATGATTTAATTTCCTATCAATCAAACGCTAAATTGGCTGCACTGGATATACCATTTGCTTACCCATTAACTAAGATTACTAATTTAACGCAAACGGTTTCAATTAATAACCTTGATTTATCAAAAGAAACCCTGAAAGCTGGGGCCTTAAACCGGTCTTTTGATGTGCTGACCAAAGATTCTAAAATGGATTTCTCGCTTGGGCTTGATACCAATCTTGGTAATGGTGCACTGCAAATGAAACTCTCGTTAACTGGTGCGCCAGCTTCAGAGATGGAGATTGCTGACAAAATAGCAGTAAACATGAGCGCCTCGATTGCCACTCCACTGTTTAACTATTTATCGTCACTTTATTCACGCGATCAAGAGGCGAATGCTCAACTGTTGAATTCACTCATTACTAATGGTTATGTGATATCACAGGATAACCACTACAATTTCACGCTTGCCCTAGCCAATAATAAAATTACGGTCTCGAAAGCGCCGACCACCGACCTGAAAACCTTTGTCGACAACATCACAAAGCTCTTTACCGATAATCAAGCGATGGCAGATGGTCAATTCAAGAGTTTACTCATGACCATGGATAGCATAACGGCTGCTGTTGATGGACTTGCCCAGATGAATAATGGCAACTTCACCGCCCAGGATATCACTGCAGAGAAGATAAAAAGCCTCATGCCAAATAACTCCATCAACACCCCTTGGGGCACGACTATTAGCTTTACGGTGCAATCTGCAAATGCTTATGTCGTCGTACTTCCAAACACACCAGTTGCTATCTGCAAACAATTGAAAGCAAAATTGAGCCAAAACGATCACTATAAAGTGGACAATAATACCTGCAGCACTGTTGCTGATTTTAGTTATGTGTTTGTAACGAATACTAGCACAGGAACGGCTATGCAACCGGTGTCACAACCTGCACCAGGAGCGATGCCTGCGAATCCGTCACCCATGACAAAATAATGCTGAATCATGCTAATTGGTTCAGTATTTCTTTTAATACACTGGCCAGCTCTGCTGTCACGGCTGGCAAGTTATTTTCATATTCTCGATGTCCCATCACATGACCTACAATATTGGTGATGCCCTTTACTGCCACCATGGGCGTTTTGGTCAGCATACTGACCCATGCTACGGCTGCCGCTTCCATATCAAGCGCTGCGCATTGCTTTTGATTGACTGTGGCCTCATCTAGTGGCGCCAATTCAAATGAATCACTGGAACAGACGTTACCATCTTGTACGGCTTGCTTTTGCTGATGCAAATTCAATGTTGCAGAAGTATATCCGCCGACAGCATAGGCATCGTAGTCAACACCAGGAATATGGCGGTCATCAAAATAAATGAATTTGCTTAGATATATAGCTCCTACTTTCGCACCGTATTTTTCCATGCCGCCGGCAGATCCAATACTGATGACCAGATCAGGATGAAAATATTCTATCCCAAGATAAGTCGATAAAGTTGCTGGCTGCGTTCCAACGTTTTGAATTTTGTGCACCGCGTCTTGTCCATTCATTATCAAAAACACTGCTATTCCGTTGAATGTCCCCTCATAACCACGCATGGGCAAACGGCCAAACGCATGCGCAGATGGCTGCAAATGTAATGCCTTAATCATAGGCAGCGCTTCTTTTTCCATAGCAACCACCAGTAATACTCTTTTTATGGCATGTGGCTGCTGAGCACAGACAGAAGTGCAAGAAGTGCTTATCAACAGCGCAAACCATACAAAACTAAGCATTATTTTTCGCATCATTATCCTACTGTGGTACGCGGTGCAGCGCATTATGTTGTAAATCGTTGGGTGCAATCAGTCGCCGCTGACTGATGAGTGTCATCGCGTAATTGGCTAATCGCACTGCTCGCGTGTGCGTGGCAAGATGTTGCGGATTGTTATTTTTTCGAATCGCATCTAAAAACACAGCCAGCTCTATTAAGTAAGGGTCTTTTATTTTTGGCTCAAGGTAATCATTCACCACCAACTTATGCTCTTTGCCGCTTTTGTCTGTGATCACCACCGTGGTGGTGATAGGATGCAAGATATCTTCAGCAAGCCAACTGCCAGTGATTTTTGCACTGAAGTTTTTATACTGCAAACCGATGGTGGCAATATCCGTGCAATGATATTTTTGTTGATGACAACTCAAACTTGTCAATTTAGTGGCTTTCCCGCCAATTCTTTCCAATAAACTGAAATCATGAATCATCAAATCCAGAATTAAACCGCCGCTTTGTTCTTCATCCAGCAGCCAGGTTTTTTTACCTAATGTAAAATATTGCAGATTGACCATGCGCTGAATGTCGATGTGCGCTATATCAGGTACAGAACGCAGAAATTGTATTAAAGGAAGATTGTAATGCTCGCACTCGGCGACAAAAATCATTGCGGGATATTGTTTTGCCAAGGCATCTAACTCGATAGCTTCTGCTTTAGTGCGAACCACAGGCTTTTCTACGCAAATGGGTATGGGGTGCGCTGCGAATTTTTCTGTCACTTCTACAATGGCGGCGTAATGTAGATGTGTTGGTAAACAGATATCAACAAAATCCGGCTTTTCTTGGTTGGCTTCAAGATACGCGTCTAATGATACATAAGCACGAACATTATTTTCGAATGCTTTGAAGCGCTTATCCGGGTCATTGTCTATGATACCGACAATTTCTATGCCCAGTGTTTGATAGCGAGCAAGATGTAATGCGCCCATGTTGCCAAAGCCGATGATGATGCCACGAGTTTTGCTCATTGCTTGAGTCATCCTTGTTGAGGTTAATTGACTATAGTATTGGTAATATGTTGTCGTCAAATGAAAAGCGGATAAGCTTGCCTATCTCATGAATCTGGCTCACTAAAGCAGTATCTACATATTTGACAGCAATGAGGGTATGATTTTGCAATGAATCCACTTACCACAGGAGATGTCACATGTTGGAATGGTTGAAGTCATGTTTTGCGCATTCGGCTAACGAGATTTATGAAGGTAAATTAACCTACACCATTGCAGGCAACTCTGTCACCGTTAACATTGGTAACAAACTGAATTTCACTTATGCTTACGATCACATGATGCTAGCACAAGAACAGCATCCCAATTCAAACATGCACATTACCTTTACTGGTAAATTCAAAAATAAGACTGTGGAATTATCGTATGAGCATTTCGACAGTTTCCTTGCAGACATCTCACCATTACTGAATCTCCATCATTCACGATTGAGGTATCACTAGACCATGAATCAATTTGTTAAAATCCTTTTATTGACTTTATTGATAGTCACCAGCCCCGCCTTTGCCAAACCAGCATTCACCGTGTTGCCACTAGGCACTACCGGCGGTATCTTTGAAGATAATCTTTCCTCTTATTTAGTTGAAGTTGGCAACAGCCACCATTGGCTGGCGCTAGATGCAGGCACAGTCTGCAGCGCCATTAAGCAGTTACCCGCAGAAGAACAACGCCGTCTGCAAATTTCAGATTATCTGATTTCACATGCACATCTGGATCATGTCAGCGGCTTAGCTATTTGTGCCCCCGGTAACAAAGCGGCAACCATACACGCGAGCGACGACACCATTCAAGCCTTAAATGCGAATCTATTTAATAACAAACTTTGGCCGAATTTTGCTGACGAAGGTGCAGCGCCACAGATTAAACTTTATCATTATCATCATCTACCATTGTGGGGTTCAGTCACCTTAACCACTATCCCAGTCACCGTGCAAACCTTTCCACTCGCACATGACAACATCAACTCGACTGCGTTTTTATTACAATCGCAGCATCATTATCTTTTATATTTCGGAGACACGGGCGCCGACTCATCACAAAAGAAAAGTAATTTACAACATATCTGGCAAACCATCGCGCCATTCATTCGCCAACACGAATTGAAAACCATGATGATAGAAGTTTCATACACCAATAAACAATCGCCCAAACAACTATATGGGCATCTGACACCAGCGCTGCTAGCACAAGAATTAAAAGTCTTGGCAAGTCTCGTGAATCCAGACAGCCCGGAAAACGCCTTGTCTGGCTTAACGATTGTTGTCACGCACATCAAACAAACCTTGAATCAGCCTAACCCGGCACCAACCATTTTGCAGGAATTAGAACAAGGCGCTCATTACGGCGCGAAATTCATGGTACCGCATCAACTGGAAAAATTTGAAGTCTCTTAAATCATGTCGCCTTTTCAGACGGTATTGAAAATGTTATTTTGCATGAGTGCCATGTGGCATGATTTTCTTTATTGAATAATGACAGGGAGAGTTTCATGATGGTTCGCAATCAGATAATCAAAGGGCTGATATCAGCTTCACTTATTGCCATGAGCATATCGACTTCAGCCTTTGCGGTCACCTGCCCCAGCGCGGAAGATGTGAAAAACACCGCAGAAGGTTTAAATGCTCTCATTCGACCCATGGATGGTGTCTATATTGCATTTGGCACCACACCATTAGTGGATGAGAACAGCATGCAGTGGATGGTTATCACAGAAAATAAAGCTGACGACTTCGACACCGCATTCAGCAACGGTAATGCCTCTATCAGCGGCGTCATTGCCAATGCTAACACCACAGCGGTAGAGAAAGGCGGCGCCTACCTTTGCGCTTACCTCACAACATCTGGTGGCATGAACGTTGAAGCGGTTTCACCTAAAGAGGATGGCAAGGGTTGTGCGATCAATCCAACCAAGCTAGACCTCCATGCATTAATGAACACAAAGATAAAATAGATCTAACAGCTTCGCCTTTGTTATTCAAAGCAGAGGCGAAGTTTATTTGCGGAACTCATCATGTTAAAAAAACTATTACTGACTGCACTTTTACTTTGTTCTAACACTTACGCCGCGCAAACTATTTTTTATGCTTTGCGCTTTCAGTCTGAC
Organism: uncultured Coxiellaceae bacterium; assembly: GCA_964492045.1. Lineage (GTDB taxonomy): Bacteria > Pseudomonadota > Gammaproteobacteria > DSM-16500 > DSM-16500 > Aquicella. The sequence goes on along the minus strand of CAZBHW010000005.1, from coordinate 18,713 downwards.
GACAGAATGACGCCTGCTTCTTACACGTTGACCAGCCTTGAAAAGAATTATAAAAAAATTTCAATCTTTATTCCTCAAGCCTATACAATCGATGCGACTGGCACTGTTAGCAAAAGTGCTGAACCAGCATTAATCGATTTCGCTGTCGCGCATAAAATGAAAATCATGCCGTTAGTGACGAATTCAAAATTTGATAAAGTCATCGTGCATCAATTTTTAGCGGATCCAGCCGCACAAGCAAAAGCGATCAACCAGCTAGTAGCATTATGTCGAGCAAACCATTTTTATGGATTACAGTTAGACTTCGAAATGGTACCGATTACAGATCGAGATGCGTTTACACGCTTTTATCTGAATGCAACAAACGCCTTACATCAAGCCGGGTTCAAAGTCAGTTATGCTGTTGCACCGCTCGTGACAGATCAACCGATTTCACTCTTTTATAAAAAAATCTATCAAAACTGGGAAGGCGCTTATGATTTAAAAGCATTAGGCAGCGCCGGTGACTTCATCAGTATTATGGCCTATAACCAGCACGGTGGCGCCACCACTCCTGGCACCACGTCCAGCTTTCCCTGGTCAGAACAAGCAGTGAAATTTGCATTGCAATATGTGCCGGCGAACAAAATCTCCATCGGCATTCCAACCTATTCCACGCATTGGTATACCGGACAAACCAAAAAAGACGGCGAAGATAAAGTAGCCATTAGAGCACGCGCCATTAACTATGAAACTGCAGCTAAACTTATTAAAGAACAACGCGCTTCTGTTGTATGGAATAAGCAAATTTCGATTCCTTACGCTATCTTTGAAAGAAACTGGTTAACCGAATATGTGTTCCTTGAAAATAAAAAATCGTTCAAGAAAAAAATGAGTTTAGTGAAACAATATCATTTAAATGGAATTTCGGCATTTGACCTTGGCACTGAAGACCCTGCCATTTGGGCTGATCTATGATAGACTGAATTTGCTTCAACAAGGATGACGGAGACTATCATGGGCAGCTGGTTTTACCTCACATTAGCAGGGATTTTTGAAATAGGTTTCACGACATTCATGAAATTGTCTGATGGGTTTAGTCGCGGTCTTTACACCCTTGGCTTTTTTGTCTGTGCAGGTCTCAGCTTTTATCTGCTCAACAAAGCACTTACCAATATTCCGCTAGGCACCGCTTATGCGGTGTGGACAGGTATTGGTGCCTTTGGCACAGCCATCGTTGGCATGATTTTCTTTAAGGACCCCGTGACCGTATTACGCACTATCTTTCTATTCGTTTTGATTGGTTCAGTGATAGGCTTAAAGCTGGCTCACAACTAAGATTTCCCGTTGTTGCGTGATACTTTTAATTTAAGCACCAACTTTGAGTCTTCATTTATCTTCGCACGTATGAAAAGCGATGCTAACCTCAACAGATATTTTAATACGATATTTTTCGCACTAACATCCATGCTCACAGACACTGGCTTGAAATTCATCATGGATTTTGCTTTATTCGCGGTAATACCAACATCTATGTACTGATGCTTGCCAGACGCTATCGCGCGTTTGATTAAATCATAATGAATCAGCGAGTAGGCATAAATATGCTTGGAATGCTCGTAATCAAACCCCACCAACATAGAGTGATAAACAGGCGCTTCATCAAACACAATTAACATACTGATCATGACACCTTCATGCCAGACGCATAACAAGTGATAACCTTGAGTTTTAGCGATATAACGAAAGAAATCCAAATCATAAAGCTGGGCGCCGCGACGATTAGCGACGTTCAAGTAAAGTTGATAAACTCTGTCAACATGCTCTGACCAGTCGCTATCCAGGAATGTCATGGTGGCGCCATAGGCAGTAAATGCTTTCTGCGTATTCAAATAATTCTTTTTGTAATTACTTTTCAGCGACGCAACATAATCATTCATGGACTTGAATTCACCTATGGCCATACGCCAGCGCTTAATGTTCTCGATACTGAAATCCACCGTACCAGGCCGCGCGAATTGTTCATCACGCAAATTCAATTGCAACTGGGAATTGGGTTTTTGTTGCAGAGACAACTGTAAATTAAAATTAAAGGTTAAAGATATTTTGGGTGTAATGCGGGTATTCAAGCCTAATAATTTAAAAATTGGCAGCTTGTGTAAGGATGAATAGCCCTCCAGCGGCACCGCATTAAATGCAATCATTTGCTTTCCCTGTCGTTAACCATACTGTTTCCGTGTACTGGTTATTTATCCTAACAAATCTCGATCTTAATGTCTTTCCTTAAACCTCATACTTGACGCTCTTCACTATTAAGGTTATTTCTCTTTCCGGTGTTTTGATTTTCACTGCGTCGCCTGCCTCAGCTTTCATTAATGCCTTGGCCACCGGCGAAGTCCAGCTGATTTTGCCTGCGTTTAAATCGGCTTCATCGACACCAACTATTTTGATTGTCTTTTCTGTGCCATCTTGTTCAAGATAAGTCACCGTTGCACCAAAAAAGACTTTGGTTAAATTAACTTGTAATGCGGGGTCCACTACTTTGGCATTATCCAATCGTTTGGTGAGGTATCGCACACGTCTGTCAATTTCACGTAAACGTTTCTTACCATAAATATAATCGCCATTTTCCGATCTATCACCATTGCCTGCCGCCCAACGTACGGTTTCCACGATCTTTGGGCGCTCGCCATACATTAATTGTTTCAATTCATTTTGCAGCGCAGCCAATCCGGTAGGCGTGACATAATTTATATTGGTATCTGGTTTGCGCTCTGGTTCTTCTGGGTCTTGATCGGTTTCTTTGGTGAAGGCTTTATTCATAACCATTTTCTCATAGAGGATAAATTTAAAATATGTCAGGATAGCTTGTTGCATGATATCTCATTTATTACCGGCATATAAAGGTGACAAGCAAATGATGAACCGCATTACAGACAATAAATTAGCTGTCCGCAGCTTAATTGGTTTAGCTCAAGGTTTGTATATCTATTTACTAATCGAAATCATGCAAAAGCATTTCATTACTGGTTTAACTGCGCACTATGTTTATGTGCCGCAAGTATTAATCGCCGCCTACGTGCCACTGTTACTCATACAAGGGCTTGGCACCCTGCGTACAAATACGCTGATTAAATGGGGGTTGTTGGTAGCGGCCATCATCGCAGGCACTAGCTGTTATGCTATATACCGCCAAACCATGCCGGGCCAAGTGACTGTGACAGATAATCTTGCATTACCTGACTTTGAGTATTTTATCTCGTTAACAATTACTTTATTCATCGCGCAATCATTAGTATTAAGCAGTGCAACTGATCATCGCTTTCGAGCTAACTATACTACTTATTTTGATCTGTCATGGAAGCTGGCATTACAAGCGCTGTCAACCTGGGCATTCACCGGGATATTTTGGGGTTTATTATTTTTAGGCGCAGCCTTATTTGAAGTCATTCATTTGAAGTTCTTTACCAACCTGATTACCTCCACATTTTTCTCCTGTATTGCGACCTCTCTGTCTGTTGCCATTGGCATTCACGCGACCGATGTGAATGTGCGGATGATTCAAGGCGTACGCACCATGGTGCTGGTCTTGCTTTCATGGTTGCTGCCATTACTGACAGCCATTATTGCCTTGTTTCTGGCATGCCTGGTCTTCATGGGCTTAGCACCTTTGTGGAAAACACATTTCGCCGCGGCGATGTTAATCGGCACGGTGATCATCTTTGTATTACTGATTAACTCTACGTTTCAAGATGGTTCTAAAATCGCATCACTGAATCGCGTTCACCAAATGGCAACCAGAGTCGCTTGTTGTTTATTGCTGCCATTGATGTTAATTGCCATGTATGCGCTTTATTTACGTGTTGCGCAATATGGCTGGTCGGTTTCACGTATCACAGCAGCTAACATCATGCTGATCTTACTGTCCTATTCTGTTGGTTACCTGCTGGCAGCCTTCGTCACGAAAAAAGATTTATCGCTCATTGAAGGCTGGAATGTTGGTACCGCATGGCTGATACTCGCAGCTGCTCTTGCCTACTTTACGCCGATTGCAGATCCAGCACGCCTCATGGTAAATAATCAAATTGCACGGCTCACTAGCGGCACCACTGCACCTGATAAGTTTGATTTCATTGCACTGCGATTTAAAGGTTTACGTTATGGTTATGATGCACTGACAAACTTACAGTCTTCATGGCAAGGTGCTAATGCAGAGTACGTTAAAACCTCCATTAAAGATGCGCTAGCCAGAACAAAAGCGCCATACGATGCCTATAAAGGCGAATCCAGCGCGGATTTCAAACGCGACATTCAAGTTCATACACCTAACGAAACCCTACCGGACTCCTTCACCCATCAAAACTGGGATGCTGCTTATCATGCTAACATCCCACGTTGCCTCACTTACCAATCAGCCAGATGTGATGCCTGGATCACGAAGGACAAGCAGAATCAAACAATGATCATCATTAGTGACTGGGCTAAATTAGTCGCCTTTCAACAGAATAGTGCCGGCAGCTGGGAAGTCACGGGCACATGGGAAATCCCATCAGGCTGCCTGGATAAAACCAACAAAGCGATACAAAAAGGCGATGTGACTTTCTCGCCGCCAGAGCCTCAGGGACAAGATGTAGTAGCAGGTGGAATCAGAGTTCCATACATCGGTATCGCCGGCTGTAAATAGCGCCGGCGCTACCATTTTTGACGACGGCGTTTGCGCGCAATAATGTTGAGGGTTTCAACAAACAATGAAAAGCCCATGGCGAAATAAACATAGCCTCGTGGAATGTGATTGTTGAAACCATCTGCTATCAAGATCATGCCAATTAAAATGAGGAAGCTTAACGCTAGCATTTTGATCGTGGGGTGACGCTCAACGAAACGACTCAACAATTCGCTGGCAAATATCATCAACAAGATAGCAATAGTGATTGCAGCCGCCATCACGTAAAAGTTATCGGTTAAACCAATCGCAGTTAACACGCTGTCTAGCGAGAAAATAATATCTAGTAACGCGATTTGAATGACCACAAACAATAAATTGGCGCGGCCTGATGCGGTATTTTCGCCGGGCAGAGGCTCCATTTCATTATGGATTTCCTGTGTCGCTTTTAATAATAAAAACATACCGCCTGAGATTAAAAATATATCGCGCCAGGAAATCTCATTACCAAATATGGTAAATATGGGTGTGGTTAGCTTGGAAAGCCATAACGCGGATGCCAAGAGTAACAAACGTGTCATCCAGGCTAACGTTAGCCCTAATTTACGCGCAGGTGCTTGTTGGTGCTTAGGCAAGCGTTGCGTGACGATGGCAAGGAATACCAGATTATCTATGCCAAGTACGATTTCCAAAATGGTTAGGGTAAAGAAACTGAAAAGCAGATCTGTTAATTCCACTGAGGCATTCCCTTGATGAATGTTGCATGTGGTTATTTTACCGAATCTGGATATCTTGTACCAATATTATATTCTTTTGTAGATACCGACACACCTCATTAGCGAGTGCGCATTTTCAGTTATGTGATATCTATGTAAAAGCATACGGGATCGACGAATCAATTTGTGTCATCATGAAAAAAATTGATCGTGATATTTAAACCAGCGCCTACTCACTATCATCATAATTGCGCTATGATTAACAAATTCCGTCAATCAAGGACTCAATATTCATGGCTCGTCAAAAATCCATACTCTGTTACGGTGACTCAAACACTTGGGGTTATGTGCCTTCTGCAGAAGACCATGCTTTACCACCCAAACGCTATCGGCGTCATGAGCGCTGGACTGGCTTATTACAAAAACAGTTGGGTGATGAGTTTTATGTGATAGAAGAAGGGTTAAATAGTCGCACTACCAATATCGATCACACAAAATTGCCTGACCGCAACGGCAAAAATTATTTGCCTTCTTGTTTATATTCGCAAGCACCACTGGATTTAGTGATACTGGCTTTAGGCGGTAACGATGCAAAAACCTATTTCAATCGCAGCGCTGCAGACATTACGGCTGGCATGCGTGAATTAGTTGAGATCGTGCAAAACTCACCTTACGGACCCGACATGGCCTCTGCGCCGCAAGTTTTGATTATTCCACCAGCGTTACCACATGCGATCTCTGAGTCGTATTTAGATGAAAGCGGCATTTCATTTTTTGCCGGGGGCATACAAAAAATCCAGCAATTACCTGTGCTTTATGCTGCATTAGCCCAAGAAAAACAGTGTCATTTTCTCAATATCGCACACGAAGTGTTACCCTCCCCCATAGACGGCGTGCACTTCGATCAAGCTGCACACGCTAAATTCGCTGCGCTGATCGCGGCTAAAATCAAGACGTTAAGCTTCAACATTGACGCTCAATAAAGCAGATGTTTAAATACATCCATCATAAAAATGATAATAAGTGATTCATCCTATGCGATCCTCCGCCACTTTATTTACGCCAGACGGCACCCGAAACAGACCATCAGCAGATGAAGTGAAATGCTACTTCCTGCATGACTGCTTGTTAAAAGTAGTAGACGCATTTGATGAAGAGCACGATAAAAACGTGCCTAATCGTTTTTCCCAATTTTTAAAACAATTCGAACGCGCTTTAATTATCAATACCCGCACCAATGCCGTGCAAATGGGCGAAGCGTATCTGGTCGCAAGCATTCAAGGCCTTTGTCGCATACTACCAACTGAAAAAAGTAAGACTATACTCCATTCACTTGGCATAGCAAAACCTGAGGATAGCATCCCATTTTCATCTCATTACATTAGCACAGAGCATTATTTACAAGGCTTAATCAACTCAACTTATCAGCCAGCAGAACACGAACAGTCTGAAGTCATCATCAGCTTAGCGAAATGCAAATCATTTTCTCTGTTACAAAACTTGTTGGATAAGATACCGCAAGCAGCAATAGAAACGCTTAAAAACGCCTTGGAATCCGCCTTTTTCTACTCGGTGCATTTCGGCGATGAAAACATGATGCAGTACTTATTACGTCGCGGTGTTAGCCCACACGCCATTCATTGCCCCACTGCAGATAAAAAGCAAATGCCATTAATGTTATTAATTTGCGATTTAAATCGCTGCGTGCAGCGCATGCAAAAACGAGTTCAACATGCGTTTTCGGGCAAACTCATATCTGGAACCTTGCAAGATTTAGAACGTGTTTTTGCCGCCAGACTGCATGCATATGATGTGATGATCACCACTTTATTACAACACGGCGCGAATCCAGACCAGGCACCCGACGCCACTTTCTCTCACGCTGAGACTCCAAGAGCAAAAGCACAATTCCTGCTAGGCACCTCGATTCCAGCACTGCGAGACAGTCAATTCCACTTCAAAGATAAAGCCAACGAGATTGCCGAGTTACTTCAATTAATTACCGTGCCAAGCTTGGCTGAAGACGCTGACAATGACCTGCAACCTGTTGAAAAAAGATTAAAAATGTAAAATCACTTGCATCACATCCATTGACGCCCTGGTCACAATATGATCTAATGGCTAACACAAAAAGAATAATAATGACAGGCCGGCTCCTCATGTTTGCTCAGCGCACGACACTTTACTCGAAAGCTTCATATCAAGATCCAAGCGATGTCGCGCAAGCGATTGCCGAAACAAAATGCTATTACCTGTACTCGCAGTTAAAAAAGTTGAGCGAACAATTTGAATCTGTTTATGGCAACACGCGTCAAAATCCAATTGCTGTCAAACTTAAACGCTTTAACCAATTACTGATTACACGCACCCGCACCACAGCAATTATCGCTGGCGAAAAATTTGTTGCCGATGCACGCGGCCTGTTTTCCACCAGATCAGCCGACACCATACGTGCATTGTTATTAGAAATGGATGATGATTCAAACATCACCGCAAGCCACTTCCATCTTAAAACCAGCCATACCGCCGCGTACGAACAACAACGCTTCGCGCTGGAACGAAAAGTTAATCTGCCCTATAACAGAGATAATTATAACGAATTCTCAACACTCATTTACCAGTTATCTGAATGCAAATCCTTTCTGATTTTAAGAAAATTTCTGGGTAAACAAGCGCAAGCTGTTTTAATTAACCTAAGACATTTGCTGCATTATGCTTTTTATCAAGCCATACATTTTGGCGATGAAGTCATGGTGGAATATTTATTAAATCATGGCGTCGATGCGAATGACATTTATCGCAAGAATTCCATGAGCAAGATTATGCCCTTAACTCTGGTATTAGATGATTTAGAATGCTGCACAAAACGCATGGAAGCAGCATTGCAAGCCGCCTGCAAAGGTGATTACACCCTTGGCACCACAGATGAATTACAAGCATTATTTGCCACAAGATTACGTTCTTACAAAATCATGCTGGTCACACTACTTGATAAAGGCGCAGATGCTGACAAAGAACCTCAACTACCCTATCACCAACATCAACAAACCCCCAGAGAACGCGCACTCACACTGGCACAACGGATAAAGCATTTAGAAGACAGTGATTTTCTAATCAAAGAGTTTGCTGAGCCGTTAATGAAAGTGGTCGACAAAGTTGGTGATGCAGCCGACATAAATGATTTTGAACCAGCTGCTGCCGGCGCTGAACCGGTAGAAAAAAAGCTAAAACCAAACCACTAACATTCTCCTTGTCTCTTTACTAAATTTGATTATGATGGGCGTGCCTTTTCATGATGGATTACTTCAATGGATCAGAAGTTACACGGAGATCATCATTTCTTTCTGGGAATGACTGCATTAGTCGCTGCGTTAGGTGGTTTTTTATTTGGCTATGACACCGGCATTATTTCCGGTGCACTGGAATTTATTCAACACAGTTTTATCATGAACACCTTCACCCAGGAACTGGTGGTCAGCTCAGTGGTGTTAGGCGCATTGTTTGGCGCCATCTCCAGCGGACGCCTCGCAGACTATTACGGCAGCAGGCAAATGCTAATTTACATGGCGCTCGCGTTTATCGCCGGGACACTTGTTTCAACTCTTGCTTTCAGTGTCAGCACCATCATTATTGGCCGCTTAATCATTGGTTTCGCGATTGGCATTACGTCTTACCTATCCCCATTATTCATCTCTGAAATGGCTCCAGCCAAGCAGCGCGGCAAACTGGTATTACTTAACGGCGTGATGATTACCAGCGGTGAAGCCATAGCCTTTCTTGTCGATTACACGCTAGTGCCAACGGAGTCGTGGCGCTTGATGTTTGCAACAGGATTAATTCCTGCCGTGTTGTTATTCGCCGGCATGTTATTTTTACCATCAACACCACGCTGGATGATTCTGAAAGGTAACCATCAATCTGCGCGCGACATTCTCGGCAAAATTCGTCATCGCGATGACATTGAAGCTGAGTATCACGACATTGTGCACCATGCCAATTTGCAAAAAACTCATTGGCGCGACTTATTCGCTAAAACACTGTGGCCAGCGTTATTAGTTGGATTAGGTCTTGGTATATTGCAGCAGTTCGTCGGGATTAATACAGTCATGTATTACGGTCCAACCATTTTTAAATCAGCTGGGTTTAACAGTGCCAGCGCAGCCATCTTAGTGACATTCAGTATGGGTGTGGTGAACACCTTGATGAGCATCGTAGCGGTGATGATAGTCGACATCATTGGTCGCCGCCGCATGTTAATGGGCGGCATGTTATTGTCTGCCATCAGTCTTGGCATAGTGTCACTCTCTTTCTATTATCAAACGCAGTCTACCTTCTCTGCATGGATTACCATGGCCGCCATGATTCTTTACACTGCCGGTTATTCATTGAGTGTAGGCTCGTTATTCTGGTTAATTATTTCTGAAATCTATCCATTAAACATTCGTGGTCTTGCCATGAGCGTGGTTACCGCCGTGCAGTGGGCAGCAAATTTTGTAGTGGCGATTTCTTTTTTAAGTATTATCGACCACTTTGGCCCAGTGAGTACCTTTTTGCTTTACGGCAGCATGTGCATGATCAGTGTCGTCTTCTCCTATTATCTGGTACCAGAAACACGCGGCGTATCACTGGAACAAATTGAAAAAAATCTTCGTAACGGCACCAGAGCCAGAGATTTAGGCTTGGCATTTGAACATAACAAATAAGGACAAACACATGAAACAGATGACGATAGGTGTGATAGGCGCAGGTAGAATTGGTAAGTTGCATACCAATAATATTTTACGTCATTTACCGCAAATTCAGATTAAAACCATTGCTGATCCCAAGATTGATATGGCATGGGCCAAGACAACTAATATTCCAACTATCACCACCGATTATCATGACATCATGCGCGATGCCGACATTACCGCGGTGTTAATTTGCTCGCCATCTCCTTACCACTCCGAACAAATTATTGCTGCAGCAAAAGCTGGTAAACATATTTTTTGCGAAAAACCAATTGCGACAGATATCGAAGAAATTCGCTTAGCGCTGCGCGAAGTCAAAAAAGCTGGCGTGAAATTACAGATTGGTTTCAACCGTCGTTTTGACCCTAACTTCGCACGCATTAAAAACCTGGTAAAAGACAAGGCAATAGGCACACCGCAAATGGTACGCATCACCTCACGCGACCCGAAAATTCCACCTAAGGAATTTTTAAAATCTTCAGGCGGCATGTTTATTGACATGACTATCCATGATTTCGACATGGCACGATTTTTAATGGGTAGTGAAATCGAAGAAATTTATGCTAGCGCGAATGTGTTAATCGACCCTGTGTTTAAAGAACATGATGATATTGATACCGCGATCATCAATTTAAAATTTGCCAACGGCACCCTTGGCGTAATTGATAACAGTCGTCAGGCAGTTTATGGTTATGATCAACGTGTGGAGATGTTTGGCAGCGAAGGCGCCGTGCAGGCAGACAATAACAAACCAACCAATACAACCATCAGCACCAGTCATGGTGTCATGACTGAAAAGCCTTTGTACTATTTTCTTGAACGTTATGAAGAATCATTCGTGGCAGAATTGGCGGCGTTCCACCACGCTATCACTAACGATGAACCGACACCGGTTACCGGCGAAGATGGTTTGCGTTCCGTTGTCATCAGCATGGCAGCCGAACAATCACGCCGCGAAAATCGTCCCGTCAAAATTGATTATGCAAAATGGAGTGTTTAAGTGAGCGACTATTGGCATTACGCACATAACCGCCCCATCGATATTATTTCCATGGGTCGTGTGGCAGTAGATTTATACGCCGAACAGATTGGCGCGGCATTAGAAGATGCTACCACCTTTAGAAAATACCTGGGTGGCTGCCCTGGCAACATTGCTGTAGGCTCATCACGCTTAGGCTTGAAAACAGTGATGTTTTCCTGCGTAGGCACAGATGCCATGGGGCAGTTTCTCAAAAAAGAATTAACCCGTGAAAAAGTGGACATTTCATTGTTACGAGAAACCAGCGACCATTTAACCGGCCTGGTTTTGCTGGGCGTGATACCACCTGATCATTTTCCATTAGTATTTTATCGTGAAAATTGTGCTGACATGCAAATCACTAAAGATCAGGTTGATCCTGACTTTTTCGCGAAAGCAAAAGTGTTGTTAATTACAGGCACCGGCTTATCCACAGAAAGTATGCGCGAAACAACGCACTACGCTGCAGACACCGCACATGCTGTCAAAACGCGCGTTATCTTCGATCTGGATTATCGCCCAGTATTATGGAAGCTCGCCGCAAAAGGTGATGGCGAAACACGTTATGTCACCTCTGCCACGGTTAGTGAACATTATCGCCGGATGCTGCCAAAATGTGATTTGATCGTTGGCACCGTCGAAGAAATACTCATTGCAGGTCATGCAGATTCGCTAGCATTAGCCATTAACACTATACGATCGCTTTCACCCGCTCCTATCGTTTGTAAATTAGGCGCACAAGGCTGCCAAGTTTTTTTAGAGGATTTAGCAAAGCCGGTCTCCGTGAGCGCATTCCCAACCACCATACTAAACGTCTTAGGCGCGGGTGATGCATTCATCAGCGGTTTCATGCGAGGCTTGCTGCGCAATGAAAGCTGGGAAACGTGTGCACGCTATGGCAATGCAGCCGGTGCGATCGTTGTCAGCCGCCACGGCTGCGCACCTGCGATGCCATATTACGAAGAGTTAATGACGTTCATCAAACAAAATGATCTGAAAAAAGGAAAAAACTATGAGCGAATATCTTTTACGTAATCCAGAGGGTTTCCCATTTGGCTACACGTCGATCACACACATTGATGAAAAAAAACATAACACCGGAGTCAATTTTGGGATTTTGAAATTGCGTCAAGATGATGTCATTGAGTTAAATCAAAATTTGGAAGCAGCTTACTTACTGTTGCATGGTGAGTGCGTCATGGCACATGATCACGTTCATCGCAAAGTCAAACGTCTTTCGATATTTGAAGAGGAGCCTATCGCGCTGCATTTAGCAGCCAATCACCATGCCACTATTACAGCATTAACAGATTGTGAATTTGCCGTCTCTGAAGTCAGAAATAACGCTGTATTTCCCACTCAAATTTATGATGCCAGCAATATTCTGGAGTCCGAACATCGCGGCAAAGGTTTGCTGAATGACACGGCTTACCGCATCGTGCGGACGATTTTTGATACCCGTAACAGCCCGCATGCAAAATTAGTGCTGGGCGAAGTCATTACTGCTCCCGGACGCTGGTCCAGCTATCCGCCACACCATCATCCGCAACCGGAAATTTATCATTATCGTTTTACGGAACCTCAAGGTTATGGTCATTCAGAATGCGGTGATCACATTTTCAAAGTTAGGCAATTCGACACTTACAAAATTTTAGATGCAAACGACCATTCTCAAACTGCGGCACCTGGATACGGGATGTATTATTTGTGGGTCATACGCCACCTGGATAATCAGCCTTATTTACAGCCAGAGTTTACCGAAGAACACAGCTGGACAAAAACCAATGAAGCCAACCAGCGTGTCTGGAAAGGTCAGTTTTAAGGAGCGTTTATGTCAACGATTCGTTTAACCATGGCACAAGCCTTAGTTAAATTTCTTGATCAGCAATACATTGCACTAGATAGTCAGCAGCATAAATTTGTGAAAGGTGTATTTGGCATTTTTGGACATGGCAATGTCACGGGCATCGGTGAAGCACTGGAATTTATGCCTGGCGAGTTGACGTTCATGCAAGGTCACAATGAACAAGGCATGGTGCATGCAGCAACAGCGTATGCCAAACAAAAAAATCGTTTGGAAATTTTTGCTTGCACCACCTCGATTGGCCCCGGTGCTTTAAACATGGTAACAGCGGCAGCAACAGCGACAGTCAACCGAATCCCTGTCTTGTTATTACCAGGCGATATTTTTGCTTGCAGACAACCTGACCCTGTACTTCAGCAAATTGAAGTCACCAGTGATTACACCATTACCGCCAACGATTGCTTCAAGCCTGTCAGCAAATATTGGGATAGAATTTCACGACCAGAACAATTGATGACAGCATTGCTCAATGCATTTCGTGTGTTGACCGATCCGATTGAAACGGGCGCTGTTACTTTATGCTTACCGCAAGATGTGCAAGCCGAAGCTTATGACTATCCCATCAACTTTTTCAAAAAGCGCATTCATGTTATTGATAGAAGGCCTCTCGCCAACCGCGCACTAGAGATGGCAGCAACGAAAATAAAACAAGCGCAGCGACCATTAATCATTGCAGGCGGCGGCGTTCATTATTCCTTAGCAAGTACTGAATTAACGGCATTCGCTAACTGCTTTGGCATTCCTGTTGCGGAAACTCAAGCTGGCAAAAGTGCAATTGCATGGAATAATCCTTTAGCCGTTGGCGGTATTGGCGTCACTGGCACGCACGCTGCCAACAAACTGGCAAAAGAAGCAGATTTATTATTAGTGGTTGGCAGCCGGTTATCCGATTTTACTACGGCTTCCAAGTCGGCCTTTCAACATCCCGATTTAACCATTTTACATTTAAACATTTCCGCGTTCGATGGCGGCAAAATGGATGGCGAGTTGTTACTGGCTGACGCAAAAGCAGGACTCTCAGCGCTTAGTCAGCGCTTGCAAACAGACAACTATCATACGAATGAAGGCTATCAACAAATCATCAAACAATATCAACAGGAATGGCAGCAGGAAGTCACGCGCTTATATGAGACAACTTCGCCAGCAGGTAATGTGCAGACAAATATCTTGGGTGTCATTAATCAATTTGTCCGTGAACAAGACATTATCGTGTGCGCTGCGGGCAGTTTGCCTGGGGATTTACATAGATTGTGGCGCTGCAAACAACCCAAGACCTATCATCTGGAATATGGGTTTTCCTGCATGGGGTATGAAGTGGCCGGTGGGTTTGGCGTAAAAATGGCAGCTCCGGAAAGCGAAGTGTATGTGATTGTTGGTGACGGCAGTTATTTAATGCTGCATTCAGAATTACTCACGAGCATTCAGGAAGGTTATAAAATCAATGTCATTGTGTTGAATAATTCAGGTTATCAATGCATTCATCATTTGCAACGCGCACATGGCAGCGCTGGCTTTGGTAATCAGTTCCGTCAGCGCTCAGAAACAAGCAAACAATTAGACGGTAAAACATTAACCGTGGATTTTGTGCAATACGCGCAAGCAATAGGCGCGAAAGCCTTTTATGCTGCAAATGCAGAAGCGTTACAAACTGCTTTGCAAGTAGCAAAACAACAATCTGTTTCTACGGTCATAGAAATTCCCGTGTTAGCTGACTCCATGTCTAAAGGTTATGAATCATGGTGGCGTGTTGATGTTGCCGCGATTTCGAATCATGACCAGGTCAAGGCTGCGCATCAAAAAATGCAAACTCAAATTAAAACAGCAAAGGTTTATTAATCATGAATAACACAAATATCAAATTGGCAATAGCGCCTATAGGCTGGAGTAATGATGATATGCCAGAACTAGGCGGTAATATCTCATTCGAACAATGTATTAAAGAAATGGCTCTGGCAAAGTTTCAAGGATGCGAAGTTGGGCATAAGTTTCCTCGTGATCCATCCACGTTGCGCCAAGCCCTGGCCCCCTATCAGCTGCAAGTTGCCAGCGCGTGGTTTAGCACTTACTTCACCGAAGATAATCGTGAACAAGAAACCATAGATAATTTCATCACACACATGCATTTTCTTAAAGCGATGGGCGCGGAAGTGATAGTAGTCTGCGAATGCGGCCATAGCATTCAAGGTAAAGCGCTCGCTGTATTTGATAAAAAGCCGCTGTTTTCTGCTGCGCAATGGCAAAAACTTATTGCAGGGTTGCATCATCTGGGCGAGTTGGCAAATCAAAACGGTATGAAGATCGTTTATCATCACCACATGGGAACCGGCATTCAGCAAGCCAAAGAAATTACGCAGTTAATGCAGAACACTAAACCAGAATTAGTGTCTTTGTTATTAGACACAGGTCATTTAACATTCGCCGGTGAAGATCCATTAATCGTGTTGAAAGAACATGGCTCGCGCATACGGCATATTCATTTAAAAGACATACGACCCCATATCTTAACTCGTGTACGGCATGAACGCTTGAGCTTCCTGGATGCAGTACGCGCTGGTGTATTTACTGTACCTGGTGATGGCTGCATTTTGTTTGAACCGATATTCGAATGCATCAATCGGTTACAGTACAGGGGCTGGTGGGTAGTAGAAGCAGAGCAAGACCCGGATATTGCCAATCCACTAACTTATGCCAACATGGCGCGAGAATATATTCGCATGCATGCAAGAATATAAATATCGCGTAATTTACAAGCAGTTATATTCATTTCATTCGTCGTGGCGAATTGAAGAGCCTTTATCTCCGTAGACTGACGTGTTATTAATGTCAGTAGCGGTCACAATAAGATAAGGATATCAACATGACGCCCCGACACAAAACAGATAGATCAAAACGATTATGGGCAAATAGCGCTGGCGATGTTATTGGCTTTCTGACCAACGTGTTAGTCATACTAGGCGAGATAGTTGAACCTCTTGGGATTGTAAAAGAAGGGCCTGTAGAAAAATACATTAATACCATCACTAAACGTCTTTTTGCCTTTTTTGATAAACACAATATCGCCATCTCTGCGACCATCGGCACTTATTTTCGTTATGCCTTTCAATTAAAGAAAGGACTTGAGCCCAGCATAGAATTTACAAACGACGATTTTGCATGTGTTGAGAAAGTCATACATTCAATTGAACCCGAAGCTAATGTCGCTGAGCTGCTGAACAAATTCGTTGAGAACAACATCAGCGCTAGAAACGCACATGCAGATTTATTGATGACTTTGCTGTTCTATGACATAGAAAATGAATTATATGCAAATGCAAAAGATAAATGGACGGATGCACTCAAAGATTTTATTTTATCAGCGTTCTATGTGGTAGAGTTTCTCAATACGCCTTATTCGATTTTGCATTTGGAACATGAATCCAGCCCGGACAAAAAAATTTCGGCTATCGATTTACAATTTAAAACAGCTAAAAATGCTTTGTTGGGCGCTGTCAATGCCATCACTAACCCTGATTCATTTCGTAAAGCGGTAAAATCGCTGCACTCAAGAAGTTATCGATCACTACCAGGAAAATCCAGAGAAGCATTAACAGAAATAAAAGTGGATCTGGCAAAATTTCAAGGTTGTTATGGGATTGAAGAAGCACATTTTCATTATAAAGAAATCGCGACTGAAAATGAGGAATTGAAAATTCATCTAGAGGAACAACGTCATGAGATAGAAAGACTGAACGGCATTGTTAGTATGATACAAACTCCAGAACCACAACCTTCAAGACCTGCCACCCCTGAAAAAGTTAATGATAAATTGATGCAGGAATTGCCTGTCATTTCGCAACAAGAACGAGCACTTAAAATTCGTTTTTTAACCGATCTAGAAAAGCGTATTAAAGAATTAGACAAAAAGAAATATGGCAGCGTTGTTAAGCGCGCCGCGAAAATTGTAGCTTTAAGTCATCTTAGAGATGCCGTTAGTGCCTATATGGAAACCGCGTCTTTTGAACAACAGCTTATGCAATTCAATCGTATCTATGGCAACATCATCGATGAGCAGTTGCGTGACGGGTTCTGGGCCAGAATCTACACGCCCCGGAAAACCACGACTAGAGAGCTGCTGGATAAGTATTTCAGACTCTTGCCATCGCAGAAAATGCTAGTGAAATAACTGGTTACACTGTCATCAATTCGCAATTTCAGATACACTATCTGGATGCATATTCACGGAGGAATATCATGCAGATTAAATCAGGAATGCTTTCGTTTTTAATAGCTGCCTCTCTAGTCTCAGGCTATGCAGCAGCCGCCAAAACTAGCACCGCCGCTCAAGCCACCTCAACTGAAAACCACCTGCCGTTCCTACCTGGATTATTGAGCCAAAGTGAAATGCTTGCACCACCAAAGGCCATCGATACGCAGGCAAAAACCTATATTCTTCCCGCCACACCTAATACTGCACAGTGGGGTGTATTCGACAGTAAGCAAACACCTGTCTTGACTATTAACCCAGGCGACAGTGTTTCGGTGGAAACCATGGCTGCCTCGGACAATCAAGTGGTTCCGGGCGCGACGATTGAGCAAATCATCAAGATTCAAAATGCCGTGCCAAATCGTGGGCCGCACACGTTAACAGGCCCTATCTATATTAACGGTGCCGAGCCTGGCGATATCGTTGCCATTCATTTTAATAAAATCATCCCGCGCTCTTACGCCTCCAACAATACTGCACCCGGCAAAGGTTTATTTCCTGATGAATTTCCCAAACTACAAGTGCGTTACTATTATCTCGATGTGAAAAACAAAGTGATGCAATTCTTACCCGGCATCAAAGTGCCATTAGCGCCATTCCCGGGTATTGTGGCTGTCGCTCGTGATAAATCCGGCAAATATGATTCTGCTCCTCCGGGCAGATTTGGCGGCAACATGGATTTGCGTGAAATCACAGAAGGCACCACCTTATATTTACCGGTCTTTGTTAAAGGCGCTTTAGTCTGGACTGGTGATTCACATGCTGGGCAAGGGAATGGTGAAATTGATTTAACGGCGATTGAAACGGCATTTCAGGAATTAAATATCACCGTTAATTTAATCAAGAAACAACCGCTGGAATGGCCACGCATTGAAACACCAACTGCCTGGATCGCTGTTGGTTATGATAAAGACTTAAATAAAGCACTGGACATACTGAAACAGCAGACCATCAAAATGATTGCGGAATTACGCAACATTTCACCGGAGCAAGCGAAACAAGTGTTGTATGACAACTGGAATTGCCCAGTCGCTGAAGTGGTGAATGGCGTGCAAGGTGTGTATTGCATCGTGCCCAAAGCTGCGAATGCGAAAGCCTATATTCTGCCTGCTAGTGATAATGATGAGTTCTATGTCACGACAGGGAAAAATGCAGACATTCAATTAGCGATGAAAGAAGCCGCCATGGCAATGCTGAAGAAAATTTCCATCACCAAGAATATTACCTTGGATGATGCGTATGTGCTGTCGAGTTTCGCTTTAGACTGCCGCATTGCACCGCATCAAACGGGTGATAAGGAAATTCATTGTATGATGCCGAAAAATCTTTGGTCGCTTTGATGATTGATATATGTAAGGTGGGTGAGCCCATCACCCACCCATACCCAACACTAATTCGCAACACTGATACACACCAGATACGCACCATAGATACGCACCACAGACACGCACCACAGACAACACTCGTCCTTGCGATGCACCACAGACAACGCTTGTCCTT
>CAZBHW010000004.1:0-159242 GCA_964492045.1 uncultured Coxiellaceae bacterium | reverse complement strand
CTTTCTCAGTTACACAAACAGATCCCCGCTAAAAGCACGCGGGGACGACGGGTGTATTGCGGTGATGTGGCGGCGACGGGTGTATTGCGGTGATGCGGCGGCGACGGCGTATTGCGGTGATGCAGCGGCGACGGCGTATTGCGGTGATGCGGCGGTGACAGGCGCAGGGTGAGTGGTGCGTAGGACGACAGGCGTAGAGTCGCTGATGAGGGGACGACGTGCTATAGAAATCATTTGGATGAACTTATTATTCAGCACATCATCCGTTTATCGCTAACATCTCAATTTATTACCTTCCGCTTCGTTCTCGCTAACATCTCAATTCATTACCTTCCGCATCATTAATGACACCATCCTTGTTTGGAAGCTCAGAGGATGCCATCCCCATACGATTAATCTTGATAGCCCAAACTGGAGTATGTTCATTAGTGTGACAATACCAAACCGTACCATTATCACCACTATCTTGGTTACCAGGCTTAAATTGCAAGTAATCGCGATGCAGTGGATAGAACCGCGCGAATAATCTGCCATCTTGCTGTTTTAAGCGCGTAACAGAAATGATGTTATCGTCGCGATCAACCGCGCCATCGCCGCGTTGATCTACAAATAAAATCACACCATCATTCCAATCACCACCGCACTTTTCCTGATCCCGGCTCAAACAAAGCGTGATCGTTTTGTTGAGGTTATCAGCATTGGTTCTAGCTTCCTGGAATAATTGGAAAATAGAAACTCGCAATGATTCATCACGCGTGCGCCGCGTCATGAAATTTAAAATATTGACGGAGACTAACGCAACGATCATGACAATCACAATGGTGACCATACTTTGAAGCAACGTGAATCCATTTGGCTTTTTCATTTTTCCCTCTATTACTCTTTGGTTCGCATGTGTGGAAATAATATGACATCCCTAATGGAGGGTGAATTGGTAAATAGCATGACCAAACGGTCAATACCAATTCCCTCACCCGCAGTTGGCGGCAAACCATGTTCCAGTGCCGTAATGTAATCAGCATCGTATGGCATGGCTTCTTCATCGCCAGACGCTTTCGCATCCATTTGTTTGCGGAAGCGTTCAGCTTGATCTTCTGGATCGTTTAACTCAGAAAATCCGTTCGCTAATTCACGGCCACCAACGAATAATTCAAAGCGGTCTGTGTAGAATGGATCGGCATCATTTTTACGCGCAAGCGGTGAAGTTTCCGCAGGATGCGCCGTAATAAACGTCGGTTGCAGCAATTTTGTTTCAACCGTTTTTTCAAAAATTTCGACTTGCACTTTGCCTAAACCAAATTCGTCTTGTACTGGTATTTGCAATGAAGCCGCGGCTTTACGTGCTGCTTCCAGGCTTTCAATATCTGCCGCTTTTAATTGTGGATTGTATTTTAAAATGGCTTCTTTCAGCGTCATGCGTACAAAAGGCTGGTTAAGATCAATTTGCGTGCCTTGATATTCAAACTGCAACTGCCCTAACACATCAGCAGAAATTTCACGGAACATGGCTTCAGTCATGTCCATTAAATCGTTGTAATCTGCATAGGCTTGATAAAACTCAACCATGGTAAATTCTGGATTATGACGTGTAGAGACACCTTCATTACGGAAATTACGGTTGATTTCAAAAACGCGCTCGAACCCACCGACCACTAAACGCTTGAGATACAGCTCTGGCGAAATACGCAGGAATAAAGACATATCCAAGGTGTGATGATGTGTCACAAATGGTTTGGCTGCAGCACCGCCTGCCAGCACTTGCATCATCGGTGTTTCTACCTCCAGAAACTTTCTGGCTTTCAAAAATTCGCGCATTACATCAATGATTTTGCTGCGCATGAGAAACACTTTGCGCGCATCATCATTTGAGAGAATATCTAAATAACGCTGACGATAACGTATTTCCTGATCGGCCAACCCATGGAATTTATCCGGCAACGGACGCAATGCTTTGGTCAGTAATTTAATTTTCTTAACTTTCACTGAGAGCTCACCCGTTTTCGTCACAAACAGAAAACCTTCTGCTCCAATGATGTCCCCCAAATCCCACTCTTTAAAGGTTTCGTATACTTCGGGTGTGACATCTTCCTGCCGAATATATAACTGTATGCGGCCTGACATATCTTGTATGTGCGTGAAGCTGGCTTTACCCATTAGTCTTCTTAGCATAATACGGCCAGCCACTTTTACTGGCACTGGATTGGCTTCAAAATCAGCTTCCGTTTTGCCTGCATATTCTGTCAGCAAATCACCTGCAAATGCATCGCGGCGAAAATCAGTTGGGAACACGGTTTCTTGTTCACGCCAGGCCTGTAACTTGGCGCGGCGTAATTCGATTAAATCGTTTGTTGATAAAGTTTCGTTTTCTACATTGGTCATGATTACAATCCGCTAATTAAACTGGCTTCAATAAATTTGTCTAAATCCCCATCCAGCACCGCTTGCGTGTTACCAACTTCGACACCGGTGCGTAAATCTTTAATGCGCGACATATCCAGAACATACGAACGAATTTGACTGCCCCAGGTAATGTCTTTTTTGCTGGCCTCCAGCGCATCTTGTTTGGCGTTTTGCTTTTGCAATTCCACTTCATAAAGTTTAGCGCGCAACTGTTTCATCGCGTTAGCACGGTTTTTATGCTGCGAGCGATCAGACTGACATTGCACCACTATATTAGTTGGGACGTGTGTAATTCGAATTGCCGAGTCAGTACGGTTAACGTGTTGACCACCGGCGCCGCTGGCACGATAGGTGTCGATGCGTAAATCAGCTGGATTTATATCGATTTCAATGTTGTCGTCAATTTCTGGTGATATGAAAACAGAAGCAAATGAAGTATGACGTTTGTTATTGGAATCGAACGGTGATTTACGTACTAGGCGATGGACACCGCTTTCAGTACGCAACCAACCGTAAGCATAGGCGCCATCAACTTTGATGGTTGCACTTTTGATTCCTGCCACTTCACCAACTGACAATTCACTGATTTCAGTTTGAAACCCATGACGTTCCGCCCAGCGCAAATACATACGTAATAACATGTTCGCCCAATCTTGCGCTTCCGTACCTCCAGAGCCAGATTGAATATCGAGATAGGCATTGTTTGCATCCATTTCACCGGAAAACATGCGGCGAAATTCCAGATCGGCGATTTGTTTAGTCAGCGATTCTGCGTCTTTGCTAACAGCTTCCAAGGTATCAGGGTCGTTTTCGGTGGCGGCAAGTTCATAGAGTTCTATCGTATCTAAGAGATGCTTCATGATGTGCTGCATCATGTCGACGGTCGCTTCAAGCTGCGCACGTTCTTTACCTAATGCTTGGGTTTTCTCAGGTTGCGACCAGATGGCTTGATCTTCCATCGCTAGCTTGATTTCATCTATTCGTTTTATTTTTTGATCGACTTCAAAGATACCCCCAGATGCTCTCCAATCTGGATTGCAGCTCTTTGAGGTAATTACGCATGGAGGTGACTTCAATCATTTTTTTACACGCTTTTCCAATCAATTGAAGGTAGACACTTTACCAATTTTTAGCCGGGGAAGCTAGGCTTGGGTATCTTTGAGACTGACGGCATAAACTAGTGCATCTTCTGGACCATTAGCGGTTTGATAATAGTCACGCCGCTCGCCTATGAGGCGGAAATTCAGGCTGGTATAAAGGGCAATGGCTCGCGTATTTGAGCGGCGAACCTCAAGGTAAACGATAGCCAGATTGAGCTTACGCGCCTGCTTAAGCCCATGCTCCATGAGTTTACGCCCATAGCCTTGATGCTGATGGGGATGGGCAACGCACAAATTGAGGACATGACACTCATCCAGCTGCATACTAAGCACCAGATAACCCGCCACCCGGCCATTGATTTCCAGGATCCAGCTTTCGTAAGCATGCTCAAAGACAGTCTTGAACGTCTCTTCCGTCCAAGGCGCGCCCTGAGTCGCAGATTCAATTTGCAGAATAAAGGCCAAATCATCCCTGACCATTTTTCGCAGTAAATATTTTTCCTGTGGCATAATACTCATGGAATCTGACCTGTTGATATTAAGGATTATACATGCCAAACCGTTTGACTAAAATCTTTACGCGCACCGGCGATGAAGGTTTCACTACACTGCGTGATGTGCGGCACTCCAAAGACGACCTGATCATTGAAGTATTAGGCAATGTTGATGAACTGAATGCAGCGATAGGCATGGTCGTTACCCTTCCACCCTCCTCTGCTGACACGCGAGCTTGCTTGATGCAAGTGCAACAGGATTTATTTGATTTCGGCGCAGAAATGCATGTGCCGGAACGGGTTTCGATTACGGCGGATAAAGTGAGCTGGCTGGAAACCAAACTTAAAGAAATGAATAGCAGCTTGCCGCCTTTAAAGGAATTTGTCTTGCCAGGCGGAAACCCGGCCTCTGCTGCTGCGCATGTTGCACGAACTGTATGCCGCCGCGCTGAGCGTAGCTTGGTGAGATTGCATAGGCAAACTAGTCTTGAGAACGTACAGATGTTGCGCTATCTAAACCGACTTTCAGATTTGCTATTTGTCCTCTCAAGAATACTTGCCAAGCTTAGCAAAGCCGATGAACAGCTCTGGAATAACGAAAAAGTATAGCGCTCGCATAGTTTGGGATTCGCTGCGCTAGATTGCAAAAGTGCTCATGAATATAGCATGGCTTGCTTGGGACCTTCAGGACCAGAGGACACGAAGATGGGAGCGAAGGCAATTGACAAATAAATTCTAGCAATTAAAATGCGTACTCCCATCAGTTCAATTCGGCAACACTCAATTAACACCTCCTCTCAAGCAGGTATATTGCTATTTGTACCTATCACACCGCACCTATATTTCTAAAATAATTCAAATCAAAGGTCATCAACATGAACACCTTTAAACCCGAAAAAATCATGGGCGTGTTTGGGCTTGTCATGATTAACGTTATTGCTGTAGACAGCTTGCGCTCGCTGCCAGCGACAGCACAATATGGATTTTCAGTCGTTTTTTATTATTTAATTGCAGGACTATTATTCTTTCTGCCGACCGCTTTAATAGCCGGTGAGCTTGCGACAGCATGGCCTGAAACAGGCGGTATCTATGTATGGGCTAAAGAAGCATTTAATAAAGAAGCTGCATTCATGCTGGTAGCTTTGCAATGGTTATATAACGTTTGTTGGTATCCGACAGCATTATCTTTGCTGGCAGCAACATTGTCATACTGCATAGATCCAGCTCTCGCAAATAACAGCGCCTATATGTTTTGCACCATCACGGGAATGTTTTGGCTGATAGCCGCTATCAATTGTTTTGGTATGAAATCGTCAAATTATTTCACGGCTTTTTCTGCTTTGATTGGCACAATCATTCCGATTGGTTTTGTTATCATATTAGGCGTGATATGGATGATGAGCGACCACAAGTCTGAAATATCATTCTCCTACAAATCATTTTTTCCAGATTTAACTAAAATTAATTCATTAGCCTATTTAACTTCTGTTTTATTTAGCTTGATGGGCATGGAAATGTCTGCTATTCATGCAAGCGAAGTACATCATCCACAAAAATCGTATCCTAAAGCTTTACTGATTTCCGGTGTCTTAATTCTGGCTTCATTTATCCTAGCTTCGCTGGCAATTGCAGTCGTGGTTCCTGCAGTCAAACTAAACGTTGTCACAGGGTTACTGGACGCATATCAAATTTTCTTTACCAATTTTAACATGGGATGGATGGTGCGCGTGATTGCTCTCTTGATGGTTTGCGGAACAGCAGGCGGCGTTGGCGCGTGGCTGCTAGGTCCAGTGAAAGCATTATTGGTGGCAAGTGAAGATGGGCTTATTCCTAAATCACTTAGTCTAGTCAATCGACATAACGCACCGCAAAGATTGATGATGTTGCAAGGAATTCTTTTCATGCTGCTCACTTCAGCTTTTCTATATATGCCTACTGTCAGCGGCGGGTTTTGGCTGCTGAGCGACTTGGCATCACAAATTTCTCTGATCTTTTACATGGGGTTATTTATTGTTGCTATTCGATTACGTTACAAAAAACCTAACGTGCCGCGACCATTCAAAATTCCATTTGGTAACATTGGTATTTGGAGTGTGGGTTTAGCTGGGTTATTGTCTTCTGCTTTTACGATAGGTGTTGGCTTTTTACCTCCACCAGGCGTTTCGGTAGGTAAGTTAGTGTTTTTTGAATCTTTCTTAGTTAGTGGTATCGTAATTTGTTGTCTTGCACCAATATTAATTGCGAAAGCCTATATGAGAAAAAATGAAGCTGCTATGCAACCAGTATTTGTGCTAACAACGAGTGAGAACAGTTAAAATGACGATACAACCACAATCTTATGGAATTATTTCTGGTGCAGGACCAATGGCAGGCATAAGTTTGATGACTCAAATTTTACAGCACTGCCAAAAACGCGGCGCATGGCGTGATCGAGATTTTCCTACGATTCGTTTATTGAATATTCCATTTTCAGAAATGCTGGAAAACGGTTTTGACGCTGCGCCTGTGAGAACTGAACTGGAGCTTGCCATCTCCGAGCTGGAGGAGAAATCTCGTTACATCGTAATAGCATGCAATACGCTTCATCTTTTTCTACCACGAAGACCTATAGCTGGCTTGATTAATCTAGTTGATTTAATGAAAGCGAAAATACCTGCAGGATGTGTACCCATCGTCATTGCGAGCAAGACTTCAGCGGACAACAATTTACATGGCAATTTACTAAATATGACTTGCGAGTATTGGCAACCAGATGAGAGTCAACGTTTAATAGACACCATTTTAGCTGGCCATGCGGTCAATCTTGATTTTATATTCGAATTAAGTAAATCACGCCTGGTGATCTTAGGTTGCACTGAATACAGCTCTGTCTTACAGAAAATGGAATTGCCAGAGTCGATCATTGACCCTTTAAAACTGGCTGCAGAATTTCTTGGCGAGACCGCAACATTACATCACCAATCTCATCCATCAGCATAATAAGAAACTCTCATGCGTCAGTCAGATCAACTATCAGGATTTTTGTGTGGGTTACGCGAATCAGTCACTATCAGCCTCGCTGGCGGCCTATTTGGTTTTGTTTTTGGGTTATTAGCAATCGCTCACGGTTTATCGGGTACACAAGCAACCATGATGAGTGTTTTTGTTTACTCTGGAACGGCACAGATATTATCGCTTGGTGTGCTCACACAGAACTCATTCTCAATACTTTCTCTACTAATGATGGTATTGGCAATCTGTTCAAGATATTTTTTAATGGGCGTGACGATCAGACCTCATATTAAGCAAGCTTCAGTGAAAGCGAAGCTCGTTTCGCTATTCACTTTAATGGATGAGAACTGGGCTTTAACCTTATTAAAAGGACGACAAAATTTTTCCGCTGAATTTATATTTGGATATTTTTGTGGAAGTGGATTGCTTGCTTACTTTGTGTGGGTGGGCTGCACCATACTCGGAGTTATGCTTTCCACTTACATTCATCATCCGCAAACATTAAATCTTGATTTCATCTTTAGCGCGCTCTTTTTGGCATTGTTAGTCAGTTCATGGCGCGGCAAACACGAACTACTGCCATGGATAATCAGTTTAATATTAGCTTTGTTATTCAAGCATTATCTGCCAGGCAATTGGAATATCATTTTCGCAGCTCTAGCTGCCAGTGGATTTGGGGTATGGTATGAGTCATCTTGCAAAAATTAATTTAGCCATCATTGCAATGGCAGCATCAATCTATTTAATTAGACTTTTAGGATTCTGGCTAGCCGGGTTCATACACTTCAGTGACCGTGTTAAGATCTGGTTTGAATATTTACCAGGCTGCTTACTTACCGCTGTGCTCGCATCAGACTTCGAATCGAATATGAATGGAATAGAATTACTAGCAGCCGCCGTAGTAGTGGTAATAATGATTAAAAGCAATAATATTTTTGTCGCGATCCTTTCTGGGGCGGCTATGGTATCGGGATGGCGATATTTAGGTAGCTGTGGATGATAACTCCAATTGTCAGCTTAAATAAGTATCGGTTATCAACCATTAGAGGTCTGGTAATAGTCGCGACGCTCGGCTATGATCAAATTTACTGTTTGTCATCTCTAGCGTACTAACCAAAATTAGCGGTCAAGGTGAAAAACCAGTAAGTTAATTATCAATTTAAATCATGATAAAGAGGCTGATATGTTAACAACAAAAAAAACCATAGAACTATATTATAAACATTTCAATGCTGGCGATATGGAGAATATGCTGAGCATATTACACGATGATGTTGCGCATGATATTAATCAAGGACAAAGAGAAACAGGTAAACAACTATTTAAAGAGTTCATGGATCGCATGAACCGTTGTTATAAAGAGAACGTTCACTCATTAACTGTCATGGTCAGTGAAGATGGAACCCATGCTGCAGCTGAATTTATTGTGGACGGAATATATCAATCAACGGACACAGGATTACCGCCAGCGACCATGCAAACTTACTCTGTGCCATGCGGCGCATTCTTTGAAATGAAAGATGGCAAGATCTCACGCGTAACTAACTATTATAATCTCACTGATTGGATTAAACAGGTTAAAGCGTAGTATGATTAATAATCTTCAAATAAACATTCTTAAAGGATCTGAAATCACGCCATTCATTCCTGAATTGGCAAAATTGCGAATCCGAATATTTCATGATTACCCTTATTTATATGAGGGAGATATTGATTATGAACAAAACTACCTTCATATTTACACCAAATGCCCGGACTCTGTAATGGTGATCGTGCTTGATCAAGCAAAAGTTGTTGGTGCTTCGACCTCTATTCCTTTACGTTTTGAACATCAAGAATTTCAGCAACCGTTCCTGAATCAAGGAAAAAAAATTGATGATATTTTTTATTTAGGTGAATCAGTCTTACTGCATCAATATAGAGGCATGAATATTTATCATAAATTTTTTCTGGCCAGGGAAACTGCCGCAAAAGAACAGGGTTATCACACCACGGCGTTTTGCAGTGTCAAACGAGCTCCAAATGATCCACGCAAACCAATCAACTATAAGCCGCTAGACCAGATTTGGGAGCGCTATGGATACAGCCACCACCCAGAACTCTGTGCGTATTATAGCTGGAAGGAAATTGGTGAAAGCAAAGAATCCGAGAAACCACTCACATTTTGGTTGAAATCACTATGATAAAAATTGCTGTCACACAATATCAAATTGACCTTCCATCAACATGGTCTGATTTTGAAATAAAGATGACTAATTTTGTTGAGAAAGCAAAAGGCGCTGGAGCCGATCTGTTATTGTTACCAGAATATACTAGCTTGGAGTTTGCTGGAAGCGATGCAAGCGACGTCAATCTGTTTGCAACGATCCATAAACACTTAAGTCAGTACTTAAAACTATTTCAGGACCTTGCGGTACGATATCAATTATATATTCAAGCAGGGACCACCATGGTGCGAGCTGATGCCTCACAGTACTATAATCGAGCTTATTTATTCGCACGTGATGGTTCTTATGGCTTTCAGGACAAGCTTCATCTAACAGCCGCAGAAAAGGAAAGTGGAATCATAGCGAAAGGCCAGCAACTATCAGTATTTGATACCCACATTGGAAAAATTGGGATAGCTATTTGCTATGATAGCGAGTTCCCTGAAGTTGTGACTCAACTCGTAAGCGCAGGCGCATGGATTGTGTTAGTACCCAGCCTGACGACATCAGTAGCGGGGTATAATCGAGTTTATTTATCCAGCAGGGCTCGTGCCATCGAAAATCAATGTTATTTGGCAACATCATGCCTAGTTGGGCCATTAACCTTAGACAAAAACGGAGAACATGGCGTAGGTCACGCAGCGATTCTATCTCCCGTAGATACAGGTTTTCCTGATAATGGAATTCTGGCAGCGGGTAACTTTAATGAAGTCACTATGATAGTTGGAGAGCTGCACCAAGAACAACTGATCCAAACGCGTAAAATTGGGCAGGTACAAAATTATATAGATAGATTTATGAAACCTCAGCCTTCTGACTACCCAGTTATCAATTTAAAACTTCAATAAAGTAAATAGGCAAACTTAATTCTGTAGTTCACACATAGCTGAGCCCGGGCTACTTCAACGATGTTTCTATGACTAAGAGCTTTATCAATATAGTCGTTCCTCTGTTTAACCTAGACGTGATACTAAGATCTCCACCCCAGCTCTTGATAGTATTATAGGCATGTGAAAGCCCCATTCCAAAACCTCCTTCTTTTCCGACACTCAAGCCACCTTTTAAAATACCAGGGATAATATTTTCATCTATTCCACATCCATTATCCTCTATCTCGAGATTGATGTAATTGTCATTACGATACATTCGAATAGCTATAGAAGCATGGTGTGGAGCCGCTTCTACAGCATTATTTGTTATGTTAGAGATAATCCGTTTAAAATCACTCGCATTTAACATAGAGAAATCAGCCCATGAGGCTTCACTAATCTCTAATGTAATTGTTGCCGTTTTTTGATGTTGCGCCTGCTTTTCGTATACAATACTCTCCAATAATGCTGAAATATGCTCTTCCTTTAAAGACTGAGGTTCGGTTAATAACTTTGGATTCTTGTACTGATGTAGAAATTGATTAGCGATATCTGAAATTCTATCAACAGCCCCGATTATCACCGTCTTACAACCAGCATCTAAATCAGCCAACTCCTTGATCATAATATTTATCACTGCAAGTGGTGATCTCACATCATGCGCGAACTGTGCGACAATTTTTGCTATAGCTTCAGCACTTTCATCATCTTGAGCCTTCTGAAGCCTGACCTTCCATCGATTAATCTCTTCAATCAAATATTCAATTTCATCGATGTTATTATCATTCGCTTTCAATACCTCACCACCCTTGAAACATGATGTTAATGAATTGATAGGATGAGCAATATAGTTATTTAATAAGTCGCTCAAACGAGACCAACTCCAAAATCCAAAAAGCCCCAATGAAATTGAAATTAGCACTAGGTAACTAATGAAGAAGTAGTCCGTATCATCAATAATAGCGATTTTAAGCTTAAAACCTTGTGCATCTTTGACTGTAAATCTACCCAGCTTTCCGTCGTCAATAAAATTCCATGGCGTACAGCTATCACAAGGTTTAATAGATTTGTTCAACTTAGCTAATGAATTTATCAATTCAGCCGCATTAAAATAAATTTTCCAAGACGCCTGACAATTCCCAAGATCTTGGTCTAAGTTTTCATTTAGGTAGCATAAATAGATTGTTGCTTGCTGCTCACTCGCATCCCCATCTGAGAACACAACATGGCCCGCATTATTTATTATTTGCATGCCTTTTATAATATTTGAATTTAAGGAGTTTATTTGCAGCAAGAGTTGCGGATAGAGCCTCTTCCTAGTAACTTCACCTGAATGCAAATAATCTTGAAAGACAATCGAGCTAGCAATGATGCTTAATTTTTCTGATAAATTTGATTTTAATGAATTGGCTGCTGATCTAAGCTCCTCATTATTGAGTAAATCACGCTTTTGAATATACTGATAATGTACGATCGACAACCCTAGCATAGTGAAAAAAAACAATGCGCCAAACATCAACATAATTGATGAATTGATGTTTCTTTTTAATGATTCAATATTCTGAATTTTCATATAAAATTTTAGTAGTTACGTGATTTTTTAGAATATTCAATTTTAACGAGCTGCCACTCTTTACTCATGTCATCAAAAGATTTCTGATCCATCGACTCTATCCACTGCAATTTAGGCAAGCTATTTACGAACCTAATATACATATCTCTAAATGAAATATTGCTCACACGTGAATAATCCGCATACGGAGTAAAATAATATCCATAATTCTGTAGTTCAGACATGGTTTCCTTACTTGTTAGGGCCCGTGAAACACACATAGCTTTTTTATTGTTTGATACTTGCGCTAATAAATCAGACGATACATAAGACAGGTTTGGATGTATTAAAAATTTGAATTTCTTTTTTGATTCACTTAGATCTGTAAATGCCTCACCAGACCAAGTAAATGAAAATGCGAACTCGGGTTTTTCGTAAATTTTACTATAGTCGTTTGATATGTAGACGACCGATCGACTTACCAATTGACCGAAAGCGGTTTTATTCAATGAATAATTATTTGTTCGTAAATTACTGCCTGCATTTATCAACTTGTTCACTTCCGTTGGATCATCAATGATGATGACGTACTTATTAGCTGCTTTTTTGAAAATATCATTAACACTATCTCGCTCTGAGATATTAATAGCCATGGGATTCCATAGAAACCCGGTTAATGAATGCACAAAATAGACAACATTATTGGGGTAGTGAGATAACACGTAATGTTTTTTTATTTCTGGATGATAAAGTGACGACACCGTGGACAATTTACTTTTGGATAAATTCGGTATTTTATTTTTGATTACGTCATATATAGTTTGTGAAAAAATGATGATGTCATATGAACCCTTATTAGCGTCCCATCTTCTTATAAATTCATCATTCGATAAATAGTTATCATAAGAGATGTTCACATCGCATTTATTTTCGACTGAGTCAATAATCTTATGATCATCCAAATAACCCCACCAAGTTAATACATTCACCGTCTGGCGACTTGTGCTACTTTTAGCTTCGGCTGATAACGAGAGCAAACTAAAAACCAATGCTAAAATTATTAAAAATTCACGAGTCATTAAGCGGGTACCTATCAGTGAGTATTTTTTGAAGATTGATATTGGATACTGCTTGATCAACCTGTAGTAGATGGATGCTTTTGTTTAGGCTTGATACCAGTTTTGCATTAACAAAATTTATGCTGAAATTTACTAGATTAAAATATCAATATCAACCTTTTCGGCACTGTATAGTCGTGTCACCATTCGCTACGATAGTGGATAATTTTGCTATGTACCTGATATAAAGATGGAATTACCCAAGACAATGATTTACCGGATATGAGCTTTAGGGCGCAATGACTAACGTATATACGGCGCAGACTATACGATCATCTAGCTAATCTTGACTTTTTTTTGCTTTGAAACAGCATTTCTTATCAGTACTTGAGAGTAGGCGTCGTCACCGCATGCTAGTAGCGGGGATCTGTTTGTGCAACTGTGAAATTGATCGTTGTTAAGATCTTCGATTGCTTCCACGGTTACACTAACAGATCCCCGCTTAAAGCGTGCGGGGACGACGAGACGTATGGGCTGTGGGGGCTGTATGCTGAAGCGGCCTCACTGGCCTTACTGGCCTCACGGACCTTAATGGCCTTACTGGCCTTATGGGGTTTGTCTGCGTAACGGGCTATACTAAGCTAGCAGTCTTTCCTAGCTTTACTTGCTGTAAGTATAAGCGTTATAAATGCAAAAATATTATTGCATCCATGACAAGATCTGTAAGTTAGGATAGATATCTCGTTCGATCTCCCGGAGAATGCTTTTGAAGACTATTCCGATATTCCACCAAAATGTCATATAAGCGACTAGAAAAAAATCCTTTGAAACGTTTTATGTTTTTTTCTTCCAGTACTTTTCGCTGCTCACTGATATTATTAGATTCTATTAATTTAACCAACGACACAATATAGTTATTTCTTTCCGCGACACCGCGCATGCCCTGGAAAAATGTGAATCTATACTCATCAACTCGCGCACTTAGATAGTTACCCAGCTTGTTAACCAATCTTGTTGCATCATGGTTATTTTGAAATTTGAATTCAAACAATCGATGTGCATTTCTTTTGATACGATTATGAATCATGGACTCTGTGTTTATTAGATCAATCATTTGAGCATTAACATTCAGTTGCTGAGAAAACATATAATCACCTCGATAGAGTAAACATTAAAATTAACGTTGTAGATGAGATAAAGTTGGCGTGTTAACACCGCCACAGAATGTGGAGGTGGTGGCTAGCTACAATGAATGATGTGACGACGTTTATAGTTTTCATACGTGTAATGGTACATGAGTACAGTGAGCAATGCAAGCCCTAACTTGTGATCAATTATGCAAATACAGACACCTTTGCTTACCGCTCATTGAGGCCACTGCTAATGGCTCACCTTCAAATTCAACAACATATGAGTTACCCGTCAACCACAGAGAGATCATCAATGAATGGCAACGAAAGCAAGGCCTGACAACCATGCCAAAATTAATCAATCTATTTAGCTAGATAAACATTGCAAACAGCGCCATCAATCACATGACAATTTCGTCATCTATCGGTCATGCGAGTGTCATATTCCTTTTGCTATATTTTGCCTAAATGACAAAAATAAAGGTGACCCCATGCAAAACAGACCCAGCGATTTTTACGATGTTTTAGATATCAGACCAACTCATGATTTAGACGAGATTCGCAATGCCTATAAAGCAAAACTGCAGGCAATCAATTCAAATGATCCTGGCTATTCTGAAAATGCATTTAATGCATTGCAAGATGCATTCGAATTTCTACGCGACACAAATCAACGTGAAGACTATTTTCGACGTCACCCTGATGTCTCCGATGAGCAAAGATGGAATATGCCACGCAGAGAAGCCGCGTTTTCAGCACACGCTGGACGCGAAGAAAGTTTAATGATCTCAATACCAGAAGAACACCCTGGATTCATGAGCCTGTTTGTGCCTATCTATACCCCAGGCCATTTTGATTTCGAGACAGGTCACGAACAGGAAATGGAGCAACGACCTGAAGATTATAATGCTGTGAGCCCAGGCAGATTCCTGCTGGCAGATCAATTTGATTATGCCTGGCTTGCTAATCGGCTCACACAATTATTAGCCGTAAAAGATTTAGTCGCAGCAACTGACCCACAAGATGCTGACAACATCTTCAGCTTCAATATGAGAAACACTAAACTGTTTTACTATGCAGAGTTATTAGTGCCGCCTTCCGCGATTCAAATCAATAGCAGCGGTTTAATCTCCATCAACAAACAGACTACTATCACAGCTAACCAAGTATATGCGGTACGCGAATCAGCACGCGCAACGAATGCAAATTACAATAGTTCATTTTACAACGGCTTTATCGCCAAACACGGCCACCCACCATTTGCTGAATCAACCTATGATATGTACCAACGCAACAGAAATGAAAACGCATGGCAGACCATATTAAATTTTGTCAACGATAAACTTTTCTGGTCACCACTTACTGCAATCAAATCATTTCCCACTGGCGTAGATAACATGAAAGATGAACTGACTAAAGCCGTCAAATTGCAACATAAAAATCGTCGAGTTCCGCTCTCTTCCTATGTTGATGCTAATCAAATTCTTGAAATAGCAAAGCGCCAGTCTGCTAAAGCGTCTGCGAATCGCCATCCTATAACAGGTGGATTTTATGATCAGGTCATCAAACATATTGACAACCCTTCAGTGATCGCAACCTGGATCGAACATCAATATGCTCTGCAGCAAGCTCCTGCGCAAGCAGTTGCAGTGCCAAATGTAAATCGTCCAATTGAGCCTGACAGATTATTCAATAGACCTGCGTCGCCAGAAAAACCAATCGCAGCCATACAACAAAATGAAACAACGGACACCAATCCTCATGCATTACGCTCGTCAGCAAGATTGTTTGAACGTATTGATAAACTCAGAATGGATAATAACAACAATGATGCGAATGCAGAACTAAGTAAAAGCATCGCCACTTATACAAGCAACAGATTGACTGAATGATGATTCACAAACAAAAAACGTGGGTTTACGTAACTTGTTGATTGTTGGAAATTCATCACTTTCACGATAAAGCTCACGTTTTGAGCGATGAAATTCAGGTAAAATAGAAGGATAACTATAATAATCCTGACAGAGAAGTCGGCATGCATCACTCATTATTCACGAAAGAAGAGCGACGATGGATGATTGTGTTTTGCTGGATAGCGGCGGCGCTGGTGTGCCTTTGGTATCTGCCGCACGCGGGCAAGCCATTTAAAATAGACAACATAAGTGACCCAAAAGCGGAGAGCATGATAGCCGCGAAAATGATGGAAAATCACTTTCCATATGGCGGTAGTAAAGTTTTCGTGTTGTATAAGAACAGTCAACTCAAAGCGAATGATACCCTATTCAGAAATGAAGTTAATAAATCGTTAAAAGGCGCGAAACAATTAGGTTTTGATCATCGAATTATTTCTCCTTATGACAATTCATATCAGATTGCCGATAATAATCATGTAGCGTACGCCGTGATTGAAACCAATGCGAAAGCCGAAGTGATTGCCAATTCTATCGATCAAATCAATCAAGTCTTAGGCGAACCTTGGCATTTGAAATTATTTCTAGGCGGCGAACCATCTTATACTGCTGATGTCAATCATCTAAGCGAAAAGAATCTAGTCCGTGGCGAGCTGATTGCGCTGCCGATTTGTTTAGTTGCCTTAGTCTTTGTATTTAGTGGCATCACGACGGCACTGATGACGATTTTTATAGGCGGCATTAACATACTCATCATCACCACTATTCTCTATTTTCTCGGTCACAGGATGGATTTATCCATCTTCGTATTGAATATTGCAACCATGTTAGGCCTGGGTTTAAGTTTAGATTACACCATGTTAATCACTTATCGTTTTCGCGAAGAATATGCGCGATGTCACGATTATTATCATGCTATACGCAATACTTTAGGCTCTGCTGGCATATCCGTCTTCTTTAGCGGCCTGATATTCTTAATTAGTATTGCTTCATTAATATTTTTCCCGATTAATGTTTTATATTCGATAGGCATTGGCGGCATAGTTGTGGTGCTGGTTACCTTGCTTTCATCGGTGACCTTTTTACCGGCTATGCTGTGTTTGTTTGAGAAATACGTCACGCGCTCCAACCCGCAATTAGTTCAACTTTCTTCGGAAGATGTGCATCATCATCGCTGGTATAGCTTTGCCATGCTAGTGATGCGCTTCCCTTTTACTTTCATGATACCGACTATTATTTTATTATTGTTTTTAGGGTATCCATTCTTACACGTCAAAATTAATAGTTCAGATGCAAAAATATTACCGACATGGACAGAAAGTCGCAAAGTACTAGATGAATTTAATGAAAACTTTAATCAAAATGATTTAACGCCTATCAATATTGTGCTTACCGCAAAAAGCAAATCCATGTTGAGCAGTAAAAATGTCGGTGCATTATATGATTATGTGCAGCACCTGAAGAAAGATAAGCGCATAGAGCGAGTAAGCAGCATTGTTAGCATAAAAGATGGCGTCACAAAACAACAGTATCAACAAATTTATCGCTCATCCAAACTACCATTTGATGATTATCAAAATCAGCTAGTAAAAAGCATGGCAAATGGGAAATATGCCGTGATCAACGTTATCAGTAAATACACAAAAGATGATAAACGTAACTTCGAATTAATTGAAACTTTACGCAAGCAAACGGTTGGCAATGGTATTACTAAAGTAGTAGGCGGTCAGTCCGCAGAAATCATTGATACCATGAATATCGTCTATCAATTATTTATCAAAGTGTTCGTCTTTATCAGCATATTTACTTACATAGTGCTGTGCCTGTTACTGCGCTCGATTATTCTGCCGCTCAAAGCCATTTTGATGAATCTGCTAAGCTTAAGCGTTTGTTACGGTATGCTGGTATTCATATTTCAAGAAGGTCATCTTGCGAATTTATTGCATTTCAAAGCACTGGGATTCACCGATTTAAACTTACCAATCTTGTTGTTTTTTGTTTTGTTCGGTTTATCCATGGATTATGAAGTGTTTCTATTAACACGAATTAAGGAATTTTACGACCTTACTGGTGACAACACCAAAAGTGTTGCCTTGGGATTAGAACGCAGCGCTCGCATCATCACCAGTGCTGCATTAATTATGGTTATCGTACTAGGGGCATTTGTGACAGCAGATATTGTGTTTATCAAAGCATTTGGATTAGGCGCAGCATTGGCGATTGCGATTGATGCCTCGCTAATACGTTTGCTGTTAGTACCTGCGACTATGCGTTTGATGGGTAGCTGGAATTGGTATTTACCTAAGTGGCTAGACCGCATTTTGCCTGACTGGCAGTTTGATAAAGAACTTCCTTCCAACCCACCCGTTAGCAAGTGCGAGCAAGAAGAAATTTCTTAATCAGCTAATTCAAACAATGCTTATATCCGTAATTTGCGTAAACTATTGAGAGCAGATTCAGGTTTTACCCCTAGCTTCTCACTCACAGCGTGACGGTTATAATTTATTGCTGCAAATAGACTCTGATTCGCAAACAACCTTAACTTATAGTCAGCATATGATGCTAGATTTTTTGCGTTTTCATTTACGTCTTCTTTTGCCTGACGAAGCAGAGAAGCTTTATATTTACCATTTATCAAGTACCAGTGATCTAACCGTTTAATCTCTTTATCGAGATATTTATTGAGATTTAACAGATTTCTTTCTATCTTAAATTGCTCAGTGGCATTTATAGCCTTTAATTTATTTAGCACACCGAAAGTTCCGGGGTCTGATTTTTCCTTGATACATGCAGGCGGATCATTTTCTACTTTGCTTTTAGCTGCGGATGGGTCATGCCCAGCACACGCTATCATTTTATCGATCGTCTGCATGTAATTTCTATCAATATAGCGCTGCTTTTCTGGATCGCTTGCATTGATTGCACCAATCTGAGCGATTTCTCCGCCAGTGTAATTAAATAAACGTAACTTCATACGTGGCGGCAATAATGATGGATGATCCTGAAAATAATTCACTAAACCCTGAAGAATATTTAGCTTATCGTCGTAAAAATCAAATGTGATTTCAGCACCAGGGTGTAGACTTGCCATTCTATGCATCTGCGCATAGAGCAATGTCACTTTGGATTCATCACCATAGTAACATTCCGCTGCATTCGCTTGTTGAGAAGTAATACCAGCTCGTCTCGACCCTGCTTTGAATGTTTTACCAGCCTGCTTCTTGGTTCTATCGCCCAGTAGAAACTTATCTAAAGTGAATTTTATTTTTTTAGAAAGCGTATTCAAATGGCGCTGAAATGCCTCGATGGCAGGAAAGCATCTGCCTTTCGTTAAACTGTTATCACGCTCAGTTGCTAAGTCCTGGCGATTTGAGCCTATGATTAGCACAGCATCCGTGTACTCTTCATCGACTATCTTCTGCTGTAAAGCATTCGCTAAATTTATGTTTTTAGTAATAACAGCTTCGCGCAAAACCTTGTTATCCGTGCATACCTTCTCTTCGATTTCTCGTTTGATTGCACGCTTAGCCTCATCAGACATATTAGCTACGTTTTTAACTTCCACCTCAGACTCAATCTTCGCCTTAAGTAATTGATGAAAGCCATCATTACCAAGACAGCCATCAAAGTCTAATGAGCTGACGTTTATTTTTTTTATAGCCACAGCAACCACCTCTCTGATTGGAATGAGCTTATTATAGTGTTTGATGCTTAAGGAAATATTGAGTATGTTTTACTCATAGCAAACGAGTGGGTATGATGCTGCAGCCCAGATTACGCCTTATGCGCTAACCCGGGCCACATATCTATATGATCTTTATGCTTTTTCAGTTTTTTTCTTGGGTAAGTATAGGTCGGTGATGGTGCCTTCGAATACTTCTGCCGCCATCGCGACGGTTTCGGATAAGGTTGGGTGTGGGTGGATTGTTAAGGCGATATCCTCCACATCGCAGCCCATTTCAATGGCCAGTGCGACTTCAGCAATTAATTCACCCGCGTTCGGACCAACGATACCAGCACCAATCACGCGATGGGTGGATTCATCGATGATTAATTTCGTCAGACCTTCACTGCGCCCCGTGCTAAGAGAGCGACCGCTCGCAGCCCATGGGAACACGCCTTTGCCGTATTTGATGCCGGAAGCTTTGGCTTCGTTTTCAGTCACGCCAACCCAGGCAATTTCTGGGTCAGTGTAGGCAACGCTTGGAATGCATTTCGGGTCGAAATAATGCTTGAGACCAGAGATAACTTCCGCCGCCACTCTACCTTCTGGAATCGCTTTGTGCGCCAGCATGGGGTTACCGACGATATCGCCAATCGCATAAATGTGCGGCACGTTGGTACGCATTTGTTTATCGGTTTTGATGAAACCGCGCTCATCGACATTCACGCCAGCTTTGGCGGCGTCGATCTGGTCGCCATTTGGACGGCGGCCTACGGCACATAAAATGCGGTCGAAGCGCTCTGGCTTGGCCGGTGCGTTTTCGCCTTCGAAGGTCACATAGAGGCCGTCTTTCTTGGCTTCCACTTTGGTGACTTTGGTTTTGAGATAGATATTGCTGTAGCGCGACTTGATACGTTTGTATAACGGCGCAACGATATCGCTATCTGCCCCGGGAATGACTTGATCCATTAGTTCCACGACCGTGATTTCGCCGCCTAACGCATTGTAAACCGTTGCCATTTCAAGACCGATAATGCCGCCACCCAACACTAACATTTTGCCTGCGACTTCTTTCAACTCAAGCGCGCCGGTGGAATCAATAATGCGTGGGTCATCTGGCAGAAATGGTAACTTCACTGGGCGAGAACCAGCGGCAATGATGGCAGATTTGAACTTAATCGTTTCGGTGCCGCCGTTGTTTAACTGCACTGTGACTTCATTGGGTCCTGTAAATTTACCGTCGCCTTGGATTAAGTCTACTTTGCGTTGTTTAGCTAATGCTTTCAAACCACCAGTTAACTTGTTGACAACACTGTCCTTCCAGGCAGCAACTTTCTTAATGTCGATAGTTGGTTTGCCGAATGTGATCCCGTGGTCAGCCATGTCTGCTGCTTCTTCAATGACCTTGGCAGAGTGCAATAAAGCCTTGGATGGAATACAGCCTACATTGAGACATACACCGCCAATATTATCGCGCTCAACCATTACCACTTTTAAACCCAAGTCTGACGCACGAAAACCTGCCGTGTAACCGCCGGGGCCGGTACCAAGGACTAATAAATCTGTTTCTATCATCTCAAAATTCCTCTGCTTGCCAATTATAGTAATAAATTACGAATGTCAGATAACATATTGGTTAAATGCATAATAAAGCGCGCGCCGTCTGCACCATCAATGACGCGGTGATCATAAGACAATGAAAGCGGCAGCATTAAGCGCGGCACAAATGCACCGTCTTGATAAACCGGTTTGTGCGATGATTTAGAGACACCAAGAATCGCGACTTCAGGCGCATTGATAATCGGCGTGAAAGCCGTGCCGCCAATACCACCTAAACTGGAAATCGAGAAACAACCACCCTGCATGTCGCCCGGTGTTAATTGTTTCTTGCGAGCTTTGTCGCTGATGACAGCGAGCTCTTTGGCTAACTCAACCAAGCCTTTTTTATCGACATCACGGATAACCGGCACCACCAAACCATCTGGGGTATCAACGGCAACGCCGATGTTAAAATACTTTTTCATCACCAAATTTTCACCTGATGCATCCAGCGACGCATTGAAGTGCGGGAACGCGCGTAATGAAGCAACAACTGCTTTCATTACAAAGACTAACGGGGTTAACTTCACGTTCTGCTTTTCAAGATCTGCCTTTTGTGACACACGGAAATCTTCTAATGAAGTGATATCTGCTTCACCAAATTGCGTGATATGTGGGATGGTCATCCAATTACGCAGCAAGTTTTTGCCGGAGATTTTTTGGATGCGGGATAACTCTTTAATATCAACCGCACCGAACTTGGAAAAGTCTATGACTGGTGCTGGTGGGTATGGCAGTGAGGCACTGCCCGCGGCTGGCAATTGGGAGGTGAGTTGGCGCTTCACGAATTGCTGCACGTCTTCTTTCAAAATACGTTGCTTGGGTCCACTGCCATTCACTTGAGACAGGTTCACGCCCAGTTCACGCGCAAAGCGGCGAACACCTGGGCCTGCGTGGACATCGCTGTCGGTTTGCAGGTCGCCGGAGAGAGCGGATTCATCTTCGTCTTCATCGGCAGCGGCTAAAATCTTTTGGATAGATTCTGGTTCTATGGTTTCAGCTTCATCGTCTTCAACCGGCTCAGCTTTGGCGGTTTTTTCTTTTTTGGCGGGTTTGGCTTTTTCGGCTTTTTCCGCTTTGGCGGGTTTGTCAGCGGCGCCCTCTCCCAGCGTAATCAAGACTGCGCCGGCTGAGATCTTATCGCCTTTCTTAACATTGACAGCTTTGACGACACCATCGGCCGTTGAGGGCACTTCCATGGTGGCCTTGTCAGACTCCAAGGTCACAATCGGGGTATCAACTGCTACTTTATCGCCTGGTTTCACTAAAATTTCGATGACGGTCACTTCTGCGCCGCCTACATCTGGGGTCACAACTTTATTATCTGCCAAAACAAATTCCTCCATCAGTCGTGCCGCGCACGTTCACTGAGTATAAACTGAGTGTGATTAAACCGTAAGTGGGTTTGGTTTGTTGGGGTCTATCCCATATTTTTTCATCGCTTCTTTGACCTTGGCGGCTGGCATTTCACCTTCCTTCACCAAGGCGTACAAGGCTGCTACCACGACGTAATAACGATTCACTTCAAAGAATTCGCGTAAACGTTCGCGGGTGTCGCTACGACCATAACCGTCAGTACCTAACACGACCATGTTGCGATCGATATAAGGTCTGATCATGTTTGGATAAGCACGTACATAGTCAGTTGCGGCAACGATTGGACCGTTGTGACCATTCAAGCATTCCTGGACATAAGGAACCGCCGCTTTCTTATCTGGCGCCAGCATGTGCGCACGTTCTTTGTCGGCGCCGTCACGTCTTAATTCACCAAAGCTGGTGACGCTCCAGACATCTGCGCCAATGCCGAAATCTTGTTGCAATAATTCAGCTGCTGCAATGACTTCATTTAAAATGGCACCACTGCCCATCAGCTGTACTTTGGCTTGCTTGCCTTTTTGATATAAGTACATGCCTTTGATAATGCCTTCTTCTACCCCTTTTGGCATCGCAGGTTGAATGTAACGTTCGTTCATGGCCATGATGTAGTAAATCAAATCTTTTTGTTCCGTGACCATTTCCTGCAAGCCGTGTTGAATGATCACCGCCATTTCATAACCGAAAGTCGGGTCATAAGCGCGAACACTGGGGAATTCAGCGGCGGTTAATAAACTGGAACCGTCTTGATGCTGCAAACCTTCGCCATCTAAGGTGGTTCTGCCGGCTGTTGCACCAATCAAGAAGCCGCGTGCACGCATATCGCTAGCAGCCCAAATGTAATCGCCTACACGTTGGAAACCAAACATGGAGTAATAAGTAAAGAATGGAATCATGGGGTATTCATGAATCGCATAAGAGGTGGCCGCCGCCATCCATGAAGCCATACAACCTGCTTCTGTGATGCCTTCTTCTAACAACTGACCATTGGTTTCTTCTTTGTAATAAAGGAATTGTTCTTTGTCTTCTGGGGTGTATAACTGACCCACAGAAGAATAAATACCAACCTGGCGGAATAATGCTTCCATACCGAACGTGCGCACTTCGTCAGAGAAAATGGGCACAACGCGTGAACCAATTTCTTTATCTTTTAATAAGACATTGATGATACGTCCTAACACCATCGTCGTTGACATGGTGCGGTCTTCTGAGCCTTTTAAAACGGCATCATAGGCTGCCAAATCTGGTACGGTTAAAGCATTAGAAACCACTCTACGTGATGGCAAATAACCGCCGCCTAAGGCATCACGCTTTTCGTTTAAATAAGTTAATTCAGGGCTGTTTTTTGCTGGCGATAAGAAGTTAAGCTGCTCTATGTCTTTATCTGTCGCTGGTAAATTGAAACGCTCGCAGAATGCGCGTAACTCTTCGCTAGACATTTCTAATGCGTTATGTGCAATGTTTCGGCCTTCAGCATTTTTTGTACCAAGACCATAACCTTTGACGCCTTGCGCGAGAATAACGGTTGGCTGACCTTTATGTTCAGTTGCGGCTTTGTATGCAGCATAAATCTTGATAGGGTCATGCGCACCTCTGCCTAATTTTTCCAGCTCTTCATCTGATAAATCAGCCACGAGCGCTTTTAATTCTTCTGTGTTAAACACATTTTCACGAATATATGCGCCGCCGCGAACATACGCGGTTTGTTTGTCGCCATCTACCATGTCAGTTAAGCGGCGAACCAAGGCACCAGTTTTATCTTTGGCGAAGATTGCATCCCACTTGCTGTCCCATAATACTTTAATGACATTCCAGCCAGCACCGCGGAATAAACCTTCAAGCTCTTGCACGACTTTAAAATTA
The DNA here is from genome assembly GCA_964492045.1 of uncultured Coxiellaceae bacterium. Classification (GTDB taxonomy): domain Bacteria; phylum Pseudomonadota; class Gammaproteobacteria; order DSM-16500; family DSM-16500; genus Aquicella. The sequence continues at coordinate 135,031 of CAZBHW010000004.1, read as the reverse complement.
CTGCGTACCAAACCATCGAGACGTTGCAAATTGCAATTCACGACGAAGGTTAAATTATCTAATTTTTCACGCGCTGCTAAGGTTAATGCAGCGATGGAATCGGGTTCATCCATTTCGCCGTCACCACAGAACACCCACACGCGGCGACCATTATCTTGCTGCAAACCACGTTGCGCGAGATAGCGCATGAAGCGCGCTTGATACACACCTTGCATCATACCAAGACCCAATGACACGGTGGCGAATTGCCAGAATTCCGGCATTAACCATGGATGCGGATACGATGACACACCTTCACCACCAACTTCCTGACGGAAATTAATTAAATGCGCTTCGCTCAATCGACCTTCCAAATAAGCACGCGCATAGTTACCTTCAGAAGAATGACCTTGAAAGAAAACCAAATCGCCTAATTGTTTTTTCGTGTGTGCGCGCCAGAAATGATTGAGGCCAACTTCATATAACGTTGCGATAGAAGCATAAGAAGCCAAGTGTCCGCCAACACCACCAACATCACGCTTGGAGCGCAACACCATCATGATAGCGTTCCAGCGAATATAGGCTTCCAATAAAGATTCTTTGTCGAGATCGCCCGGATATTCGGGCTGATTTTTGACAGCAATGGTATTGATGTATGGTGTCAGCAATTTTGCTGTTTCTGCTGAGACACCTAATGTTTCAGCTGCAGACATTAAGGTATGCAAAATGAATTCTGCGCGTTCTTTACCTTCGCGCTTAACTAGTGAGGCCAATGATTCCAGCCATTCGCGAGTTTCTATGGGGTCTTTATCATTCCACTCTTTTGTCATGCTGATCCATTCCTGTCTTATTTTAACTAGTGAATTACGGCCTTAAAGCCGGCAAAATTTTGGCTGACAAGTGTAACCGAAAACCTGCCGAAAGCCAAAATTTGTATGGATTTATATCATTTTAACTTATTTGAGGCCAAAAGGGGTGGGTTAGCCTAATAATCAACAAGTTGGGCACCTCAAAGCAGCCCGGACTAGCGCCCAGCCTGGATAGACCGACAAACCTGACGCACACCCTCAATCAACCTGGGCCCAGCACGCGAAATGAAATCAGGCCTGATAGAATAGAGAGCACGATTCTTGACTGCCGTGATATCAGTCCATTTTTGCCATTCGCTTTTCCATTGGTCGTCATCACTAATATTCATAATGACCTCAGGATTTGCCAACACCAATGCTTCGCGTGCAATCTCAGGTGTAATGACTTTTGCGTCAGCATATAAATTCTTGCCGCCGCAAAGCGCGATGACTTGATTTATCCAACTGTCTTTATTGATCGTCATTAGCAAGTGATGATCAATCTGAAAAAAAACAGTTGGCGCCTGTTTGTATTTAACAGATTTTTTAATTTGCTGCAGCGATGTTTCAAATTGCGCGGCAGCTGTATTGGCTGCTTGCTCGTGTCCTGTTAGACAGCCTAATTTGCGCATTAACGCAGGTACATCATTTAATTGTTTTGGTGCTGCCACATAAACAGGTATACCAAGTCGCCTTAATGCCGCTAATTGACGCGCAAACGCATATTTCCACGCAATAATTAAATCGGGATGCATCGCAACGATACGCTCTAGATCAACGCCTGAATATGAACCGACAACAGGAATAGCTAATGCCGCTTTTGGATAATCGCTACCTTGCACCACACCAACAATCGAATGACCTGCGCCAATCACAAAAACATTTTCAACCAAATCTGGCGCGAGCACGATTAAGCGTTTAGCAGGGTGAGCGAGATGGAGCGCGTTGCCAGTATCATCGCCAACATCACAAGCAATGGCTTGCGAACAGAAAGCGATGATACCAATTAAGATGACTAACCTAGACATGCCTTGCAAATACTAAAAAAAATGAAATAATTAATACGATGATGAACGCTCTATCCAGTAAGTTGACGGCGCTTCTTTCCAGCGTGCCATCTTCCGGAATTTTTTCGCCGTCACTGGTGATAGCGGCAATGCCGCATTCAGTAATAAATAAATTGTTACCGTCGAGACCCAGCGACAAACGTTGACGCCAGCAAGCAAGTACGCGCGTGAAATTACCTGCAATGGCAAAGATAAACGTGAGCACTCGAACTGACACCCAATCTAATGATTCCTGCACTTTCAATGCCGCTGCACTGATAGCCGGCACTGCACTATATTGTGTTGATACGGCTGAGAGGCGGTACAACAATGCACCCGGTAATCCTAAAATGAAATACCAAAATACCACCGCAAATACGCGTTGATTTGCCGCGATAATGATCTGGTTAATCAATTGCTGCTGCACGGATTCCATTGGGTTAACCGTGTTGACGTTAAAGGTGGAGCGCAACGTTTCTGAAGCTTTATCTGCCGGCTGACTGGTCACTGAATTAATGGACGCATAAGCATCTGCCCACAAATTTTTTGGGCCAAAGCAAAAAAGCACCAAGATGAGTGAAGCCACAAACCACAGGAAACCAAACATCAAACCAGAGAACATATATTGTAAAAACATCACAAGCAAAATGGGCGGCGCAAGAACAGCGGTGAGTAAGACATAAGGTGAAACACCGGACAGTTTTTGCGTAACCAGACGTTCCAGCGCAACATACCAACCCCATTGGCGCAGATGACTCCAATCGAAGTAGCGCTCAATAAGTAATGCGATCAAGATGACGATAAATGACATGCTAACATTCCTTTTAAATGATTCCAGTCAAAGGCCGGCCCCGGGTCGGTCTTACGCAGCGGCGCGATATCGGAATGGCCGACGATACGCTCTGGTGTAATATGCGGGTAAACCTCAAGCAGTGCGCGAATCACATTAGCGAGCTGCTCGTACTGCCTTGTCTCAAACGGCTGATGATCCGTCCCTTCCAATTCTATCCCAACTGAAAAATCATTACACCGTGTTCTGCCGGCAAAGCTGGACTCACCGGCATGCCAGGCGCGCAAATGAAACGGTACGAATTGAATGATTTCACCGGTACGCTTAATCAACAAATGCGATGAGACACGCAACGAGGCGATAGTTTGAAAATAGGGATGGCTAGACATATCCAGTTGGCCACAAAAAAATTGCTCGATCGCTTCACCGCCAAACTGGCCGGGCGGCAGGCTGATATTGTGCACGACTATCATATCAATAGGCATGCCAGACGGGCGTGTATCGTGATGCGGCGAAGGAAGATAACGCGCCTGCCGGAGCAAGCCGGATGAAGGGTCAATGAGTGCGTCTGAATTTGTCATGCCGACATTATAATCTGATTGCAAATATAAGCAAAATATGTAAAAAATGGCTCCCGTTTTCATAATAAATAAGTCTAAATATGCAACCCGATTTTATTAGAGATCTTATTGAGGCCGGCCTCACTGATTCCATGGCTCACGTTGAAGGAGATGGCGCTCACTTTACCGCAGTGGTCGTATGCCCCGCTTTTACAGGTAAATCCCGCCTGCAAAAGCAACAAATGGTGTATGATACTGTAAGGTCACATTTATTGGATGGTTCTCTCCACGCCCTTTCCATCAAGGCTTACTCGCCGGAAGAATGGAAAACGCTGGAAGACGGTCAGGAAAAGGCGTAAATCATGGAAAAATTAATCATTAAAGGCGGCATTCCACTCAACGGTGAAATCCGGATTTCCGGCGCAAAGAATGCAGCACTCCCTATTTTGGCAGCAACGTTACTAAGCGGTGCGCCGGTACAAATCAGCAATATTCCCCATCTGCAAGATGTCACGACCATTGTCAGCTTATTAGGGCAAATGGGTGTGAAAATCACACTGGATGAACGTTCGAATATCGAAGTAGAAGCCGCCAAACTGGCCTCCTTCAGCGCGCCATATGAACTGGTGCGCACCATGCGAGCATCTGTTTTAGTGCTGGGCCCGCTGTTAAGCCGGTTTGGTGAAGCAGAAGTGTCACTCCCAGGCGGCTGCGCGATTGGCACGAGACCCGTGGACCAACACTTGAAGGGTTTGCAGGCCATGGGGGCAGACATCCTCATTGAAAACGGTTATATCAAAGCAAAAGCGCGCAGACTGCGCGGCGCTTCTATCGTGATGGAAATGGTCACGGTTACCGGTACTGAAAACATCATGATGGCCGCGGTACTCGCAAAAGGCCAAACCGTGATTCATAACGCAGCGCGCGAACCGGAAGTGGAAGATTTGGCGAATTTCTTGAATGCCCTGGGCGCGAAAGTCACTGGTGCTGGTACTTCCACCATCGTGATTGATGGCATTGATGAACTAGGCGGTGGCCGTTACCACGTACTGCCTGATCGTATCGAAACTGGTACCTACCTGGCAGCCGCCGCCATTACTAGCGGCAAAATCAAAGTCAAAAATACCCGTCCAGATTTAGTGGATTCCGTGTTACTGAAATTTGAAGAAGCTGGTGCCATGATTGATACCGGCCCAGACTGGATCGTATTAGACATGAAGGGCAAGCGTCCACGCGCTGTAAACATCAGCACCGCTCCCTACCCTGCTTTCCCAACAGACATGCAAGCGCAAATGATGGCGGTAAATACTGTTGCCGAAGGTTCCGGCATTATCACCGAAACCATTTTTGAAAACCGCTTTATGCATGCGCAAGAATTACAACGCATGGGCGCTGACATTACCCTGAAAGGTAACACGGCGGTTTGCGTTGGCACCGATCAACTGCATGGCGCACCAGTGATGGCAACCGATTTGCGCGCTTCTGCAAGCCTGGTATTAGCAGGCCTGGCAGCCTCTGGTGAAACCAGCATAGACCGCATTTATCACATAGACCGTGGTTATGAATGCATTGAAGAAAAACTGGCGCAACTCGGCGCGCGTATTCACCGCGTTCCATCTGGAGCTGAGCATTAATGCGATTGGTTTTTTCTGCGTTACTATTTTGTTTGCCGCTGGCGGCATTGGCTGCCAGCCAAACAGATGTTGAGAAGCTAGTATCCACACAAATCAAACCAGAAAAACAGATTGATCTTTCTAATGTTGATTTGCGTGCGTATTCCTTTCAAGGTAATAAATTCAATTTACAACATGCTAATTTGTCGCATAGCAATATGTCTGGTATGAATCTGTCTAATCTTGATTTGACCGGCGCGGATTTAAGTTACGCCAATTTATCGAAAACCATTTTGAACGGTGCCAAGTTAAATGGCGTGAATCTGGATCATGCCAATCTAGCGGATGCGCAAATTTCCCGGGCCAATTTGTCTGGTGCCGTGTTAACTCGCGCTAACTTGAATGGCGCCGATTTAGATGCTTCTGACTTAACAGATGCTGTCATGCAATGCGCTAATCTCAACGCTGCTAATTTATCTCACGCTAACTTCACTCGTACCGATGTTTCCGGTGCCACGTTAATCAATACCCAAACTGCAGACATCACGGGCTACCATCTAGTCATCGATAAACAAATCGATTGCGGCTAAAAAACCTGGCAGCATGGGTATTTTTCTTAATGCAAAATTAAGGAAATCTTTACGCAAGCTTAAACCTCATGATAAAGCCTTCATTATTTCAAACCTTAAGCCTCATTTAATATATCTCTCTGATTTACAAGGTATTATTAGCTTATCAAGACAAAACAATTAGCCGACACAAAACGGCGAGTGGAATCATGCAAACCAGGCAATTAGCATATTTAGATTATTTATTTGCGTCCAACATTCAGTCTTTGCGAGACGAAGATTGTTTGTTGGCCCTATTGCCTGAAGGTAGCGCCATCAAAAAAGAAAAGCAAAATGAAATTCAGGCTGCATTAAAACAAGCAGAAGAGGCTCACGAAAAAATCAAAAACGATAATGATTTGAAGCAATCATTGTCCTTATCGCTTGCAGGGTTCAACACTTACAAATCCACGATAAAAGAAGCATTAGAACAGGCAGAGCGTGAAATAGCAGAATATACCACACTAAAATCAAACGACTTCGAATTTGATGCGGATGGCAATCCATGCTATCTGGTCAATCGTCAACGAATTCCTTCACTCAGATATCAATATCTGAAAGCACGCAAAGAACAACTTGAAGGCATCTACACTAAACTAAACGTCGCACCTGCAGCGACAAAACCAGAACCTCCGAAATTCTTCCGTCAGATTAAGAAGCTAATGGAAGCTTTTGACAGCGTCAAAAAATTTGTCGACGGTGTGGATGATGCCGTCTCTGCTACAGGCCGCATTCCCAGAGTACCAACCGAATTAGTTAACTTCATTGCGCCAATCTTGAATGGCGCGTTTGGCATTATTGTACAAGGCACTGAAGCTGCTCGTGGACTTTACACGGGCATTAAAAATTTAAGAAAGAAAAATCCCCATCCAATGCGTAACGGAAAAGTGCTGGCTAACTTTTTAATTTTCGGTACTGGGACAGCTGGGGTTGCTATTTGTATCGCTTACTTATTAGCAATCACTGGCACCGTCGTTGCCAGCACCAGCATCTTGAATATCTTGATTCCAGCTATGGTTGGGACAATTGCCGCGATTGGATTAGCTCATAACATTTATCGATATAACGTGGCAAAAAAAATGATGGATGAATTAGCTAAAACTAAAACTGCGATAGAAGCTTGCCAGGATGAATTAGAAAAAGTAGAAAAATCCATACAAAAGAGAAGCGCTCAAATCGCCATAGAACAAAAAAAATTAGAGATAGAAAAGAACCCTGAAAAAATCATTACCATAACGAATGAACTTGCAAATCTAAATAATGAAGAGATGGTAGATCAAGCCAAGCTGGTTGAACTGAAGTCCACATTAGCGACTTACGAAACCAAGAATGCGCATTGGAACCATAAACGCAGCACCGCGGTGCGCAACATGACATACCGCAGCCTGGAAATCTTTGCAGCTGCAGTCATTATTGTCGGTCTTATTTTAGGGACTGCGGCGATTATCGGTGCTGCCAGTGCCGCGACTTTCGGTGCAGCGATGATCCCATCAGCTATTATTTTCACGGGTGTGGGTATTGGTTTTGCCTTGAAGCTATTTGAACATTTCGATAAAAAGAATAACTACAAAAACACCAATCTCGTGTTGAATACGATTAAGAATACCTTTAACAAACTGCTTGGGCGCCCAAAAACACCGGATTTGATTTCTCCGCCAGATAAGAAACATGAAATTGGTGCTGAAATGGATTATATCAACAAGGTAGAAGCGAAAGAAATCGACTCACAAGCACAACCATCTACGCCCGCGATTTCTAATATCTCACGACAAGGTTCTATCCACTTTTACCAACCCGTAGTCGTTCCTGGTGATGAAGGCAAAAATAGCTATCAACTATTAACCCCCACCACCGGTACGTATTAAATTAACTTAAATAGAAATCCAGTGTTTTACGCAATCCAGTTTTCATGTCCACTTGCGGCTTCCAATTCAAATATTCGTTAGCATGACGAATTGCCGGCACACGCAGTGATACATCTTGATAACCTTCGCCATAATATTGCTTGGCATCAATATCCACTAACTTCACTTGCTTGGCTTGATTTGAATATTTCGGATAATTGGTAGCAATCTGCTGGACTATTTCTTCCGCTAACTGGCGGATAGACACATTTTCTTCAGGGTTTCCGATGTTGAAAATGCGGTTATGCGCCTGATTGTCCTTGTTTTCAATAATGCGAATCAAGGCATCGATGCCATCACCGATATAGGTAAAGCAGCGCTGCTGTGCACCGCCATTCACCAAATTAATATTTTCGCCGCGTAAAATATTGCCAATGAATTGCGTTAACACACGCGAACCGCCTGGTTTTGGATTCATAACATTATCTAAACGTGGGCCGTACCAGTTAAATGGGCGAAATAAAGTATAAGACAACCCTTCGTGCTTACCATAGGCGTAAATCAAACGATCTAATAATTGTTTAGAGGTCGAATAAATCCAGCGTTCTTTATTGATAGGGCCGGTAACAAGATAACTGGTTTCTTCGTCAAATTCAGAATCCGCACACATTCCATACACTTCAGAAGTAGATGGAAACACAATGCGTTTTTTGTATTGCACGCATTGACGAATGACAGCTAAATTCGCTTCAAAATCTAATTCAAAGACACTCAACGGTGCTTGCACATAGGTAGCTGGAGTAGCAATAGCGACTAACGGTAATACCACATCACATAATTGAATGTGTTGGTTAATCCAATCTTTATTTTTAGTGATATCACCTTGCGTGAAATGAAAATTGGGGTGCTTTAAACAATCGCCAAGTTTGTCTTGGGTTAAATCCATGGCGTAAATTTGCCAATCTTTTTTCGTCGCAAGTATGCCTTCGCTTAAGTGGCTGCCGATAAAACCATTTGCGCCTAGAATTAAAACTTTCATGTTGCTGTCCTCGATGTTGATTCCGGACTACCCGCCCTCGCTAAAGCAAAGGCGGGCAAACGCGGTTATCTATTATTTATGAATTGAATACGCTGTACATGACATCCAAGACGCGATCATGGTCGGCGTCTGTCATCGTTGGGAATAATGGCAAGCTGACGATGCGGTCGCACACATCTTCTGCGTGTGGGAAATCTCCCGGCGCAAAACCAAATGCTTGACGATAATAAGGGTACAAATGCACGGCACGATAATGTAAGCCGGTACCGATATTTTTTTCTTTCATGGCTTGCATGAATTGATCGCGGTCCATGCCGGTGACTTCTTCATTAATTAATGGCGTGTATAAATGCCATGAATGCAGATGTTCGTATTCTGGCCGCTTAATCAACGTCCACTCTTTCCAGTCGGACAATGCTTCGTGATAACGCTCTGCTAACTCCGCACGTCTATCGATGAAACCACCTAATGCTTTTAATTGATGAATACCCAGCGCAGCTTGAATGTCCATCATGTTGTACTTAAAGCCTGGCAAGACGATTTCATAATCTTGGGTACCACCTTTGCTGTAACGATTCCATGCCTGACGATCAATACCATGAAAACGTAAACGTGCAACTTGGTCTGCAAGCGCAGCATCAGTGGTGACAACACAACCGCCTTCACCGGTAGTCATGTTTTTATTGGGATGGAAACTGAAAACCTGCGTATCCCCGAAACTGCCTATACGCTTACCTTTATATTCAGTACCAATTGAATGCGCAGCATCTTCAAGCACACGTAAATTGTATTTTGCAGCGAGTGCATAAATAGCATCTAAATCGACTGGCAAACCGGCAAAATGCACAGGCAAAATGGCACGGGTTTTTGGAGTGATGGCTGCTTCAATCAAATTAGCATCCATGTTTAATGTGGTGGGATCAATATCCACTAACACAGGTTTTGCGCCAGCAAGTACAATCGTATTTAAAGTTGCGGCAAATGTGAGTGGTGTTGTGATGACTTCATCACCTTCTTCAAAACCCATGGCTAACATAGCGAGGTGCAAACCAGCGGTGGCGGAGGCAAGCGGCAGCACAAAGGGTGCGTTAAAATAATTTTTTAAATCTTCGGTGAATTGCGCCACGCGTGGACCCGTTGTAATCCAACCGCTTTTCAACGTAGCAACGACTTCATCAATTGCTTCCTGACTAATAGTGGGCTTGGAGAAAGGCAAGAATTCTTCTTGCTTAGTTGTGACAGCCATATCAATTTGTTTGGGCAACAAGGTACACCCCCGCGATAATAATGAAAATTCCCATGACACGAAGTGAAGACATCGGTTCGCCAAAGAAATAATAAGCGGCGACTGCATTCACAACATAACCAATACTCAACATTGGGTAGGCATAACTGACTTGTACGCGCGATAACACCAGCAGCCACACCACCACACTGCAAACATACATGCTAAGGCCTGTGATGATAGGCAGATTTGCCATGACCTTCACACTAATAGGCACAATGTTCGCCATACTAAATTCAAAATGTCCGATCTGCCCCATGCCTGCTTTCAGCATGAGCTGGGCGGCTGCATTTAACAGGACGCCTAGAAGGATTAAGCCAAATATCATCATGTTTGGTTGCTCATTTATGGACTAGAGACGCATGATACAAAATTTTTCAAAAAATACCCACATTTTCCCGCCTTTCCGCGTTGCGCCATGGCGGGCAAGCCTGGGTGATATTGGGGTAGGATGGGGAAGCTCCCGGATTAGCGCGCAAAGCACACTAATCCGAGCTACCTATTTAATTAAAATCAGTTATAATCAGGCACCCAATTATTGTACACTTAATTGTAACTTGAGGAATAATCATGACAAATTTAATCGGCAAAGTTGCCCCTGACTTTACCAGCGCAGCTGTGCTTGGTAATGGTGAAATTGTTAACAACTTTAACCTGCACCAGACTATTAAGAATAAAACCGCGGTGATCTTCTTTTATCCGCTGGATTTCACCTTTGTCTGCCCATCTGAATTAATCGCTTTCAACAACCGCTTTGAAGAATTCAAAAGCCGCAACACCGTCGTGATCGGTATCTCTATCGACTCACAATTCACCCACAACGCCTGGCGCAACACCCCAGTTGAAAAAGGTGGCATTGGACAAGTGCAATATCCATTAGTGGCTGACGTGAACCACAGCATTTGCCAGGCTTATGGTGTTGAACATCCAGAAGCGCACATTGCTTTGCGCGGTACATTTGTGATCGACAAGAAAGGTGTCGTGCGTTCTGCTGTCATTAACGACTTGCCTATTGGTCGTAACGTGGATGAATTCATTCGCCTCGTAGACGCAATTGAATTTAACGACAAGCACGGTGAAGTTTGCCCAGCTGGTTGGACTAAAGGGAAAGCTGGTATTAAACCAACGACTGAAGGCATCGCTGCTTACCTCGCTGAAGAAGCTACCAGTTTGTAATAACCAACGTAATAAAAAGACCCGCCGACATGGCGGGTTTTTTTTATCCCTTTTAAAATGTTTAATTGATTTTTTTTACAACTCATTGCGATTTGTAATGTCATGATTGTAAAAAACTTTCAATGCATAACATTCTCTGCTATAAAACTCGACTCGTAAAAATGATTGCGGATTTAAACCTATCAAGGAGATACACCAAAATGAAGTTAAACCACGTCGTTGCATCTTTATGCGTGCTTGGTTTAGTGAGTGGACCAGCGTTTGCAAGTCACCACAACAAGCAAAAGAAAACCGACACCACCCCACAAACAACAGTTCATCAAGATTACAAAGGCATGGCGCTTTGCACCATGGACCCAAATGATAAAATCATGATAGAGATGAGCCAGAATGTTGGCCGCTCACTCCCAGATCCATGCAAACCAGGCTGGTTCGACAGAGTACGTGTCAGCGGTGGCATTAACATTGATATCGGCAAATGGGGCAACCGTAATGCCAACCTGATGGGCGAAAACTATCAGCGTTTATCACTGAATGATATTTACTTAAACTTTGACGGTAAAGTTAACGACTGGACTCGCGTATTCGCCAGCATCAATTACATGACAGCCACCACTGTTGGTAACCCTGGTATTTACAACCGAGTTGGCGCCGCAGAATATAGCGCAGCTTATGCAAACAACATTGGCGGTGCAGCTACCAACACCGTTCAAGTTGAACAAGCCTACGGCACCTTCGGCAACCTGAATGTTTACCCAGTGTATTTACAAATTGGTAAATCTTTCCAGGATTTCAGCCGTTATGAAATTCACCCAATTACTCGCAGCTTGACGCAGTCATTGTCTGAAGTATTAGCTACCTCCGCAAAACTCGGCTTCATTGCTGAAGGCTTCAACGGCGGCGTGTATGTATTCAACGATCCAATCGCGAAGATTGGCAGCTCTGCTTCACCAACCAACTATGGTATCTCTTTGGGATATGACTACTCAGATGAAATGCTGAGCTGGGATGTTGGCGCTGGCTACTTATACAACTTGATTGGTGCAAACGACGTTGCATTCAGCGTTAACAACTTCACAGGCGCAGGCTACAACAACCGCGCTGGTGGCGTGGCTCTGTTTGGTGATGTTAACTACGGCCCATTTGACCTGTCATTGCGTTATACCCAATCCGTACAACGCTTCAACCCGCTCGATCTGACCAAGAACGGCAACATTAACTTAACCCCAGGCAGCTTGATTGGCAGCGGTTTCCCAGTCGCTCTGCTCGGTACAGCAACTGGTGCGAAACCATGGGCTGCAGGCGGTCAAGCTGGTTATGGTTTTGAAGCATTCGGCAAATCACAGAATGTGTATGTTGGTTATCAAGCATCCGGTGAATCTGCTGGCCTTAATCTGCCAAAAGATCGTTGGTTGGCTGGTTACAATGTTTATGTTGTTAAAGATACTTCACTCGGTGTTGAGTGGGATCACGACCAACAATACAGCGTCGGCAACGGCGGTGCTGGCAACTCTACCAACCTCGTGTCCTTACGTGCGGCCGCGAAGTTTGGTTAATTTGCTTAAAATGCAATATCAAAAAGCCCGCGAAAGCGGGCTTTTTTTTGCGTATGGTTTTCAGGGTGAGGGAAAAATATTACCGAACTTTGTTCGCCAAAAAGCAAAACAGCTCGGCGGTTTTTTCCGTGTCATAAATCGCGGAATGCGCTTTTGATACATCGAACTGAATTCTTGCTCGTTTAACTGCACGCGCCAATACAGTTTCACCGATAACAACGCCAGATAAAGAGGCGGTATCGAAGGTAGTAAACGTGTGAAATGGAATATGCGTAATGCCCGCACGCTTGGCCGCTTCAAGGATGAAGCTCAAGTCAAACCAGGCATTGTGGCCAACCAGCACAGCCCGATAGCAATTCTCCATTTCCAGCCTGGCTCGAACGGCCGCAAACAGCCTATGTAAGGCCTGAGCCTCGGGCAATGCGAACCTTAAAGGGCAAGTTGGGTCTATGCCAGTAATTTCCAGTGCATTGGCATCAATGTTCGCACCAGTGAATGGTTCTATATGATAAGACAAGGTCTCATCGGGCAGAATTTTGCCATCTGCTTGCATTTTAAGGAAAACGGCTGCTAATTCCAGCAACCCATCAGTTGCTGGATTCAATCCAGTCGTCTCGACATCGACTACGATAGGTAATAAACCACGGAAACGGCTGGCTAAATTTTGTTCTTTCATGTATTTTTCTCTAGTCAAATCGCTAGTTTTCAATACAATACCAGCATCAGAAATTAAACTACTTGAGCGAGCCGTATATTATATGATCACTAATAAAACTTTTTCTCAATCCAATCCTCTGCGCGATAGTATCATAAATGCTTACCGAATGGATGAAACTGCTTGTCTTGATAACCTCATTCCAAACGCCGCGTTCCCTGCCAACATTCGCAGCAAAGTGTTGGCCACCGCCGGCGATTTAGTCACCGCCACTCGCGAATACAAAAAGAAGCAAAGCAAACTAGACGCGTTATTGCATCAATATGATTTATCCACCGAAGAAGGCATCTCACTAATGTGCCTCGCTGAAGCCTTACTGCGCATTCCAGATAAAGCGACCATGGATAAATTCATCAGCGATAAAATTTCCGACGCTGACTGGAAGAGCCATCTCAGCAAAGACAACCCGCTCTTCATTAACGCCGCCACACGCTCACTCTCCATCACCGGTTTATTTTACGCACCCATGCTGAACAACGAAGAAAGCTTGTTGGCCTCCATCAAGCGCACCGTCAGCAAATTAAGTGCTTCCGTTATTCGCCCTATCATCTTGCAAATGATGAAAGCCATAGGCACACAGTTTGTCATGGGACAAGACATTCAATCCGCCATCGACCGCGCGGTGGAATTTGAAAACGAAGGTTATCGCTTCTCTTATGATATGTTAGGTGAAGCCGCTCGCACTCGTGAAGACGCGAAAGTTTATTACGATGCTTACGTCACCGCCATTGACGCAATCGGTAAAGCCGCCAAAGCTGGCAGCCCACCAAAAAATCCAGGTATCTCGATTAAGTTATCCGCACTGCACCCACGCTATGAATTTAGCAAAGACGAAGAAGTCATGGCAGAAATTCCGCCCATGCTACTTGCGCTCGCCAAACAAGCCAAACAATACAACATTGGTTTAACGGTCGATGCTGAAGAAGCGGATCGTTTAGATTTATCTTTAGATATATTCGAAAAAGTCTTTTCAGACCCAGCATTAAATAACTGGGAAGGCTTAGGTCTGGCGGTACAAGCCTACCAAAAACGCGCATGGTATGTGTTAGATTGGCTGGCAGATTTATCACGCCGTCATCAAAAACGCATCATGGTACGCTTAGTGAAAGGCGCATATTGGGATGCCGAGATTAAAGTTTCACAAATTCAAGGTTTCTCTAACTACCCTGTTTTCACCCGCAAAAACGCTACCGACGTTTCCTATTTAGCCTGCGCACGTAAAATGCTTTCCATGCCGGAATGCATTTATCCGCAATTTGGTACACACAATGCCTACTCTGTTGCCGCTATCATGGAAATGGCCGGTGACCGCACCGATTATGAATTCCAATGTCTGCATGGCATGGGTGCTCCGCTTTATCATCAAATCGTGGATAAAGACAAATTCAACCGCGCTTGCCGTATCTATGCACCAGTTGGTACGCATCGTGATTTACTCGGTTACTTAGTCAGAAGATTATTGGAAAACGGCGCAAACAGTTCCTTCGTGAATAAATTAGCCGATGATAAAACCCCTGTCGATCAAATCGTTTTTGATCCGGTTGAACGCATTGCGAATTTAGCCTCCAAACCACATCCAAAAATTCCTAGCCCGGAAAATATTTACGGACACTGGAAAAACTCTGAAGGATTAGATTTATCAAACGATCACGTGCTGGCTGCCGTGAAAAAACGTATGGATGCTGAAATTCAAAGCGCTAACACCTGGAGTGCCGCACCAATTATTAATGGCAAGACCCGCGACAATCAAAACGGCGAATTGCGTTTCTCACCAAATAATAAGTCTGAATCCATCGGTAAAGTTTACAAAGCTGAAGCACATGATGTAGATGAAGCATTAAATACCGCAGAAGCAGGATTCGACAGCTGGGCACGCACACCAGTAGCAGAACGTGCAGCCATTTTGGATCGTGCCGCCGATCTCTTCCAGGAACAAATGCCAGAATTAATGGCGATTTTAAACCGCGAAGCTGGCAAAGCCATTCCCGATTGTATGTCTGAAGTACGCGAAACGATAGACTACTGCCGCTACTACGCTTACCGCGCACGTGTGGACTTAGTACCACAAGAATTACCGGGACCTACTGGCGAATCCAACGTATTAGTGCTGCATCCACGCGGATTAATCGCTTGCATCAGTCCATGGAACTTCCCACTTGCGATTTTTGCCGGACAAATCATTGCATCACTCGCAACGGGTAACAGCGTGTTAGCGAAACCAGCAGAACAAACACCTTATATTGCATATCGTGCGGTTCAAATTCTGTTAGAGGCTGGCGTGCCAAAAAGCGCTCTGCAATTAGTGATTGGCCGCGGCAGCGTGGTGGGCGCGAAGTTAGTTAGCGATGAACGTGTGGCAGGCGTCATGTTTACAGGCTCTACCGAAACTGCAAAATTCATTGAACGTTCATTAGCAAACCGAAATGGTCCAACTGCAATTCTGGTTGCGGAAACCGGCGGACAGAATGCCATGATCGTTGACTCCTCTGCTTTAGCCGAACAAACCGTTGCTGATGTCGCCTTATCTGCATTCAATAGCGCAGGCCAACGCTGCTCGGCATTGCGTGTGTTATTCGTACAAGAGGATATCGCACCAAAAATTCTTACCATGTTAAAAGGTTACATGGATGAATTCACCGTTGGTGATCCAGGCTGGCTGAAGAACGACATTGGCCCTGTGATCGATGAAGCTTCCAAAAAAATGCTGGAAGACCATTATGCGAAAATGTCAGCTGCCGGCAAACTAGTCGCGCAGATGCCGGTCAGTGGCGCGCCAGACGGTCATTATTTTACCCCATGCGCTTTTGAAATTGATAATCTGGAGATTCTGGAAGGCGAAGTGTTCGGCCCCATTCTTCACATCATTCGTTTCAAAGCCGGTGAATTAGATAAAGTGATGAATGCTATTATCAAAACCGGTTATGGATTAACATTAGGTATACACAGCCGTATCGATACTGTCACAGCGTATGTTGCAGATCGCATGCCTGTAGGCAATATCTATATTAACCGTAACATGATTGGTGCCGTTGTAGGCGTACAACCATTTGGCGGCGAACGCTTATCAGGTACCGGACCAAAAGCGGGCGGTCCACATTATTTACCAAGGTTATGTGTAGAAAGGACTATCTCCACAAACACCACCGCCGTTGGCGGTAACGCAAGACTTGTCTCATTACTAGAGGATGATTAATGACGCATGAAATAAATATTAGCTATGTCATGTTTTTGATTTTTACCGGCACAGCTATTTTATCTACCGTTGCGCTTTATACCAGACAGTCATTATTAGTAGCCTATATTGTTTTAGGCGCAGCTTTTGGGCCATATGGACTTGGCCTGATTAAAAGCCCGGAAACGCTATCAAAAGCAGGAGATATCGGCATTATCTTCCTGCTTTTTTTATTGGGGTTGAATTTGCAGCCGCAAAACTTGCTGCACTCATTGCGTAAAATGAGCGTGATTACCGTGACTAGCTCACTGGCGTTTTTCGCATTGGGATATATCATTGCTGCCATCTTTCAATACACTGCCGTTGAATGCATTATCATCGGCATTGCTTCCATGTTCTCAAGCACGATTATCGGCATTAAATTACTGCCAACGACAATCTTGCACCACCAACACACTGGCGAACTAATGATTAGCGTGTTGTTGCTGCAAGATATCATGGCCATTTTTGCGATCTTTATCATTGAAGTGTTAGCGCAATCTTCGATTAGCACTAGCCATCTCTGGGTCATGATAGCCGGCTTTCCAATTATTTTTCTGGTGGCTTATCTGGTTGAGAAATTCATTCTGTCACGCTTACTCGCCAAATTTGACAAAATTCATGAATACATTTTTATTACCTCAATCGGCTGGTGCTTATGCATGGCAGAGTTGAGTCATAGCCTGGGTTTATCCGAAGATATAGGAGCATTTATTGCAGGCGTTGCACTGGCCAGTAATCCAATTGCTTTTTACATCGCTGAAAGTTTAAAACCATTACGCGACTTCTTTTTGGTTTTATTTTTCTTTGCCATTGGTGCGACATTTGATTTCAATAGTTTGAGTGCATTTGTCATACCTGCATCCATTACCGCTGGTGCGATGTTAACGCTAAAACCAATTGTATTTCGTTACTTATTAGTGTCATCTGGCGAAGTGAAAAAAGTCAGTCATGAAATTGGTGTCCGCTTAGGGCAAATGAGCGAGTTTTCCCTGCTCCTGATCTACATGGCACTCGCTGCCAAATTGATTTCGTTACAAGCTTCAAACATGGCGCAAGCCGCTGTCATAATAACATTCATTGTTTCATGCTACTGGGTGGTGATGTATTACCCCACACCGCTCGCAGCCTCTGACACATTACGGAGAGATTAACATGCACTCACATTCACACG
The DNA here is from genome assembly GCA_964492045.1 of uncultured Coxiellaceae bacterium. Classification (GTDB taxonomy): domain Bacteria; phylum Pseudomonadota; class Gammaproteobacteria; order DSM-16500; family DSM-16500; genus Aquicella. Next base: position 117,587 of record CAZBHW010000004.1, on the reverse strand, counting down.
GCCACGGTCATGATCATGGTCACAGTCACGGACATGGTCATAATCATGGACACTCAGCACCGCAGTCATTAAATGCGGCATTCGCTATCGCGATTACCATTTCACTACTCTACATCGGTGCGGAAGTCGTTTATGGTTTGATGTCTCACTCCATGAGCTTGCTCGCTGACGCGGCACATAATCTTGGTGATGTCTTAGGTCTTGGTTTGTCATGGCTCGCGAACTGGTTGTTATCACGACCAGCGCGTCAGCGTTACAGCTACGGATTTAAACGCACGACGATCATGGCGGCATTGGCTAACGCATTCATCCTGGTTGCAACTTCAGCCTTGATCGCATATGAATCCATCAACAAGTTAATCTACAACCACAGCGTCGACGAAAAAACCGTCATAGTGATTGGCTTGGTGGGCATCGCCGTGAATTTTGGCTGCTCTATGTTATTCATGAGTGGCGCAAAGTCAGATCTTAATATTCGCAGCGCATTCACCCATTTAATGGCAGATGCACTGATACTCGTGGGTGTAGTCGTTTCCGCCATCGCGATTTCTTACACGGGTTGGGTGTGGTTAGATCCTGTTGTTGGTCTTATCATTGTGATGATTGTACTGTGGGGCACCTGGGGCTTACTGCGTGATTCACTGCATTTAATTCTGGATGGCATCCCGCATTATATTGATCACGTTGGCGTGAGAGCTTATTTACAAGCCATTCCTGGTGTGACCGCCGTACATGATTTTCATATCTGGGGTTTAAGCACGCGTGAAGTCGCGCTCACTGCGCATCTCATCATGCCACAAACACAGTTGAACGATGCGGACCACAAACGCATTAATCATGACTTGCATGAAAAATTCAAAGTAAATCACATTACCTTACAAGTCGAAACCGGGAGCAGCGAAAATCCCTGCGCTCGTACGGAAAGTTGTTAACAAACATCTCTCTGCGCGGCTCGCTACTTCATTTCACCGCCGCGCAGATAACTCCGCCACAGTCCCCGCCATCTCTTATTAAGCTTTCCTTAATACTAGCTTAAGCGTTAGTTAATTTATTAAGCCTATAATTTCTTTTTAGGGAATTTCAACAAGGGATGTTCGTCATGCAGCACATTGAACTGCAAACTGAAAAATACAATCAAGAATCAATTACAGTCACACACTTACAAGAACTGCAACGCTTTATTCTGCATTTTTGCGATAAAAAACTAAATCATCCCGATAAAAAAACCGACTTGCCATTACTGCAACACTTAAAACAGATTGCAGAATCACTCGATTTGGCGCCAGATAAGCTGTTCGCGGAACTATCCCGATTACTCCATGCAGTACAAGACTTCCTCAATCACACCTCTACCAGCAGCAGACGATTGTCATACGCAGAATTAATCGATTTTCTGCAGAAAGAATGCGAAAAAATCGAAGAATGCGAAATGACAGAAGATACCGCTATTCAATGCGGGTTATGCAATTTACAAGAGCACACGCAATACAGTTGCGAAGAAATTCAAACCAGAAAAAAATGGGGCTTTCAGCATGCAAGCGAATTGTATGACTCACCAGCGTTATTTTCTTATTGGCTGGCTGCCGCAAAGCAAATCGCAGTGGATATTGCGGTTCCTGACAAGCATCTGTCTCGCTGTTCCAGTAATATTTTACGTTATGTGGGCGGACTACAGACAGGTTGTGAAATTGTCCAGATAAACGTCTCACCTACAAATCAAGCCGCGCTGGATCAATTACCCCTCCACTTCAATCGTGCTTTCCTGCGCCATGAAGATAAGTTTTATTTTTACGATAAAAACAAACAAAAGCTGACAGAAATCTTCATTCATGAAAATGATCTTGATCACATCGATCATGAGGCCTGCATTACCAACGATGTTATGCCAGTGACACCGAAGATGTTGAAAAGCATCACCGACTTAACCTTATTTTCCGGTCATCTTTGTGATGAGACTGTCGTGGATTTTACCAAAGCCATGCAATATTTTTCTCCACGCAATATTCTGGTAGCAATGATTGATGGTGTGTTTAACTACTTAGAAGCACGCATTGAGACTCAGTCTGAAATGATGGATCTACTGACCATCATGCTGGAAAATGGTGTGTATCACCAAATTATTCAGGCCATCAGAGATGCCACCGATGATCAACAATATGGTTTACTAACGCCTAGCAAAGAGGCGTTGCAGTCGTTAATGCAAATTGGGTTTGCCGCCTCAATAGAAGAAGTAAGAGCGATACGTAAAAAATGCCGTCCGGTGATAGATGCTCGTGGCATTGAGCTCGCCAGAGCTGACGTGGAAGCCATTATTAATCAAACACCTGGCAAACCGGTCTCACCAAGCTTTGGTGACGCTAGACAGCCTTCTAACCAAGGTATAACATGCGACACCAAATTTAAGAATAAACTCACAAAAAGCGAAGAAAGCGTGGAAAGCAGAAAAAACCCCAACAGCAAGGAAAAAGATGATTTCAATGGACTGTCCACCAGTGCCGTCATAGCACAGCAGCTTCGTCAGAGCCAGGAAGCTCCAAAAAATGCTGAAGTAGAAAAACAGACCGATGTTAGAAGCGAAACTGTATCATTACAACCAATCCTTGACGAAGATTTCAAACCCGCACATGAGCGCTGGAAACCATGGCAGCGAGTATTATTCGGCATAGCCATCGGCGTTGCGATTTCTGCTGTCTTAGTCGGGATTGCTGCAGCACTGTTGTATGCTGGACCATTAGCCCATGTAGCGCTTGCAGTAGGTGTGACAGCAACTGTTCACTGGGCAGCCGCTGTCGGCGTGGTTGGCGTGGTGTCGACGCTCGCGGGCATTCCGGTCGTGGGTGCAGCTGTTGGTTTTATTGCTGGGTTAATTTGGAATCGCAAAACCGTCAATGAGATGAAAGCAATTAAGAAACCGCAAGCACAATATAATAATGCTCCGCCGATTTCTCCCGCAGCTCCAGCAGTTCACAAGCAACCTAGCGGCGATGGATTTTTAGTTAAGCGCAGACTGTCTAAAAGCACAGTAGATTTAGTGCCAGATGAAGATAATCGCGATAACCCTGATTTATCTTATAAAGTATTTAGCCGTAATAACTAATTAGATTTCCAACACCGTCGGCTTAGCTAGGCGCGCAAAATCCGCATAACTAACTTGCATCAATTCCGAATGCGAACCGGCATTGAATACGAGATTCTCATCATTCGACAAAGAAGCCGCCAGATAAACAGGCATGCCGTATAATTCGCCAAATGGCGGCATCGCACCCACTTCACAACCAGGAAATTTGTCTTTGAATTCCGACTCAGAAGCAAGATCAGCTGTCTTCACGCCGCTTGCTGAACGCAAGCTGGAAAAGTTGATGTGTTGATTGGCGGGAATGACAACCATGGCAAATTGTCCATCCATTTTGGTGATCACGGTTTTAGCCATGTGCTTGCCGGAAACATGTGCAGCTGCAGCAATTTCCTGAGAGGTAAATGCAGGTGAATGCGTCATGGATACGAATTTGACGTTATTTTTTTCCAGGTATTCCTTCACTTTATTGACTGGCATTTGACACCTCCCACCGAATTATTGTTTTTGCTTTTGAGGCTAGAATGTTCCTGGGAGACGCACAGTGCGTTAACCCGGGCTACCTATTTTATTATAGCCCCTTGCTGGTTTTGTGTGGTTAACGTTGAGTTTTTTATTTGCGTAAGGTTTAATGTTGGCATTCAATAACATAGATGCAGCTCATGCAAAATCAACAGCTTAAAAACTGGCTCTATCTCTTTGTTTTCCTGCATGTGGCAGCATGGACCCTCGTTCCAATTTTTGTTCGTCATAACCTGCCTATGGACTCTATAGAAGGCGCGATTTGGGGGCACCAGCTGGAATGGGGGTATGACAAAAACCCGTTCATGAATGGCTGGCTCACGGCACTGGCGACTTATCTTGATGGCGGCCGCGGCTGGCTGCTTTACTTTTTTTGTCAGCTTTCTGTTGCCGTTAGCCTGTTAGCAGTGTGGCAGCTTGGTAAAAAAATCCTGCCAGCGAAATTTGCGCTGGCGTCTGTGCTGCTGCTAGAAGGTATTCAGTATTACAATTTTCATGCGCTGGATTTTAATGACAACACGCTGGAATTAAGCTTGTGGGCAGCGAGTGTCTATTGTTTTTATTTCGCCATGACTGAAGCCTCACTTTGGTATTGGTTGTTAACGGGCGTGTTTCTTGCCTTGGGCATGATGACGAAATACTACACGCTGGCGCTGATTGCCGGTTTGGGATTATTTTTGTTACGCAAAGAAAACCGTTGGCAGCTTGCAACACTTGCGCCATATCTCGCCTTCGCTATCTTCTTGTTAATTATGCTGCCGCACATGTGGTGGCTGACGCAGCATCAATACATCACCATTACGTACATGTTTGACCGCGGCAGCGCAGCACCGTCTTTCTATAATCACCTGTTCTTTCCGCTGCAATTTGTATGGCAGCAATTTGAAGCATTTTTGCCGGCGTTTATTATATATTTGTTACTATTTATCGGCTCTCGTCCTTTACTGGAAACGCCGCCGCTCAAGGTTCGTCGCTTTGATACAGCATTTTTATTTTATGCTGGACTCTTGCCGTTCTTACTAACCGCTGTTCTGTCTCTGGTATTAGGGATTAAATTACGTGCTGGTTGGGGCATGCCATTAATGACCTTCTGGACGCTGTGGTTATTTGCTGTGTTAGCGCCACGTTTAAGCACAACAAAAATCTATGCGCTGATCGGTGGTACTTTACTATTGATGTCTGCACTGCTGATTGGTTACAGCGCCTCTATCATCAATTCAGCGGATACGTCGAGCGCGAATTATCCGGGCAAAGAAATTGCGGCAGTCATGACGCAACGCTGGCACAACCAATATCATCGGCCATTAACTTATGTCGCGGGTCCGCGCTGGACGGCTGGTAATGTTGCATTCTATTCGCCAGATCATCCTGCGGTCTTTATGGAATGGAACTTGCAGCGCTCGAGCTGGATTGATGTGGCTGAGATGAAAAAACAGGGAGCGATTTTTATCTGGGAAATCTCAAATCACGAAACACTGCCAGATGAGGTGAAATCAGCGTTTCCTGCGTTAACTCAAATTGAGGTATTAACGTTTGACTGGAAGCGTAACAGTCATCATTTATCGCCTATTCAATTGGGTGTGGCGTTTTTACCGCCTTTGAGATAATCAGCGCAAGACCCAGAATATCATTAAATATTATATTCGATAGCCACGATGTACTGCTTCTTGTTCATCTGTATTGTTATCCTCACTTTGAGCAGCTAGCAAAGCTGCGTTTATCACTCGTAATTCAGAAAGTAGACTATCTTTTTCTTGCTTTATTTTTTGCAAAACTAATCGGGATTCATATACCCTTGATTTTAACTCTCTAAGCTGATCAGCGTAAGTTTCGTCACGCTCTGTGGCATCGATGAGTTGATCATATGATTTAGTCATTTGATAGAATTCAGCGCGCGCTATCACTAACCTATCTTCAAGTTCTGCAATTTCCCGGTATATTATCTCTTTTCGTGAGTTCGACATGCGCATTCTCCTTGATAAGCTATCAACCAGATATTGCTACATAACCAATTCTAAAGTTCCGACAGATATTGACATGACTACTTACCTTCGAATTGAAGGTCACAATAACTAAAGCATTAAATTCAATTCGCTACTCGTAAATCTACGGCTTATTTAGTTGACCCTCATCCATTTTGATCATTGATTTGCTCGCTACATTATCCCCCTCAACGATTTCCTTAATTTGATCTAATACGTCAATATTAGTATTGATATGACTGTCCTTATCAAGCCAATTGATGCTTTGTAAAACTGATTTTGTTCGTTTTCCACCGCCTTGCAGAGCATGCTTAAATATTTCGACCAGATATAATGGATAGTCATTATCTTCATCAAATGCATTTGTTTTTTGATATTTTTTGAGTTTAGGCAGTAAATTCGATTTTCTGTAACGGCCGAAAAATCCATGCCGATCTGAATTGTATTTATCTGTGTATGCTTTCATAAACTGTGCGTACAGGGCTGCTGCACTTGTATTAGCAACAATATTGTCATTAACTGGTGGCTCAAGTCGATAATGGCTATTAATATAAGAATAGAACTTTTTTGAAATTAATGCGTGGGTATGTGAACTCGGGTGAATGTCATCCCAAAATACATAATCTGATGCTGCTAACGGGCCAGTTTTGTGTTCTTTATATTTCTTTGACTCAACAAAAGGTTTGAATAGCTTACTACCATTAAAACCATACAACTCGGGAGCTGCTATTACTTCGCGTAATGTCGGATTCACATCGAATAAGACAATATTCAAATCTGGTAAACTTGATTTTAATGCTTCACTCTGCTTTTTTAGCTGCTGGTTGAAATAATCGCTGACCTCACTGGCTGCTTTACGATCTTGCTCGCTGACCTTCTGAAAGCGAGGTGTGAGTGAAAAATCTGGAAGGGTAAAGAGAGTAAAATGACGATATCCATTCTCATAAAGTCTCTTAATATTCTCAATGCGTGCTGCTACCGCCAAATCTGCATTTTCCCGGCTCGGTGATTTATTTACTGTTATCAGATCATTACCACCAGACCACTCAATAACCAGTGTTTTACGTTTTTCATCATCATCTATTTTATACCTTTTATCATCAGCTAACATTTTTTCGCGCTGTCGACTCAATGTTGACAGCATAAATCTTGATGCAGTGAGTGGAATGCTTGCGACGAATTTATTGCGGTAGTCAGCAGATGTCATGCCGCCTTCACAGTAGGTACGGATAAAATGAGTATTTCTATAATTGATAACCCTATCATCTTTCAAACTCACGGTATCATAAAACTCTTCCATGATGGCTTTATCTTTCGTGATAATAGAATCTGATAAATCAGCATCATCAATGATATGTTTATGCATATTTTTGAAATGTTCGGCAATAAATCCAGAAGCCAACATCACACCTAAGTCATCATTCCATGTGTAGCCATTTGTGAAGCGACCATTATGCGTATGTGCAGTTAGCATCAAAATAAGCTTCATTGGAATAAATCCAAGTAAATCACGCTTTTCGATGGTGCCGCGATCAGAAATGCTATCACCTAGAACGACAATATTATTTATTTCATTTTTATTTTTTGAATTAAGAGAAAGAGTTGGCCTTAGTATATGAGTGCTTTCCATAGTCGCCGCCTCATTTATAGTTATTATGATTTAATATTATCAAATGCAACTTAAGCTAACCTGAATAGAATATCTAATTGATGGATTAACACAGAGATATGATTTTATTTAATGTAACAAAAGCAAGATCACGTCTCACTATGTCGCATGAAAATCACTTAAGATGCCTAATAGATTTTATTCATCAAACAAAGATACGGATTTGCTCAACAACACCGCAACCATCCATTAACTTATTGATAATATTAATGGATTTCTCTTTTTTCGCAAAAAACCCTGACAAATCAAGACAATATCCGTATAATCGCAAACCATAAAAAAACAAATACAACACGCACGGCGAAATAATCATGTCAAATAATCGCAGTAACGATATTCTGGTATTGGAAGAAAATACAGTTGGCAAAGACTACATCATTGCTGATTTGCATGGTAATGCAAAATGCCTTGATAGTGCGTTGGCCGTACTAAAAGAAGGTGATCGCTTGTTTATTGCAGGTGATTTGACTGATCGCGGGGAAGAAAGTTGCCGAGTCATTTCATTAATCGCTGACTATCAAGCTAAACACCCGAATTCACTATATGTTGTAATGGGAAATCATGAGCTAAGTAATTTAGATGCCATTCAGGCATTAGCAGATCTTTATGAAGAGTTAGAAAAAATCAACTATTCAGAAAACGATGATAAGGACCTGAATGCGTTTTATGATAAATATACAAACCAACATCCTGACCCAAACAACCGGATTCAAAATGATCTCAATTACTGCTTTAGAAACGGTGGTTACTGGTTATTAAAGCAATTCCGCCAAGAGATAAAATCACAAGATCTTTATTTGAAAAAAAATGCTTTGCATCCGACCAAAAAAAGTCTCATTTCACGCTATCGCCGCTTAGTGAAACGACTTCCATTTATCATTTATGTCAAAGGAAAGCGCCCATTCACCGTTGTGCATGCGCATATGCCATTTACGCATAAAGTGATGATGCAAAGACTAGCAAACAATCCTTGTTTGCTATCAAAAAAAGAAAAGGGCACTGCTGCGAATCTGCGACCTCACGAATTTGAAAAATTCTTGAGTTGGATAGATTGTAGTGAGTTTACTATGCCAACGTATGCGGGTCATACCGTTATTAATAACCCAGAATCGTGTTTATCATACCCACGCTCCAAAACGTTTGTGCTGGATGTCATGGCATTTAAAACAGGTATTTCGCTAATGGTCAATCATACTGAGTCTTCTTGTGACTATGTCGGTCCGAATGCAGGTGATCCTCGTTCATATGATAAACTTTACAGTGACATTAAATATCAATTAAGTGCGCTTCTTGCTAGTGAAGCTAAACACTATGATGAAAAGCGGGATGAAAACCCAGATAGCCCACCTAATAGCCCATCCAAGCGCGAAAGAAGCGCTAAGCCAAAGCAGACTTCAATGTTGTCATTTTATAAAAAATCCGAGAAAAAAAGGATGAAAGTGGAAGAAGAACAAGTTAGCACGAAGCATGTGATTTGATATGGCATCGTCACGAAATTATTATTAGATCTAGGTAGAGGTATCTATGTTACGAAAAATTGCGAGCGATGATCAAACCTCACGTAAACGAAAAAGGGAAGATATTGATAGAGAACAACAAGAAGAAACAGGCTATCTGCCTGTTTATCCAGATGCCATGCTCTCAGTCGTCTCAAAATTAGGTGCCAATGATCGGCTCAATGTCTCGCTGGTAAATAGCCAATTCGCATCGATCTTTAATCACAATTCAGCCTGGAAATGCCGCTTCGAAAAGCATTTCCCGCATCGCAAAGCGATACGCATCGATCATGCCGATAACCTGTATCTATCAAATTATAAGGCGGCTGAGCAGGAAGAATATGCAGGCATCACACCTCGCATGAAAGCGATTTTCTACGCCATTAAAGAACGTGATTTCGCGGCTATTCAGTCGCTAAATATCACCTTCCATGAACTATTCGAAACGGATGCTATGCAAAAATCCGTATTTCAATGGATTTTTATGACTGGCAACCAGCGCACACTCGATTACATCTACCACCTCATTTGTCAGCACTATGTGGATCAAAATCCAGAACACATCATCGAACGTGACTTTGTAGATGAATATGGTTACAACCGCTTACACTGCGCCGTACTCTGTTCTCAACGTCTAGAACATCTTGAGCACCTGATTGGTAATGAGGACTATGATGTCAATCAAACCACTGCAAATGGGCACACCCCATTAATGCTTGCTAGCATCACTGGAAAAGCACCTTTGGTTAAGTTTTTAATAAGCATGGGTGCAGACGTAAACTTAGCAGATGCTGAAGGTAATACCGCCTTGCACTGTGCATCTAACATTGATATCACTAATGCACTGATTGCTGCAAACGCAGATATTAATCATGCAAACCTAACAAAGCTGCAAACTCCATTATGGGTTGCCGCAAGCCATGGCGAAGCGAAAATTGTTGCAGCTCTCATGCAGCGTAAAGCGTCATCTACGGTCAATCATCTTGATCAGACACCACTTTATATCGCTGCTAAAAATGGTCATACCGAATGTGTCGAGGAAATCCTTAAAAAAGATATCAATTCGATTAATTACGTCAATATGAATGATAGAACAGCGTTATTTGCTGCTGCGAAACGCGGCCATACAAACATTGTCAGACTCTTAATGCTCGCGGGTGCCAAGTGGGATACCTACGATACAAATGGTGACACCGCCATTCTCATTGCTGCCAAAAACGGTCATAGCAATGTCGTGCGCCTATTAACAACATATGGTGCCGATATTGATCAGGTGATTGATGAGGACGACCGCATGACGGCGTTAATGCACACACTCGATCAACCTGATATCAACACAGATGTCGTCAGTATTTTGTTGAATAATGATGCTGATCCTAATTATCAAATGCCAAAAACCAAGGCGACGTCATTACATTTCGCCATCATTAGAGGCTGCATGGAAACAATTTCCATGTTAATGGAAGCTAATGCAGATCCCGAGTTAGAGATGCAAGTGTCGAAAGACCATCTGATACGATTACTGGAATCCGTCGATGGTAACGCCTATCAATACAGCATCAGACAGATTCAAGATTCAGAACAAGCGTTGTATTCACTGTCGGCTCAGGACCTTTGTCTCTATTTCGATCGTTATGAAGCATATAAATATATACATGACACATTACATCCGAGGTTTTTCTGATACAAGTGAGTCATAACGAAAATAGATCACTTAAAAAAAACCTCGAAACAGGGTGAGGCAAAAATGAATTAGCTTAACGCTTCGCAAGAATAGAAATACCAAGCCCCAGCAACACCACTCCTATCACTCTGGAAACCACATGCTGCACATTTTCAACCTTCTGTTTCACGGCTTTATGCGTCAACGCATAAGACAAAAACACAAACCAGAGTAACGCAGCAGCAGCAATTTCCAGCGCATAAATACTCTGTACAGCAATCGGAGTATTAGGTTTCACGACCAAGGTGTAAACAGACATCATAAACAACGTACACTTAGGATTGAGTACATTCGTAAAAAACCCATCCAAAAACGAACGCTGGTTAGAAATACTGGAATGTTTAAACTGCGCATGCATTGGATTTTTACTGCTATCTTTACTTAGCAGACTTTTAATACCCAAATAAATCAAATAAGACGCGCCTAAATATTTAATCGCATTAAATAGAAAAATCGATTTAGAGATAATCAGCGCAAGACCCAGAATACAATACGTTGAATGCACCATCGTACCAAGACTCACACCAACAGAAGTGAGAATCGCGCTTTTACGATCATGCGATAAAGCATTCTTAACAACGACAACAAAATCAGGACCGGGTGAAATGGCAGCGAGGATAGCAATCACCCCAATCGTGTAATACTCCATCATAAGATCACCTCATTATTAATTGTTTTCAAATACTCTTCGAAACGCCTGACCTGCAATATTGATACATCTCAACGTTGTAAACTTACCAAAGGAAATACGCACGGAACTTTTTGCTTCATCTTCCGTTAAGCCCAAAGCACGCAGCACATATGAACCTTCAGTGCCTTTACCCTGACAAGCGGAAGCAGTAGAAGCGGCTATTTCCGGTATTTGTTTTAGAATCGCGTCCGCCATCATGCCCTGGAATCTTAGATTAACGATATAAGGCGAACAATGCGTTTGCGAACCATTCAACGCTAGACACTTAATCGGCTGCATCAATTGCAAAAACTGCGTTTTTAATTGCGAGATGTGCACATAATCTTTTGCCATCTCTTCACAAGCTATCGAAAAAGCGGCGCCCATGCCAGCAATTTGATGCACTGGCAGCGTCCCTGAGCGCATCCCCTGCTCATGACCGCCGCCATGAATGATAGGCTCTACGCGTACGCGCGGTTTTTTACGCAGGTATAACGCGCCCACCCCTTTAGGACCATAAACCTTATGTGCGGATAAAGAAAGCAAATCAATCGGGACACTCTGCACATTCAAGGGAATTTTTCCTGCACTTTGCACTGCATCCACATGCAATAAAATACCGCGCTCAGCTGTGATGGCGGCAATAGCAGATAAATCTTGAATCACACCAATTTCATTATTCACATGCATGATAGACACCAAGGTCGTGTCTGGTCGCAGACTTTCACGCAATACATCTATATTGACCCGACCGTCATGCTCCGGCAGTAAATACGTGACAGTAAAACCTTCTTTTTCCAAGGCCTGACAACTCTCAAGCACCGCTTTATGCTCTGTTTTCACCGTCACAATATGCTTGCCTTTACGCTGTGAAATTCGCGCCGCACCTTTAATGGCAAGATTAATGGATTCCGTGGCGCCAGACGTAAAAATGATTTCAGAGGCTTCTGCGCCTATCAGATTAGCCACTTGCAGACGTGAAATTTCCACTATATCTCGCGCATATAACCCATACGGGTGCTGCGAAGTTGAGTTACCAAATCCATCTTCCATGGTGAGATAGCGCATCATCACATCGCGCACACGATGGTCGACTGGTGTCGTTGCTGCATAATCTAAATATACTGGTCTACTCATTCACGTTATCTTCTATGGCCGTTAACATTCCGCGAAAAATATTCATTTCCATGACATCCGGCCGCGCACGGAAAAAGAAACGGCGCAGACGTGTCATGAGTTTGCGCGGTGCATTTAATTTAAGAAAATCTATTTTAACCAAAGCACGCTCCATGTGTGCAAACAAGCCTTCCATTTCTTCTGCTGTCGCTTGACGATAATCCCATTTGGCCGCTTCAGCCGTCTGTTGCAACGCCGCCATACGCAACTCGTAGGATACCACTTGCACCGCTGCCGCTAAATTCAAAGAACTATAATCAGGATTCGCGGGAATCGTGATATGCAAATGACAACACTGCAATTGTTCGTTTGTCATACCCGATTGTTCACTACCAAAGACAATTGCAATTTTGGCCTCTGCCGGTTCTTGCGCAACTTTCTCAGCCATTTCGCGCGGATTTAACAATGGCCACGGGATATGCCTGACTCTGGCACTGGTGCCTACCACCAGGGTGCAATCACTAATCGCCTGCTGTAGTGTCTGCACTACGGTGGCACGTTTCAAAATGTCATCCGCCCCGGCAGACATCTCATCTGCTTTGCGATCTGGAAAGGAGACGGGATCAACCAGATATAACTGGGTCAGACCCATGGTCTTCATGGCACGTGCGGCTGAGCCTATGTTGCCTGGGTGGGAGGTATTAATTAAAACAATACGAATTCGTTCAAGCATGGCTTTAGTCATTTTTTTATTGGAAGGTCAACACCATACACCACTTACTAATATGCTGGCAAATTCTACGCATTCGTTTTATCATGCGCTGAATTCCATACAAGACAGCTCTTTAAATAAAACTATGCGCGAACCTATACTCAATATTGCTATTGAAGCAGCCCGAGCGGGCGCTACCATCATCCACAGGGCATTAAAACGCCCCGACATGATCAAAGTCGCTGAAAAAAGTCCTAATGATTTTGTGACTGAGGTCGATCAAAAAGTTGAAAAAGAAATTATTTTTCATATACAACGCGCTTATCCTACGCACTCCATCCTCGGTGAGGAAGGCGGCGAAACCGGTCAGGACAGCTTGTATCAATGGGTCATCGATCCTATCGACGGCACCCGTAACTTTATTCACGGCTTCCCCCATTTTGCCATCTCAATTGCCGTTTTTTACAAAGGCCGAGTGGAACATGCCGTCATTTATGACCCCACCCGTGATGAAATCTTCACCGCTACCCGCGGCAAAGGCGCTCAGCTGAATGATCGCAAAATTCGGGTCAGCGCCTGCAAAAAGCTGGAAGACGCACTGCTGGGCACCGGCTTTGCTTACCGTCATACGGACAAAAACATGCCCCTCCCACCCGAAATCCTACGCAGTTTTCTGCCTGCCTGCGGCGATATTCGCCGAGCTGGGGCTGCCACCCTGGATTTGGCTTACGTCGCTTGTGGTCGCCTGGATGGCTTCTGGGAACTGGGTTTGAAAATCTGGGACATGGCTGCTGGCGCACTATTAGTGAAAGAAGCTGGTGGTATTGTTTGCGATATCGACGGCAGTGAAAATCATTTAAAAACCGGCAATATCGTTGCTGCCAATCCGGCTGTGATCAAATCCATGCTCAAAACCATGGTCAGCGCACAAAGCTAGCACCCCAGCTTGTTCAATTTATCATCAACCCGCAATGATCCCGCGGGTTGATGCATTTCAAGACATGATATAATTATTCCTTGGCAATCAGCTGTTGTTGATGTTGAGGAGAGTAGTACATGAAATCTACGACATTGGTTTCAAGCATCCTGGCTGCAAGCATCATCGCCGGATTAAACTTCCCGGCACTGGCGCAACCGACCGTAGGACCGGTGAATGTGACGCCAGCCGTGGCGCCCGAGCCTACAGCACCTAGCGCCAAGCCAAGCACTACCGCAGCGGTGGTAGCGCCAAGCAACACAAACAAATCCGTCTGCCCCTGTGATTTCAGTAGCGGCTTTCCATCTACCACCAATTTCAAAAGCGGTGGTATCAGTTGCGTCGTTACCCACACTGTTAAACAAGACCCCACTATCATCAAACTGGTTCCGGCATACAGCATCATGCTTGCTGCCGTAGACTATGGCGTTGCGAGCCTCACCCCAACACCAGCCAAATCATTTGCTAATTGGATGGTACAAGAAGAAATATTCTATAACACCGATCCATCTGGCTCAGCCGCTAGAATGTGCGCTGACAACGTGAAAGGCACACAAGAATTAATTCACAATGATGCAGAGTTTCAAGCTTGCATCGGCGACATCAAACGGACAGCAATGGCTGCTGGTATAACCTGCGGTGTCATCTCAAAATAATGAGGGAGAGAAACGTGAAAACACCTTGGATAACGACCTTATTTCCACTGACATCTATTATCACCATGTTGATGACAACAGGCGTTGCACTGGCTGATAACGTAACCGCTGCGCCAGTTGATGATTCTCAATGCCCATGCAATTTTAGTGAAGCCTCGCTGAAATCTGAGTTCACGCGCATCAGCAAAGGCACTATTCAGTGTGTGCAATCCAATGCTATTTTGTTCCAACCATCAAAACCAGGCCCATCAAAACCAATTAGCGGCGTCGTGCTGACTAGCCTTGGCAACACAGCAGACAGCACCAATCTCACGATGAATGTCTGGGGCATCACCATGTTATTTCAGCCGGAAAATGATCCCAATGGCTCACTCGTGAATGTCTGCGGCAAAAACCTGCAAGGCAACAAAGTGAAAGAAGTCATCAAAAATGACAAACAACTTCAAGCTTGCTTCACTGATGTGGTGCACGCCGCTGCCTTATTAGGTGTCGCGTGCGAAGACAAATCCTGATAGTGATCTGCGTTGCGGTGAGTCACATTCAGCAGTATATTGCATTCTTATCTATTTTCATTTCGATAAGGATATTCCATGAAATACACTTCTCACCTCACCTGGAATCGAGGCAACGTTGCATTTACGGCTAAAACTTACGATCGCACACATCAAATAACATTTGGCGGTGGCATTAGCATTGAAGGCAGTGCTGCGCCGGAATTTTTAGGCAAAGCAGCCTTAGTTAATCCGGAAGAATTGTTTGTTTCATCTATCTCAAGTTGTTTTATGTTGACGTTTCTTTATCTGGCTTCGATGAAGAATTTGGTGGTTGATCGTTATCAGGCTGAAGCCATTGGTACATTAGGTAAAAATGCAGAAGGCAAAATGGCGATGACTGAAGTCGTGTTGAAACCGGAAATCACGTTTGAAAACGGGCAACAACCAGACGCTGCCTTGTTGGCTGAATTGTTTCATAAAGCACATGATACGTGTTTTATTTCTTGTTCGGTAAAAACGACTGTGCGCGTGCAACACACCGCCGTCCCCGCCTAACAATCACGACAACCCAACAACAAAATCAACACCAACCCCACCAGCGCACAGTCGTCCCCGCATGCTTTTAGCGGGGACCTGTTCGTGTAACACAGCAGGCCAACGAAGGATCGGTATTAATAATTAATACGCCAGGGTTAACAAAACGGAAAAACATCACAAACAATCATTACAGACAAAGACGCTTGCGCTCAGGCTCCTGACCCTCTTGCAACATCGCCCGTAAAGTCTCTGTAACTGCATGCCCTTCAAACTGTTGGCACAGCAAGTTAAGCTTCTCCTTTCGAGTCGCATCATCAATCCACGCACTGCGAATAAAATCGATATACGCAACCTGATTAGCAACAAACGCATCCGCTCCTGCATCAAGCATATTATTGATGGCAAGACAGCAGTAATAGTCAGCCTCTTCTGCCACTCTCTCTAAACAATCTTGTTTAACTTTCAACAACGCATCCTGCTGCTGTTCGATGGGTAAAGCCAGATATCGGGCATCTTTACACATGATATCCCGCGCCGCACTAAACACACCTAATTCACAATAGGTATTCCAGTTTCTGGCAGCAGCATCAGCATTTTCTTTTCGGTTAGGCGAAAACGCATCGCGCAATAATTCCAACTGGTAAGCCTTAGTGACAGATTGCAGCGAAGAAGCTACCGGCTCGAATTCCGCCGCATACAAACGCGCGTATTTAATCGCAGCAGCTGCAGCAGCTGATTTATCCTCTGGATGATGAGCCAAACGATGCAGCGCAGCAAACCCAAGCTTAACATCACAAGCAACATGATCTTGCGGTGATAATTTCACTCGATCCAGCAAGCCTGAATTATTATCAAAAACAGTTTGTAAACATTTTACATTTAACGAGCGCAAGCCAATTTCATTAAACGCACGCCAAACATCAGAGACTTGATCAAAAGTCAGGTCGTGATGATTGCGCTGAACAAACTTTTCGAGGAACCCATCTTCAAAATATTGTTGCGCCGCGACAGAACCTAAACTGGCTAACAGTTGTAGTCGTTGGATATGTAACACAACAAAGCTAGGCGAGGCAGCAGCAGCGATTAGCTTAAGTACTTCTGCTGTCTGCTCTTCGAGAAAATTTACTGACACATACTGCTGCAAGCTGCCACCATTCAAAGTGCGCAGCTCGACAGCATGAAATAAACCAAGTCGTGGCAGCATCGACGATTACGGCCTTTCATCCACTTCACGCAATTGCGGGACGAAATGGCTGCGATTCAATCCTAGCGTTGCCGCCAATGAACCAGCCACATAGATAGACGAGTAAGTACCAACGATAATACCGATGATTAACGCCAGCGAAAAACTGTAAAGCAGCGTGCCGCCCAGGAAAAACAGGCAAAGCACAACGGTTAGTGTTAACGCTGAAGTCATGATGGTTCGTGACAACGTCTGGTTAATCGACAAGTTTAAAATTTCCAGCGTTTCTGCTTTACGGAATTTACGGAAATTTTCACGCACACGGTCGAAAATAACGATGGTGTCATTGAGCGAGTAACCAATCACGGTTAACACCGCAGCCAACGCAATCAAGTTGAATTCGATGTGCATAATGGAAAATAAACCCAGAATAATTATCGGGTCATGCAGCAAGGCGACGGTAGAACCAATTGCGAAATACCAGCCGAAGCGAATTGCGATGTATATCATGGTACCGCACAAAGCCACGATGATAGCGATTAAACCTTTACTGGCCATCTCACCACCAACTTGGGGGCCGATGTAATTCACTTGATCCATCTTGGCACCAGGCAAGGCATCCATGACTTTTTTCACGATATCTGCCTGAGCTTTAGGATCCAGCATGTTATCGTTTTTACCTTTTGGCACCAGACTGATTAAGACATCTTTAGAGGTACCGTAGCTGATAATCACGGCATCTTCAAAACCAGCTTTGGTTAACTGCTCGTGGATTTGTGATAAATCCGCTGGTTGGTCATAAGTGACTTCGACTTGAGTACCACCAGTGAAATCCAGACCCCAGGTCAACCCATTCACTGCCAGTGTCAGCAGTGAAAAGATAATCACGATCACCGACATTAGCGCCGCCCACTTGCGCGTCGCCATGAAATTGATTTTTGTATTATGTTTAAAAAATTCCATGTCGTTAGATTCCTATTGAAATAGATTTAATATTGCGAGAACCGTACACCAGATTCACCAACGTACGCGTGCCATAAATCGCAGTGAACATAGAAGTCATCAAACCAATCGTGATGGTAATCGCAATCCCTTTCACCACACCTGAACCCATGCTGAAAAGAATCATCATCACAATCAAGGTGGTCACGTTAGCGTCGAAAATCGTGGTAAAAGCACGTGAATAACCGGCAAATATACTGGATTGAATGCCATTGCCACGTCGAATTTCTTCGCGGATACGTTCGAAGATCAAGACGTTTGCGTCCACCGCCATACCCACGGTGAGAACGATACCGGCAATACCGGGTAAGGTCAGCGTAGCACCTAACATTGAGAGCAGCGCTACAATTAACACCAAATTCATGGCCAGCGCGATGTCTGCAAAGATACCCATCAAGCCGTAATATAAAGCCATGAAGACCACCACCAAGCCCATACCAACTTCGACGGACAACACACCCATGTGAATATTTTGCTTACCCAGACTTGGGCCGACTTGACGTTCTTCGATAATCGTCACCGGTGCCGGTAACGCACCAGCACGCAGTAATAACGCTAAATTACGTGCTTCATTCACACTGGACATATCCGTAATCTGGAAGCTGCCGCCCAGCGCTGAAATAATCACCGGCGCGCTGATGATGCGTCTTTCGGTGACATATTCAATCTTACGTTCGCCGTTCACCACTTTAGGCGTGGATTTCACTTCGACATACATAATTGCCATACGTTTGCCGATGTTTTCAGCCGTGGTTTTAGTAAAGAGACTATCACCGGAGCCGCCTAAACGAATGGGCACGCAGGGACGGCCATCTTCGCAAATACTGGAAGTGGCACTAACGATTGAGGAACCGGACAACACAATCTGATTACGCAGCAAGATAGGCTGACCTTGCAGCGTATAAAGACGAGTATCAGGCGGCGTGACACCTTGTTGCTGTGCCAACGCAGCATTATCTTCTGAATCCACCATGTGGAATTCCAGCGTTGCGGTTTTTCCTAAAATATTTTTTGCTTCTGCGGTGTCTTGAATACCGGGTAAATCAACAGAAACGCGGCTTTCACCTTGCTGTTGCACCACAGCTTCTGATACGCCCAATTCATTAACACGATTACGCAAGGTATTCATGGCTTGTTCCAAGGTTTCAGAACGTGCCCTGAATAGCGCTGAAGGTGTTAAGGTACCTGTCACATAGAATTGATCACCAGTTTGCGTCGTCTCCCAAGTGAATTCAATGTAACGACGGCTGACAAAATCCAGCGCTTGTTTTGCAATATCTTGTGATCTGAATTGCAGAACCACTTGATTATCTTCTTTGCGCGAAATGCCGGAATAACGAATATGCTCATCACGCATGGCCTGGCCTATGCCGCGCAAGTCACCATCGATGCGCTGAGCCATCACAGAATTGACATCCACTTGCAGCAAGAAGTGCACACCGCCGCGTAAATCCAGACCTAAGCGCATGGGAGCGGCACCTATGGACTTCAACCAATCCGGCGTCGAAGAAGAAAGATTCAGCGCCACCAAATATTGATCGCCCAGTGCTTGCTGTAACACATCTTTTGCTTGCAGCTGCACATCGGTAGAAGCAAAACGGAATAATAAGCGCTGATCACGGAAAGCGACATCGGTATACTGAATATTCGCCTGCTGCAAAGCAGTTTGCGCTTTTTGCATGGCCACATCATCTACGACAACTGACTCTGTCCCCATGACCTGTACAGCAGGTACTTCGCCGTACATATTAGGCGCCGCATAAAGAAATGCAGCGAAGATGACAACCAGTACCAGTAAATATCTCCACCAGGTATTACTATTAATTGCTCCAGCCATACGCGCTTATCTTCCTTTATTGTTATTCAAACGATTTAATCGTACCTTTTGGCAGCACACCGGCTACAGATGAGCGCTGCATTAACATTTCTAGATTATTGCCGACAGTCAGGGTGATAAATTTGTCGTTGATTTTGCTGATACGACCGACGATGCCGCCGATGGTCGTGACTTCATCACCTTTGGCCAAGCCGTCTAGCATGGTTCTGGTTTCGCGTTCACGCTTGTTTTGCGGGCGCCAGATAGCGAAGTAAATAAAGAGGAAGAAAATTAAAAACATTACCGCAAATGACATGCCGCCTTGCTGCCCAGCCGCCTCAGGGATGCCAGGTTGCGCATAAGCGGGAGAGATGACTGCATTAACTATTTGTTCCAACATAAATTTTTGCCTCGGTCAGGGTCGAAATTGCCTGATTATATGCGCTTTCCTGCTGGGGTGAAAGAGTGAATAAAATCCCCTAGTTAAGGGTGTCATAAGCCAGGCTAGCTATACTGTTTAATCTAAAATCAAAACAATGCATTCACGAGGTTAAACGCTTGCGCAGTTCGTCTGAAATAGACAAACCCGCATTAGAGGCCGCCCGCAGGGGCGAATCTAGTGGCGTCCGCGTTTTTAAGCTCAAACGTCACAAGCGCAATGAAGGCTTGCCGGTGAAAGTAGCCGCGTTTGGCTGTCATGGCGATGGCATTGAACACCAGCAACCAGTCGCTGCTGCGCTACAAAAATTATTCGAGCGCGGGATAGCAGAAAATAAAGAGAATCTTCCCAAAAAGCCCGCCTCAGATAAAACCATGTTGATTGCGACCAGTTTACATAATCGCAACATTCCCGGGTATCGACAAATGTTCGCAGAGCAGCAAAAGAAAGAGGCTGCAAACCCGGCAGATTACGCATTTCGCGGCATACCCGACTTAGTGTTCCTGCTAGGCGATAACGCCTACACTTATGGCAGTAATGCACCCACTGACCCTGTGATGAATGAATGCTTCCGTCAAGCCTACATAAAAAATAAAGATTGCCCGCTGCTGAATCAAACACTTTATGTTGTGATTGGCGGTAATCACGATAGCAAATATTGCAAACAAGTTTCGCTAACTCCATTTTATGATCCGGAAAAACCAGGCGCTGATTTAGGCGTGAATCGCTTAATGAACCAAATCGCTTACACTTACATCACCCACGATGAAAAAGGCTTTCAGCAATTCAATACAGATCTGGATACACTCTTGAACTCCCCGCCAACAGCACAAGAAGTGGCGGATGGCTATCGCGAATTAGACATGGATGATTTACTTAGTAAGAACTGTCACTACCTGCAATTACGCAGGTTTTATTCACTCATCATTGAAGACCATCAATATTTTTGTATTGATTCCAGTGATTTTCCTCGCGACTTTCTGGCTTATAAACGACTGAAAAAACAGTTAAGCCAATTAGATCCTGCCTTAGCGGAAAACGCAGTCTTGATCAAAGATATCAATCAGCAACTAAAGAATAATCAGGCCTACTTTTTAGCTGAAGAATCCAAGAAAGCGCTCGCAGCGGGACGCACCATGATTCTGGCAACTCATCACTCGGTTGTCACTGACGGTTCACGTCACCACAAAGATGATCGTAAAATTTATCTCAGCAAAAATGAAATGGAAGAACTGACCAAGATATTTGATGATGACAGTGAAGTAGAAGATATTTTCAAGACCCCACCACAACAAGCAAATGATATTTTCAACAATATTACCCCTGAAGCCGAGCGACGCATGGAAAGCAATCTTCCGGCAATCCGTGAGCAAGATGAATTTGACACCAATATGAACTCGCAATTATTTCAATCATTACGCATGTTGGGTTTAATGCGCAAAGACAGGCCTATATACGATGGCATCTTAACCGCACACGATCATAATTTATCGAACTTTTGCACCGTCAATACAAATAATAATTCAGATGACTATCAATTCAGCCAATTTACTGCTGGCGGCGGCAGCAACAGGGAATTACAAGCTCGTATTAGGCTATCAAACCAGCGTTATCGCGGTTGCTTTTTGAAGAAACCCGGGCTGCTTGAGGTAGTTCATCATCGTGCAAAAGAAACTTCTTTTATTTTCCGTACTGCTGATGGTGAAAATAATCTGCTATTCAACAATCTCTCTCCTAAAGCGGTTGTCAATTATGATCGATATGCGATGGACATAGAATATCACTTTAAAGATGAGTATGAATCTAACGTTGAAATGAGAACAGCATTTCGCGCCAGCTCACAAAAAATTACTGCGCAAAAAGATCGATACAAAAAGCTTTTTGGGACTGTTGAAGCAGCCATTAATCGCTATTTTGAAACATGCGATAAGAAGCATAAGAATGGCATTGAGTACGCACACTCAGCATGGGCGTTTATTGCAGAGGCAGAGCCAAAGATCAGAGACTTTGACGCTGTCGTGCAAAAAATTCTAGCGCTGGCTGGTCCAAAAACGGAGTTGCTATATCAAATCATCGAAGACAAGCTTGCTCCGCTCTTACCGAATGACATAGCTGAACGAAGCACCAGTAAAGCAGAAACACCCAGCTTATTGCATAGAGCAATGTCTACCTTGTTTAATGCAAAACCTGACCGCTCCAAAACAGCTACCATCAACCCTCGCAAAAAATCTACTAGTGCGGATGACCTCGCTGAAGGCGTCAGCAAGATAAATCTAACCGGCTCACTAAATTAGTTGGTACGCGTCATCCACATGGCATCGCCATAACTATAAAAATGATAGCGGTTTTCAACTGCGCTCTTGTAAGCATGCATCACACGTTCATATCCACTAAACGCAGAAACCAGCATCAACAAAGTTGAACCGGGTAAATGCATGTTTGTGATCAAGACATCTGCTGAGTGAAATTGATGGCCTGGATAAATGAAAATATTGGTATCACCTTGATATGGCTGCATGGTACCGCTTTGGCTGGCTGTTTCCATAGCACGCAAGCTGGTGGTGCCAACTGCAATTACCCGATTACCGCGTGCTTTTGCTGCATTTACCTGCTCGCACAGCAACTCGGAAACAATGAGAAATTCAGCGTGCATTTGATGTTCAGCAATATTTTCCACGCGCACCGGCATGAAAGTTCCTGCGCCGATATGCAGCGTCAGATAACCAAACTCTGCACCTTTTGCTTGTAAAGCTTGCATTAATGCCTGATCAAAATGAAAGCCTGCTGTGGGGGCAGCGACCGAGCCTTTATTTTTTGCATAAACTGTTTGATATCGTTCTTTATCAGACTCATCGGCTGCGCGGTGCATGTATGGCGGCAAGGGAATGTGACCGATTTTTTCTATGACATTGAGTATGGTTTGCAGAGGGCCGGTATAACGTAACTCATAGAATTGTTTGACTCTACCCATGACTTCCAGCTTGATATCGTCGGCGAAAGTCAGGAAGTCGCCCGGTTTCGCTGGTTTGCTGACACGCACCTGAGCCAGGATGCGGTTGTCATCCAGCATACGTTCCACTAATACTTCGGCCGCGCCGCCTGTACTTTTATGGCCAAATAAGCGGGCTGGGATTACGCTGGTATCATTCACAACCAACAGATCACCAGGCTGAATTAAATCGATGATCTGGTGAAAGCGTTTATGGGATAGCTCTTTACCCTCTCCCAAGCATAATAAACGACTTTCAGTGCGTTTATGCGCTGGGTATTGGGCGATTAATTCTTCGGGTAAATCAAATTCAAAATCGGCGAGTTTCATGGTTATTTTCTTTATCTTGTTATGGTGTTTGTAAGCTTAGGCTTAAAAAAGTGCCTACTTTTAGCCACTTGCGACTTATGAGTTATTTTTATACTATAGTTGGGTCATATTCTAAACCATGGACGGTCGATGACAAAGAAGAACGTGATTGATATTGAAGCTTACCGGGATCAGCAACCGCCTGCTTCCCCTACTCCGAATTCTCCACCAGTAATGAGCGAAGAATTGAAAGAAGCGATTGAATCGCTGATTGATAAGATGCGGGCTGAAGAGCCGGTGGAATAATACTTTTTCTCTCACCCTATCCCGCAGCCACCTGTGGTTAACCACTCAGCAGGTAGCTGCGGGATAGGGTGAGGGCAAATGAAATCGTTAAGCTAGCCGACAGAAATCCTGCAAAGATCAATCACAAAACTCGGAAAAATACCCAGAATCAAAACCGCAGTTCCGTTCACACTGATCGCCGCCAAAATATTCGTAGGCAACACAATTGGTGCACTCGCTTGTGGCAACGGTTCTTCAAAGTACATTAACATGACAACACGTAAGTAATAGTACACACCAAACAACGCAAAGATTAAGGAAAGCGCAGCTAGCCAAACATAATTGGCTTGTACTAATGCCTCAAGTAATCCTAATTTGGCAAAGAAGCCAACCGTTGGTGGAATGCCGGCCATGGAGAACAACACCAACAACATCATTAAAGCGAGCCATGGGTTTCTAGCATTTAATCCGCGGAAATCTTCCAGCTTATCGAACTCAATACCGTTACGGCTAAGTATGGCGATAATAGCAAACGCAGCGGATGTCACTAAAACATAAGTCGCCACATAAAACATCGCAGCGGAATAACCAGTTGAGGAAGCAGGACCAGCAATAATACCCAATAATGCATAACCAATATGCGCAATCGATGAATACGCTAACATGCGTTTAATATTGGATTGAGCAATCGCAATCAGGTTACCAAACAACATGGATAAAATAGAAATCACCATCAACATCGGCACCCAGCTGGCTTGCAATGACGGTAAGGCTTGTTGCAAAACGCGCACGGTAATAACAAACGCTGCAATTTTTGGAGCGCTGGCAATAAATAAAGTAGTAGACGTCGGCGCACCCTCATACACATCTGGTACCCACATGTGAAATGGCACTGCGCCAAATTTAAAAATCAAACCGGCCACTAAAAAGACCATCGCTGCTAATAACGCTGCGTTTTGATGGGCAGTCACCACACGAGCAATCTCATGCAACTCCAAGCTACCTGTGACGCCATACAGTAAAGAGATACCATATAGCAGAATACCGGAAGCTAATGACCCAAGTACAAAATACTTCATCGCCGCTTCAGACGCATTCGGGGAATCTTTGTCCATGGCTGTCATGGCATACAACGGTAATGATAATAGCTCTAACCCTAAGTAGATGGTCAGGAAGGTATTAGCAGAGACCATCACAGACATGCCAAGCAACGCAAACAATCCTAAAAGATAATATTCCGTGCTTTCAATATTACGCTGACGAATATAGTCACGCGCATACGCAAATGCAAAAAAGCTAAAGAGAAAAATACAGAGCTTGGCGAGAATGGCTAATTTATCCACGACATAATGGCCGCCTAATCCATACAATGGTTCAGGGTAATCGCCATATTGCACCAATGCCAAAACAAATGAGCCCAGCACCGCCGCTTGTGTCAGTATGAATACCACTTGCTGCTGATAGCGGAATTTCATGACACCCACGATTAAAATCAAACACACCATGCCAAGCAGAAAGATTTCTGGCAGGACAGATAAAAATTGCGTTAAGTTAAAATCCATCATTAACCTCTAAACTTTATAAATACATTTTATCTGCTACATGAGCAGTGATATCTGGTGGTAAGCCTTGTAATAACAAGTGGCCAATCGTCACACGCAAAGCGTTGACCAGCGGTTCTGGATACAAGCCTATCAACAACACCCCAGCAGCCAGACAGACATAATTGAATTTTTCAGATTTAGACATCTCGGGAAAATTCGCCACTTGAGTATTCGCCACTGGACCGAAGAACACGCGTTTATACATCCATAAGGTGTAAGCAGCGCTTAAAATCATGGTGAATGCCGCAATTAATCCCACTAAAAAGTGCGATTGCAATGCACTCATGATAATCATGAATTCACCGACAAAACCCGCTGTTCCCGGCAAACCAACATTAGACATGGCAAACAGCATAAAGAAAGCAGCAAAGATAGGCATGCTATTGGCAACACCGCCGTAATCTTTAATTAAGCGGCTGTGGTTCGCCATACGATATGACAACATACCTACACCAAGGAACATGGCGCCGGAACCAAATGCATGTGACACCATCTGCACGACCGCACCTTCCAAACTCATGTAGGCGGTTTGCAATGAATGCGTGTCGGCGACAATGTCATACACCATGAAACAACCTAAGGTCGCAAAACCCATGTGTGCAATCGAAGAGTAGGCAATCAGCTTTTTCATGTCCGTCTGCACAATCGCAATCAAGCCGATATAGACGATGGCGATTAAAGATAAAATAATCATGAACCATGCCATTTGTTCACATGCCAAAGGAACGATAGGCATGCTGAAACGGAAAAATCCGTAAATACCCAGCTTCAACATTAGTGCCGCCAGCACGACTGAACCACCAGCTGGTGCTTCTGTGTGGGCGTCTGGTAACCAGGTATGAACCGGAAACATTGGTACTTTCACAGCAAATGCCAACAGGAAAGCAAAAAACAGCCATTTTTGTGTGGTCATATCCAGACCCAAACCATAGAAGTTTTGGATCATGAAGCTGCCAGTTTTGTTATAAAGGTATAACAAGGCAATCAACATCAAGATAGAACCAAGGAACGTAAACAGGAAAAATTTAATGGATGCGTAAGAGCGGTTGGAGCTTCCCCACATACCAATCGATAAATACATGGGTATCAACATGCCTTCCCAGAAGACATAAAAGAGCACGGCATCCATCGCACAAAACACACCGACAATCATGCCTTGAATGATCAAGAAGGCAGACATGTATTGTGCTACGCGCACTTTAATAAAGTGACAGCCGGCAATAATGACGAGCAAACCGGTGAAATTGGTCAGCACGACCATTAACAGCGAAATACCATCAATACCTATCGCGTAATGAATTTGATATGCCTGAATCCACAAATGATCTTCTACAAACTGCATGTCAAAACGCATGGGGTCGAAGCCAAGACACAATGGAATGCACAGCAACAGCGAAATCACTGTGACTGACACAGCCAAAGCACGCGCTTTACCAGCGTGTTCATCTCCACCGGTAAACAAGACCGCCACGCCGCCCAGTAAGGGCAGCCAAATTAAAATCGATAACAGGGGCAGCGATTCAAACATGATTATATTCCCCAGACAAAATAGAGAAGTGAAACAACAAGACCCACCACAATCAGCAGTGCATAGTGATAAATGAAACCGGTTTGCACTTTGCGAATAGTACGCGCCAGCCATTGCACCAGCGAACCCGTGCCATTCACACACACACCGTCAATCAACTTGACGTCACTCACATCGTAAAACAGATGACCTGCATCTTTTGTTCCATCGACGATGACCGCTTGGTTAAATGCATCGAAACCAAATTTATTAACCAAGATGGCATAGACTAAATGGAAGCGCTGTACAAACCACGCAGACCAGGCGGGACGATACGAAGTAAACACCCAGGCGGTGAAAATACCAGCGAGTGCTAACCACAATGTCATACCATAACCTGCATATAATGCCATGTAGGTTGCACCTGGAAATTCTTTCGCAAGATGCGCCATGACTTGATGATCGGGTAAGACAAAAATGGCGTCGCCCAGCAGCGTTGGCTGTGCGTATAACATTTTATTAATCATCAACGCGCCTGCGCCCACACTGGGAATCGCGAGTAACACTAATGGCAGCCACACAACCCATGAACCTTCATGAACATGTTTTTCAGTTTCAGCATCCATACGCGGTTTGGTATGGAAAGTCATAAAGAGTGCGCGGAAAGTATAAAGCGGAGTAATGAATGCACCTGCAAGCACACATAGATAAGCATAATTCGCGCCCATCAAATGGCTCTGACCTGCCGCTTCGATAATCGTATCTTTAGAATAGAAACCGGCAAATGGCGGTATGGCACATAAGGCCAAGCTACCAATCATGAAAGTAATATAGGTAATGGGTAAACGCGAAGCCAAACCACCCATTTTTCGCATGTCTTGTTCATGATGCATGGCGATAATCACAGAACCCGCCGCAAGGAATAGCAAGGCCTTGAAGAACGCATGGGTCACTAAATGAAATATTGCGGCGTCATAAGCTGACACGCCTAAAGCAACCGCCATGTAACCTAATTGAGAAATCGTGGAATACGCAATCACACGCTTAATGTCATTTTGAACGATGGCGATTAAACCCATGAAGAATGCCGTCGTACCGCCAATAATTAAAATTGAACTGAGTACGGCTGGTGAGTATTCAAAAATGGGTGACATGCGAGCCACCATATAAATACCGGCAGTCACCATGGTCGCTGCGTGGATCAGTGCGGAAATCGGTGTTGGACCTTCCATGGACTCTGGCAGCCAAACATGCAGCGGCACTTGCGCTGATTTCGCCATGGCACCAATGAAAAGCAACATGGCCATTGCCGTCACCACCGGCATGTCCACACTAGGCACGATTTCGATGGTTTTGTTTATCACTTCAGGAATTTGGCGAAACACTTCATGATAATTCAATGAACCGCAGAACATTAGCACAACGGCTATACCCAGAATGAAGCCAACGTCACCGATACGGTTTGCAATGAAAGCTTTCAAGCTGCCAACGTTGGCGGCATCGCGATGAAACCAAAAACCAATTAGCAAGTAAGAGACTAAACCCACACCTTCCCAGCCGAAAAACAACAGCAGGAAATTATTCGCCAACACCAGCACCAGCATGGAGAAGGTAAATAGCGAGACATAGCTGAAAAAGCGGGTATAACCGGGATCATCTTGCATGTAGCCAATCGTATAGATATGCACCATGAAGGAAACAAATAACACGATCATGCACATGGTAATGCTTAAATGATCCAGCAAGAAACCAACGCTGAAATTCAACACGCCTGAGTTTGCCCAGATATAAAAGACATGATCGATCGCCGGGCTGTTATTCATCACCACTTGCTTGAATAAATAACATGACAGGAAAAATGACATACCGACCAAAGTCACTGCAATGCGGTGCGTTAATTGCTGACCAAGCCGATTACCTAGCAAACCAGCAATCAATGCGCCTAACAACGGCAACAAAGTCATGATCAGAGCAGTTTGAGTCAAAGTGATATCCATGATGATTACCCTTTCAATACATCCAGATCCTGGATTTCAATAGTGGCACGCTTGCGATAGAGAACAACCAGAATCGCGAGACCCAATGCTGATTCAGCAGCAGCAACTGTCAGCACAAAAAAGACAAACACCTGACCAGTGACATTGCCTAAAAAGTGCGAGAATGCGATGAAGTTAGTATTCACCGCCAACAAAATCAATTCGATTGACATCAACACGACAATCAAATTCTTTCGATTGATGATAATCCCGGCTAATCCAATACCAAACAACAAGGCAGCCAGCGCTAACATTTCTGGCAAGGTAATCATGATGATGAACCCTCCATTTTGACCAGACGCACACAATCTTCAGGACGAACATTGACTTGTGCTGCTGGGTTTTGAACTTTACGGCGCACAGGGCCGCGGAATGTCAATGTGATGGCAGCGATAATCGCCGCTAATAAAATCACACCGGCTAATTCGAATGGATAAACATAGGCGGTATATAACACACCACCTAATGCCGTGATATTGCTGTAATCTTCAGCTGCGGCTGGTGGGGATGGCATGTTGCCAAAGAATTGCGGACCAACTGCAATTAACAGGCAAGCCAATAACAAGCCCAGCAACATCAGATATAAGGGCAGGAATCTGACAAAGCCACTGTTCTTTTGTTCGCGATCGATGTTCAACATCATCACCACAAACAGGAACAAAGTCATCACCGCGCCTACGTACACCAATAATAAGATGAGTGATAAGAATTCTGCTTCCTGCAACATCCACACGCCGGCCATGGCAAAGAAGGTAACCACTAAAGACAACACACTGCGCACAGGGTTGCGTGCCGTAATCACTGACACCGCAGAACCCGCTGCTACTGCAGCGAAGAAATAAAAAATCAAATGAACTGGTGTTAATTGTGCAAACATATTTTCATCTCTACTTAATGAATCATCGATAGTCTGAATCTTCTTTTCTGTCTTTGGCGATTTGCGGTTCGTATTTATCACCAATCGCCAGCAATGCTTCTTTGGTCATGATGTTTTCACCACGGTGTTCAATGTGGTAATCAGCCATGTTGGTCAAGACAATAGAATCGACAGGGCATGCCTCTTCACAAAAACCGCAGTAAATACATTTGAATAAATCGATGTCATATCTGGTCGTGCGGCGCGAGCCATCATCACGCGGCTCTGACTCAATGGTAATCGCGAGTGCCGGACAAACCGCTTCACATAGTTTGCAAGCGATGCAGCGTTCTTCGCCATTAGGATAACGGCGCAATGCATGCAGACCGCGAAAGCGCGGTGACACCGGTGTTTTTTCTTCCGGATATTGGATTGTAAATTTCTTTTTCCAAAAATACTTACCGGTGACTTTCATACCTGTCAGCAAGTCAATCAAGGAAAAACTTTTTAAATAATGTACCAGACGTTTCATCATGTCATCACCACACTAAATTATGCTGCAAACCATGGGCCGATCTTGCATTGTACTGCCAGCGCAATTAACACTACCCACACAATGGTAATGGGAATAAACACTTTCCAGCCTAAACGCATGATTTGGTCATAGCGATAACGCGGGAAAGTGGCACGGAACCACAAATAGCAATAAAGGAAGAAACTGACTTTGGCTAGCAACCAGAATGGAGCTGGCACCCAGGCAAACCAGCTTTCCAGATACGGTATACCTTGGAAGGGTGACAACCAGCCGCCTAAAAACATAATTGAAATAAGCGCTGAAATTAATACCATGTTGGCATATTCAGCGAAGAAGAAAAGTGCGAATGTCACGCCAGAATATTCAACGTGGAAACCTGCAACAATTTCAGATTCGCCTTCAGCCACGTCAAATGGCAAACGATTGGTTTCTGCTACACCTGAAATCCAGTAAATTAAAAATAATGGAAATAAAGGCAAGAGATACCAATGCCAGATACCGCCATTTTGTGCATTGACGATAGCCTGAAAATTCAACGAACCAGCTGCCATCATCACACCAATCAAGGCAAAGCCCATGGCGATTTCATATGAGATAGTTTGCGCCGCTGATCTTAAAGCACCGAACATCGCATATTTTGAGTTAGATGCCCAACCAGCAATGATGATGCCATACACCCCTAATGATGAGAATGTCAGTGTGTACAATACGCCTGCATTCAAGTTAGCAAGCACCGCACCTTGCGCAAATGGCACCACTGCCCAACCAATCAGCGCCACACCGAAACTTAACATCGGAGCAATCAAAAACAGAAAACGGTTAGAAGCAGTAGGTAAAATGATTTCTTTCGTCAGCAATTTAATGGTGTCAGCAAATGGCTGCAACAAACCACCAGGTCCCACGCGGTTTGGCCCCAAACGCACATGCATGTAACCAATGACTTTGCGCTCGAAATAAGTGAGATACAGCACGAGCACCACCAAGCCAATAATAATCGCGACAATTTTTAAAATAATAATGGCAACTAATAAGAATGCATCAAATGTCATGTGCTTATGCCTTCTCTATGTCAATTTTTGCAAATAAACCACCTAGTGCAGAAGTGGCCTGACGACCAGCCGCCACCCAAGCAGCGCCTTCAGCGATGCGTTGATCTATCACCACGGGTAATTCAACGCTGTTTGCGCCTTGCTTGACGCGAGCACGACTGTGCTCACTTAATTGCAAACGAGATGCGGTAGTTGGATGCAGGCGGACAACGTCAATCTCACCATACATAGCCTGCTGCGTTTTTTGCAGCGGTTCAGCGTGGCGAGTTAAGACATCTACAGCATAAATCGGTGTTTCACCAATTCTGGTTAACTCAGGTTTCGCACTAATGCCTGGCTTCATGCTAAAGGCATATGGTTTTCTTTCGGGTAACGCAGTGGCTCGCAACTCATCACGCACTTGTTCAGAGCTTTCGTAATCGAAACCTTCCAGATGCAAGAAATTACCTAACACGCGTAACACTTTCCATGCAGGACGCGCTGCGCCGCAGGCTGCAGCCATACCCGTAAAACTTTGCCAGCGGCCTTCTGCATTCACAAACGTACCTGCGGTTTCACTAAACGCGGCAACAGGCAAGATCACATTGGCATATTCTTCCAATTCTGCATTTCTAAAGGATGACAGTGCCACGACAAACTTTGCTTGTTTCATTGCTTCCACTGCTTGCTGCGGATTAGCGCAATCTAAATTAGGGTCAACATTTAGTAAGATGTATGCGCCTAGTTTTGCTGCCAGCATGTCTGTTGCGTTCAAGCCGCCTGCTTTTTGATTGGCAACTGCGCCAGCTAACCAGGCACCTGCTGCGTTTGCTCCATCTGTCATTAAACTCAAACTGCCGTTTAAGCTAGTTGCCAGTTGAGAAGCTAAATACCTGATTTCAGATGCCGCTTCATTCTGCATACCTAATGCACCAACGATGACAGCCACTTTTTGCTTGCCTTGTAAGGCAGCTACCATCGCTGCAACTTCAGCAACATTGGCTTCTTGTTTGATCGTCTTCACCACATCGGCCAACTTGTCTGACATATATTGCGGGGCACAAATTAATTTATGCTGGACGTTAAAGTTGAAATGGAAATCGACTGGATTAATAGCACAAACTACAGCACCCTTCTTCATTGCTTTGCGCAAGCGCAATGCAGCAATTGGCTGTTCTTTTTGTAAATTAGAGCCCACGAGCAGGATGGCATCGCATTGCTCCAATTCATCTAGTGATAAACCCATGCCTGGAAACGCGTTCATTTCAGCTTGATCACGTGTGTCTGTTTCACGTAAACGATGATCGATATGCGGACTACCAATCGCTCGCATTAATTTCGCCAGCAAATAAAATTCTTCGGTAGTGGAATTGGGTGAAGCTAAGGCGCCGATTTTTTCTGAGCCATCTTTTGCAGCAACGGCATGAATGCCGGAGGCTGCCACTTCCAAAGCATGCTGCCATTCAACATGACGCCATTTGCCTTCGACTTTCACCATGGGCTGCGAAATACGATTGTCATGATCTAGCGCGGTATAACTAAATCGATCACGATCAGCAATCCAGGTTTCATTAATGTCTTTATTTTCACGCGAGACAACACGCATGACTTTGCCGTAACGTGTGTGCACATTGATATTTGTGCCCAGGCAATCATGCGGTGAGATAGAAGGTGTCTGACTTAATTCAAATGGACGCGCAGTAAAACGATATGGCTTGGAAGTTAACGCACCCACTGGACATAAATCGATGATATTGCCTGATACCTCGGATACCACGGTATGTCCTACATAAGTACCAATTTCGGTGTGCTCGCCGCGGAAGGTCGCACCCATTTCGCGCATGCCAGCAATTTCATCACCAAAGCGCACACAGCGAGTGCAGAAAATACAACGTGTCATGTCGGTAGCAATCAGTGGTCCCAAGTTTTCATCGGCCACCGAGCGTTTGCATTCATTATAATGAGAATGACTCGAGCCATAACCCATGGCCAGATCTTGTAATTCACATTCGCCACCTTGATCGCAGATGGGGCAATCTAGCGGATGGTTAATCAGCAAAAACTCCATCACAGCGCGTTGGGCTGCAATGGTTTTTTCCGAATTGGTAAACACTCTCATGCCGGGCATGACAGGGGTTGCGCACGCGGGCAAGGGCTTGGGTGCTTTTTCTACTTCCACTAAACACATGCGGCAATTTGCAGCAACTGATAAATGCTTGTGATAGCAAAAGCGCGGAATATATATCCCGTTTTCATCAGCGACCTGAATCAGCATTTGATTAGATTGCGCGACTAATTTGCGTCCGTCGATTTCAATTTCTATGTTTGCCATTGTGCACCTTGTTACTTTTATTGCTATACATTGCACTGCTACTTCATTCATTCACGGGGTGTTGTGTTTCCCCACACCTTTAACGTGTTTCGGTTGGGCACCGTCCGTGTTCTACGTGATATACAAACTCATCATAAAAATGCTTCAGACATCCGCCAACAGGCCATGCCGCTGCTTCACCAAATGCGCAAATGGTTCTGCCTTCAATGTTTTTTGCAGCTCGTTTTAATGTTTCGATATCACCTAATGTTGCGCGACCTTCTTCAATATCATTCACCAAACGATACAACCATCCAGTCCCTTCTCGGCATGGTGTGCATTGTCCGCATGATTCATCTTGATAAAAACGGGATAATCTTCGCAGCATCTTAACAATACAGACTGTTTCATCCATGACAATTACCGCGCCAGAACCTAGTCCTGAGCCTGCTTTTTGTATGGAGTCAAAATCCATGTCCAGTGTCATCATGATGTCGCCGGGAATGATTGGCATGGATGAACCACCGGGAATAACTGCTTTTAATTTGTTACCGTTACGTACGCCGCCAGCCATTTCCAGCAATGTTTTAAATGGCGTACCTAGTGGAATTTCATAATTGCCTGGCTTGTTAACATGGCCAGTCACAGAAAAGATTTTGCAGCCACCGTTATTTGGTTTACCCAAATTCATAAACCAGTCAGCACCGTTTTGCAGAATGACGGGCACCGAGGCAAAAGTTTCGGTGTTGTTAATGGTGGTGGGACGGCCATACAAACCATAAACCGCTGGAAACGGCGGCTTGAAACGCGGTAAACCGCGCTTGCCTTCCAGTGATTCCATTAATGCGGTTTCTTCACCGCAAATATAAGCGCCGGCGCCAAGATGGGTATACAATTCAAAGTCAAAGCCAGAACCTAAAATATTTTTGCCGATGAAGCCTGCCTCGCGCGCTTCTTTTAAGGCTTCTTCAAAACGAATATAGGGCTCCCAATATTCGCCGCGAATATAATTGTAACCAACTGTCGCACCCATGGCGTAAGCACCAATGAGCATGCCCTCAATCACTTGGTGTGGGTTGTAACGTAAAATGTCTCGATCTTTGCAAGTACCCGGTTCGCCTTCATCTGAATTACACAACAGGTATTTAGGGCCTGGCATATCGCGCTTGATAAAACTCCACTTCATGCCAGTGGAAAAGCCAGCGCCGCCACGGCCACGAAGGGCCGCCATTTTCACTGCTTCAACAATTTTTTCCGGCGGAGTTTTTTCGCTAAGGATTTTTTTCCACTGTGCATAGCCACCTGCACTCTCATAAGTTTTAAGAGTCCAGGGTTTATCTAAATGCAATGTGCGAAAACAAATTTCATTCGCCATGTTGACCGCCTTCTTACGTTAATGACGCGATTAATTCATCGATTTTTTCTGGCGTCAGTTTTTCAATGTATCTCTTGCCTAACTGACAGACTGGCGCACTGATGCAAGCACCCAAACATTCTACTTCTTTAATCGTAAAACGATTGTCAGCAGTGGTTTCATTCCAGTCTATGCCGAGTTTCTTCTTCAAATGTTCCGCGGATTTTTCTGCACCGTTTAGCATGCAAGGCACATTGGTGCAAAGTTCTATGACATGCTTGCCTACCGGATGTTCTTCGTACATCGAGTAAAACGTTGCGACTTCGTATACGGCAATGTTTGGCATACCTAGTTGCTCTGCTACGGCATCCATTAACGGCGCCGTGAGATAACCGCCATTTTCTTCTTGCACTATTCGCAAGGCTTCAAAAACACCCGAGCGTTTTCGCTCTGGTGGGTAACGCTTCACCCATTCTTCAATGTGGCGGCGTGCAGTTTCGGAAAGTTGTACTTTAGTTTGTTCTGTCATCGATCTATCTCACCAAAAACGATATCCAGACTGGAAAGAATGGCGACCACGTCAGACAGCATGTATCCGCTGACCAATTCATTGAGTCCAGCCAAATGTGGGAAACCGGCCGCACGAATTTTCATGCGATAAGGCTTATTAGCGCCGTCTGACACCAGATAGACACCGAACTCACCTTTAGGATGTTCAATTGCCGCATAGGCTTCGCCTTCAGGTACGTTGTAGCCTTCAGTCATGTTTTTAAAATGAT
The DNA here is from genome assembly GCA_964492045.1 of uncultured Coxiellaceae bacterium. Lineage (GTDB taxonomy): Bacteria > Pseudomonadota > Gammaproteobacteria > DSM-16500 > DSM-16500 > Aquicella. Next base: position 81,928 of record CAZBHW010000004.1, on the reverse strand, counting down.
GAATCATGGCTTCCATACTGATTTTCATTTCCGTACGGGAGGGCGTCGCGACTTTATAATCTTCAATCATCACGGGACCGGGGTTTTTACGCAGCCAGTCTATACATTGACGAATAATCCGGTTTGACTGACGCATTTCTTCTACGCGCACCAGATAGCGTGAGTAGCAGTCACCATTCACGCCAACGGGAATATCAAAATCCAGCTCGTTGTAAACTTCGTAGGGTTGTTTTTTTCTTAAATCCCAAGCCACACCGGAACCGCGTAACATTGGGCCTGTAAATCCTAGAGCAATGGCGCGTTCAGGAGAGATCACACCGATGTTAACGGTACGTTGTTTCCAAATACGGTTATTCGTGAGTAATTCTTCGTATTCATCAACACATCCTGGAAAACGGTTAGTGAAGTCTTCGAGGAAATCCAGCAGCGAACCTTCACGTTTTGCATTGAGGTCTGCGATTTCTGTCACGCTTTGCCATTTATTGGGTTGGAATTTCGGCATTTGTGCTGGTAAATCGCGATAAACACCGCCCGGACGATAATACGTTGCATGCATACGTGCGCCGGAAACAGCTTCGTAGCAATCCAGTAAGTCTTCGCGTTCGCGGAAGCAATACAAGAACACTGCCATGCCGCCGTTATCTAAACTATGCGCGGCTAACCATAATAAATGATTTAAAATGCGGGTGATTTCATCGAACATCACGCGTATATATTGCGCGCGTTTTGGCGGTGTAATACCTAATAGTTTTTCAATTGCGAGCACATAACCGTGTTCGTTACACATCATGGAAACATAGTCTAGCCTGTCCATGTAACCAATGCTGTGGTTGAACGGTTTGCTTTCGGCTAATTTTTCCGTGGCGCGATGTAGCAAGCCTACATGTGGATCGGCGCGTACAATGGTTTCGCCATCGACTTCCAATATTAAACGCAAGACGCCGTGCGCAGCAGGATGCTGCGGGCCGAAGTTAAAGGTGTAGTTACGAATTTCTGGTGCTGACTTCATTTATTGCTTTCCTCGTAACGGTGATCGTGGCGTATGACTTTTGGTTCGAGTATACGCGGCACGATGCTCACAGGATCGTAGACAACGCGTTTTAAGGCGGCATCGTATCGAGCTTCCACTTTACCAATGAGCGGGAAATCTTTACGGAATGGATGGCCGGCAAAACCATAATCGGTGAGAATGCGGCGCAAATCTGGGTGGCCCTTGAATAAGATACCAAAAAAATCGAATGCTTCACGCTCAAACCAGTTGGCGGCAGGCCAGATGCTCATGACGGAATCGACCATTAAAGTTTCATCGTTTGGCAAAAAGACGCGTAAACGTAAGCGCTGATTTTTTTCGATAGACAGCAAATGATAGACGACGCCGAATCTGGTTGGTTGAGCAGGGTCTTCACGTAAGGGTTTATTTGTCACACCACGACTAAAACCCGTGCCGGTAGCAGATTGGGTTTGCCAATCATCTAAACCGTAATCGAGATAGTCTACACCGCAAACGTCTACCAACATGTCGAAGCGAAAATTGCTGTCGTCATGCAACACGCGGCATAAATCCAGTAAATGCTCTTTACGCACAGTGACGGTGACTTCACCCAAGGCGATTTTTGTTTCGAGTATCCAATCAGCAAATTTGGCGTTGATGCTATTAGCTAGCACGGGAATATCAGACATAGACACCTCTAGCGTTCAACAGTTTCTTTACGGCGGATTTTATTTTGCAACTGAATCACGCCATACATTAAGGCTTCAGCCGTTGGCGGACAGCCTGGGACGTAAACGTCAACTGGCACAATGCGGTCGCAACCACGCACAACCGAGTAGGAATAGTGATAATAGCCACCACCATTGGCGCATGAACCCATGGAAATGACCCAGCGTGGTTCTGCCATTTGATCGTATACCTTGCGTAGAGCAGGAGCCATTTTGTTGCAGAGTGTGCCTGCAACAATCATTAAGTCTGACTGACGCGGACTTGGACGAAAGATCACCCCGAAACGATCAAGATCGTAACGTGCAGCAGCGGAATGCATCATTTCAACAGCGCAACACGCAAGTCCAAATGACATTGGCCACAAAGAACCTGCGCGCGCCCAATTAAAAATATTTTCTACGCTGCTGACATAAAAACCTGGTTTCACTAAATCAGTTATTCCCATTCCAGCGCCCCTTTTTTCCACTCGTAGATAAAACCAATTGTTAACAAGCCAAGGAAAATGCCCATGGCGATCATGCCGAACCAGCCTAGCGTGCGAAACACGACAGCCCATGGCACTAAGAATGCAGTTTCAAGATCGAAAATTATAAAGAGAATGGCGACTAAGTAAAAACGCACATCGAAGGGTGCATGTGCATCGTTAAACGGGGGAAAGCCGCATTCATAGGTGGAAAGTTTTTCTGGATTTGGACGCTTGGGTCCAAGCAAATAGCCAAGTGTTGGCGCGAATAACCCAACGGCAACACCAATTAGCATGAAAATAAATACTGGTAAATAATTTTGCAGCAACCCTTTATCTCCTGCTCGAGTGTGTTTTTACGACGCCATATTATATGACTTCGGAGAATGTATTGCACATGTTTCGTGCGTAGTTTTGCAATTAAGTTTCAGACTCCACAAGACTAACCAGCCTCCACGGAGCATAACTTGCCTTCGCGCTTCTTTATTGGATTTGGTTGCTTGTCGAAACTTAAAAATTGCTAATAATAGTAGCCATCTCGAAGGCGATCACGCCCCGCAGGGCGGAGTGACTCAGGGGATAATTTGGAATTCTTTGCCGAAGGCCGGACTCGAACCGGCACAGCTTTTGGCCGCTACCACCTCAAGGTAGTGTGTCTACCAATTCCACCACTTCGGCAGGTGTGTTTACTCTTTTGTCTCTCAGGTTAGTGAGAGGCTTTTTTCTTACTTGAAACTGGTGTCGCTGATACTGGTGCAGCAGTATTGCTTGCTGCGGCTGGCGCTTGTTTTACTGGAAGCGCAGGCGCTGGTGCAGCTGGTATGACAGGTGTTACTGGTGCCGCAGATGGTGCAGGCATTGTTGTTGCGTTAACTGGTGCAGTTGCTGGTGCACTTGCTGGCGCGGTAACTGGCGCTGTCATTGGCGCACTAACTGGCGCTACTGGATTTCTTTCTGGCACTTGCTGTGTATGCACTGGCGCCATTTTTCCAGCTTCTCTGTAGGCAGAGGTGGCAAAGTAGTTCATGACGATGCTGGTTGCGAAGAAAATCATGATGCAAATCATGGTGATATTATAAAGCACTGAACCAGTGCCTCTAGCACCAAACACAGTTGAAGAAGCACCGCTGCCGAATGCCGCACCCATAGAAGCACCCTTACCCTGCTGCACTAAAACCAGCAGAATAATAAACGCTGCTACGATGACATGAATAAATAAAATAAATTGATACATTCTCAAAGCCTATTCAAAAATGATTAAATGCTGACCTTTTCTTGGTTCGCTGCAGCACAGATGGCAAGAAAACTATTTGCATCCAACGACGCTCCGCCAATCAAACCGCCGTCTATGTCTGGCATTGCCAGCAAAGAAGCCGCATTTTCTGGCTTCATACTACCGCCGTAGAGTATACGAATTGTTTTGGCGAGATCAACATTATTTTGCGCAAACAATTGGCGGATAAAAGCATGGGTTTCTTGAGCTTGTTCAGGGGTAGCAGTCAAACCGGTACCAATTGCCCAAACTGGCTCATAGGCTATCACTGCCTGATTAAATGAGTCGATACCTGCCGCGTCGATGACTGACTGCAACTGAGCACGCAACACGGATTCTGTTTTACCGGCTTCACGCTCTGCACGAGTTTCACCTATGCAAAGAATCGGTTTCAACCCTGACTGTAGCGCAGCCTTAAATTTTTCTGCCACAGCGTGCAAGTCATCATGAAATAAAGTGCGACGCTCTGAGTGACCAATTAACACATATTCACAACCAGCATCGTGCAGCATGGCGCCAGACACTTCACCCGTGAATGCACCTTGCGCACCTAAATATAAATTTTGCGCGCCCAACAGGATGGGTGAATTTTCAAGGATTTGATGTGCAAGGGTAAGATGTACGTATGCGGGACAAACCAGAATATCGACTTGCGGGCACTTTGCAGCGCCTTGCTTGATACCCTCAATTAATGCTTTTGCTTGACTCACCGAGCCATGCATTTTCCAATTGCCTGCGATTAATGGTTTGCGCATGTTAGACAGTCCCTTGCTTGTGAAATTGGGAGCAGGAATTGTAGGGTAGATGTTGGCAATGTGCAATGGTTTGATTTCGAATGTAAAGCTAACACAGGATGAATTGACTGTGAGTGAAAAACGTCATTTTCAGACTGGTTGATTTGACGATGTTGGGTTTCGCTTGCGCTCAACCCAACCTAAATCGTTTATACGGGTTTTGGGCTTGAACTTTGACTTTGCGCTTGCTTTTTAATGTTATCTAGCACCACATTTACCTTGTCATCAACAGACAAATAACGCTTTTTTATATCGCCGATAGACTTATCAATACTTGCATCATCGCCAGGATATTTTTTATCGCCATTATCCAAGTCAGCTTTAATCTTGCCTGCCTGTGTTGCATCATAACCTTTAGTGGTATCGGTAACTTCCCGGCGCAAGCTATCACGCAAGCGTTGCAATTCTTTCATTTCGGATTTCATGGATTGCAATAAGTCTATTCGTGCGTCTAACTCGTTATCGTTTGCAGATCTGACACCAATAGCGTTTGCATGGTCTGAATCACCATAACCTTTGCTTGCTTTTGATTCGAGATCACTGACTACATTTTCACGCTTGGAGACTTCTGATTCCATCTCACGAATACTTTTATCCAGCGCGTCCGTTCGTGCTAAGATCATCTTGTTCATCTCATCCATTTTCGCCATGCAGGCGGCAGGATCTTTTTTACCAGCGGCGTCAGCAGGAATACTATTGAATAGTTTATTCATGTCACCGCTTCTCAAATCTTCCGAGTACGTTGTGTTAACATCTGTGGTCATTTCTTTGTTAGCTTGCTTGTATTCTTTTGCTCGATTTTTGGAATTGTAATCTTCTGGTATGTAGCCAATGAATTTAGCATACCTTTCAATAGATCGTTGTTGAGCAATTCGGAGTGCTTCTACAACATTTTTCGTACCATACATTTCCTGTAGTCTACTTTCCTCAAGAACGCCTTTGATTCCTATACCTGTTCCATTCGAGTTGCCCAATTGTAATTCTAATTTGTGAAAATCTTCGCTGCTTAAGCGCATGTCTATTGGTGTTTTGTCATTGGCATTACGCTCGAATGCCTCTAACATGGCTCTAGCAGAATTAACGTTGTGCTTATGGAGATGAATATAGCATGGCACTTTCCCTTCATAGGCAGCAGCTAGCGACATTTTATAAATCATGGTAGCTAATTTTTCAGGCGTTGAGTGGTCATAGCCAGCGCGCGGAGCCCAAGTCAGCTTACCTTTACCCTGACCTTGATCTTCGTAATAAAATTTTTCATCATCATCTAAACTATCGCTCCACTTATAAACGCCAGATTTCATCGGTTTATGTTCATCAGGCGGCAAGCCTATGATTATTTCAGCCTGACGTTTCTCGAGCATTGTTTCAGTGGTTTCATCAATGCGATCTAGTATTCTTCTCCCAGCATGTTCCTCATGCAGTGCCGCACGATAGGCCGCTTGCTTGTACTGCATATCTAGGTTATCACGGCGTTCTTTTTCTGCTTTTTCTGCATCAGTTCTGGATTGCATATATCACCTCATTTTCATTCACGTCTGGTCGAAGGCCCTGACGATGCGGTTTCCTGATATAGTTTAATATCGTTATCGGTGGGCGAAAAATTCAGTACATCTATTTTCTGATTTGACGCTTCACTCACATGCTGTATTTCAACCCATGCTGCACGAGTTAATTTACCAAAACCAACCAGCTCAACCACCCAATTGCGCTTCACCGCTTCTCGTGCGATGGCTTGCGCTGATTGAATGGCATCAGCCAATGTGCGCTCATGCGAGTATAAATCTCTTGGCGCTGCCACCAGGCAGCAGCCTCTGTCGTACGTCACGTAATGCGGTGACGTACCTTTTAACTGAATTTCCCGCTTTTCACCTGGCGCTTCCAGATTGTAAGCGTCGTAAATCGTTAACGTTGCCCAGCGCTCCAGCAAATATGAAATTTCTGCTGGTGTAATATCGCGGCCTAATATTTCACTTAAGTCTGGAATCGGTTGATTGTTCTCGATTGCCTCCCAGACTTGCTGCTTTAATTCATCGGCGTATTTCACCGTGGTGTCACGCGTGGCGACTGCTTTAATCAGCATGAAAAAAGTTGTCGTCACCGAGCCTGCATCGTTAGACGCAGTGAGGCGAATTTCATAATTCCCCTCTGAGCCTTTAGCTGGTATGCCAGTCAGGATGCCATCGTAGGTGCAGATCATACCTTGTGGCAAACCACTGCCGCCTTCAACCTCGGCTTCAAAATGTAGCTCACTGCCATCCGGCGCTTTGATATATTCCTGTAAATCAAACGGGCCGTAAGCCGCGCCTTCATTCACTACCTGGTTTGGTACAGTCTGTAAAATGACTGGTGCTTCCATCACTTTTTACCTTAAATAAAGAATGACATATCATAGAGTATAACAACTGGATGCTTAAGAACAGATTAGCTGGCTAACAAGTTGATTCTCTGGGTATTCCACCCATTCATACCATTCATTATTGGCGGCCGGGCACTTAAAACACTTGGTACCGCAGGCTGGCTGTTTCATACATTGGCGCATTTTTCCTTTTTGCATCCAGTGTCTTATATAGCAGCGCATGGTGTCGGGGTCGGCGCCAAATAAGGCGCATAAATTGGCTAATGTCGTCATTTTTACTTTGCACATGTGGTTTTTCAGCGCGATCAGACTCATGCCGCACCTCCGGAAACTTGCAGGGTGCCGGTTTGCATGCTGGTAGTCTTACGATTGGCGAGCGTGCGAATGGTGATGATAACAGCACAAAACACACTGATGACGCCTGCAATCCATAAGGCTGAGGACAGTGGATGGCGCGCCCAAGTAGCCGCCTGATAAAACACAACAGCGGTGCCATAAGCGACTCCAGTCATCCACAAAGCCGAGAAAACAGCCCAACCGCGGTGCAATTCACGCAGCATGGCGGCGGTAGTAGAAATACAAGGGAAATACAATAAAACAAATAAGAGATAAGCGAATGCGCCTGCGCGGCCATCAAATTTTTGATACATCAAGCCATAAACATTTTGGCTGAGTTGATCGATAGGCGCTTTTGCTAACACGGGGTTACTGAACGCATTACCTAATTGCACGAAATTTTCTGGAATCGACATGAGTGCTTGTTTTAATCCAGCAAAGAAATGAAAACTGTCTGTGCCGGCTGCGACGAAATGACCGAGCTGCGTGTACAAAGTATTTAAGGTACCAATCACAACTTCTTTTGCCAGAATACCTGTGACCAGACCAACGGTTGCCGGCCAATTGTCTGCGCGTATGCCCATGGGGTGAAAGACAACAGTCATCCAGCGGCCAATTTGCGACAAGATAGAATGAGCATCACCCTCACCTGTATTCATGGTGCCATCGAGATTTAACGAATTCAGCGCACCAATCAAAATGCAAATGGGCACAATCAATCTGCCAGCGCGCACAATGAAACTCTTTAAACGCTGCCATGCGTGGCGATACAAAGTGCTGACATTCGGAAGATGATAATGCGGCAATTCCATCACTAATGGTGACGGCTCACCTTTTAATACCGTGGTACGCAAGATGAAACCGGTAAAGACGGCCATCGCGATACCAATTAAATACAAGGCAAAAATAACATTCTGGCCGCCGCGCGGGAAAAACGCAGCCGTAAAGACGGCGAAAATAGCAAGACGTGCACCGCAAGACATGAAGGGACTCATCATGATCGTGAGAATGCGGTCACGCTTATTTTCCAGCGTACGTGCACCCATCACAGCAGGGACGTTGCAGCCAAAGCCGACGATCATGGGCACAAATGCTTTACCCGGCAAACCGAGTGCGCGCATGAAACGGTCGACAACGAAGGCAGCACGCGCCATGTAGCCTGAGTCTTCCAGAAAAGAGAGAAAGAAAAACATGGCGCCGATGACAGGCACAAAAGTAATCGTTGTGTTAATGCCTTTACCTATGCCATTGGCAAGCAACACCGTCAGCCAGCTTGGTGAGCCCATGTAGTTAAGCAATGAAGCAAAACCATCGACAAAAATCGTCTGACTGCCGATATCGAAAAAATCTTGAAACGCACCGCCGATGTTAATTGAGAAGAAAAACAAGGCGTACATCACTAACAGAAAAAATGGAATGCCTAGCACACGATTCAAGACAATTTTATCGATGCGGCTAGTCCATGAGGGTTTACTGTTTTTACCTTGCGTCACTACGCTGGCGAAAATTTGCTGAATGAATTGATAACGCGCATCTGCTAACAAGATATCTGCATCTTCTTGCAGTGCTTGCTGGATTTGCTGTTGCTCTGTCGCACTGTGTGCGCGCAATTCACTGTTAGCCGACTCCACAGTACATGCATCGTTTTCCAATAATCGTAACGCGCGAGCGCGCGCTGCTGTATCATGCGCAGCTTCTGGCAATAAATTTAAAATGGCCTGCTCAATTGCCATTGGATAAGGAATTTTTACCTTTGACGCGGCGGGTTTGGTGGTCGCAATCGTGTGCTTCAGTGCAGCCAAGCCTTCACCTTTATTAGCGCTGATAGCAACCACTTTGCAACCAAGGTGTTGGGATAAGGCATCTATATCGATATGTATTTGTCGTTCAGCAGCGATATCCATCATGTTTAACGCAACAATTAATGGCACGCCCATCTCGATTAATTGCATCGTTAAATACAAATGACGCTCGAGATTGCTCGCATCAACAATGTTGACAACAACATCCGCCTGTTCTGCTAATAAATATTCGCAAGCAATACGCTCATCAATCGCTGCCGTTGAACAGGCCAGTGTTAATGAGTAAACACCGGGTAAATCGACAGCCGCAATGGTTGCCGCGCCAACTTGAAATTGGCCGGTTTTCTTTTCAACGGTCACGCCGGGCCAATTGCCTACGCGCTGGGTTGACCCAGTGAGTGCATTGAATAAAGTGGTTTTACCGCAATTTGGATTACCCGCCAGCGCAACTGTGAAGTTAGCGTTAACGGTAGCTTGGTTTTTCGTACAAGTGGGCGATGCGCAGCAAGCAGGCATTCTTGTGACTCCCTTAAACCGGTTCGATCTGAATCATGGAGGCTTCGTCTTTGCGTAAGCTCAAGGAAAAGCCGCGTATTTCTATTTCTATGGGATCTCCCAACGGGGCGAGCCTCGCGACGGTGAATTCGGTGCCGGGTAAAATGCCCATCGCGATTAAACGCTGACGATAGACTTTTTCACCTTTGCTAAGTGAGGTGACACGCGCTTTTTGGCCGGTCTTCAAGTCGGTAAATTTCATACATATCCTTGGAACGTCTCGCAGGAGGCACAGTATCCCGCTAAGTCATTCATCTGTCAATCAAATGAGAATGATTCTTATTACTGTACCCACAGGCATGGTCTTACGCCAGCAAAACCCACTCGCTTGCATACAGATGTTTATTTTGTAATCATATGGATAGAGGGTGTTTTATATTTAATCTTGGGTTAATGAAACTGAGCTATACTTTTGACTAAACGTATTGATTTAATCAGCTATTGTAAGATTATTCGGTTGATTATATAGGATAAAAACTATAAAACCATAGCGCATGGGGTTTGGTAAAATTAGATTGGGGAGCATTTAGTTATGATAGGTCGTGATATACGTGAAGATATTAAAGAAACGATAAAAAACATTGATATTGCAATCAGTATCATTAATAAAACACGCAAAACACGTGAGAAGATCACTGCCGACCGATCTAAAATAGATAAAGCTGCGATTGAGAGCGAGCTTCAAGAGCTCGAAAGACGCCTCAATAGCATTCCCAAAAAATCCGCCATTCTGGATGATGATTCCAGAACATGCCCTGGGCTTAACAGTAAACAGTTAACTGATCTACGTGATGCCTTAGGCAAATCACTATCATCAGCTGAACACGCAATTCAGCTCACGCGTTTATTTGTAGAAGGCAAAGAAAGCACACACGAAGCGAAAGTCAAAACACAAGAACTTACACAATCTCAACTAAATCCAAAAGAAACCGAAGCGATTGAAACTGCCAGAAAAGCCACGGCAGTTGACCATGATAAAATGTTTGAAACATTGCAAGATAGAATCGTTGAGAAAATCCAGGAAGCTACATTAAAAGCAAAAGAGATTGCAGCGAAACTGGATCGCAGAGAAATGACGCTTCAACAAGCCCTGAGCGACCTTGAAGCCATTAATAAGGCAGGCGTTGCTTTAAAAGCTGAAGTTTATGGTGATTATATTGCATTTGCAGAACCACGCGCTGATGACACCATTAAAAAAGAGCTAACCACAAAAATTGAAGAACACAAAGAGCAAGCAATAAAAATCGCGCAAGTATTAGATACGCCGCTGATTGAAGAGTTGAAAAAAGAATTTACCCCATTAACTGATCGTGCAACTGAAGCAAAAAAGCAATCTGCTGGTGAGGCTTTAAGGTTGCTTGAAGCTGCCTTAGCAGAAGGCAAAACGAAATATGATGAATTCTTAGTTGCCAAAAATCCTGTTACCAATCTAGAAAAAGAATTAAACGCGTTTCAAGCAAGCATTGCGCTGGTTAAAAAAGAAATAATTGAAAACGGTGTTAAGGTCATTATTGAGGACGCTAACAGCAAAATTACTGGCATCCGAAACAAACTTGATGACGCAAAAATAAGCGAAAAAATTGAGAGTGCGAATGATAGTGAAAAATTGAATGCTTTTGCCGATGAAGCCAAAACATTATTGACTAACTCCGCCGGCGTTTTAAAGGATTTGATTGCTGAAACCACAGGCAAACTTCAACAACTCGGTATAGATTACCCCATAGATATCAGCAATGTTGAAGTTGCGGCATTCAAACAAAGCGCAGATAGCGTTGATCAAGATATAAAAGAGCTATCAAACGTTCGCCTCATGACAGCGTTTAATAACAAAGTGGATGCTATCGCTGAAGAGATTGCGCGTGAAACCATTAAACCACGCACTAAAACGATTACTGAACTTCAAGCCGTCACTGTAACACTCCGCGAAAAATTCGCTGAGCTTGAAAAAGAATACGTAGAACTACCTAAAGTTGAAACTTCAAAATCATTGAAAGCTTATGTTGACGCAATTGGTGGCAAACTATCAGACGCTCAGGCAAAATTCACAGGTTTTGACGAGCTAGTCACTGCTCAGGCCAAGCTAATTGAGATCAGCACCAAAACAAACGCTAGCATTGATGCAGCATCCAAAGGACTGGAAGCCATCAAAACCAATATAGACGAACTCCTATCCGCCGAGGCAAATCTAAAAGCAATTGCCGATGAATTCAATAAGCACTTTACTGCGTTAAAAAACTTTTGCCCCAAAGAAATTACAATTGAAGCATTCATGGGCGGCGATAAGGATCAGGTTTGCAAGGAAACCGATAACGCAGTTAAAGCCAGTGTAGCGGCACTCGAGACTTATAAGACTGAATTAGTTAGATTACTTGAAGCAGTCAAAGTACATGTTGGCCTTAGCGATGCATGCAAAAAAGCAACAAGCACCATCAATGATATTTCACTAAACAAAATAGAAGACGTTGACACTGCGTTTAAAGCAGCCTTCAATCTGAATGCACAAATCCGTCAACTTTCAGTAAGAGCAAAAACAGCAGAGCTAGAATCAGCCAGCAAAGATGAAAAAGCCTTTAAAAGCGCTTTTGCTGATTTAAAAAATCGAATCCATGATTTCAGAAAACAACGCGCGTTAAGCGCTATTAGCGCTGCAATAGGTCAGCTAGATAATATCAAGCTGCATTCCATTCACAACAATGATGATAAAGCAGCAGCTTTGGCACAAGTTGATGAGATAGTAGATGGATTGATAGAGGTTCAACTTAATCTTGACGAAGTTACAAAAGATGACAGCACCGGTCAGCTAAAAATCGATAAAAATCCTGAAGTCACAGCAGCAAAAGCACCATACCTAGAGAAATTAGCCACTATACGCGCACAGATAAATGCACTGACCTTTCTCGAACGACCAACACGCGGTACTGATACTATTCCTGAATTCATCAACAAGATGAAAGATTACATCAACGGCAATAACGCAGCTCCTTTAGTTGATGATCCCGATGACTTAGAAAAAAGACTTAAAACATTAGAATCTGATAATGCGTATTTAAACACCCAAGTCGCAAAACCAGCCGAAAGAATGGATGCTAAAGAGCGGGCTGCTCATCGGAATTTTCTAGCTACATATCAAACTATCAGAACTAAACTAGTAGAAAGAATTGGAAGATTAAAGCCCACAGTCGTCACACCCGGCGCTCCTATACCAGCTAATGCTCCTGGTTCAAAAGAAGCTATCGCGAAATCAAAAGAACGTTTATTACGAGCAGAACAACAGCTCAATCTAGTTGAAACCATCTACGAAAATGCTAAAGACAACGATGTCATGCAAGCGAAGTTGATCAAAAACGATCCTAGCAAAGGTTGCTACAGTGAATTAAATCTTAGATACGAAGCAGTCACTATCGCCAAAGAAGAACTGGATGCACAAGAACGAATCAGAAATGGTGATACGAAAATTGATATTGCTCCTTACATTGAAAAAACCAATCTTGCAATCGCAAATGCTGAAGAAGCAGAACAAAAGCGCAGAGAATATAGCAGAGCCTTACAAACCACAAAAGAAGGCGTTGAAAATCAAGCTGCTGCATTCAAAACACAAATGAATTCTCATTACGTTGAAAACTGCATCAGAGTACTCGAAGAGTTAGAGCAAAAAGCGCAACTGTTAACTGAAACTGCTTACAACGAAGAGTCCGTCACAAAAATTGAAACGCAAGCTAGACAGCTCAAGAGAGACCTGGAGGACTATCAGCAATTTTTGCTGCACATATCCACAGAAAAAAATAACCAAAAAAAGAAAAACAAAGATAAGATTTATAAAAAATATCACGGATGGTCTTTTACCAAACAAGCGGCCAAGGATAAAGATAATCTGGATTATGCACTTAGGGCTGATGGTTCATTAGCTAAGATTGAATCGAAAGTCAGAGAGGCGCGAACTAACTTCGAGAGCAAAAAACCAGAGAGGTTTGCGCATTTCGCTGATACTGTCGAGGTTTTCAGAGATAAAAAAGGCGTTCATGAACTGGTAGAAAAATCGATACAGATGCACATCGGCAATCGTGAGACTGTCAAACCTGATAGAACCAGACCAATTGATATTGGCGTGGTTCCAAAAGAATATAGTGATTTTGATTACCGTGTCAGCAAGAAAACCATAGATATTATTCCTGAAATGTTTGATAGTGAAAACTCCCAAATCAAACTTGCTATTTTGGAAATCAAACCTAACGATAAATCTTTTTACCAAGCAACATTTCGTGCATCTGATATCACAAAACTAAATCGCATTCCCGACCAGGAACGCTGGATGCTGATTTTAGAAACCTATATGCAGGGCCTAGCCACCGGCGTTGCACCCGACTTGCGAATTCCTCCACAACCAAAATCATTACACTCATGGGAAGTGGATTTAAAAGCGGTAGCAGTCGCGTATGGTTTATTAGATATTAGGTCATTCTATGGCAAGGAAAAAAGTCAGATCGAGTCTCGTGTTAAAAAGATTGAATCTGCCGCGGCCTCTAAAGACACAAAGATGCCGCCAACCGTTAAACGAGCCACCGAGCTTGATCAAGCGACAAATACATTATCTGCTACTACCCGATTAATTCCGGGCAGATCCAGCTAACCATCAAGCTTTTTTCAACGCTTCTTCCAGCTTTTCCCTCAACACTCCCAGCTGGCCATGAAAGAAATGGTCAGCTTCTGGGAGTTTTATTAAAACTGGCGGTGGTTGACGACTTTCTGCAAAAATAAACACTTCCTCAGGCGGAACCACATCGTCTTTTTCACCTTGTGCAATAATCCAATCACACAAGATCGGCGGCAAATCACGCATGGGAAAATGCATCACCGGTGGTGCGATGGTAATTAATTTTTTCACGGATAAACGGGTCGCGCCGCTGGCTGCGATAAAAGCGCCAAATGAAAAGCCGGCCAGCCAGATTTCTTGATGGTTCGTTTGCGCTTGCACCCACTTCACTACCGCGATTAAATCTTCCACTTCACCGCGGCCATGATCAAACTCACCCTGACTCTTACCGACACCGCGAAAATTAAAACGCACGGTCGTTAAACCAAACCCCTGCATGGTACGCGCTAAGGTGGTCACCACCTTGTTATACATCGTTCCGCCATGCAAAGGATGCGGATGACATACGATGCCTAATGCGTTGCGATCCAGACCTATGGGTGTGCCCATGGCGACTTCCAATTTACCGGCAGGGCCTACCGCTTCTGCGGCAGTTTCATTTGGAGCGAGTTTCGTTAGCACGTTGACCTCCTGATGCTTTTTGCAATCGATCGCGGATTGCTTCCCATTCAGCGCCTTCGGGCACTGCTTCAATTAAAATATGTTGATACGGTGCTCTGTCTTGCGCACGTAAGGTGGCATATAACTCATGCGCATAATCGACTGCATTTGCCGGCATACTAATGATGTGCACATCTGCATGCTGCACTCTGGCAGCGCCACTCCAGTAAAGACAGACTGCTGGCAATTCGGTTGAAGATAATTGCTGAACATATTGCTGGATAGCTACTGCTGATAACACAAGGGTTCTGGTTTCCGGTGCGTAATGCAGCAAATGCATGCCTGGCGCACGCACTTCTTTTACTGTTTGTGCGGATTGAATAGGCATGCCAATGACTGCGCTGATGGCTTCGGCGGTAATCATGCCGGGTCGTAAAATACTGGGTGTATCAGAACTTAGATTGAGAATGGTGGATTCGACACCGACTTCACAATCACCCCCATCCAGAATCATATCCACTTTTTCGCCCAGCTCTGCTTTCACGGCGGCAGCTGATGTCGGACTGACGCGAGTAAATCGGTTGGCCGAAGGAGCCACAATGCCACCCCCAAAAGCTTTTAACACAGCCAAGGTGTCTGGGTGGCGCGGCACACGCAAGGCGACTGTGTCTTGGCCGCCGGTCACGCTGGATAAAACCTCGGGGCGCTTCTTTAATATGAGGGTCAAGGGACCGGGCCAAAAGGCCTGCGCCAATTGATGAGCGACGTCGGGCACTTCTTGTGCCCATAGTTCCATCTCGGATGCATCCGCCAGATGTACGATTAAAGGATGCGTATTAGGCCGTTGTTTAACAGCAAATATTTTAGCCACGGCTTCAGGATTACGCGCATCACCCCCTAGACCATAAACGGTTTCAGTAGGCAGGGCGACCAATCCTCCCGCTTTCAAGATAGCTGCTGCTTTGATAATTTCTTGTTTTATTGTCATGTTAAACATGGGCAAATGTTAGCAAGTTGGGTAATATAGCACTTTAATCGCATTGTGATAATCGGAAGACGTGCATGAACGAAGCAGAATTAGCGACAGATACCGCTGACATCATCGAAGCAGCCCCAGCCGAGAACCTTGAAGAGCCGGCCAGCCTGGCACCTATCGCCACCTTTAAGGGTCAGGCGATTGTCGATTTGCCCAAAGATTTATACATTCCACCAGATGCCATGAAAGTGCTGCTAGAAGCCTTTGAAGGCCCGCTAGACTTTCTGCTTTATCTCATACGTAAACAGAATCTGGATATTTTAGATATTCCTATTGCTGAGGTGACTCGGCAGTACATGGAATACATCGATTTAATGCAAGAATTGTCGCTGGAATTGGCGGCCGAATACTTGGTGATGGCAGCCATTTTGGCTGAAATCAAATCCCGCATGCTGCTGCCACGCGTGGAAGATCCTGAAAATCCAGAAGCTGACCCACGTGCAGAATTGGTGCGCCGTTTGCAGGAATATGAACGCTATAAACAGGCTGCGGAAGATATCGATCTATTGCCGCGACTGGAACGTGACACCTTTTTTGTCGAAGCCGATAGCAGCCAGATTATTGTTGACCGTCCTTTGCCTGAAGTATCGCTCAAAGAAATTGTGCTTGCGCTGGCAGATGTGATGCGCCGCGTTGAATTGAATACCAGCCACAAAGTGAAGCTGGATTCTTTATCCGTCAGAGAAAAAATGACGCTGATTTTAGACCGCGTTCAAGGCAAAGATGAAGTTTCGTTTACCGATCTTTTTAATTTGAACGAAGGCCGTCTTGGCGTCGTCGTCACCTTTCTTGGCATGCTGGAATTACTGAAGCAGCATTTAATTGATTTCGTGCAAGCCGCACCGTTTGCACCTATCTATTTAAAACAGAAAAACGCCGCTTCCGTGCCAACTGTGCCAGTGGATGCTGAATTAACATTTAACTAGTCGCCAGCTTCTTTTGCGGAATGAGAAAGTCGTGTATGCGCACCCCTGAAATAAACAGGGCAATGAAGTACAGCACGACTGAGCTAATCAACAAAAATAGCAAATGCGTGATACGCCACATGGCTGGTTTGTCTATCCAGAGTTGCACATCACCAGCCATCGTCCATAACCAGCAAACCAATGTCAGGTTACAGAATAACAAGCGAAACATGAACTTACCCCACCCGGCGCGTGGAATGTAATAGCCGCGCTTGAACAAGAAGAAAAATAAACCGCTCATGTTGATGAGAGAAGCCAGCGATGTCGCTAATGCAATACCAGCATGCTTAAACGGTATGAATAACGCGGCATTCAAAGCGATGTTGGAGACCATGGCGACGACGCCTATTTTGACCGGTGTTTTCATGTCTTGGCGCGCATAAAAACCTGAAGCAAAAATCTTGACTAGCATGAATGGTGTGATGCCAATAGCAAATGCCGTCAAACTTTGACTGGCCATCATGACGGAATGGCCGTTGAAAGCTCCATGCTGAAATAAGGTGCTAAGCATGGGGCCGGACAAGGTAGCAAGTACAACAGCCGCGGGGATACCGACTAACATGACGGCACGCATGGCCCAATCCAGCGTCAACGAATAAGACTCATGCGATTCCGTTGCATGGTGCCTGGAGAGATGCGGCAAGATAACCGTTGAGATGGCGACACCGAACACGCCTAATGGGAATTCCATTAGGCGGTCAGAATAATAGAGCCATGAAATACTACCGACAGCGAGTAGTGAAGCAAAAATCGTATCGACCAATAAATTAATTTGTCCGACTGAGACGCCAAATAACGCTGGGACCATTAACTTCAAGACTCGGCGCACACCGGGGTCTTTGAAGTTAACGCGTGGGCGTGGGACTAAATTCAGGTTGCGCAAGAACGGCCATTGGAATACTAACTGTAGAACACCTGCGGCAAAGACACCCCAGGCTAGCGCGATAATCGGTGTTGCAAAATGAGGGGCGAAGATCAGCGCCGCCGAGATCATGCAAATGTTTAATATCACCGGGGTGAAAGCAGCGACCCAAAAGCGGCTATAGGTATTCAATATGGCGCCGGAAAACGCGGTCAGCGAGACCAGCATCAGATAGGGGAAGGTGATGCGGAGCATGGTGACAGCGAGCTCAAATCGGCCGCCATCGCCGTCAAAACCGATAGCAAACAGGCGAACTATCCAAGGGGCGCCAATGATGCCGAACATGGTGACAATCAGCAGCACAAAACCCAGGGAGCCGGAGATGGCGTTAACGAAGCGCTCAATGTCCTCGTGGGTCTTCTTTTTCTGGTATTCCGACAGGACTGGGACAAAAGCCTGTGAGAACGAGCCCTCAGCGAATAGGCGACGCATGAAATTGGGGATCTTGAATGCCACCGAGAAGGCGTCGAACGAGGCACCAGCGCCAAATACGGCGGCTGTGACCATATCCCGGACAAAGCCGAATACACGGGATACCATGGTCATGCTGATGACTACAGAGGTGGATTTTACTAGGCTTTTGCTCATTGGGGACCAAATCCGTCGGGAATAATAATTGTGTGGTATTTTGCCATTATTATCCTGACGTTGGTAGCCCGAATGAGGCGTTGCGACCGAATCCGCGCTACGCCAGCCTACCCTAGACAGGTGTTTGACATTCAAGCTAAAAATCGGCATATTATGCGGTCTTTACGAATACAAGTTGAAGTTTTTGCTTTAACTAAAATAATGAATTTACTGGAGATTTTACCCTTGGCTAATACAAAGCAAGCAAAAAAGCGCGTTCGTCAGTCTGAAGTTCGCCGTCAGCACAACGCCAGCATGCGTTCCATGCTCCGCACCTATATCAAAAAAGTCCTCGCCGCGATCAAATCTGGCGATGCTAAACTGGCTCAATCCGCTATGCAGCTCGCCACCCCGGTTATCGACCGTATGGCCAGCAAAGGCATTATTCATGCCAACAAAGCTGCCCGTCATAAGAGCCGTTTGACTGGTCATATCAAGAAGCTCGCTAAAGCTGCTTAATTGATCTAAAGACTCATTGAAACCGCAACAGCGTTTAATCGCTTGTTGCGGTTTTTTTATTTCTATTCTGACAAAACTGTCATTCACCGGTCATGAGGCAGTCATCACTGACTGACTATACTGGCTTCCATCATTTATAGGGAGCCAAGTAATGTCGCTACGGAACAATGATGATAAACGCACACCCCTGCAGCAGACAGTAAAGGCCGCACAGAGACCACAAGGCAGAGCCTCAGGTGTGGGTTGATTGATGCGAAGTTTCTAGCGCAATGTGGAAATACGGGTCGCTTCCTCCGCGTTATAAACATTGCCTGAATCCACAACCTTCTGCATCGGCGCAACCTGCATACTCAATCGGAAAATGAGTTGATGGAGATATTACGATTATTCTTTTTGTAGCGCGCTATCAAGATCGTGATCTGGTAATTCATCGTATTGAGGCAGTGTATCTGTGATTTCGTACCAAGGTGATTTTGATCCCACAAAAATATGCGCAACGGGTCGCACACCTGGGTCTTGCTCTAATCCGCCTATCGGGATACCAATGTATTGCGGTTTATCTTCATAGAAACTCATTAAATTCGAGCCGCATATTTTGCAAAAAGTTTTTATGACGTTTTTGGATGAATGAAACTTTGATAGATGTTCTTCGCCTTTTATCCAATGAAAGTCTTTGCTTTGTACTGTGCAGCGAGTTCTGAAGGCTGCGCCGTGCCAGCGTCGGCATTTAGAGCAATGACAATTCACTATGGGCCCTAGTGGACCTGAGATTTGATAGGCTATAGCACCGCAGAGACATTTTCCAGTGAGTGTTTGCATGACAGATGGCGCCTTATAGAATAGAGGCTGACATTATGCATTGACATAATACGCTTTTCTATACTGTATTTTCCCAACTTTCAATGACACTATAAGCTGTTGTATAGTGCGGCATCTTTTCAATTGATGATAAATTAACATGAAAAAAACCATTTTATTAGCGCTGGGTTCGCTGCTCTTTTGCACGTCTTGCTACGCTTCTGATGAAGCAGACATAGATCAATTCATTGTGAAGAAAATGCAGGAATATCGCATACCGGGTGCCAGCATTGCGATTGTTGATAACATGAAAATCGCTTACAAAAAAGCTTATGGTTTTGCGGATTTACAAACTAAAAGAAAGATGACAACTGACACGTTATTACAAGCGTGTTCGATTTCAAAAACAACGGCATCGCTTGCTGTGTTGTTATCATTTAACAAGCAACATCTTTCTATTAATGACCCTGCTAATCAGTTTTTAACTTCTTGGAAAATACCAGCCAATGCGTTTACCGCTAAACATGCAGTGACAGTAGCGACATTATTGAATCACTCTGCCGGCATGATTAACCCATACTTGAATTATTCGTTTTCTGAACGTGAGAATGCACCAACAAATTTAGAGATGTTGCAAGGTAAAGCGCCAGCCAAGAATCCGGCTTTGACTGCCAAATGGGTACCGGGCAGCAAATATGAATATTGCAATGGATGTTATGTTGTCTTGCAGCAAGTCTTGGTGGATGTGGATCATGCGTCGTTTTCTGAGATCATGCAATCTATGGTGCTAACGCCATTGCAAATGACTAATAGTCATTTTGACATTGCATTGCCTTATGATCATCCCGATGCAATTGCATTGCCCTATTCTCCCGATGGTGAAGTCTATGCAGACTTACCATTCATGAAAACTTCGCAAAAAGCTCGATATATTGATGCAGATAATGGGCTTGCAGTTGGTGGCTTATGGACCACACCTTCAAATCTAGCCACATTTGTGATTGCGTTGCAAAACGCGCTTGCTGGCAAGCCATCTTATATACCAAGTAACATTGCAAAACTAATGATTCAACCCAGTAGCACAAAAACTCGCGGCTTGGGCTTCTTTATCAATGATAAATTTGCGGATGAAGTGCCACACGGAAAATATTTTTCGCATGGCGGATTTAACCAAGGTTATCTTGCCATGTTAATTGCGGGGAAAACTAATGGAAAAGGCGCCATCATCATGGTAAATGTGTCGCCTGATTACCACACTAAAGATAAAGTTCAGCAGTGGGATTTCATTCGTGCCGTTGAAAAATATATCGCTCAACATGAAAACTGGGATTAATTGTTTTAAATGAAATAAGTTAAGCCCAATAACACTGAATTCACGCTACTAACTTGATTCACATTCGTGAAAGTAAATTGCTGGCTGCCTGTTAGCGGTGCGCGATTTGCAAAAACGTGCGAATAGTTGAGAGATAACTCTGCGCGCTCGCCGAGATTGTATGAGGCCGCTAATGCTACTTCTGGGACGACTGCTTGTTGATAAAATCCGCCCGGCACCACTTGCGGGCCTTTAATGGTGAGCTGTTGACTGAACTGTCCCATTCCTAATTTAAAATATAAATTGAATAGCGCTGACAGCTTGTATTTGAAATTCGCCAACATATCCCAGCCATTCAGTTTGTAATTTGATGTCAAACCAATTGCATTTTGATAGCTTTCTTTGCCGTAATAGCCATAGCCAACTTCAGGCCCTATGCTCATCACATCCGTGATTGGAAAAAGATATCCGCTTGCTAATCGAAAACCGAAGGTTTGTTGTTGCTTGAATTGATATGGATTCACTGTGCCGTTTGCCATACTAGTCCAGCCTAAAGATTCAGTGAAATATAATCTATTTGCAGTGGAATTGGCGGCATTTGCGTGTGTGGTGCACGTGGCAATCATGATGATTGAAGCGATTTTGCAAAGACGGTTGTGCATGTTATTCCTTATGGCGTTTATCCAGTGTCTCTGTTATTTGGTAATGCTATTTTGTATTCTATAAAAATAATGTCGTGATAATCGATGGTTTGCGGGCAATCTTGGATGATTGAAATCTGCTGAGATATCACGCTTTAAGCCAATTTTATCCATCACTCGTAATGAGCGCTGGTTGTCTGGCACTGCGATGGCAGTGATTTCAGTTAAGTGACATTGTTCGAATCCGTATTGTAATGAGGCCTTTGCACCCTCTGTTGCATAGCCTTTATACCAAAATGCAGAACCTAATCGCCAACCGATTTCTACACTGGGTGGCAATACGGGGTCTAAATTCAATGCATTTAGCCCAATAAATCCAATAAATTTTCCTGAGTGTTTTTCTTCAGTTGCCCACAAGGTGTAATGCTTTGTTTCCCACTGTTGCTGCATACTGAGTATGAATGCCTCTACTTGCCGCATCGTCATCGTACCCGGTAAAAATTCTATGACTTTTGGATCTTGGTTGATTTGGTAGTAGGACTCAGCATCAGAAGGCTGCCATGTGCGAAGAATGAGACGTTCGGTTTCAATAATTTTCATAAAATTTTTGTAGCCCGGATGAAATGTTTTCCAATTTCATCCGGGTTAGACCACCAGCGCGTATCATTTACCGAATGAACTTGGTTACTCTAACCCGGGTGAAATTGGAAAACATTTCATCCGGGCTACATTTTATATTCTTTACTAAAAATCTTCGTCGAGACCGCCGTCACTTGCCAGATAATTCATGGCTTGTTGAGCCAGATCTTCAATACCAATTTTGGCCACACCTGATATACAAAATACTTTGCCCTGCCAGTTGAGCTCGCTGACAATTTTCTTTTTCAGCACATCTACTTCTTCTGGTTGTAGCAAATCAATTTTGTTTAATACCAGCCAGCGTTCTTTATTTAGCAATTCCTCACTGTATTTGCCTAGTTCTTTACTGATTGCTCTGAAGTTTTCTATTGGGTCTGTGCCATCAATGGGAGCAATATCTACAACATGAAATAATAAACCGGTGCGGGAAACATGTTTTAGAAATCTTATTCCTAAACCCGCGCCTTCTGCTGCACCTTCAATTAAGCCTGGTAAATCTGCCATGACGAAGCTGCGGAATCTGGAGACGCTCACCACACCTAAATTTGGATGCAATGTGGTAAACGGATAATCTGCAATTTTAGGCCTGGCTGCAGACATCACTGAAATGAGGGTAGATTTACCAGCATTCGGCAGGCCCACTAACCCAACGTCAGCGAGAACCTTTAACTCAAGTCTTAGGCGTCGTTTTTCGCCTTCTTGACCTGGTATTGTGCGTCTTGGTGAGCGGTTGATACTGCTCTTAAATGCAGCATTGCCGACACCATGTCGACCACCTTTTGCAACACAAGCTTCTGCGCCGTTTTCAGAAAGGTCTGAGATGAGCTCATCTGTGTCTTGATCATAAATAATCGTACCAACGGGTACACGTAACACGAGATTATCACCGCTTTTGCCAGTGCAATTTGATCCCATGCCTTTTTCGCCATCTTGCGCTTTATAGGTGTGAATATATCGATAGTCGATTAGCGTATTAAGGCTTTCATCTGCACGCAAAAAAACGCTGCCGCCATCGCCACCATTACCTCCATCTGGACCGCCCAGTGGCTCGAATTTTAGCCTCAAGAAGCTGCAAGCGCCATTACCACCTCGACCCGCTTCTACTACGATGTTTGCTTCATCGACGAATTTCATTTGATTATACTCTTAGCTTATTGAAGAAGTGCTTTCATTATCGCGGCGCGATCAGCACACTGACAGCATTCAATTATAGTTATTATAAAAAAAGCCCCGCTTTGTATTTGGCGAGGCTTTTATGTTTTTGTATATCTATTAAGATTTACGCGGCTTTTTCGTCAGCTTGTTTAATGCTTACGGTATGTCTGCGCATTGGTCCTTTAACACTAAAATCAACTACGCCTGGAACTAAAGCATATAAGGTATGATCTTTGCCCATACCTACATGCATGCCTGCGTGATATTTTGTGCCACGTTGTCTGATAATGATTTCACCAGCTTTAACAACCTGACCACCATAACGTTTTACGCCAAGGTATTTTGGTTTAGAGTCGCGGCCGTTACGTGTACTACCGCCTGCTTTTTTATGTGCCATGTTACAAACCCCTATCTAGTGCAGCTTATTAGCCTGCAATCTTGGTAATTTCTACTTCAGTATAATTCTGTCTGTGACCTTGTTGTTTCATGTGGTGCTTACGACGACGGAATTTGATAATTCTAATCTTGCTATGACGACCGTGTGATACAACTTTCGCTGTCACTTTGCCACCATCAAGATAAGGACGACCTACTTTAACTTTATCGCCTTCACCAACCATTAACACTTGGTCAAAATCCACTGACGCACCTACTTCTTGCGGCAATGTTTCAACTTTAAGGGTGTCACCCTTCTTCACACGGTATTGTTTACCGCCGGTTAAAATTACTGCGTACATTATCAATCACTCCAACGCGTTCAATTATTATTTCAGTTAAGCCGCTGCTTCATCGCGACGTGCTACTAACTCGACAATCGCCATAGGAGCGTTGTCACCTTTACGGTTACCGCACTTCAAAATACGCAGATAGCCACCCTGACGTGTCTTGTAAAATGGACCAATATCTTCAAACAATTTGGTTACCATTTCACGATCACGCAGAACAGCGTAAGCAAGACGACGATTATGTAACGAATCGACTTTTGCTTTTGCAATCATTGGTTCGAAGAAACGACGTAATTCTTTAGCCTTCACAACGGTGGTTGTGATTAGCTCATGACGCAACATTGAAACCATCATATTTTCAAACATCGATTTGCGATGTGAAGCGTTACGACTTAAATTTTTACCGCTATTACCATGACGCATGACTAAAAACCCTTTTAATTTTCTATCTTATTTTTTAATTTCACCTTCGCCAGAAGCTGGAGAACGCCAGCCTTCAATGCGAGTGCCTAATGCCAAACCATGCGCTGCGAGAACATTTTTGATTTCTGTCAAAGATTTCTTGCCAAGGTTAGGTGTTTTCAATAAATCAGCTTCAGTGCGTTGCACTAAGTCACCGATAAAGAAAATGTTTTCAGCTTTCAAGCAGTTTGCGGAACGTACTGTTAATTCCAAATCATCTACTGGGCGATGATAAATTGGGTTTACAGAGTCATCACGCAGCATTTTTTCTTGAATAGCTGGTGCAGATTGTAAATCCACGAATGCTGCTAATTGCTGTTGTAAAATGGTAGCTGAACGGCGAATAGCTTCTTCTGGATTTAACGTGCCATCTGTTTCGAGATCGATAATTAACTTATCGAGGTCGGTACGTTGTTCTACACGGGCATTATCTACCACATAAGAGACGCGCTTGACTGGGCTGAAGCTTGCATCCAGATGTAATGCGCCAATGGTGGTCTTACCTTCCGCTTTGCGATTACGAATTGTGGCTGGTTGATAACCACGACCTAATTGGATTTTCAGCGTCATATTGAGGCTGCCACTTTCATTGAGATGGGCAATCACGTGTTCTGGATTGACAATTTCAACGTCGTGTTCAGTTTCGATATCACCAGCTGTAACAGTGCCTGGGCCTTGCTTTGCCAGTTTTAACGTCACTTCTTGGCGATCATGCATCTTGAGTGAAACGCCTTTGAGATTTAACAGAATTTCAACTACATCTTCCTGCACACCAGGAACAGAACTGTATTCGTGCTCAACGCCATCGATTACAACTTCTGTGATAGCTGCGCCAGGCATGGATGACAGCAATATACGACGCAGTGTATTACCTAATGTATGTCCAAAACCACGTTCTAGCGGTTCCAGCGTAATTTTCGCATGAAACGGCGAGATCGTGTCGACAGCAATCTCACGAGGTGTTAAGAAATCAAATGGATTATTTTGCATGTAACAGCCTCTCTATCCCAGTAGTGAATTATTTAGAGTAGTATTCAACGATCAATTGTTCGTTGATATCTGCCGGTAAATCAGTGCGATCTGGCAACGCTTTAAATGTGCCAGAAAACTCAGCTGCATTCAGATCAATCCAACTGCATTCTGCACGGCCTTGGGCCAGTGTCAGAGCGGCTTGAATTCTCATTTGTGTTCTAGAACGTTCACGAACACTCACCACATCACCTGGTTTAACAGAATATGATGGGATATTGACAGACTTGCCGTTTACTAAAATGCTGCCATGGGTCACCATTTGACGTGATTCAGCACGTGTGGATCCAAAGCCCATACGGTAAACAACGTTGTCTAACCTGGATTCCAGCAAACGGAGTAAATTTTCGCCTGTAGAACCTTTTAATCTAGTTGCAAGCTTGAAATAGTTTTCGAACTGTCTTTCAAGAACACCATAGATACGTCTAACTTTTTGTTTCTCACGAAGTTGAACACCATGTTCAGTTTCGCGACCACGACGTGCGCCATGTTGGCCAGGAGGTGTATCTAATTTGCATTTTGAATCTAATGCTCTTACGCCGCTAGTGAGCGATAAATCTGCTTTTTCTCTACGAGACAGTTTGCAGCGCGGACCTAAATAACGTGCCATTTGTTATCTCCTGTTACACACGACGTTTTTTCGTTGGACGGCAGCCATTGAAAGGAACGCCTGTCACATCGGTAATTGATAAAATTTTCAAACCAGCTGAATTTAACGCACGAATAGCTGATTCTCTGCCTGGGCCTGGACCGCGTACATAAACATGAACGCTTTTCATGCCGTAGTTTTCTACTACTGCATTTCCAGCTTTTTGTGCAGCTTCACCAGCTGCATATGGGGTAGATTTACGTGAACCGCGGAAACCGCAGTTTGCCGCACTAGTCCAGGCTACAGCATTACCCTGAACATCAGTGATGGTAACAATTGTATTATTGAAGGATGAATAGATATGCGCAATACCATCTGAGATGGTGCGCTTAACCTTCTTGCGGCCTTTGACTTTACCTGCAGCAGTACCGCCAGCTTTACCAGTTGCCGAACCTTCGCCTTCAGTGCCTTCGCCTTCTTCAGCAACGGCCTTAGCTTTGATAGCTTCGTCTGCTGGTTTGCCTTTCTTTTCAGTTTTTGCTTGTTCTGACATTTAGTTATCTACCTTTATTTGCTTTTACGTTTGCCCTTACGTGTCCTTGCGTTTGTTCTGGTACGCTGACCACGTACTGGCAGCCCACGTTTATGGCGAAGACCGCGATAGGTGCCTAGTTCCACAAGACGTTTGATACTCATTGCTACTTCACGGCGTAAATCACCTTCAACACGAAGTTTAGCCACTTCGCCACGAAGTAATTCTAATTCTGCTTCTGTTAAGTCTTTGACTTTCTTAGTAGGATCTACCTTAGCCTGACTACAAATATCTCTTGCACGCTGTCTGCCAACACCGTAAATAGCCGTCAGACCAATTACGACATGCTTTTGCACCGGTATAATTACACCTGCAATACGAGCATTCATTCAATCACTCCTAACATTAACTTTTCGCTCTGCGCGATATCATAAAAAGCGCATGAGTTTAATATTGAATTCTAAAAAAATCAACCTTGTTTTTGCTTATGACGCTTCTCTTTGCAAATCACTCTAACGATATTTTTTCGTTTGATTACTTTGCAATTACGGCATATTTTTTTAACTGACGCGCCTACTTTCATGTTTTACTCCAAAATCGACCATTCAACCTTAGGTTACTTATTCGGCGACACTAAACTTGGACCGCCGCCTTTCAAGTTGGCTTTCTTTAATAAGGACTCATATTTAAAAGAACTAATATGGGCCTGGACTTGAGCCATAAAGTCCATAATTACCACCACCACAATTAACAGAGAGGTTCCGCCAAAATAGAACGGCACACTCCACGCTAAAATCAAAAACTCGGGCAAAAGGCAGACTAATGTAACATAAATTGCCCCTGCGAGTGTTAGTCTTGTCATCACGGTATCAATATATTTTGCCGTGTGCTCACCTGGTCTGATCCCAGGGATGAAAGCCCCTGATTTTTTTAAGTTTTCTGCCATTTCCTTGGGGTTGAACACCAGTGCAGTATAGAAGAAAGCAAAGAATATGATACCTGCTGCGAACAACACCATGTGCAATGGTTGGCCAACACCTAATGAAACTGACAACGTTGACAACCACGTTGGGCCGCCTGATTTTGTAAACCAACTGGCAATTGTTCCAGGGAACAAAATTAAGCTGGAGGCAAAAATGGGAGGTATCACACCAGCCATGTTTATTTTTAGAGGCAGATGGGTACTTTGTGCTGAATATACTTTTCCACCCTGTATTCTACGAGCATAGTTTATAGCTATACGACGCTGACCTCTTTCCATGAAGATAACAAATGCCACAACACTCATTACTAACGCAGCAATAATGAGTAATACGACTATTTGTAACTGTCCTTCACGAACCTGCTCCAAGGTATGGCCTAATGCTGCTGGTAAGCCAGCGACAATACCTGCAAAAATGATCATTGAGATACCGTTACCAATACCACGCTCTGTAATTTGCTCGCCCAACCACATTAAAAACATCGTGCCTGTTACTAGCGTTAGCGTTGTTGTCAGGTAGAAACTGATTCCTGGAACAATTGCTGCACCATTTGCAGCTAATATTTTTGCTAACCCTAAGCCCTGAAAAGATGCAAGTACAAGCGTTCCATAACGGGTGTACTTATTTATCTTTCTTTGGCCTGCTTCACCTTCTTTTCTTAATTCAGCTAATTGTGGCGATAAAACTGACAATAGTTGAATAATAATAGAAGCCGAAATATAGGGCATGATACCCAAAGCGAAAATACTAAATCTCAGTAATGCACCGCCAGAAAACATGTTAAACAAGCCAGCAATATTGCTTTGCTGGCTGTTAAACAAGTCTTGTAATCTTTGCGGGTTTAAGCCGGGAATTGGTATATACGAACCAACTCTAAAGACCACTATCGCAAATAACACGAATAGCAGCCTGTTTTTGAGATCCGTCATCCCGTCCGTTTTCAAACCTGAACCAAGCCTTCCTGCAGCCATTAATTAAGCCTCTACTTTACCCTTAGCCGCCTCAATTAACTTACGGGCACCTGCCGTAACATTGAGTCCACGTACTGTAATAGCGCGCTTTAATTCACCCTTGCTAATGATCTTTACATCAAGAGTATTGAATCTGATTAAGCCACTGGCACGCAATACACTGAGATCAATAGTGGTTGCTTCAATGTTGTTTAAATCGGATAGATAGATTTCTGCACGGTGTGCTGCCATTCTGGAGCGAAAACCAGATTTAGGTATACGACGTTGAATTGGCATCTGACCACCTTCAAAGCCCACCTTGTGGTAACCACCAGCACGTGCACGTTGACCCTTATGGCCGCGAGCACATGTTTTACCTTTTCCGCTGCCAATACCGCGACCAAGGCGTTTAGATTTCATTTTCGAACCAGGAGCTGGCTGTAAAGTATTAAGTTGCATCTTTACATATCCTCTAAATTAATTATTAGTAATGGCAAAACTTATTTCGATTCGCCTGTTAATTCTTCAATTGTCTTGCCACGTTTAGCAGCCAGATACTCTGGCGGTGTGATGTTTGCTAATGCTTTTAATGTTGCGCGAACAACGTTAACTGGATTAGTTGATCCACCAATTTTAGCTAATACGTTTTTAACACCTAATACTTCGAACACAGCGCGCATTGCACCACCAGCGATAATACCGGTACCTTCTGATGCTGGCTTCATAAACACTCGGGTTGCGCCGTGCTTTGCAGTTGTTTCGTGATGTAATGTGTCATTCTTGATAACAACCGTAAGCATGTTTTTGCGTGCGTTTTCTAATGATTTTTGGATAGCAACAGGTACTTCGCGTGCTTTACCGCGGCCAATTCCAACACGACCGTGACCATCACCAACGACGGTTACTGCAGCAAAAGTAAAGATTTTACCGCCTTTAACTACTTTTGCGTTTCTAGCAACAGCAACTAATTTCTCAGTGTAGCCATCGCCTTTTGTTGTTTGCTCATAACTTGCCATATTTCACCTTTAAAATTCTAATCCAGATTCTCTTGCTGCATCCGCTAATGCTTTAACACGTCCATGGTATGAGAAACCAGAACGATCAAATGCAACTGCCTTAATTCCAGCAGCAAGGGCACGCTTAGCAATCAGTTTACCAACTTCTTTTGCAGCTTCTGCATTACTTGTGACTTTCAATTTATCTTTCAATTCTTTGTCCAAGGTGGATGCGCAAGCTAATGTCTTATCACCATTTGATGTGGTGATTTGTGCGTACATGTGCTGACCCGTCTTGTTAACACAAAGACGTTGCGCTTCAAGTGCTTTAATTCTTGCACGTGTACGTTTTGCTCTACGTAATCTTGATTCTCTCTTATTCATTGATAGCTACCTATCCTAATTACTTTTTCTTGGTTTCTTTGATCATGACCTGTTCTTTGGTATATCGAACACCTTTACCCTTGTATGGTTCTGGCGGACGAATAGCTCTGATCTTTGCAGCATCTTGTCCAACTTTAACTTTGTCTGAACCTTTAATGCTGAGCTTGGTTTGTTCTGGTGTTTCAGCTGTTACACCTTCTGACAAATCGTAGTTTGTCGGGTGAGAAAAGCCTAAGCTTAAGCCAACAGTTTTACCTTTTGCTTGCGCTCTGTAACCTACACCTACCAATGTCATGCTACATTCATAGCCATCAGTTACACCGATAATACCGTTATTAATATTGGCTCTAATCGTTCCTGGTATGGAGCGGAAAAGCTTGATTTTCTTTCCAGTGATGTTCTTTCTTACATCTGCATCAGGTGCGACGCTGATAATGCCATCAGCCAAAGTGACTTTGACATATGGGTGCAAGTTTACTGTAATTAAGCCTTTTGGACCTTTTACTGAAAGGTGGTCACCTTGAATCTTGACATCAACGCCTTTCGGAACTGTGATTGGTTTGCGTCCAATTCGAGATGTTCTAATAGCTGGCATATATTCCTACTCCTACTCTACAGTGCACAGCACTTCGCCGCCAACGTTCTGGGCGCGAGCTGCCTTATCAGTCATAACCCCTTTTGGAGTTGAAATGATTGCAATACCTAAACCACCACGAATTTGTGGCAAATCACGGCTAGATCTGTAAACACGTAAGGCTGGTCGGCTGACTCTTTTGATACGTTCGATAACCGGGCGACCTTGATAATATTTAAGATCAATTTTCAAATCTTTTTTTGCACCATCTGTAATGACATCATATTTATTGATGAACCCTTCATCCAAAAGAACGCGCAAAATTTCATTTTTAATAAATGAATATGGCAATACCACTTCACGAATGGCCATGGCTTGGGCATTCCTGACTCTGGTAAGCAAATCTGCGACTGGATCTTGCATTGACATCTTGTTGTACCTCTGTATTCGTTAATTACCAGCTGGCTTTATGCAGGCCAGGGACCATACCATTAATCGTAGCAAGACGCATATGTAGACGGCACAGACCGGTTAATCTGTTGTACGCGCGTGGTCTACCACAAAGTTTGCAACGATTGCGACGACGTGAACCGCTAGAATCACGCGGCATTTTTTGCAGTGCTACAACTGCTGCCATCTTTTCGTCGTCGCTAACTTTCAAATCTATGATTGTACGTTTTAACTTGGCACGTTTGTCTTTCAAACGGGCGTGTAGTTTTTTGCGATTTTCGTTACGATTAACTACCGATATTTTTGCCATATTTATTAGCTCACTTCTTTCTCTTTAAAGGGGAAATTGAACGCCTTCAAGAGAGCAAAGGCTTCTTTGTTTGTTTTAGCAGAAGTAGTAATAGTGATATCCATACCTCTGATTGCATCAATTTTATCGTATTCAATTTCCGGGAATACGATTTGCTCTTTAATGCCTAAACTATAATTTCCACGACCGTCGAATGATTTGGCGCTGATTCCACGGAAGTCACGAACACGTGGTAACGCGATAGTGATCAATCTGTCCAGGAATTCATACATCTTGTCGCGACGTAATGTTACTTTGCAACCGATAGGCCAACCTTCGCGAATTTTAAAACCTGCGATTGATTTACGTGACAGCGTCTGAACGGCTTTTTGGCCGGTCAATTTTTCTAGTTCTGCGATTGCATTTGTCAGTACTTTTTTATCTACTGCAGCTTCGCCTACACCCATATTCACAGTTATTTTTGTAATCTTTGGAACTTGCATGATGGAAGTGTAACCAAGGCCTTTCAGCAACTTGGGAACAATTTCTTTTTTATACATTTCTGACAGTCTTGGCATAACAACACCTTTTTACTATTTTACGTCAACTAGTTCGTTGTTCGATTTAAAGTAACGAGTACGTTGACCATCTTTTTGAACCCGGATTCCGACCCGGCTCCCCTTTTTGCCATCGTAAACCATTACATTTGAACGATGGATTGGCATTAGTTTTGTTTTAATGCCGCCTTCTTCATTAGCATTTGGATTAGGTTTAACGGCTTTTTTACCGTCTACGCCTTCAACCAGCAGTCTATCTTCACCTGTGAGGATAGAAACCACGGCTCCAATATGGCCTTTATGTTTGCCTGCGATAACAATTACTTGATCGCCTTTTCTTATCGTATTCATGCTTATCTCGCTCTATATAATTAGCCGCTTATAGTACTTCTGGGGCTAACGATATGATTTTCATAAAGTTATCGCCACGTAATTCACGTGTCACTGGTCCAAATACACGAGTACCAATTAATTGGCCTTGCGCGTTTAATAACACGACAGCATTGTCATCAAAACGGATTTTTGAGCCGTCTGCACGGAGAATGCCATTCTTTGTCCTGACGATAACAGCGTTTAAGACTTCGCCTTTTTTTACCTTGCCACGGGGAATAGCTTCTTTAACAGAAACCTTAATAACGTCACCTACAGCAGCGTAACGTCGTTTACTTCCGCCCAGCACCTTTATACACATGACACGACGTGCACCGCTGTTATCAGCCACATCGAGCATTGATTGCATCTGGATCATGCTTTACTCCAACTTACCTAAGCGAGCTTTTACGAGCTCGCCATATTATCATGTTTATTCAAAAATAAAAGTCATCAACCAATTATTTTGTCTGCCTGACGTCAATAATAAGGTCATAATTCAATGGCTTATTCTTGCTCTTGTCTCTTTACGATCTCAACCAGCTTCCATCGCTTGGTTTTGGATAACGGACGGGTCTGTTGGATACGAACCAGATCGCCCACACGTGATGAGTTTTCTTCATCATGTACATACATTTTGGAAGTACGTTTAACGTATTTTCCATAGATTGGATGTTTAACTTTACGTTCAATCTGCACCACTATCGTCTTATTCATTTTGTTGCTAACTACTTGACCGATAATGTGGCTGACTTGTTTGGTTTGTTCAGTCGCTTTTACTTCGCTCATACATTAGTACCTTTTTGTGAAAGGACGGTCTTAATACGGGCAATACCGCGTCTTACGTTCTTCAATAAACCTGGCTTAGCTAACTGGCCAGCACCTTTTTGCATGCGTAAATTGAATTGTTCTTTCAGCAGCGCTAATAACTCTGCTCTCAATTCTTCCACGCTTTTACCTAACAGTTCTTTTGCTTTCATTACATTATCGTCCGCACTATAAATTGAGTTCTCAGTGGTAGTTTTGATGCAGCCAAGGTTAATGCTTCTCTTGCAACTGCTTCATCTACACCACCAATTTCAAGCAACATGGAGCCGGCTTGAACTTTTGCCGCCCAGTATTCTACGTTACCTTTACCGGAACCTTGACGAACTTCTAAAGGCTTTTTGGTAATTGGTTTGTCTGGAAACACGCGAATCCATACTTGACCACCACGCTTGATATGACGCGACAATGCAACACGAGCCGCTTCAAGCTGTCTTGCGGTAATTAAACCGTTCTCTGTCGATTTAATACCAAAATCGCCGAAGCTTACTTTGTTGCCGCGTGTTGCTTTACCATTGTTGCGGCCTTTAAATTGCTTGCGATATTTTGTTCTTTTTGGCTGCATCATTGACATTGATTACTTCTCCTGCTTGCCTGTTTTTTCGGTAACAGGTTGCTCTGTCGTTGCCTGTCCCGCTTTATCGCCAATCACTTCACCTTTGAAAATCCACACTTTCACGCCAATGACGCCATAAGTCGTATAGGCTTCTGATAATGCATAATCAATATCCGCGCGGAAGGTTTGGAGAGGTACGCGACCTTCACGATACCATTCGGTACGTGCGATTTCAGCACCACCTAATCTACCACTGACACTGATCTTGATTCCCAATGCGCCTGAACGCAGAGCTGTTGTTACAGCACGCTTCATTGCACGGCGGAACATGATACGTCTTTCTAATTGTTGAGCTACTGAATCAGCAACCAGTTTTGCATCTAATTCAGGTTTGCGAACTTCTTCAATACTGATATGAACTGGAACGTTAACGATTTTGCTTACATCATCACGCAGCGTTTCGACTTCTTTGCCGCTTTTGCCGATAATCACGCCTGGACGTGCAGTGTAAACAGTTACACGTGCATTGCGAGCTGGCCTATCGATTTGAATGCGACTAATACCTGCTTGCGCTAATTTACCGCGTAAGAAATCTCTTACTTTAAGATCAGCACATAAAGTGTCAGAAAATTCTTTTGATGAGGCATACCATCTGGAAGCCCACTCTTTAACAATACCTAAACGTATGCCAACTGGATTAACTTTCTGACCCATTAGCGTTTCTCCTGATCCGATACTACAACAGTGATATGGCATGTTGGCCTAGAGATACGTGAACCACGACCTTTTGCCTTTGCCTGCATGCGCTTGTAAGTTGGGCCTTGGTCCGCGAAGACGCTGGCAACGCGCAACTCGTCAATATCTGCGCCATGATTATGTTCTGCATTTGCAATAGCAGAATTTAATACTTTCAAAATAACAGCAGCCGTTCTTTTTGGGCTGAATTTCAAGAGATCAAGCGCACGTTCAATTGGCAGACCACGAATTTGGTCGCAAACCAATCTGCATTTCTGCGGTGATAATCTTGCAAATTTTAGTTTTGCTGCAACTTCCATTCTCTAATCCTCTTACTCTGATGGTTTCTCGTCTGCACCTTTCGCTTTCTTGTCACTGGAGTGACCGCGGAAGGTACGTGTAGCAGCAAATTCGCCAAGTTTATATCCGACCATGTTTTCAGTGATATAAACAGGAACATGCAGCCTACCGTTGTGAATTGCAATCGTTAGTCCAACCATTTCTGGTAACACCATTGATCTACGTGACCAAGTTTTGATTGGTCGCTTATCATTTTTAGCAACGGCCTTTTCCACCTTTTCAATCAGGTGATGGTCTACATATGGTCCTTTTTTAATTGAACGTGGCACGCTGGCACCTCTACTTAAATTAATTAATTATTTTTATCCTTTGCACGACTAATGAATCTAGCCGTACGTTTATTTTTACGGGTCTTGTAACCCTTGGTTGGCACACCCCATGGTGACACAGGATGACGACCACCTTTTGTTCTACCTTCACCACCACCGTGCGGGTGATCAATCGGGTTCATTGCTGTACCTCTGACTGTCGGACGCACACCACGATGACGCTTTGCACCTGCTTTTCCTAAAGAACGCAGGTTGTGCTCGGAGTTACTGACTTCGCCAACAACAGCTTTGCAGTCAGCTAGAATCATGTGTGTGTGGCCTGATTTCAAACGCACACTAGCATAAACACCTTCGCGAGCGATTAGCTGAGCAGATGCACCAGCACTGCGAGCTATTTTTGCGCCTTCGCCGATTTTCATTTCAACGCAGTGAATGGTTGAACCTACTGGGATACTCGACAATGGCAGACAGTTGCCCGCTTTAATTGGCGAGTTCTTGCCAGAAATCAGCTCATCACCTGCTTGTACGCCTTTCGGGGCAATAATATAACGCTTTTCGCCGTCGGCATAAACAAGCAATGCGATAAATGCACTACGGTTTGGATCATATTCCAAACGTTCAACCTTGGCTGGAATACCATCTTTATCGCGTTTGAAATCGATGACGCGATACTTTTGCTTGTGGCCACCACCAATGTGTCTGCAGGTAATACGACCTAAGTTGTTACGACCACCTGATTTAGACTTCTTTTGTACTAATGCTTGGTGTGGTTCACCTTTATGTAAATTATTGCCCACTACTTTGATAACAAAGCGTTTGCCAGGTGATGTCGGAGACTGTTTTTCAATAGCCATTACTGCGCTCCTGCCATTTCAAGTTTCTGATCTGCTTGCAGGGTAACGTATGCTTTTTTCCAGCCTTTACGTTTGCCTTCATGACCACGAAACATTTTAGTTTTTGATTTCACGTTTGTTATGCGTACGCTGTTAACTTTTGTATTGAAAAGTGATTCAACGGCATCTTTTACTTCAGGTTTGGTTGCAGTTGCAGCTACCTGAAACACATAAACATTGTTCTTTTCCATGCCGATAGTTGCTTTTTCAGAAACATACGGAGATAAAAGAATTTCTAATAAACGTTCCTGATTCTTCATTTCAGCAACTCCTCTAATTCTTTGATAGCTGCTTCAGTGATAACTACTTTATCAGCGCGTACTAATGTCACTGGATCCATTGCCGTTGCATTGGCGTCAAGTAATGCAACATTAGGAATGTTACGTGTCGCCAGATACAAGTTTTCATCAACGTTCTCAGTCACGATTAACACATTACCAGTCAGTTTTAACTGATCAAGTTTAACGAGAACCTGTTTAGTTTTAGGAGCATCTACCTGAAAAGAATCAACGACAGCGAGTCTATCCTGACGAATCAGTTCAGAAAGAATAGAACGCAGTGCACCTTGATACATTTTACGGTTAACTTTCTGCTTGTAGCAGCGTGGTTTAGCAGCAAAAGTGGTACCACCTTTACGCCAAATTGGACTGCGGATTGTACCAGCACGAGCTTGACCTGTTCCTTTTTGACGGAATGGCTTTGCACCACCACCGCTTACTTCAGATCTGGTTTTTTGTGCTTTGGTACCTGCACGACTAGCGGCCATGTAAGCTGTTACAACTTGATGAATTAATGATTCATTAAACTCAGTTGCAAATACTGCATCAGCAAGTTCAAGTGATTTTTTAGAATTAATATATTTTAGTTCCATAACCTTCTCCTACGCACTTGCTGCTTTATCAGTGACTTTGACAGCTGGACGGATAATGACATAACCATTTTCTGCACCTGGTACGCCGCCTCTAACTAAAATCAGGTTACGTTCAGCATCTACACGCATAATTGGCTGGGACATAATTGTTCTACGAACGTCACCTAAATGTCCGCACATCTTCTTACCTTTGAAAACTTTACCTGGTGATTGGCGTTGGCCAATAGAGCCTGGTACGCGGTGCGAGCGTGAGTTACCGTGTGTGTTGTCTTGACCACGGAAGTGATGGCGCTTGATGGTACCAGCAAAACCTTTACCCTTACTGGTTCCGGTGACATCTACATATTGGCCTTCGCTAAAGCGATCGACTTTAATTTCATTACCCACTGCAAAATTAGCTAATTCATTAGCGTCTTCTACGGTGAATTCGCAAGTACCAGCACCTGGTAGAACACCTGCTTTCGCAAAGTGGCCAGCTTCTGCCTTGCTCACACGGTGAGCCTTACGGCTGCCCGTTGTAATTTGTATTGCATTATAGCCGTCATTATCAGTTGTTTTGATCTGAGAAATACGGTTTGGAAGTACCTCGATTACTGTTACGGCTACAGAAGTACCGTCTTCAGCAAATACACGAGTCATTCCACATTTTTTTCCAAGCAAACCTATTGTCATTTTTATCGCCTCTTTAGGCATCATTGTTACAATTAACTTTCAGCATCAACGCTAATTTGAACGTCTACGCCTGCAGCTAGATCCAGTTTCATTAATGCATCAATTGTCTTATCCGTTGGACGATTAATATCGACCACACGTTTATGGGTACGCAATTCGTATTGATCGCGGGCATCTTTATCGCCGTTTGGAGCAATACAAATTGTATGACGTTCAATGCGTGTTGGCAGCGGAATTGGACCGCGCACTTGTGCGCCGGTCCGTTTCGCTGTTTCTACGATTTCCTTTGTTGATCTGTCGATCAATCGGTGGTCAAAAGACTTTAACCGAATTCTAATTCTCTGACTTTTTCTTCCAATGGCCATGTTGATTACTCGACTATTTTAGCTACGACACCAGCACCGACCGTACGGCCGCCCTCACGGATTGCGAAGCGCAAACCATCTTCCATTGCCACTGGAGCGATAAGGCTGATAACCATTTTGATATTATCGCCAGGCATTACCATCTCAACGCCATCTGGTAACTGGACTTCGCCGGTTACGTCAGTGGTTCTGAAGTAAAACTGTGGTCTGTAACCTTTAAAGAATGGGGTATGACGTCCACCTTCTTCTTTTGACAACACATACACTTCAGCTTCGAACTTGGTGTGGGGTGTAATTGTGCCAGGTTTGGCCAACACTTGTCCACGTTCAACTTCTTCACGCTTCGTACCACGCAGCAACACACCTACGTTATCACCTGCACGGCCTTCGTCTAACAATTTACGGAACATTTCAACGCCTGTGCAAATTGTCTTAATGGTTGGTTTCAAACCAACAATTTCAATTTCCTCGCCAACTTTCACGATACCGCGTTGTACACGACCGGTAACAACAGTACCACGACCAGAAATGGAGAATACGTCTTCAATTGGTAACAGGAATGGCTGATCAATTGGACGTTCTGGAATTGGAATGTAGTCGTCCATCACTTCAACCAGTTTGAAAATAGATGGTTCGCCAATTTCTGATTGGTCGCCTTCGAGAGCTTTCAGTGCGCTTCCAACCACGATTGGGGTCTTGTCGCCTGGGAATTTGTACTGGCTCAGCAAGTCTCTGACTTCCATTTCAACCAGGTCTAATAATTCTTTGTCGTCTACCATGTCAGCTTTGTTCAGGTACACAACGATGTATGGTACGCCAACCTGACGTGCCAACAGAATGTGTTCGCGAGTTTGTGGCATTGGGCCGTCTGCTGCGGACACAACTAAAATAGCACCGTCCATTTGAGCTGCACCGGTGATCATGTTCTTCACGTAGTCGGCGTGGCCTGGGCAATCGACGTGTGCATAGTGACGATTTGCAGATTGATATTCGACATGCGATGTTGCAATCGTAATACCGCGAGCCTTTTCTTCAGGAGCATTGTCAATTTGGTCGTAAGCTCTTGCTTCACCACCAAATTTCTTTGCCAGAATCACTGTCAGCGCTGCTGTCAGGGTTGTCTTACCATGGTCAACGTGACCGATGGTGCCGACATTGACGTGCGGCTTGTTACGTTCAAACACTGCTTTACTCATGGATATTTCCTCTAATTATCAACCCGGAGGTTATTTATTACTTTTATCAATAATTTGTTCTGCAATATTGTTTGGCACTTCACTATATTTGGAAAATTCCATCGTATAGGTTGCACGACCTTGCGTCATGGAACGTAAGTCAGTTGCATAGCCAAACATTTCAGATAATGGAACTTCTGCGTGAATCAGCTTGCCCGATGGTGAATCATCGATACCTTGAAGGATACCGCGGCGTCTATTGAGATCGCCCATGACATCACCCATGAACTCTTCTGGTGTCACTGCTTCTACTTTCATGACTGGCTCAAGAATAACTGGTTTAGCTTTCTTTGCACCTTCTTTGAAGGCCATAGAACCAGCAATCTTAAATGCCATTTCATTAGAGTCAACATCATGGTATGAACCATCATAAAGTGTGACTTTGACGTCAACGACTGGATAACCAGCTATAACACCATTTTGCATTTGTTCCTGGATACCTTTATCAACAGCTGGTACGTATTCACGTGGAATCACACCGCCGACGATTGCATTTTCAAATGCATAACCTTTGCCAGCTTCTTGTGGTTCGATCTTAATCCAAACGTGACCATATTGACCGCGGCCACCGGACTGACGTACATACTTACCTTCTTGTTCGATTGAAGTGCGAATGGTTTCGCGATAAGCAACTTGTGGCTTACCAACGTTTGCTTCTACACCAAACTCACGCTTCATACGATCTACCAGAATTTCAAGGTGAAGTTCACCCATACCGGAAATAATGGTTTGACCTGATTCTTCATCAGTGTGTACACGGAATGATGGATCTTCTTGAGCTAATTTGCCAAGCGCAATACCCATTTTTTCTTGGTCTGCTTTGGTTTTTGGTTCTACAGCAACCGAGATAACTGGTTCTGGGAACACCATCTTTTCCAGAATAATAATCTTGTCTGGATCGGTTAATGTGTCGCCAGTGGTAACTTTCTTCAAACCAACCGCTGCACCGATGTCACCTGCACGAACTTCTTTAATTTCTGTACGTTCGTTAGCATGCATCTGTAGCAAACGACCAATTCTTTCTTCGCGGTCTTTAATTGGGTTATAAACACTGTCACCAGACTTTAATACGCCAGAGTACACGCGAATGTAGGTGAGTGTACCAACGTATGGGTCGGTAGCAATTTTGAATGCCAGTGCGGAGAATGGCTCTTCATCAGATGGATGACGTTCCGCTGGGGTTGCTGCGGCATCATTCAACTGACCTTTAACAGCAGGAACATCGATTGGTGATGGTAAATATTCCACCACAGCATCCAACATAGCCTGCACACCTTTGTTCTTAAACGCTGAACCGCAAAGCATAGGCACGATTTCATTATTTAATGTACGTGCGCGTAAACCTTTCTTGATTTCTTCTGGAGCCAATGTGCCAGTTTCCAGATATTTATTCATCAGGTCTTCGCTTGCTTCTGCAGCAGCTTCAACCATTTGATCACGATACTTTTTGCATTCGTCGACCATTTCTGCAGGAATATCACGCTCTTCAAATGTCACACCTTGATTGGTTTGGTTCCAATAAATGGCTTTCATTTTGACGAGATCAACAACGCCTTCGAAATTCTCTTCGGCTCCAATTGGTAACTGGATTGGTACAGCGTTTGCGCCTAACTTGCTGCGCACCTGGCCAACGACACGCAAGAAGTTTGCACCAGTTCTATCCATCTTATTCACGAAACCAAGACGTGGAACGCCATAACGAACAGCTTGTCTCCAAACTGTTTCGGATTGTGGCTCTACACCACCTACAGCACAGAATACTGCACATGCACCATCGAGTACGCGCAGTGAACGTTCAACTTCAATGGTGAAGTCTACGTGTCCTGGGGTATCGATAATATTGAAGCGATGTTGCGGGAATTGCTTAGCCATACCCTCCCAGAAGCAGGTAGTTGCAGCTGAGGTAATGGTAATACCGCGTTCTTGTTCTTGTGGCATCCAATCCATGGTGGCTGCGCCATCATGGACTTCACCCATTTTATGTGACACACCAGTGTAAAACAGAATACGTTCAGTCGTAGTGGTTTTACCGGCGTCAATGTGCGCCATAATTCCTATATTTCTATATCTTTCTATTGGTGTAGTGCGAGGCACGGTTTAGCTCCTGTTTACCAACGATAATGAGCAAACGCTTGGTTTGCCTTCGCCATACGATGAACGTCATCGCGTGTTTTAATTGCAGCACCACGGTTCATGTAAGCGTCATATAATTCAGCCGCTAAACGAAGTGCCATTGTTTTCTCGGATCTTTTCTTTGCTGCATCGACAACCCAACGCATCGCAAGAGCAACACCACGATCGCCAGCAACTTCAATTGGCACCTGATACGTTGCACCACCAACGCGACGTGACTTCACTTCGACAGTTGGAGCAACAGTGGTTAATGCACGGTGTAAGTTGTCTGCTGCTTTATCATGAGCGTGTGGAGCTGTTTGCGCAGCGTGTGCATGAGCAGAGCTGCCATGAGAAACTTTACCGCCGCTAGATTTACCGCCCTTGCCACCTTTGTCGTCATCGGACTTTTCATCTTTCTTCAAACGATCTGTTAACTGGCGCAGTGCATCATAAACAATACGCTCAGCGATAGATTTCTTACCGCTGCGCATGACGATATTGATAAATTTTGCGATTTCTTCACTGCCAAACATTGGATCTGGCAAGATTTCTCTTTTTATCGCGGCTTTTCTTCTTGGCATCTTAATGTCCTACCTTAAATTTATTGCTTTGGTTTCTTGGAACCGTACTTGGATCTGCCTTTCTTTCTACCTTCAACGCCACCGGTATCTAATACACCGCGGACGATGTGGTAACGCACACCTGGCAAGTCTTTTACACGACCGCCACGAATCATGACGACAGAGTGTTCCTGCAAGTTGTGGCCTTCGCCTGGAATATAGGCGGTGACTTCAAATTTATTGGTTAAACGCACACGAGCCACCTTACGCAATGCCGAGTTCGGCTTTTTTGGGGTGGTGGTGTATACACGCGTACAAACGCCGCGTTTTAGCGGACATCTGGCTAACGCTGGAACCTTGGATTTAAATTCCTTTGGTTGTCTTCCAGACCTTACTAACTGGTTAATCGTTGGCATCTACTCTCTTCTCCAACATCTATTCTCTATAACTAATTGATAAAATTAAACTTCTACCCCATTCGCGCTGATCAATAACCAAGTTTTGAGCAAAATAATATCGCGCGTGTCTTCTCACTAATTAAATAGGAGAGGCGCGATTCTAAAAAAGCATAACCTTTTATGTCAAGGACTTATTGGTTATTATTTTTAGATTCTTGGCCACCCCCCTCTTTTGCGAGGGGGTTATGACCTAGAAAGTCTTACTCTTTCACTTTCTCAACGCTAATTTTGTTCACATGACCCTGAATTGGAACCATTGTTCTACGTTCCGCATGGTATGCAAAACCCGTACCTGCCGGGATGAGACGTCCGACAATTACGTTTTCTTTCAAGCCTCTTAACTCATCCGATTTGCCGCTCACAGCCGCTTCAGTTAACACACGAGTGGTTTCCTGGAACGAGGCTGCAGACATAAAGGACTCTGTCGACAACGAAGCCTTGGTGATACCGAGCAGGATGGGTTCATACCGGACGGTAATCTTACCATCTTTTGCCAGCTTTTTGTTAACTTCACGCAACTGGCTAAACTCGACTTGTTCACCCTTAATAAAGTTACTATCACCTGCGTCTGCAACGTTGATTTTACGCAACATTTGACGAATGATGACCTCAATATGCTTATCGTTGATCTTCACACCCTGCAGACGGTAAACATCCTGAATTTCATTAACCAGGTAGTTCGCCAGCGCATTGACGCCCAAGAGGCGCAATACATCATGCGGGTTATATGGACCTTCCACAATGATTTCACCGCGTTCAACATGCTCACCTTCGAACACGTTAATGTGACGCCATTTTGGAATCAGCTCTTCATGAACATCGCCATTGGTGGAGGTGATCATGAGACGACGCTTACCTTTTGTTTCTTTACCGAAGCTCACGATACCTGAGATTTCGGCCAGAATGGCGGAGTCTTTTGGACGACGCGCTTCAAACAAGTCGGCAACACGTGGTAAACCACCGGTGATGTCGCGTGTTTTTGAAGTTTCTTGTGGGATACGAGCTAACACGTCACCCACTTTCGCTTTCGCGCCATCTTCAAAATTCACGATCGCATCTGCTGGCAGGAAGTATTGCGCTACCAGATTGGTGCCCGGGATCATGATGTCTTCACCGTTATCATCTACTAATTTCAGCAATGGCTTCAGTTCTTTACCGCTGGAGCTACGCTGCTTTTGATCGGTAATAACGATACTGGACAAACCAGTCAATTCGTCGATTTGACGATTCATGGTAATACCGTCATGCATATCAACAAACTTGATGTGACCTGCTACCTCAGTGATAACTGGATGGCTATGTGGATCCCAATTTGCCACCACTTGTCCCGCTGTAGCATGTGAATCATCTTTCACGCTTAACTCGGCGCCGTATGGCACTTTGTAACGTTCACGTTCACGACCATGTTCATCTAGTACGGCTAAGGTACCGGAGCGCGAAATAATAATGAATTTACCATTCGCTCTTTCCAGCAACTTCACGTTATGCAGCTTGATGGTACCTGGATATTTGATTTGAACATTGTTCACAGCAGTTGTACGAGATGCCGCACCACCGATGTGGAAGGTTCTCATGGTGAGCTGCGTACCGGGTTCACCGATAGACTGCGCAGCGATAACACCCACTGCTTCGCCGATATTAACGCGGTGACCACGCGCGAGATCGCGACCATAACAAGCCATACAAATACCGTAACGTGATTCGCAAGTGATAGGCGTACGCACAAACACTTGGTCAATCGTGACGTCTTCGAGTTTCTTAATCCAGGTTTCATCCAGCAAAGTACCTTGTGGAATGATTAATGCGCCGGATTTTGGCTCATAAATATCTTTTACTGTTACACGACCTAACACACGTTCGTGTAATGGTTCAACGATGTCACCACCTTCAATTAATGGTGTGACAACAATACCTTGTTCCGTTCCGCAATCTTCTTCGGTAATCACGAGATCTTGCGCCACGTCTACCAATCTTCTGGTTAGATAACCAGAGTTTGCGGTTTTTAACGCGGTATCGGCGAGACCCTTACGAGCACCGTGAGTTGAAATAAAGTATTGCAACACGTTTAAGCCTTCGCGGAAGTTTGCGGTAATCGGTGTTTCGATAATCGTACCGTCTGGTTTGGTCATCAAACCACGCATACCAGCCAACTGTCTGATCTGGGCTGCAGAACCTCTAGCGCCCGAGTCTGCCATCATGTAGATGGAGTTGAATGATTCCTGCTTAACTTTGTTACCTTCTTTATCTTTCACTTGATCAGAAGAAAGCTCTTCCATCATGGCCTGTGCAACGAGATCGTTGGTACGCGACCAGATATCAACAACTTTATTGTAACGTTCACCCTGCGTCACAAGACCGGAAGCAAACTGCGCCTGAATCTTACGCACTTCATCTTCAGCTTGTTCAATAATGCCGGACTTACGTTTTGGAATAACCAAATCGTTCACACCGATGGAAATACCAGAACGCGTTGCGTAATGGAAGCCGGTATACATCAAGTGATCCGCGAAAATAACCGTCGCTTTCAGACCGACGTTACGATACGCAGCGTCAATCAGATTAGAGATAGTTTTCTTGGTCATCGTGACGTTCACGATATCGAACGATAAACCTTTCGGTAAAATTTCCGAAAGAATCGAGCGACCCACGGTCGTTTCAACGAAACGAATCTTTTCTACATAGCCGCCAGTTGCAGGATCGTAAGGATACTCTTTAATACGAGCTCTGATCTTGGCATGCAAATCCACTGTGCCGCTTTCATAAGCGCGATGCACTTCTTCCACGTCGGCAAAAGACATGCCTTCGCCGCGAGCATTAACACGGGTACGGGTCAGGTAATAAAGACCTAAAACCACGTCTTGTGTTGGCACAATGATTGGCTCACCGTTTGCTGGTGATAAAACGTTATTGGTCGACATCATCAATGAACGCGCTTCGAGCTGCG
Source organism: uncultured Coxiellaceae bacterium (assembly GCA_964492045.1). GTDB lineage: Bacteria > Pseudomonadota > Gammaproteobacteria > DSM-16500 > DSM-16500 > Aquicella. The sequence goes on along the minus strand of CAZBHW010000004.1, from coordinate 37,078 downwards.
ATTCTAATGACAATGGTACGTGTACCGCCATTTGGTCACCGTCGAAGTCCGCGTTATAAGCGGTACAAACTAACGGGTGCAATTGAATAGCTTTACCTTCAACCAGTGTTGGTTCAAATGCTTGAATACCAAGACGGTGCAAGGTTGGTGCACGGTTTAACATAACGGGATGTTCGCGAATGACTTCTTCCAGCACGTCCCATACTTCCGGCTCTTCACGTTCCACCATTTTCTTTGCAGCTTTAATGGTAGAAGCGGCGCCTAACATTTGCAGACGGCTATAGATAAACGGCTTGAATAATTCCAATGCCATTTTTTTTGGTAAACCGCATTGATGCAGTCTTAAAGTTGGACCGACCACAATAACGGAACGACCAGAGTAGTCTACACGCTTACCTAACAGGTTTTGACGGAAACGACCTTGCTTACCTTTGATCATGTCAGCCAAAGATTTCAACGGACGCTTGTTTGAACCAGTAATTGCACGACCACGACGACCGTTGTCGAGTAACGCATCCACAGATTCCTGCAGCATACGTTTTTCGTTGCGAACGATGATGTCTGGTGCGTTGAGATCCAGCAAACGCTTCAAGCGGTTGTTACGGTTGATCACGCGACGATATAAATCGTTGAGATCGGAAGTCGCAAAACGGCCGCCATCTAATGGCACTAATGGACGTAAATCTGGTGGCAATACAGGCAGAACGGTCAGAATCATCCATTCAGGTTTATTGCCAGATTGTTGGAACGCTTCCATCAGTTTAAGACGTTTGGAAATCTTCTTATGTTTAGCATCAGAAGTGGTTTTAACCAGTTCGTCATGCAGACGTGGAATTTCTGTTTCCAAATTGATTTCGCGTAACAGACCTTGAATAGCATCTGCACCCATCTTGGCTTCGAATTCATCGCCGTATTCTTCAATCGCGTCGTAATAGGCTTCTTCAGACAGCAACTGGCCTTTTTCCAGCTGTGTCATGCCGGGGTCAACCACGACATAAGCTTCAAAATACAGAACGCGTTCGAGATCACGCAATGTCATATCAAGCATCAAACCGATACGAGAAGGCAGTGAGCGCAAGAACCAGATGTGAGCGACTGGACTTGCCAACTCAATGTGGCCCATGCGTTCACGACGTACCCGTGACAAGGTGACTTCGACGCCGCATTTTTCGCAAACCACACCACGATGTTTCAAACGTTTGTACTTACCGCACAAGCATTCATAGTCCTTGATGGGACCAAAAATCTTGGCGCAGAACAAACCGTCTCTTTCTGGTTTGAAAGTACGATAGTTAATTGTCTCTGGCTTTTTTACTTCACCAAAAGACCAGGAGCGGATCATGTCCGGCGACGCAAGACCAATGCGAATTACATCAAACTCTTGCGGCTGACCTTTCGGCTTAACTAAATTTAGTAAGTCTTCCAAGGTAATCCCCCATTATTCAAAATCAATATTGATACCTAACGACCGAATTTCTTTGATCAACACATTAAAGGCTTCCGGCATAGTGGATTCCATATAATGCTCGCTATCAACGATATTCTTGTACATTTTGGTACGGCCGGTGACGTCGTCTGACTTGACGGTCAACATTTCTTGCAAGGTGTAAGCAGCACCGTAAGCTTGCAGTGCCCAGACTTCCATTTCACCAAATCGCTGACCACCAAACTGCGCTTTACCGCCTAATGGCTGCTGAGTCACGAGACTGTAGGAGCCGGTAGAACGTGCGTGCATCTTGTCATCAACTAAGTGGTTTAACTTCATCATATACATGTAACCAACGGTAACAGGGCGTTCGAATTTCACGCCGGTACGGCCGTCAGTTAATTCAGCCTGGCCTGTTTCTGGTAAATCAGCCAAGGTGAGCATGGTTTTGATTTCTTCTTCAGAAGCACCGTCGAACACAGGTGTGGCGAATGGAACGCCTTCACGTAAGTTTTTCGCTAAGGTCATGACTTCGTCATCACTCAAACTCGACAGATTTTCTTTATGTTTGCCTACGCTATAAATCGAGTTCAGGAACTGGCGGATATTGCGTGGAGACTGATTTGCTTCCACTAATTTACCAATCTTGCGACCCAATTCTTTAGACGCCCAGCCTAAGTGTGTTTCCAGCACCTGACCGACGTTCATACGTGAAGGTACGCCGAGCGGATTTAACACCACATCAACGGGTGTACCATCTGCCAGGTATGGCATATCTTCCACGGGAACGATCATGGAGATAACACCTTTGTTACCATGACGGCCTGCCATCTTATCGCCAGGTTGTACGCGGCGTTTTACAGCGAGATAAACTTTAACAATCTTCAATACGCCTGGAGCAAGATCATCGCTCTGGGTAATTTTCTGATGTTTTGCGTCGTAAGCTTTTTCGAAGTCCAGACGGATTTTCTTCATCTGTTTCGCTGCAGTTTCTAACTGCTTGCTTGCAACAGCATCTTTAAGATTGATTTCAAACCATTTTTCACGTGGCACTTCAGTGAGATAGGCTTTTGTGATTTTTGAGCCTTTTTTCAGCTTATTTGGACCGCCATCAGCTGTGCGATTCAACAATAATTTCTCCATACGTGAGAAAATATCATTTTCTTTAATACGCATTTCGTCGCTCAAGTCACGCTTAACTTTATCTAACTCGTATTTTTCAATTTCGAGTACACGTGAGTCTTTCTTCACGCCTTCACGAGTGAATACTTGTACGTCGATAACCGTGCCTTCCATACCTGTTGGTACGCGTAAGGAGGTATCTTTAACGTCTGAAGCTTTTTCACCGAAGATAGCGCGTAATAATTTTTCTTCTGGGGTTAATTGCGTTTCACCTTTTGGTGTCACTTTACCAACCAGAATATCACCTGAATTCACTTCGGCGCCAATGTAAACGATACCGCATTCATCCAACTTGGATAACGCGCTTTCGCTGACATTTGGAATATCGCCAGAAATTTCTTCAGGTCCTAACTTGGTGTCGCGAGCGACGCAAGTTAATTCTTCAATGTGAATACTGGTGAAACGATCTTCTTGAACCACACGTTCTGAAATTAGAATGGAGTCTTCGAAGTTGTAACCATTCCACGGCATGAACGCGACCAGCAAGTTTTGTCCGAGTGCCAATTCGCCCATGTCGGTGGATTGACCGTCTGCCAACACGTCTTGCTTTTGAATCACATCGCCGATGGAAACAAGCGGACGCTGGTTAATACAAGTGTCTTGGTTCGTACGGGTGTATTTGGTCAAGTTGTAAATGTCCACACCGGTACTGCCTGGTTCTGCTTCTTCATCGTCAACGCGAACCACTATACGGGAAGCGTCAACGTAATCGACGACACCACCACGTTTAGCAACCACGGTCACACCAGAGTCTTTTGCGACTAAGTGTTCGATGCCGGTACCTACTAATGGCTTTTCGGTTTTCAGTGTTGGAACAGCTTGACGTTGCATGTTTGAACCCATCAATGCGCGGTTTGCGTCATCGTGTTCAAGGAAGGGAATCAATGCAGCTGCAACAGAAACGATTTGTTTTGGTGACACGTCCATGAATTCTACGCGATCAGAAGTTGAGAACGTGAATTCATTACGATGTCTGACAGGTACCAATGAGTCCGTCAAACGACGTTTTTCGTCGACGGTAGCATTGGCCTGCGCGATGATATAATCGCCTTCTTCAATAGCAGACAGATACACAACATCGTCCGTTACTTTACCATTCACGACTTTGCGATATGGGGTTTCGAGGAAACCATATTTGTTGGTACGTGAATAAATGGCGAGTGAGTTGATCAAACCAATGTTTGGGCCTTCAGGTGTTTCAATTGGGCAAACACGGCCGTAGTGTGTTGGATGCACGTCGCGGACTTCGAAGCCTGCGCGTTCACGTGACAAACCACCGGGCCCTAATGCTGAAACGCGGCGTTTATGCGTAATTTCAGACAGCGGATTGTTTTGGTCCATAAACTGTGACAATTGGCTGGAACCAAAAAATTCTTTAATTGCTGCAGAAATTGGTTTGGCATTGATGATGTCTTGCGGCATCGTGTTTTCAATGTCTGGCAAGCTTAATCTTTCTTTGACAGCGCGTTCAACACGAACTAAACCAATACGGAATTGGTTTTCTGTCATTTCACCGACGCAGCGTACGCGACGATTACCGAGGTGATCGATATCGTCAATCGTTTCCTGGCCATTGCGAATTTTGATCAGTGTTTTTAACACTTCAACAATATCTTCTTTGGACAAGGTGCCTGGGCCTAAAATTTCTTCGCGGCCTACGCGACGGTTTAACTTCATACGACCAACGTCGGATAAATCGTAACGTTCGGCGGTGAAGAATAAATTTTTGAATAAAGCTTCGGAAGCGTCTTTAGTTGGTGGTTCACCTGGGCGCATCATGCGATAAATTTCAACTAATGCTTCTTGTTGATTGGTGGTTGGATCGATGCGTAAGGTATCTGAAATGTAACCGCCACGATCGATATCGTTGGTGTATAACACTTCAAATTTCTTAACGCCGCTTTCAATCATGTTCTTAACAATGTCACCAGTGATGATGTCGTTAGCATTGCCAATCACTTCGCCGGTTTCTGGATTAATCACTACTTTAGCCAGTGATTTGCCGATGACATAATCAGCTGGAACTTCCAGTGATTTGATACCTGCTTTTTCCAACAGTGCAATGTGACGTGCGGTAATACGACGGCCTTTCTCAATGATAACTTTGCCAGCTTTCTTCACTTCAAATGCTGCTGTTTCACCACGTAAACGTTCTGGTACGAGGTGGAGCATGAGTTTATCTTGCTGAATGTCATACACATTGTTTTCGAAGAACATCTCTAGGACTTCTTCAACGGTATAACCTAATGCACGTAATAAAATGGTGACTGGCAGTTTGCGACGGCGATCAATACGTGCGTGGATGCAATCTTTTGGATCAAATTCAAAATCCAGCCATGAGCCGCGGTAAGGAATCACGCGTGCAGAAAATAATAATTTGCCGGATGAGTGGGTTTTGCCGCGATCGTGTTCGTAGAACACACCTGGCGAACGATGCAACTGTGATACGACAACACGTTCGGTGCCGTTAATCACAAAGGTGCCGTGTTCTGTCATTAATGGGACTTCACCCATGTAGACTTCTTGTTCTTTAACGTCTTTAATTGCTTTGTTTGGACCTGCTTCTGCTTCACGATCGTAGTGAACCAGACGTAACTTAACGCGTAACGGCGCAGCATATGTTAAACCGCGCATTTTACATTCTTTCACATCAAAAATCGGTTCGCTCAAGCGGTAGTTCACATATTGCAGCTCAGCGTAACCAGAAATACTGGTGATTGGGAAAATGTCTGAAAATACACGATGTAAACCGCTGGATTCCAATTGTTCGGTGTCGGTAGCTGATTCAAGAAATTCATTAAATGAATCGGTCTGAATTGCTAACAATGATGGGACATCAATTGCGCTTAAAAGCTTTCCGAAATCTTTGCGAATCCGCTTCTTCTCAGTATATGAGTAAGTTGAAGCCATGTGTGATACCTCTGCGTATGCGTGAACAACTACAAAGCGAAATGAACGAAAAGCCGGCGACTAAAGTCACCGGCTGTTTCTATCGTAAAACTAACAGGACAGTGAAAGTTATTTAACTTCAACTGTGGCTCCTGCTTCTTCCAACTTCTTCTTGAGATCAGCTGCAACATCTTTAGCCACGCCTTCTTTAACTGGCTTTGGAGCTGCTTCAACCAGATCTTTAGCTTCTTTCAAGCCAAGACCGGTGATCTCGCGAACAACTTTGATCACGTTGATTTTGTTGTCGCCGGCTTTTGCCAAGACCACGTTAAATTCGGTCTTTTCTTCTGCAGCAGCAGCGCCGCCAGCAGCAGGAGCAGCAGCAACTGCAACAGCAGCAGCTGAAACACCGAATTTTTCTTCCATGGACTTAACCAGTTCAACAACATCCATCACGGACATATTTGATATAGCTTCTAAAATATCTTCTTTGCTTACGGCCATTTTAAAATACTCCAACTAACACGTTATATAATTAAAAGTTTTATGCAGACGCCTGTTTTTGATCACGGACAGCTGCGATGGTTCTAACCAACTTGGCATGAGGTTCGTTAAGCGTACGCACGAATTTGGTAACTGGTGCGAGCATAACTGACATCAACATAGCAATTGCTTGATCGCGAGTTGGCAAGTTTGCTAATTGATTTAAGCCTTCTGGTCCCAACAACTGGCCATCTATTGCCAGTGCAGTTACTTTCAGCTTTTCATTAGCTTTTGCAAAATCTCTAATCAAGCGTGCCGCAGCGCCTGGATCTTCATTCGAAAATGCCAGCAACAGCGGACCTACCAGTTTCTCCTGGATGCATGCAAATTGCGTTCCTTCCAGTGCGCGTCTGGCAAGTGTATTGCGCACTACGCGCATATATACATTTGCATTACGAGCGGATTTACGCAGATCAGTGATTTGATCTACAGGAATTCCACTGTATTCAGCAGCGACAAGAGAGAGTGCTTGCTTTGCAACGCCGGAGACCTCATTAACGATGGTCTTTTTGTCTTCTAACTTCAGTACCACATGTACCTCCAATCGGACATTGCCATTTAAATTACAGCAATACCGATCCTTCGGTATCACCGTCTGCGTAGGCCAATTACGTTGGCGCATTATTCATGCGCCAGCTTGATTGATTAAGCGTTGGCGCCTACGGTCTCTGACGGGCGTTGGCAGATAAGCAAAGCCACGTCAAACATTCCCATCAACAAATCCTATAAACCTAGTGTTGATATATCTAGCGATATACCAGGACCCATGGTTGTTGATAGGGTAACTTTTTTGAAATAAATACCTTTAGCTGTGCTTGGTTTTGCTTTTTTCAGCGCAGCTAGAATTGCACTCAGGTTTTCGATCAGGTTAGCGGCGGTGAATTTCGCTTTACCGATAGTGCAATGAATAATACCTGCTTTGTCTGTACGGTAACGTACTTGACCCATCTTGGCATTTTTCACGGCGGTGGCGATATCAGCTGTCACGGTGCCATCTTTTGGATTTGGCATTAAACCGCGTGGCCCTAATACTTGACCTAATTGACCGACAATACGCATAGCATCTGGGGTTGCCAGAACCATGTCGAATTCAATTTTGCCGGCTTTAACTTGCTCAGCGAGATCTTCTAAACCAACGAGATCAGCGCCTGCTGCTTTGGCTTTTTCGGTATTCGCCGTTGAGGTAAACACAGCAACGCGAATGGTACGGCCTGTGCCGTGTGGTAATACGATAGAACCGCGAACTGCTTCGTTGGTTTTACGCGGATCCACACCTAATCTAACAGCTAAATCCATACCTTCATCGAATTTTGCTTTTTGCATTTTTTGGCATAATTCAATAGCTTCTTGAGCCGTGTAGAGTTTGCCTGATGTAATTAAGGCTTTATTTGCTTTTAATCTTTTACCAGTTGCCATCTTATACACCCTCCACATCAATACCCATGCTGCGTGCACTGCCAGCCATGGTGCGAACAGCTGCGTCTAAGCTAGCTGCAGTAAGATCACCCATTTTGATTTTGGCGATTTCTTCCAGTTGCTTACGCGTCACTTTACCCACTTTTTCAGTGTTTGGACGGCTGCTGCCAGATTTGATTTTCGCTGCTTCTTTAATTAAGTGAGAAGCTGGAGGTGTTTTTACGATAAAAGTAAAACTTCTATCTTCATATACGGTAATGATAACTGGCAGTGGTTTGCCTTGTTTATCAGGTGTTTGGGTCTGCGCGTTAAAGGCTTTGCAGAATTCCATAATGTTGACACCCTGCTGACCTAATGCAGGACCGACTGGCGGACTTGGATTTGCTGCGCCGCCGGTAATCTGGAGCTTGATTAGCCCCTTTACCTTTTTTTTACCTTTTGCTGCTGGAGCTGCCATTCTTCTTACCTCTGTTAAGTGGGTGCAAACGCCGTGAGGCTCCCCGTTAAACACAAAAAAACCGGGCAGCAGAGTTTACACTCTGCCGCCTTTGATAACATTAACCTTTTTCTACTTGATCAAACTGCAATTCTACTGGCGTAGAACGACCGAAGATCATTACCGCAACGCGCAGCCTGCTCTTTTCGTAGTTCACTTCTTCTACGACGCCGTTAAAGTCGGCAAATGGACCGTCATTAACGCGAACCACTTCACCCACTTCAAACAAGATTTTGGGCTTCGGTTTTTCACTGCTGTCTTGCATACGTTGCAGAATTGTTTCTGCTTCTTTTGGAGAAATGGGAGCAGGCTTATCGCTCGTGCCACCAATGAAGCCCAACACTTTTGGCGTAGAACGCACCAAGTGCCATGTACTTTCATCCATCACCATTTCAACCAGGACATAGCCTGGGAAGAATTTACGTTCGCTTTTTCGTTTTTGGCCGCCACGCAGTTCGACTACTTCTTCAGTAGGAACAAGTATTTCGCCAAACTTTTCACTCAAGCCTTCTAACTGGATGCGTTCACGCAGCGCCTGCATGACGTATTTTTCAAATCCAGAATAGGCGTGCACAACATACCAGCGCTTTTTAGAAGTTGCCTGATCTGTTGTCATATTTATATTCCTCGAATCGTCACTCACTCTTAGCCTCGTTGCCCAGTCAGCCAACCAATTGCCCAAACTAAAGTACCATCCAGGCCCCATAATATTAGAGCGAGAATGATCACCATGGCACCAACCACTAACGTGGTTTGCCTGACTTCGTCACGAGTTGGCCAAACGACCTTACGCAACTCTGCTTGAGAGTCGCTGAAAAAATCGACGATCAACTTGCCTTTATTAGTTTTTGACGCAACCCAGCCGGCCAAAATTAGTACAGCAATCCAGCCCAGTGTTCTCACGGGCATAGAAACTTCGCTATAGTAATAATAACCAATCGATCCGGCAAGTACTAAAATGAGCGAAATCAACCATTTTAACCAATCCAGGCGTGTTTCGGCCGGATCTTCGGTCTTTAGTAGGACAACATTATTGCTTGCCTTTGATGATTTCACGCCTCTGCTCTCACAATTTAATCAGGCCAGGAGGGAATCGAACCCCCAACCTGCGGTTTTGGAGACCGCCGCTCTGCCAATTGAGCTACTGACCTAAATATTTAAGTAGGTTGTTCCCGGATCAAAGCTTCGCGTTGGTCCGGGCTACGATTACTCAACAATCTTTGCTACGACGCCGGCGCCTACGGTACGGCCACCTTCGCGGATTGCGAAGCGTAAGCCATCTTCCATAGCGACTGGAGCGATAAGACTGATAACCATTTTGATATTATCGCCAGGCATTACCATCTCAACGCCATCTGGTAACTGGACTTCGCCGGTTACGTCAGTGGTTCTGAAGTAAAACTGTGGTCTGTAACCTTTAAAGAATGGGGTATGACGTCCACCTTCTTCTTTTGACAACACATACACTTCAGCTTCGAACTTGGTGTGGGGTGTAATTGTGCCAGGTTTGGCCAACACTTGTCCACGTTCAACTTCTTCACGCTTCGTACCACGCAGCAACACACCTACGTTATCACCTGCACGGCCTTCGTCTAACAATTTACGGAACATTTCAACGCCTGTGCAAATTGTCTTAATGGTTGGTTTCAAACCAACAATTTCAATTTCCTCGCCAACTTTCACGATACCGCGTTGTACACGACCGGTAACAACAGTACCACGACCAGAAATGGAGAATACGTCTTCAATTGGTAACAGGAATGGCTGATCAATTGGACGTTCTGGAATTGGAATGTAGTCGTCCATCACTTCAACCAGTTTGAAAATAGATGGTTCGCCAATTTCTGATTGGTCGCCTTCGAGAGCTTTCAGTGCGCTTCCAACCACGATTGGGGTCTTGTCGCCTGGGAATTTGTACTGGCTCAGCAAGTCTCTGACTTCCATTTCAACCAGGTCTAATAATTCTTTGTCGTCTACCATGTCAGCTTTGTTCAGGTACACAACGATGTATGGTACGCCAACCTGACGTGCCAACAGAATGTGTTCGCGAGTTTGTGGCATTGGGCCGTCTGCTGCGGACACAACTAAAATAGCACCGTCCATTTGAGCTGCACCGGTGATCATGTTCTTCACGTAGTCGGCGTGGCCTGGGCAGTCGACGTGTGCATAGTGACGGTTTGCGGATTGATATTCAACGTGTGAGGTAGCAATGGTAATACCACGAGCTTTTTCTTCTGGGGCATTATCAATTTGATCGTAGGCTCTTGCTTCACCACCAAACTTCTTTGCCAAAATCACTGTCAGCGCTGCTGTCAGGGTTGTCTTGCCATGATCAACGTGACCAATGGTGCCGACGTTGACGTGTGGCTTGTTACGTTCAAACACTGCTTTACTCATGGTTGAAGCTCCTATTACGTATTCGTTAAGCCCACAAACAGAATCGAACTGTCGACCTCTTCCTTACCAAGGAAGTGCTCTACCGACTGAGCTATGTGGGCAACTACCTTTTGACACAAAGCGGGTGATGGGAATCGAACCCACGCTATCAGCTTGGAAGGCTGAAGTTCTACCATTGAACTACACCCGCGTGAAGAATTCATACCTGGAGGGGGAAGGATTCGAACCTTCGAAGGCATAAGCCGTCAGATTTACAGTCTGATCCCTTTGACCGCTCGGGAACCCCTCCATAAACGAGCGTGAATTTTGCTTCATGACAGTAGTGATGTCAATTGCATAAAGATCAAAATACTAGAAAAATTTCATTTTTCGTCTAACATCGTAAAAAAATCTCTCTCACAAAATTATTTTTTCGTATGCTAAGAAAAATTGGACTCGCTTTTTTTGGTTCTTGCCTGCCTGACAGAAACAAAGTTTCTGCCAAAGCAATTATATTGTCTATTAAAGATGCATCGCTAGCGACACTACAATTACGACTAACAGATGAATATTTAACCGCTAGAACCGATGATGGACTCACACCCGTGTTAGCAGCCTGCCTGTTTGGCCGCGAAGACGTGCTGGCGTGGCTGGTGACAGAACGCCACCAAAGTCTATCTATCACGGATAATCAGGGTAACGGACCGGCTGAACTGGCTGTGAAGCATGGCAGACACGGCATTCTAAAACAATTATACCTTCCCACTGCCTCAGGCGGGCTAGGCTGGACGCCTGAAAAAAATGCCGGCTTGAGAAACTTCCCTTATGATAGAGATGCAGCACAGCATATCACTGCACAAACCATGATGTACTTTATAATGGATGGAAACCAAGAACTCGTCACCACAAACTCACACGTCATGGTGCTAGACCTTACCACCCAGGAAAAAACCGATTTCAACTATGGCGTCACTCTTGCGGAAGGCGCTTTCGGCAAAGTGTCGTGGTATCAAGCAGGCAAACAAATCAAATTAGTGAAAACACCGCATTCACCAGTGTGGCAACGTTTCAAAAGCAATGACGCAGCTGCGGCCACCTTCAGTAACACCTACCTGTTACCAGAAAACACCAACTATGCCTCGTTTCGCAAACGATTGCGACGGGAATATAAATTCACCTGTCTCGCCAACCCGCAATACGGGCCATACGCGATGCAACTGCTGCAGAAAAAACAGGGCGATACACCTCTCTATTCTTATGCTTTTATGATGTCCATCATTCCCGGCAGTTACCCTTCTCAGGAATTCATAAAAATGGCATCGCCACTGGCAGCAGCTAAACTGATCCTGCGCATGATAGAAGCGATCAATCATTTACATCAGGATAAACAAATCATTCATGGCGATATTCGAGACAAAAACATATTGGTTATCTCTTTTGAAAAAGAGAATGAGATCGATTATGAGGTGATCTTGATAGATTTTGCTTTTAGCTATCGCTGCCATAAACGGGCTGTGCCGTTTGTTATTCCTGCCAATGAAGAAGATAAACACGTTGCACCGGAGCGTATTAATTTTGTTGTAGCTGCACACACCGCGCAAGATGTTTGGTCGGTAGGAGCGACCCTGGAAAGCTATACGCGATCATCTGAACATTTGTTTAATGAAGTGTTGAAAGCATTTCCATCAATAGATTTATTTCTCACCATCAGTCGCTGCGCTGATTATCGCACACGGCCAACGCTGCCTGATTTTATCAATGTATTAAGAGATGAAATTAACCATTTTAAAAATCAACTGCGATGCTCGAGAAGATAATACTGCTTCATTTTTTTTCTAAAACGCCATTGTAATAACAGCACGCTCACGCTGGCACCCATCACCATCGCCCACCAATAACCCGTTCCACCTAGACCCAGCTTCATTGCAAACAAATACCCGAATGGCAAGCCAATACACCAAAAGCTGATAATCGAGGCTAGCAAAGTAAAGCGTGTATCTTTTAACCCACGCAATGCACCGAATAATGAGATACGAACCGTTTCGACAATTTGAAACACAGCCGTCACTGCCAATATCGCTGTAATCTCATTCACTAATTCCGCATTCTGTGGCGCATGAATATCGAAGTCGATAGAGATCAGAGCGGCAGGAAAGACCCAATAAATGACAGCAACACATAAGATAAACATCAGCGCTATCACAATCCCAATGTGGCTAGCTTTTTCCGCTGCGCTTGGATCACCCGCACCCAACAAATGCCCCATACGCACGGTGATGGCTTGTGAGACGGCAAACATGGTGGACATCATCAAGCCCAAATACTGTAGCGCGACTTGATTCGCTGCCTGCTCTTGCGTACCTAACATGCCCATGCAAACTGTTAATGCAAAAAAGAAAGCAACTTCCGCGCAATACATCAAACCCGTGGGAAAACCAACGGCAAATAACTCCCACAAATAAGAGGTCGTATTAAATTTATGCGCATGACTAAAATAAATTCGCAGCGATTTATTCATCGAGAGATAAGCTAGCAACACAACTAACGCCAGTGCGTAGCTAATGGTCATACCCCACCCCGCACCTGCGACATTCATTTGCGGAACACCAAATTTACCAAAGATAAATACATAACTAACTATCACATTAAAAATGACAGTCAGCGTTGTGAAAAATAAAATGATGCGTGCTTTACCCAAACCCATGAGCACTTCCAGTAAGGCCATTTGTAGGTAAATCGCAGGCATGCCGTAACACAATGCATGCACATAAGGACGAGCAATCTCTACCACCTCTTGCGATTGGCCCAACCAAAGAAACACAGGTGAGATATTCCATAATAATAAAGACGTGACCACAGAAAATATCAAGGCCAATACCAGACCATCCCTAGCAACATAAGTGATGCCAGCTTGATCTTCTGCACCATGCTTATGTGCAACCAGAATATTGATGGAACTTAGCGCCCCAAACAAAATGACTGCAATGGTGCCAAACAACCAACTGACTAGCGCACCCGCCGCTAATGACTTCGCGCCCAAATGGGACAAAAAGAAGGTTTGAAAAAACCAGGTGGCCGACTGAATAGTACCAGTTAAGGTAATTGGGATAGCCAGCTTCACTAGCGGACTGATGTCGGATTCGTATGAGTATTTTGAAAGCATAGCCGGCACCGAGGGTGTTTGTTGGGGGATTGGAAGGTAGTTTAATGGGGTTATGACAGGCTTACAAGGGTGTTTTGTTGCTGAGCCAGGAAGCAAGAAGTGATTAGTGACGGAATCAGGCCGTCATTGCACTGAGTGCAAAGACAGCCTATTCCTGGTTTAGCGACCTATAATGTAGGCGTGTTATTGCCGAGGAGAGCACGCCTTACAATCTTGATTGGCGGAAACCCTTGGCTCATGAAATCGTCATGGAATTTCTCCAGATTGAAAGCAGCGCCCTCTTTTGCTTCCAGATCATGGCGTAACTTTAAAATTTGCAGTTTACCTAGTGTGTAATATAGATAAGTGGGATCAGACGTTCCGCGTTTCATTTCTATCACAGCACTGGTTTTGGGTTGGTAACCCTCTTTAACAAAGAAATCGACCGCTTGATCGGTGGTCATTTTACCGGTGTGCATTTCAATACCAACGATAAATCTGGCATTGCGCAGCAAGGCATTCTGCAATTGTCCAAGGCGAAGTAATTTTGCTTCACGAGGATCACCTGATTGACCATAGCCTTCATCCAGCATCATTTGCTCGCAATAATGCGCCCAACCTTCCGCATTGGAACTGGCGCCTAATATTTTACGCACACGGTCGTTGACATCATGCATCCATAAAAATTGCACATAATGACCCGGATAAGCTTCATGAATCGCAATGGCTTTAATTGCCGGGTAATTGAATGAAGCCATGTAATCGTTCACTTTGGCTGCATCCCATTTCTTTTCGGGCAAGGTCACATTGAAAAAGGCTTCGGTGGCTTTCTTTTCAAAAGGTCCGGGTGTATCCATAGAAGCAAAAGTGGTGGCGCGTAAGAATGGCGGAGTAGATTCCATAATCGGCTGCACTGTTGTAGGGATTTTAATAATCTTTTTATCGTTGATGAACGCAATCAGGCTATCAAACGTCGACGAGAAAGCTGTCAACAAAGCATCAGGTGCTGGATGATCGGCATCTAACGATTTTTTCACTTGCTGTGGAGAACCATCCGATGCCAGCTCTTTTAAGATGGCATGATAAGCCTGTTGATTTTGCTTCATGTTCGCGCGGTCTATTGCGAGTAATTGTGACAGCGGCAAATCGACCATTTCATCGTATTGCAGCTTCTTACGGAAGTTATCAGCACCAATACGGAAATCACCATGCGAGCGCGGCAGCAAATCGGCTTGCATCCATTGCTGATAAGACTGTAACGCTGCCACTACACTGTTATTCGTTTGTGCAAATTCTTTTTTCAATGCCGAGTCAGTGACTTGGGCAAATGCTTTTGGCACATCATGTTGAAAAAAGCTGATGATATCCGGCATTTGTTCTAACGCGATATCCGTGAAAATTTTTGGCGGGTTATGTAAATTCTTCTTCGCCTCCAGCAAGACTGCCGGCATTTGTTTTTCGCGCGCGATGAGTGAACGCAAACGCGCCTCTGGTGAGGCAAAATTACGTGAAATTAAAACGAATGCCGCGTTAGTAATACCGCTGGAATAATAATCAGGATTATTTTCATAAGGACGAATATTTTGCAGCGTTAATAACTCACTGCGAATATTATTCAACACCAGCTCCCGATCGCCTTGCGTTTGCACATCCAGCGGAGCCGGATTAAAAGATTCAACCAGCTTACCAAACGCTTGCAGTTGTGAAATTTCCGATTTAATTGCGTGCTCTGAATATGACTCCAGCGTATTATCATATTGATGATACCCTAATTGCACCGCCTCAGAGGGGTTTGCCGGTAAATAGACGGTATCGAAATATTTATCCGCCAACTTGGCAAATGATTCATTCGCCGTTTCTGCAAATACCGCTTGCCCAGCCGTGACCAAGCAAACCAACGCCAGTTTAAATAAGTGATGCCTCTTCATTAGCTTTCCTTTTCATTCATCGCAAAGTTTACTTCACAACCCATGACTCAACCATACTGTAAAAATACAGTATTACGCCCCCGGTGATGGGTTGGGAATGAATCCCGGATAACCATCCATCGTCGCAAACTGGTAAGTCGTCAAATAAGCCAAACGTAAAATCTTTTGCATTTTTTCGTAGTCAATTTTATCTGCCGTGTCCGTCGTATGATGATAATCAGGATGAAACCCGGTAAACCACCAGAACGCAGGAATGTTATGCAGCACAAACGGGAAATGATCGCTGCGGAAAAACGTATTCAATGCATTTTCATTTTCAAAACGATCATCCAGCGTCAAACCAACATAGTCGTTTTCCTGACGCACTACTTTGTCATAGTCAGGACTATAATGCGCACCCGTTAGATTTAAACGATTATTGGTCACAGCCGGTATCGCAATAATGCCTTTAGTTTGCAGGCTCTGTCTTTCATCGCGACCTATCATGTCAAAATTAATCACCGCACGTGTCTTGTCCAGTGGGCGCAAAGGATTAGCCGCCATGTAGTATGACCCTAGCAAACCTCTCTCTTCAGCCGCAAACACCACAAACAAAATACTGCGTTTAGGTTTCAAACCATGAGCAGCACTGCTATTCGCCGAGATCGCTTTCGCCAACTCAAGCACACCTGCCGTTCCAGACGCATTATCATCTGCACCATGCCAAATCTGCTTACCCGTTTTACCATCATGATCATGATGCGCTGAAATTAAAATGGTTTCCTGCTGCAACGCTTTATCATCACCTTCAAGCAAACCAACCACATTACTGGTTTGTGCTATTTGCCTCAACTGCACACGTTCTTGCAGCGTAATGCTGGTATCAGGTATCAACTGCGAATGGGATTTTAAATCTGCGTCTATCGCATTTTGCAATGCGCTTAATTTAAGTTTACCAGCAATCGCTGAGGCAGATTTATCATTCAGCACCACCACAGGAACTTGAACCACATCATTTTCCAACACCATGGAAGGCAACGGTGGTTTACGATTGACGGAGCCGCCAATTCGCATAAATCGTTCGTAGTTAGAAGGATGGTGACGATTAGGCTCAGCTGCAATCAATACACCAATTGCACCATGCTGCTGCGCGTTAATGATTTTAACTCGATTAGCCGCATAAATAGTGTTACTGGTACCATTGAATATAGACTTGGGATCACGCTCCTGCGGCTCATGCTCAAACACCAGCACAAACTTTCCTTTCACATCGATATTCGCATAGTCATCATAATTTAACGCAGGCGCGGTGATACCATACCCTGCAAACACCACAGGAGCTGTTATATTTACCTCATGATTAAACTCCGTCATGATATCCGGCTTCGCCCATGATTGTTGTTTACCACGACGCAGCAAAGTGATTTTGCTTTTCTCTTTATCCGGCACAAAGCTGATGACATTAAATGTTTGCAAATAACTGTTACCGTTTGCTGGCTGCAAGCCTGCCTGCTTGAATTGATCCACTAGCCAATCGATGGTTTGCTTATCACCGTTGGTTAATGCCAGCCTGCCTTCACGCGCATCAGCTGTTAGATAATCAATATCTGCACGAATGGAATTTTGTGATAGTTGATTCCATCCAGTTAATAAATCTGCGGGAACCGTTTTATTGGCAGCCAGGGTTTGCTGTGTCAACAGCATTGCACCAACCAGCCCCAGACACTTGATTCGATGAGAGCGCATGACAGGTCCTTAATAAGATATCCTGTCACGTAGATAACATCACAGACTCTGAATTTCAACATCATTTTAAAATAATGCGGAGATACCAGCTGTCACCAGATTTTGTGTGACCGCATCACCATTCGACAAGCGCAGGTTTTTAAACGCACCAAAATCTTGCTCATATTCATACTGCATAAAGATATTCAAACCCGGCATGACCCGATAGTAAGGTTGAATAGTATATTGCATTTGATTTAAACCATTACCCAACTGCGCACTCACCACGGTTTTACTCGCTAAAATACTGCGTATACTGAGCGAAATAAAAAAGTTATTTGTGAGTTGCGTCTCACGCGTTAATTCAACATCCAGCTTAGCACTACCATCTTTGTAATAGCCGCGAACTTCAGTCTCAATAAAATAAGGCATCAAGCCTTCGATACCAATACCAGGCTGCCAATATGGCGTTAGCGCTGGTCGATAAAAATAATTCGCGCCACCTTTAATCGCCCAATATTGACTGATGAGATGCCAGTAAAAAATATCCACGTCAGCATTATCCACTTTGCCTTGAATGACTTCAGCATCATTCATGAATAGTTGCAGCTTGTCGTAGTCTTTGCCGTATAAACCTTTAAATGTCACATCAGCAGATTGCGTAAACGGATTAACACTCAGATCCAGTTTATTCATGAACCAATATTGCATTTCATGCGCCATCGGATGATTAATTAAGTGGTGATCCAAAGGCCTGACTTCATCTACTCTCACAATGGGTCGGTTATAAAATCCTGTCTGCGCAATTTGATTTTCTGGTTTGATTTCCCGCTTATTTAATTCCAGCAGCGTGGAGTATTGAACATAACGCGTCATACCAGAAGCCATGTGATACAACAAATGACAATGGAAAATCCACTGCCCACTGGCATCTGTGTCCACATCTGCGGTAATAGTCGCGCCCGGTTGCACTTCTATCGTATGCAATAATGGATCATATGCTCCATTACCTTTACGCATAATGAACCAGTGCCCATGCAAGTGCATTGGATGACTCATCATGGAACTATTCTTGAATACCAGACGATAACGTTTAGCGGGCTGCAACACGATAGGCTTGGCTTTATCTTCCGGCACACCGTTAATCATCCAGATATATCGACCCATGTAACCAAATAATTCCAGATTAATGATATCAGCTACTGGTTTATCCGGATTATTCGTAGGAACGGCAGCCACAATATTTTTATATTTTGTATCAACCGTGGTCGTGTACATATCTGATGTTGGCTTTTCTAAATGATCGCCATGCAATGTGGGCTCTGTTGCCATTTGCATGGCGTGATCGCCATGTGACATATTCATCATGGCCATATCAGGCATATCTGGCATCGCTTCCATACCAACCGTTTGACCCATCATACGTTTCATCATGTTGCGCATCACCGGTTGCGGCGTTGCGAACGGCTGTACAGCAGTATAATTCACAAATTGATTAGGCATTGTTACCAACGAACCGACTGCAGTACCTACCGTGTCAATCGACTCTGCATAAATAATCACTGGCTGATTATCTTTTATCTTGACCAACACATCATAGGTTTCGCCCGGAGAGATACTAAATTCACGCAAGGTGTATGGCTGCACATCATTTCCTTCGACATGCACCATCTCCATCTCGTGCTGAGGCAACTTCACTTTAAAAATAGTTCCCGCACCCGCACCAATAAAACGCAGGCGCACCACATCGCCCACTTTCACCAAACCACGCCACGCATTCGCATGTGTCGTGCCATTCAGCATGAATGCATCATAAGCCACATCACTGAAATCATAGAGACCCATACGTGTTTGCTGCATGGAATGATATTCATCGAGTATGGTTTTACGCTCTGCGGGACTCGCGTTGACATAATCATGAATAAATTTCATCAATGAAGCTTGCAGGGGAAAATTCGGTGCATAATAGTCACCGGATTTTTTTAGATTTGCTTCTACTTGATCGGGATTCGTGTTAATCCAGTCGGATAATACTATCGTAAAATCTTTGTTGTAATGATAAGCAGGCGGTGTTTTCGGGTCTATCACCAACGCACCATACATACCGCTTTGCTCTTGCAAACCAGCATGTGCATGATACCAATACGTGCCCGACTGATGCAGCGTAAACTCATACTTAAACGTAGCGCCAGGCTGTATGCCTTGCTGACTCACACCTTTCACACCATCCATTTGCCATGGCACTAATAAACCATGCCAATGTATCGCTGTTTCTTTATCAAGATGATTGGTGACATAAATCGTAACCTGGTCACCTTCTGTGAAATGCAGCTCAGGCCCGGGAATTTGCTGATTGATTGCAATTGCGCGCACACTTTTACCGGCATAATGCACCATCCGATAAGACACATTCAGGTGCACGACAGGCGAAGCAGCAAACACTGCAAGAGGGGTTAATAAAAGAAGAGCGAGCAATGAACGTTTAGCCATGTACTTATTTCATCCATAAGCAGCAAAATGCAATGCAAAGACTGTAGCACGCACGTGGTTTTAAATGCTACAGTTAAGACTTGAATCTCTTGCAAGGATGGATCATGCAACCTTTTTCAATCATCATTCCCACCTACAAGGAAGTGAAGAATATCAGCGCCCTGCTAGCTCAATTTGCGGGATCCAATTTTGCTGATACCACTTTTGAAGTCATCTTAGTGGATGACCAAAGCAACGATGGCTCACTAGAACTCACTGAAAGTCTACGCCAGCAATATCCATGGGCACGCATGATTGTACATACCGGTACACGCAGCTTAAGCCGCTCGGTCATGCTGGGTTGTGAACAAGCACGCTATGAAACACTGGTCAGCATGGATGCAGACTTAAGCCATCCAGTGAATGCCATTCCCGCGATGGTACAACTCATTCAAACTAATCAGGCGGAAATGGTCATAGGCTCGCGCTATGTAGCGGGTGGCTCTGTCGAAGAAGAGTGGCCGTTACGCAGAAAAATAATTTCCCGCCTTTGCGCGTATTTCACAAAATTGTTATTACGATTATCGGTGAATGATCCTTTATCCGGTTTCTTTGCCATTCAAAAGTCCACCCTAAAACGCGGCCAGCTGACCAATCTTTCGGGTTGGAAAATCGCGTTGGAAATGATGATCAAATGCCGATGCAAACCAGTGAAAGAAGTCCCCATTCATTTCGCCGACCGCCGTTATGGCAACAGTAAGCTAACAAAAAAAGTGGCGATTGCCTTTTTCAAACAGTTAAGCCAGCTTGCGTATTTTCAATATATCGGATGAGACATGACTAACCAATCTAACTGGCCGTTCTGGGTCTTACTCATTGCAAGCTTAGTCTTAGCACTGTTGATACAATTGAATTTGCTTATCTCCAGTGACGTGCAATACCTCACTCATATCGCTGATGTGATGTTAAACGGCGGCAAATACGGTATCGATTTTTTTGAAACCAATCCGCCCATGATATTATACCTTTATCTTCCGCCATTAATGGTGCATCAATTCAGCGGGGTAGACATTTCATCTTGCATACGTCTTTATGTCTTACTGCTGGCGGGAGCCTCTGTTTGCGCCTCGTTTTATTTTTTACGCCGTATCGTTCAAGACCGATTCTTGCAAACCGCGAGCTTCATCTTATTCATTTTCGTCAAGCTATTCTTGCCCTCCAACCAATTCGGACAGCGTGAGCATCTGTATATTTTATTTTTCATGCCGTATGTCTTTGCCAGCGCCTGCGCGTTAAGCCACATCAGGATTGATAAAGGCATTGCCATACTAACAGGTATCGTTGCAGCCTTAGGTTGCTGCATGAAACCCTATTTCCTGCTGCCGTTAGTCTTGATCGAACTCTATTTTATCTACAAGCAACGTAGCATCTTGGGTTGGGTTAGAACAGAAAGCGTGGTCATATTAAGTGTGATGGTGCTTTATCTCGCCTCCACTTGTTATTTTTGTCCCACCTATTTCACGATAGTATTGCCTCTGGTGAATCAATTTTATTTCGATGGTATCGCGCAAGCATGGACATTGATTTTCATGTTCCCACATGTCCTGTTTTGCGTGGGTGTATCGGCAGCCTGCATCATGACCATACGCTACTCACGCTATCCAGAACTCATCACCGTATTGGTGCTGGCAAGCATTGGCACCACACTGGCGTTTTTAGTTACTCGCACCATGTGGTTTTATCACACCTTGCCTGCCTTGGCGTTCACTTCGTTTTTGATAGGTTTCGTCATAACAGAATTCATGGAGCCAGCGAACCTGCGCACTAGCGTATGGTTCACCGCAGTATTGATGACCGCACTATATATACCCATCCTGGCATTTACCGAAAACACATTCGGCAAACAATTACGCTATGAGAAGCAATACAAACAAGATTTGATAAATTTCCTGGCAGCACAGCCCGGAAAACACTCTGTCTTGTGTTTTTCCGCCAACACCATGACAGATTGCTATCCGTTAATTAATGCGCTCTCAAGCGAGCATCAAAGCCGATATCCTTTTTTCTGGTGGATGCGCGCGGCAATCACCCTGGCAGAGAAACATCAAGCTAACGACCAGATCCAAGATTTCATGAACCAGGTCGCAGAAGATTTAATCTCGCATCAAACCAGATGGATAGTGATTAACACGGCCACGACCAAACTATTACTGGGCGAAAACTTCAATTACTTCACCTATTTCTCAATCAACCCCAAGATGAAACGGGTATTGCAGTCTTATCATTATTGGAAAACCATAGATATCTATGACATTTACCAACTCAGCGCATCGTAATTATTTTTTGACGGCGTAACCCGCATCTATCCAGGCAGTAATGCCGCCTTCCAGGTTATAAACTTCCAACTCGGGATTTTCCTGCAGCAGTTTTTCACAAGCAATGCCGCCGCGCTTACCTAACTTGCAATGAATAATTAATTTTTTATTGTGTAGATCGGGTAGTTTGTCGGACGTGATAGAGCCGACAGGAATCAGCACCGAACCAGCGATGCGAACTTCCTGATATTCAGCTGGTTCACGCACATCGACAATCACCGCTTCTTGATTATCTAACCAGTCTTTGGCTTGTTGCGCGTTGATAGATTTAACAGCTTGCATGATTTGCTCCTGTGAGTGGCGTGATCATAAAAAAGAATGCCCAATTGTAACGACAATTGGGCATGATTGCGAGACAGCAGAATTAATTCAACTTCATTTCCATGATAGTCCCATCCTTTGGTTGCGCGGTATTATCGTTTGCAGCGGGGGGAGCTGCTGGCACAGCAACTGGTTCTTTCTTCTTTCTGATACTAAACAATGGCCAACGATTTTTTTCTGCTTTTGGTGCAGCAGCTGGCGGTTGTTCTTTGAGAGCTTCCAGTTTCTCTTCAACCATTTTATCGTCTGGTTTTGTAACAACAGCAGGCGTCTCAGCCGCTTTGGGGACTTCGGCATTGTTATTGTTATTCGCATCCACTGATGGTGAGACCACTACTGGTGGTTCAGCTGCAACGACCACAGAAGACTCTGGCTGTTTAGCTTCGACTACTACTGGCTTATCTAGCACTGGCGCTGCATGCTTCTTCGCACCATGCAATTTTAAAGTACCAAATTTACTAAAGATACTTTTAGTATTTTTGCCACCTGTTCTGTGCGCTTCGCTAACACGCTCTGGTGTCGGCTCCAAATTAACAGCAGTAATCTTACCTTGTAACAGCAAATCCATCTTTCCTTCGTTTTGCATCACAATTTCGCCTTGGTCATTGTAATGCGAGCTGATCAAACTGCCTTCATGACCTACCACGACACTTTCGATTTTGTTTTTTGTTTCTAATCGGCTGTGTTGTAACTTGGTAGAATCATCATTCGGTAATTCATACACTTGTACAGCTTGTTTATGTTCTTGATTGTTATCACGCGCAACGAGATAAACCCCATCATGGGAGAGACTCAACTCACCCACATTCGCGATTTCATGTGACTGTGCCACACCTGCTTTTGCCAAATCCCATACTTCGATTTTTTTCGCTTTACTGGAATAAGCAACCAGACGTCCATTATCCGTTAACATTAATGACATACCTGCATAATCTTCATTCGCAGACTTCAATTTCTTTTCGAGCACAAATAAGTCTTTTATCGGGATATTTTTTAAGAGATCTGACGCTTTTAATTTGTATAATTCAATTTCGCCATTGTTGTAGCCAATGACAATATGTCGATAACCATCTTCGTGATGTCTGCAAGATGTTATATTGGTAATGGTGCGCTTGTCATCACCATCCAACTCTCTCACTGTGAAACCGATACGCCCATCTGCTGACTTATCTGTGGCAACTCTTCTAATGCCTTTGCCTGCACTTTTTGGCTGTACAATCGTGTAGGCCAATATTCGCTTACCTGTGTTTGACACACCACAGACGGTGATGTCTTCATCATTTTGATCGAGGATTGCAATCATACCAGGGTCAATCACACCATCTACGTTGATTGAAGACACATTGGAGTGAGGACCACGCACAAGAAAATCCACTAGCATGATATGTTCGCCATCCAACGGTTGAACGAAACTCAAGCCGTTACTCAACACCATAGCTTTGTTGCCTCTAGCTTTGAGTAAAATGCCAGGCTCTTCATTTGCCAGGTTTGGATATTTAGATTTAAATTCAGTCGTATTTGCCGCTGAAAAAATGATATTCCCGTTTATATCTAACTCTGCGCAAATGGCACCAAATGGACTTTCAACGGGAAAAAGACGAGAAGTATTCTTTCTTGCTTCCATAAAAAAATTCCTTTTTTCTTAAAAAATAAGCTTTTCAAAACATAACAGGACTAGGATTGTCAGGCAAGCGTTATCGGGGTATGATTTTTTTAAGATGATTATAAATGGAATTATGATTATGCTGAGCAGCCTCTTCAAATCACAACCAAATCAAGGCAAGCAAAACTGGGTTTCATTTAAGTTGACAAAAGCAATCGAATCAGATGATATCGATGCACTCAACCTCTACTTGACCTCAAACAGCAAAGACGCCGCAGCACTCAATGCTTCTAATATTTATGGTCAAACCATATTAATGCTGACCATACATTCAAGACACACTAGACTCACCGTCAAAACCATCGCGCAAAAATTAGTTGATGTAAATGCACTCGCAAAAAATGGCGAATGCGCACTCACCATTGCAATGTCATACAACGATTCTGTTTCAATTGAATATTTACTGGATAGAGACGATCTAAACTTGCAACAACATGGTGCGGCATTATTCATCTGGGCCGTGAAACATGGATTTGAAAATATCGTTAAACGGCTGGCTGCAAGACCTTGGTACATGGAATTTCGTGAGGCGAATCCTGCGTTTTCATATCAATTATTAGATGTCGCTTTGACCAGCCTGCAATTCAACGTATTGCGTCAATTAATAGACCTAAAATGGGTTGAGGTAAACGCTGTTGCAGCAGCCATTGAGAAGCACATGTCACATGCCGCGTTTCATGAAGCCATAGACCAGCAGCAAGATCTGCAAAAATATATTTTATGTCATGAAGCGTCAGACTTCAGTTGGCGTGAATTTCTCGCCCATAATTCAGAAGCTTATGTCATACTCTCCAAGCTTGGTGCTGCTGAAATGCGTTTCGTGATGGATCGACAGGAAATACGCCTCGCCCACCTCAACTTCACCGTTGTTAATCCAGACGCTTTCAATCAAAAATGCGCGTACATGGAAAAGCTTTGTTTAGCGCTAGTAAAAACTGACAACACACTTTTCAACACTGATGACTTATTAAAGATATTATTACAATGCCCCACATTTAATCGTGACATGGTGATGATCGACGGTAAAACCACGAATGATCTGCTGCGTGAAGCTGTTTTAGTGGAGCAGCCCGCCGCACCTGCCGTACTCGCTGACTCTTCCGACGAAGAAGATGAGAGCGATGACTTCGATAACTCCTTCATTGCCTGTAAATTAATTTAATATAGAGCATGATTCAGCAGACAATACCTGAGTGCCATCACATCCATTTCAAACGCAATTAATGCCTTGAATTATCTTGGCTATCGTTCCAACTTCAGGACATTGCGACAAATACAAGAATGACAGCCGCACATGACCGCGGTGGGTAAAATATTCTTTTAACAATGCCCAGCCTTCAAGTTGCTACAAGAAAGATTTGTCGTTCATGGGCGCTAGTATATAATCACGCGCATTATTGAACATCTAAAAGAAAATACCCATGCGCACATCCAGTATTCTCGCCGCCATCACCGGCAATGTCATTGAATGGTATGACTTTACGCTTTATTTATTTCTCGCCCCGGTTATCGCACATAATTTCTTTCCAGCGCAAAATCAAGTGAATGCCATGTTATCAACCTTCATGATTTTTGCGGTGGGATTTTTTATTCGTCCATTAGGGGCTGTTATATTTGGGCATCTGGGTGACCGTCTTGGCAGAACTGTTACCTTAAAAATCTCCATCTTACTTATTTCATTACCCACTATTGCCATTGCTTTACTCCCCAATTATCAACACTGGGGAATTTATGCTGGCCTGTGCCTGGTCATTTGCCGCCTGTTGCAAGGACTGAGCATAGGCGGTGAATTTGCTGGCAGCATGATTTATCTTTCTGAAATGGCGCCACCAAATCGTCGCGCTCTGGCGAGTTGCATGACGAATAATGGGTCTAACTTCGGCATTTTATGTGCAACACTCACTGCTGCATTGTTTACTAGCCTGATGTCAGAAAGTGCTTTCTACGACTACGGCTGGCGCTTTCCCTTTTTATTGGGCGGAATACTAGGCTTGATCGGCTTATGGTTACGCAGCGATATTGCAGAATCACCCGTGTTTGCCAGCTTGCAAGATAAAGCGAAATTACACTCGGTGCCTTTGCTGGTTATCTTTCGTCATTATAAAAAAGAAGTGCTGCATATCTTTATGCTCTTGATATTCGCGGCTTGCGGCAGTTATGTCTTAATGGATTTCATGAGCACTTACTTACACCAATACTTTCATTATACGCTAGCTGCTGCGCTGAAAATTGCGACAGTTTATAACGTGATGACATTTGGTTTAGTGATGGTCGCGGCCAAATTGTCTGATTATGTTGGACGTAAACCCATGTTGTTGATTGCAGCACTTGGCTACGTGTTATGCAGTATTCCTTGCTTTTACATGCTGCAACATGACGGTTCATGGTGGTGGCTGCTGCCATTAGTGATTTTTTATTGCATTGAAGAAGCGACCGTGCCCGTGACCATGGCGGAAATGTTTCCTGCAGCGGCGCGTTATACCGGCATTTCTGTTGGATATAATTTTGCGATGGCATTGGTGGGTGGAACTTCGCCACTTATCAATACCTGGTTGGTCGCCAAGATGAATAGCCCCTTGGTGATTGGCTGTTATCTGGCGCTTGGTGCAGCGATATCCCTGTATGTGATATTACGTGAAGTACCTGATGAATTTGGTTATGAGTGTGATCTTGCCTTATAGATAGTAACAATATAGACAACACAACCGCTAGCATTGATAGTAAAGCGTACCATCAAACATCATATAGCGACGTCCGCTTTTAGCTTGATATAACCCAACTTTGATACCATGCATGTGATCCTTGCACGTAATGCGATAAACGCCACGGTCATAAATAACATCATAGGTAACCAGCTCTGGATTGCGGATAGTAATGGTATGACTCTCTACCTTAAATAACATTTTTAATGATGAGTCATTAATATCAACCCGACGATAATCACCAACATACTCAGCGGGTATAGGCGTAGGTTCATAATCGTTATCATAATCCTGCGTTTCCAGAAAATGATAATAGATAGCCTGAGTGAATGACGGATTTTTATCAAATTTCTGATAACCAAACCGATCGTAAATTAAAGGATAGACTGCATCCTCATCATTGGATAACGTAATATAGCCTTTTTGCTGTTTAGTAGAATATGCCCAGATATTGCAGCCACTGTATGACAAACCTTCATAACCAAACAACAAATCGTCACCAGCTAGTCGCAATTCAACGGTAAGACCATTCATGATGGTGTTTGAAGCAGCTCGCGCGTGACGCATGTCCGTCATGGCAGCAAAGATAGGATCAGACAATAATTGTTCCAGCATTTTTTTCTGATCATGCAAGGTAGTGAAATAGCCGTTGCTATAACAAAAATAGCCGTGATCAACGATGCCGATAGAAGGGTAATCATATTTGTCAGATAAATCTTGCGCCAAAACTGTCGCGGGCTTGATCCGGGAAAATTGACTTTCCTGCAAATCAAAGCGTGACAGCACATATTGCTGATACAAATCTTCCATGCGCACGCTGAAGGCTTTTTCCAAGAAATAGCCTAAAAAGATAATAGCTATTTCAGAATAATGAAACTTACTGTGATTAGGATCAATCATGGTAATACAAGAACGGCATTTTTCCAGCAACAACTTTTCAGACAAAATACTATGGCCGCGATAAGGCTGGCCTTGATCTACCTGCTCCAGTTCGGCTGGCAAAATATCAAATGTGTAAGGTAACCCATTATAAAACGAGCAAACATCTCTAAGGGTAAAGCGACTACCAATAATAAACTGGAATAAATGTAAAAAATCTTTTGCTTCTTCGGTCACGGCGATATGGTCGAGAAAATCTTCGTCATCCAACAACGTGTATAAATCGTAACGATCTGCTAAAAAAGACAACGAAACAAAAGTTGTCATAAACTTGGAAAATGATCCGGCGCAGTATAGCTGGTGCTGGTCATGATCGCCTATAATTTCGAAAGTCATGGCACTAAACCTTCAGCAAAAAACGTGCATAATTCAGGATACCAAAACCAGTGTAGGTGACTGGCACATAGCGGAATCCGCGTTTAATTAAAAACAACGTCGCGAAGGCGGCGAAATTCGCAGTCATCAAACCTGGGCCCATTGGTGACATAAAGGAAGAATGCACCAAATGTCGATATTGTAAGTCTGGATCACGGTAATAGTCTCTAGCGAACTTGGCATAATTGCGCTTAGAGGCTGCATACACTTTTATTTTTTCAATGCCAAAACAGGGGTGACATTCTATTTCAGAACCAGTTGCCCAGACTTCTGGCGGCAGCAACTCACGCTCATGGACTTTTTTATAAAGCTCAATCAGCGCAACATAAGAATCGCAATTCGCTTGCTGCGCTTGATGAAACTTACTACCGTGACAAAGTAGTAAAATATCGGCTTTTTTTAAGGCTGGTATTAATTTGGTGTAGTTACTGTAATCATAATCAACTTGATATTTAAAGCTAGTCACATGCGCACCTTCTTGTTCTAACATTTTTTTAAGACACGACCCTAAAGCCCCATTGGCGCCAGTCATGACAATATTTTTGTTAGCAAGATGATGTGCAGTACCCAGCAGCACATCTAAAGCTTTAATATAAGAACTGTAGTAACCAGATAAATAATGATGATGCAGTGCGTGATACTCCGCTGTCACATACCAACCACCGCGATACGCTGGTAACTTTTCAAAAGTTTGATGATGCGGATCGACGCCGTGATTTATGCATACCAACAGAAATAAAAATAATTGAAAGCTCGCTGCGATGATAACAACCGTAGGCGAGAAATATAAAAGTCCAGCGACGATCACCAGTAACTGCGTGAGGTTTTCGAAAATAACATGAGCGACTAAATTTGATTTTGCATATTCATTTGCAATGGATAATTTGGAATTAAAGAATCGATGGTGAGACAAATGAAGACTACCGATTTTCTTGAGCCAGGGTCTTTTGGATTTCAAGCACAGATGCAACAATAAATGCACGATATCGAACACAACTGTTGCCAGCAGAAAGAGTAAAACAGCTTGTAAGAGGAGGCTGGCTACGTAGTAAATCATGATAATCGTCATCCTGACTGATTACCTTCTATTTTATCACAATTGGAAATGCCCCCGCATTAGCAGGTCTTGATAACAGCCTTGATCGACAATATGTCCCTGATCTAAAACAATAATCCAGTCAGCACTGGCAATGGTGCTATAGCGGTGCGCGACCACTAAGCGTGTAATGGCCAGACGCTGTAAATGACGGTTAATGTGTGCCTGGCTGGTATTGTCTAATGCCGAGGTAGCCTCATCCAGCAATAGAATTCCAGGTTTACCGGCTAAAGCCCGGGCAAGAAGGATTTTTTGTTTTTGCCCTCCTGAGAGTGATTCTCCAGCATGATCAGAAATAATGGTGTGCATTTTCATCGGCATATGTGCGATGTCTTGATCCAGGTTCACTTGTTGAGCCAACTCCCATGCCTGATGGTGTGTAATAGCATGATTAAGTGCAATATTGGAATAAATAGTCCCCGGAAAAATTTGACTGGATTGCAACACCACACCCATGGTTTGACGCACATCACGACTATTCCACTGTTGCAAGGGAATGTTATCGATTTTAATTTCACCGTGCTCTGGTGACTCAAATCCCAGTAAGAGCCTCAACAAACTTGTTTTGCCTGCGCCAGTGCGACCAGTAATCGCCACCATTTTTCCTGCTGGAATGCTTAAAGACACGTCTTCCAGGATGAACTGTTTAGACTGCGGCATACGCAGAGACACCTGCTTGAATTCGATTGCACCTTGTAGAGACGATGGTTTTCTTTTATTGATGTCATACGCTTCAATGATGGATTCGGTGAAGGGTTGCATGCGTTTCAATGCAGGTGATACTTGCATCATGCTATTAATTTGCAGTGCCAGCTTTTCAAATAGCTGGTAGAATTGGCCTGCGCATAACATGAATTGCAATAACAAATACGTGTCAATACTCGCAGGGTAAGCATACATCACTAAAAATATACCTATCATCATGGAAAGTGGCAGTGCTGAATCTAACATCACGATTTTCAAATTAATCCGCATCGACGTTTCCGCGTGCGCCTGTGTTTTAATCACGTGGCTTACCCAACGTTGATAAATCACTGATTCAGCGCCAATAGAACGGATTTTATGTATTTGCATGAGCATTTCAGTCGTGAACTGTGACAAGGTAGATTGCGCTGCTAGCATGTTATTCATGACTGCGGTCTGTTGCGGCATAAAATATAATTTACAGCCTAATGCAGCCAGGCAAATCATACTGAAAATCAGCGCCAGCACTGGCTGGCAATACAGCATATAGATAAAGAGACTTAGCAATGAGATCACCAGCGTTAGCAGCGATAAAATAATACCCGGTAAATTACCCATCGCAGTCTCATAATCGAACAAGAGTTGCGCGAGACTCCCGCTTTGATATTGCTGTAAATCGCGCAATGGCAAGGATAATAAATGCCGCCAGACCGCGGGTAGACTCATTGCCAGCCATTTGGTGTTCATTGTCTTTAGCTTCAATTCATTATTAAACACGGCAAAATTGACACTGCAAAAAATCAATAAGAAACAGAGGTAAATGATGGTGTTGTGCTGTGCTTGCAAGATCTGAAAATGATTAAACAGATAACCTGACATCAACGGTGTCAGCAGCGTCATCAATGACGTTAGCTTTATGGAAAACCAGGCAGAGGCTAAATCAGGGCGCATGAATTTCCACATGCCGCGCAGCATGCTAGTCAGGCTGGTAAAAATAGGCAAACTAGCAGGAATACATTGCCATGCCGCCTCAAGCTGAAACTCACCTAGCGATTGTTGAGAAACTGACATGCCCAGATCAACAGTTGAGCGCAAACGCTGACTCACCGGGTCGTAGACCAATAATTCTGATTGCGCCTTTAACCTTATTAATACTGGAAATAAAGAGAGTTTATTAATACTTGATAGTGTGGCTTCCACTGGTATCAACATAAGACCAGTAATAGATTGCAGTTCGTCCATCTTATCCAGTGAGAGTCGACTGATATGCTTGTCATCTAATTTATTAGTTAACCTGACATGGCTGGCAACATAGCGTAATGCTCGCTGCGTCGGCGTTAATACTTTATGTGCGTCTTTGGGCATCACGCTGGAAAAATACGATTTTATTGTACCCATATTTCCCTCCTACCAGCGTGCACCAAATCAAAATAGCAGGATTGATTTGCTAATAAACCAGCATGATCCCCTCGTTCGATGATGCGCCCCTGTTCCAGCACATAGATACAATCGCAATTTTTTAATGAATTAAGTCGGTGCGCAATCATCACAATGGTGATCTGTCGTTTACGCAAATGTTGCATGATGGTCGCTTCGGTCGCCGCATCCAGTGCTGAGGTAGCCTCATCCAGAATCAATATCTTGGTGGATTGGATCAGAGCGCGCGCAATTTCAAGCCGCTGAAGTTCTCCGCCACTGAAATTACAACCACCTTCCTCTACCCTACCATGCAAACCTCTTGCTAAAATTAGCTCTGTGAGACAAGCATCGCGTAGTGCATCTGTCACCACTTGTTCTGACACCGCAGGTAAACCTAAGGTTAAATTATCGTAAATTGTGCCAGAAAATAAATTCGATTCTTGTGACACATAAGCGATATTTTCAGGCAATATCGATGCACTACCCTGGTGACAATCTTCACCATAAAGATAAAGACGGCCGCCGCTGGGTTGATATAGATGGGCAAGCAACTTTATTAAAGTGGATTTGCCTGACCCTGTTTTTCCGGTAAAACCAACGACTGCACCCGTGGGAATAGTCAAGTTGATGTCTGACAACACAGGGGCTTGTGTCAAATTATAATGAAAGCTTAGATTGACACATTGCAATGCCGGGGCTTGATTATTCAATACCAAGGGAGATGAATGAACAAACCGTTCATCAGCTGCGGCGGTCACTACATCTTGCGTACGAGTTTGCAAAGCCTCTGCTGCTTGCCACTCCTTCATGCCTTGCTGTAAAGCTAAGAGTTGGCTGGTAAAAAATAATTGCACGCTGTAAAAAGACATCAAACCGCCCACCGTCAGTACGCCCTCATTGACGCGGACAACACCGACACCCAAGGTGACCAACAAACTGAGTGAATAATATGATTGATAAAACAGTTGCAGCATATGACTTAAATTTTTAGTCAAATCCAATGCATTTATCTTCTCTTGCATGGCACCCTGCCACCTAACCAGAACGTTGTTTTCCACACCGCAAGCTTTGATCGTTTCAGCACATTTAATACCGGAGAGCACATCACCGAAATAGCGTCCAGCAGCGACCAGATTTTTCTGTTCGTATTCAACTGCCAGCCCGCTGGACAGTTTAAGTGGAATGGCATAGAGCAGCAGCAACCCTGCCAACCACCACGACAATTGCCTATCTATCATGCTCATCATGATCAATGCGAATCCCGCTGCAATAAGATTGGCGAGCATGTTGCCAAGACTTTTAAATACACTAGCAGCTGAAGCCTGAGCACGCATGATTAATGCAGTTAACTCCGGCTTTTGTCTTAAAGAAAAATACATTAATGGCAAGCGCAGTAAATGTTGCATCATGCGCGCAGATTGCATCAACCCTGCTTTTGCACTTAAACGAAATTGTGTTTCTTGTAACATTCTCAAAGCAGACAACAAAATGCAGATCGCTAGTAAAATAAGACCAGTGAGCGCTGGCAGCCAGGCATATTGCTGATTCAACACAGTATAATCCACGAAGATTGCGCATAAGCGCGCATTTAAAAGCGGGATAGCTAGCGTTAATAACACGCACATCACAATAAACAGCAACGCAGGCACATGATGTGCGAGCCAGGTAGTTAAGATAGGTCGCCACTTTGCAGGCGCAGGAATCCGCCTGAAATGTGCCGCTGGCGTTAGCACTAGAATGATACCGGTGAAACATTTATCGAACTCATCCAGACCCACCACACAGGCGCCGGTTGCCGGATCATTTAAATATACTTTATTGCGCCGTACCTTTTTAATCACCACGAAATGATTAAAGCGCCAGAAAGCGATGACTGGAATGGTTAATGCTGTAATCTCATCCAGCTCTACGCGATAAGCCTCAGCTTGCAAGCCCAACCTTTCTGCAGCCTGTATTAACCCTGTTGCTCGCACACCATCACGCGAGGTGCCACAATGCTTACGCAGCTCATCTAAGCTTATTTGTAAGCCGTAATAAGCGCACACCATGGCTAATGAAGCAATACCACATTCAGTCGAAGATAATTGCAATACCGGGGCAAGCCTCATGATCAATTACCTCACTACGCCTGACACTTTCAGCAACTGATAAGGATGTAACTCCTGCTTAACAATTTTCACTTGTACCGCACTGCCTGCACCTAATTGGTCTGGTGAGCCATCACGGGAAGTCCAACGATAGCCGCTAGCGGTTTGCGTGCTTTTATCCAAATCAATACGCAGTACAAACGGCGCACCACCTATAAAATAATCGTCAACCAAATTCATATTACCGAGATAGGGATACACAGATTCTTTTGATGCAGGAAATTCACTGACATGACTGACTTTACCCTTGATATAACCATAGGCATAAGGCGACATAAACGCAGGCAGTAAATATGCCTGCATGCCAGGTTTGATTTGTTTGCCATCCTGGTGACTAACAAACACAATGGCCGCCATTGCACCTGTCTCGGCAGACTTGGCGGCAAACAAATTCCCGGCTTGCTCATCAATTAATTTTGGTACCATTGTCTTCGTTTCCATGGCATTCAGATAATCACGGCGTGTACGAGCCAGATCATCCAAGGTGACGAGATGCTCGGCATACAGTTTTTGTTTATTGGCCAAGAGGGTTTGCCATTGTGTCAACTCATTCTCCCTTGCTTGGCGATAAGACTGATAAACCGCCTCTGTGGCCTCTATTTGCTTAACCGGGAGTAATAACCCTTGTGCCGGCAATTCAATACTCACCGCACCGAGCACACCCCAGATGAATACAGCAAGCAGCATGCCTATCAACGCCAGCAAGGTCATCACTGATTTTGCTTCAACGACACGTAATCCAGACTGCAAGTTTTCTAGGCTGTTTAATGCTTTTAATGCATTTTCCCGGTATTGAATCATGACTAAGCACCTTAGGTTGATTGATACTCACGACAGTTTTGCTGCGCCCACTCTAACCAGCCTGCATAATCATTCGCTGGAATATCTTGATTACTCATGGCCGTGAGAATGACATACGATGTGTCATGTAAATTGGGTTGCGACAAAGCGAATTGCTGCATGACTGCTTTGCAACCATGCATTTTTAGCTCAGCAGCGTACTTTGGGTTAATGGTTAGTGAGGTCAACATGTACAAAGCTTTATTACGATCCGTCGTGGCCGGATAATCCAACGCAGCGACCACTTCATCTAGTTTGATATTAGGATGTTCGACTTTTAATATCGTTCCACCCAACACACGCATGACACTGTTTCTCACTTGAGAGCTGTTATCACGAATTGACGGCATCAATACTGAGATGATCTCATTGCCATTTTTCAAATGAGCCAACAGATAGGCGGCCGAACTGCGTTTTGTTTCATCTTTATCTTGTCGCAAAATCTTAATTAACTGGGATTTATAGATAGGCACATCACGATTAAATTGCACACCAAACGGCGCCAGTCTTGGTTCATCGAATCCGAATATGCAATGAAATGCAGGACAGTTCGTTGGTTTAATGGCTTTGTGTGTTTTGAAGAATGCATCAAAGCCTATCTTTTCATACTGTTGCCAACTGGCAATTAAGTTAGCCGGGTCTGCGACACTGCCTGTGGGTTTTGGGTTGAACCTTTGCAAACGCTGGGCTTGATCTTTGTCGACCACATCAAATGAAAAACCTATGACATCTGAATCTGGGTACACAATCGGTAGAAAATTGATATAAGCATACTTACCTGAATCCATTAACGGTGAAACTACCTTATTATAAAAAGCGGTTAATTCCGTTAATGAATCATCGTTCTCTGTTCTTGGTTTTAAAAATGCCTTAGCTAATGCGGTTAACTCTTTACCATATTGCTTGTCGATGTCTACCGCTGATAGTTGCGATGACCGATATACATCCAGGGTATAATGTTTGTG
The DNA here is from genome assembly GCA_964492045.1 of uncultured Coxiellaceae bacterium. Classification (GTDB taxonomy): domain Bacteria; phylum Pseudomonadota; class Gammaproteobacteria; order DSM-16500; family DSM-16500; genus Aquicella. The sequence continues at coordinate 1,981 of CAZBHW010000004.1, read as the reverse complement.
GATTAACCACGGGTTATCGGCAAAGCTTGAGGACGTAAAAAATAATGTTACTAACAATCCTAATAGGGTCCGTTTCATTCATTACTCCTTAAATCATGTAGGGATGGCTCTTATGCATAGCGATGGCTTTTTGCTGCATGGCCACCACTGGCTTTCTAAAGTCGGCTAATGATAACGCTTGGCGCGTAAAATCCGTACCACCACCTGCACGGATGACGAAATTCACAAACGCGTCCAACATTTTGATGTCTTCATTCACCTCTTCCACCCAAAGAAATTGGCCTTGCTCGTTAATTTCGAGGAAATAATACTCACCTTCGGGTGTGACAATAAAATCGAAACATCCGAACAGCAGTCCCATGCGTTTCATGAACTTACGGCAGAGATATTCAATTCGGCTAGGCAAAACGAATGGTTCAATTTTCAATTCCGTGCAAGCAACAGTTCGCCAATCGCCTTTTGCACCAGGATGATCTTGCGAATGCAGTTTCGCAGCCAGATATCTGTCGCCAAAATAAGTCACACGCAACTCAAATGCTTTTGGGATTTTTTGCTGATAAATGCCTGGTGTCGCTTGCAGCACCGCATTTGACGGCAACTGGGTTTCGTTAATTTGATTGGTATACGTTAAGCGCACGGCGTTTTGATCGAACCAATACACTGGAAACACTGGTTTATAAATCACCCCTTGCTTGGGGTAAGCACGAATGAATTCGCGAATTTTTTCCGGATGATTGGTAAAGAGAGAATCTGGAATGTTGAACCCCACGGTTTTGGCTATCTTTAACTGGAATAATTTTGAGTTAGCGGCTCGCACCTTATTCACTGGGTTAATCCAGCAAGCATCTGGCGCGACGACTTGCCAAAATGTTTTAAAGAATTCGAGGTTTTCATTTTCCGCATTTTGTTTGTCGTCTGGGTGCAGAAAATCTGGCATCAAGGGTTTACGCGGTCGACGCAGCCATACCACATCGAAGTGTGATTTTTCGTTAATTTCAAACTCTACGCCATGCGATTCCCATATCAGTTGCTTATCTGTGAGAGAAAATGAATGGGTTTGGCATTCGGGAAAATCAGCCGTGTGCCATAACTTGGCTTGATGTTGTTTTTGCTCCAACCCTAATTTGACAAATAAGGCATGGGTGTCATCTGGTTTCGTTGGTATTAAAATATTTAACATGTTAGTTCTCATCCATTTGAGTAGTCACGCCTCTTGGACTCATAAGAGACGTGACATACTGTTTCAACGCTTATGCAACATCAGGGATATAATCAAACTCATTATCCATGCTGTTGGTTGACATTGTGCTTTGGTATGTGACAGATGAGGTTATTCCGGCAGCGGAAACATTTGCCAAATCATCTTTCGTCATTTTTGTGGTTAACTGATAGGAAATAATGCGTTCGTTCTTCATGATGGTACTCCTTATCCATGCATCAGATTAGCAGTCCCAGGTAGCGTCCAGGGTACCGTCCCAACCAGAAGAATTGTAAGTTCCATTCGCAGTCCACTGCTGAGTCACACCACCAGCGGCACTAATATCTTCAAGGTCGCTAACATTGATTTTGGTTGCTAATTGATAAGCTAACGTTCTTTCGTTTTTCATAGTAAAACTCCTTTTATTTCGTTGCTCACAGTATTTGTGAGTGCGCGGATTATTCGTAAATTATTGGCTCGCGGCAATACTGTAGAAATACAGTAGTGGGAGCTTATTTGATGATGGATTGTTGCGTGGCGATGAAAATGGCGTGGGCTATGTTTTTTGCTAATAATTTTCTTCTGATACTTGCTACGTAGATTTCAATGGTACGCGGCTCGAGTCCTGTCATACGCGCTATTTCTTTTGCCGTATGACCGTTTGCTGTGTAATTGATAATTTCCATTTCACGTAATGTTAACCGTTTCATGATCGAATCCTTCTTTTGATTTTTACCCTCACCCTTTCCCTCTCCCGCAACCAACCGCTCACTTCCACGCAGC
>CAZBHW010000003.1:133920-162084 GCA_964492045.1 uncultured Coxiellaceae bacterium | reverse complement strand
TGACGGTTTATGTGGTCGACGCACGCTGCGTAATAATTTCTATGCATTTGAAGCAGCGGCGTTACACAAAGATGATTTGAAAAATGGTGATGACGATACTATTTGTCTCGCTGCGAATTATGTTGACCCGGATGCATCAAAACATGGCGTGCAAATCATGTTTGATGCCGAAAAACTCGCTGCCAGAAATCCCGCCGTTTTTGTAAAGCAAAAAGATTTATGCATGCCGCTTGATGTTATTAGATCGGTAAAATTAAAAAATCGCGACATTCATTTTAGTTATACGCATTTTGATGATGAATATCAGGATTTGACATCAACCTTATTTCTTTTGCTTGATGGAAACAGTTGCTCGAATCATTACGCAGTGACGGTGCCAAGGCCCACCATGTTAGCGCAATCTGTCTGTGAGAATTATCTATTAATGACTTCGAACAGAAAGCAAATGCATGCCATTCTTACCTTGAATTTTTTCAGGTTTATTGATGGTTTGTGTCTGGAGGATAATGGACCTGCAAATGCTATGATTGAAGAACTGTATGCTGAAATAGCCTGCTTAACAGATGAAGAGCTGAGATGTTTCATGCAGGATCTCGCAGTCAAGATGACGGATAGTCTTGAGTTTAATATGGTGGGTTGTCATTTGATTGATTTTGATAGCATGATTTCCATTGGCGTGTTAGCGGTTGATGGATTGAAGCGTGAAGCGAATTTAGCTCCTTTGGTGAAAATTGTCATGGCTGATCTGATTGCGGAGTTGAATTTGGGTAAGGCTGATATCTTGATGCAGGTTAAAGCATTATTACCTGAATTAGTTAAGAGTCATCGTTTTCTGGGTTATTTAATAGAGAAAACCAAGCATCCCTTCGCGCTGGAATTATTGCATGACATGAAGGCTAAAACGCCGGTTGTCATGTGGACTAAACAATTATCTTTATTATATAAGAATCCTTCTCAATCCAAGCAGCATGAGGCATCGCAAGGTCTCACTCCTCAATAATGTGATTTTGTATTATCATTGATTTAGGTGTGAGTGGTGGGGTAGTATGCCGCCTCTTTGATGAAATGGATGAATGAGGAGAGACACGATGTTCGGAAGATTCTTTAATAGTGCGGGACGCAAACTTGGACGTATCATTGGCGTCGTACCTCAGAAAGTGGCGCCTGAAGAAGGGCAGGTTATCTGGCCGCGTGATCAAAACATTTCAGATTTAAATAACTGTTGGAAAATCACTGCTGACATAGACGTTGGTTCTGGCAACGCAGTGTATATCTCAGGCGCAAATATTCTAGCTTGGGAAGAAGCGGTGCGTATGCAGTTTAATAAAAAAACCATGTTATGGGAAATTTATATTTCAAAGACTCATTGCGCTGCCAAGGCTGATGAATCGAATCCGTTTAAATTTTTGGTCGGACCATTTGATGCAGGTAAAGATGGTATCGCTTCAAAGCATCAACTGCATTTTGAAGAGGGATATGATCGCGATTTACAAGCAGGCCATTACCATCTTGAAAAGCGAAATTTTCCAAATTATTTTCCAGGCTACAGAATGTAATAAGAGGCAATCATGACTAAACCAGCATCCCATCGCGATCATTCCGTTGTACCCGTTTTTACTTTCAAAAATTCACGCAAGGCGATTGAGTTTTATCAAGCGGCGTTTGGTGCAGAAGTATTAAATATTCTACCGATGCTGCACAGTGATGGCGTGATGCACGCCGCTATCAAGATTGGAAATTCAGTCATTATGATGAGCGATGAGAATCCTTCCTCAGAACAATGCGCCAAGAGCGCTGAGTCATTGGGTGTGTCACCGATCAGTCTTTATGTTTATGTGCCAGATGTTGACGCTGCTTTCAAAACAGCACTGCAAGCAGGCGGTGAAGAAACCATGCCATTAATGGATATGTTCTGGGGTGATAGAACCGGGCAAATCAGAGATCCGTTTGGATATATGTGGATGCTGGCGACGCATCAGAAAGATTTATCGAATGATGAGATTATGCAAGGTGCGGAAGCCTTTATGGAAAGGATGTCTCATATTTAAGTCTTTCCCCTCACCCCGTTCCTCTCTCGCTCACTGCAGTTGAATTGTCACTGCTAGTGATTGCGGGATAGGGATGGGGTGAGGTGAGGGAAAGCTTACCCGGCCAATTTTTTCTTCAACAAATCATTTAACTGCCCAGGATTCAATTTACCGCCAGACGCTTTCATCGCCTGTCCGACAAAGAACCCAAACAATTTATCTTTACCGGCACGGTAGTCTGCAACTTGTTGTGGGTTGGCTGCAATGATTTCATCAATCAGCTTCTCAATCGCGCCGGTATCTGTCACTTGCTTCAAGCCGCGTTTTTCGATGATTTCATCCACCTCACCTTCTTTGTTCCACAAGGCTTCAAAAATCGTTTTCGCGATTTTGCCTGAGATGGTGTCATCGCCAATACGCGCAACTAACTTGCCAAGCTGTGCGGAAGAAATCGGGCTCTCAGTGATTTCCATGTTTTCACGATTTAATGCACCTAGTAATTCGCTGATCAACCAGTTCGCCGCAAGTTTCGGTTGATTGCCAGACTGACTCACGGTTTCTTCATAAAACGCTGCCATGGCTTTGCTGCTGATGAGAATGGTCGCATCATACTGACTTAAATGGTATTGCTGCATGAAGCGCGCACATTTTTGCTGCGGCAACTCTGGCAGTTCTGCGCGGATTTTCTCAATCATTTCTGGTGAGATTATCACTGGCAATAAGTCAGGATCCGGGAAGTAGCGGTAATCATTCGCTTCTTCTTTTGAGCGCATGGAGCGCGTTTCATTTTTGTTAGGATCATACAAGCGTGTTTCTTGAATGACTTTGCCGCCGCTTTCAATCAAGCTGATTTGACGTTCGACTTCATAGTTAATGGCACGTTCCACATAACGGAAAGAGTTAATATTTTTTAACTCAGCACGCGTGCCAAATTTTTCCTGACCTTTGGGGCGTACGGAAACGTTGGCATCACAGCGGAATGAACCTTCCTGCATGTTACCGTCACAAATTTCCAGATACATGACCAGTGTGTGCAGTGTCTTCAAATACGCAACCGCCTCTTTGGCGCTGCGCATTTCAGGTTCTGACACAATTTCCAATAAAGGTGTGCCAGCGCGATTCAAATCGATACCGCTCAAGCCTTCGAAATCTTCATGTAAAGATTTACCGGCATCTTCTTCAAGATGTGCGCGAGTAATGTTAATGCGTTTCGTGCTGCCATCTTCCAGTTGGATATCCAGATAACCTTTGCCAATAATCGGATGTTCGTACTGGCTAATCTGATAACCTTTAGGTAAGTCAGGATAAAAATAATTTTTACGCGCGAATACGGATTGTTTTGGAATGTTTGCATTTGCACCCAAGCCAAAACGAATCGCCATTTCAACGGCTTCTTTGTTTAATACAGGCAGAACACCCGGCATGCCAAGATCAATTGCGCAAGCTTGCGTGTTAGGCTCGGCACCAAATTGCGTAGGCGCGCCCGAGAAAATTTTACTTTTCGTTAATAACTGTGCGTGTACTTCAAGACCAATAACGACTTCCCACTCCATCTTAGTATCCCTCCGGATTTTTCTTGTGCCAGTCCGTTGCTGTCTGGAACTGGTGCGCGACATTTAATAGTTTTGCTTCTTCGAAGACGTTGCCAATTAATTGCAAACCAACCGGCAGCTTGTTGACGAAACCAGCTGGAATGGAAATGCCTGGCAAGCCGGCGATGTTCACCGCTACGGTATAGATGTCAGATAAATACATGCTGACCGGATCGCTGGTTTTTTCACCGATTTTAAAAGCAGGTGACGGTGCGGTCGGGCTTAAAATCACATCGACATTTTTAAACGCGTTATTGAAATCATCTCGCACCAAATGACGAATCTTTTGTGCTTTGATGTAATAAGCATCGTAATAACCGGCGGATAAAACATACGTGCCAATCATGATGCGGCGTTTCACTTCATTACCAAAACCTTCACTGCGTGAACGTTTGTAAAGATCTTGTAAATCGACTGGATCCTTGCAGCGATAGCCAAAACGCACGCCATCATAACGTGCCAAATTGGAGGAGCATTCTGCTGGTGCGATGACGTAATATGCCGAGATCGATAAGTCTGAATTCGGCAAGCTGATTTCAGTGATAATAGCGCCCAGCTTTTCATATTCTTTAATCGCGTCTTGAATGACTTTAGCGACATCGCTATTTAAACCAGCGCTGAAGTATTCTTTTGGCAAGCCGATGCGTAAGCCTTTAATCGAATCGTTTAATGTTTTAGTGTAATCGGGTACGGGGATGTCAATACTGGTTGAGTCGTTGACGTCAAAGCCTGACATGGCATTCAACATAATCGCCGCATCTTCCGCTGTTTTGGTGATGGGGCCGCCTTGGTCGAGGCTGGAGGCAAAAGCAATCATGCCGTAACGTGACACGCGACCATAAGTTGGTTTAATGCCAGTAATGCCACACAAGCTCGCGGGTTGTCGGATGGAGCCGCCGGTGTCTGTGCCAGTCGCAGCGCAAGCCAAATTGGCAGCGACTGCAGCAGCAGAGCCGCCTGATGAGCCGCCCGGAACATATTCCAGATTCCATGGATTTTTAACATCGCCATAAAAACTGGTTTCGTTGGATGAGCCCATGGCGAATTCATCCATGTTGGTTTTACCAAGCATGACAGTGCCGGCTTCTTTTAATTTTCTGACGACGGTAGCGTCATAAGGTGCAATAAAATTACTTAAAATTTTCGAGCCGCAAGTGGTTTTCACGCCATCGGTGCAGAAAATATCTTTTTGCGCGATGGGAATACCGGTGAGGATGCCGCCTTTGCCAGCAGCGATTAATTCATCCGCATTTTTTGCGGCGCGTAATGCAATGTCTTCTGTTAGTGTGACGTAGCTGTTAATGGCTTTGTCGTGTTGTTTGATGCGATCTAAATAATGTTGAGTTAACTCTACGCTTGAAATCTTTTTCGCGGCTAACTCTTTAGCTAATTCGGCAATGGTTTTGTGATGCATGTTGATTAAGCCTCTTCAATCACTTTGGGTACGAGGTATAAGCCTGCTTCAACGCTAGGCGCAATCCCCTGGAATTTTTCACGGAAATCTGGCTCAGTGACAACGTCTGGACGCAAGCGTTGTGAAGCGTCGATAGAGTGGGAGAGTGGTGCAATATTGGCGGTATCTACCCGATTCATTTGTTCGATGAATTGCAAGATATGGGAAAGCTGTGGTGTATAAGTTGAGATATCCTGCTCATTAAGATTTAAACGGGCAAGATGTGCAATTTTTTTGACATCATCTGGGGTAAGAGACATACCGCCGCTCCTTTTATATTTAGAGGTGGAAAGTGGCGGGCATTATACATTAGAATTAGCCATCTTTCATTCCACTTTGCAAAGGAATACGTGAGTCATGCTAAAGAAGCTGCGTGGTTATTTTTCAAACGATTTATCTATTGATCTTGGTACAGCAAACACTCTTATTTATGTTCGCGGCAAGGGCATTGTACTGAATGAACCTTCCGTTGTTGCCATTCGTTCAGGTAGCGAAGCAACTGGTCAAAAACATGTGGTCGCCGTCGGCAGTGAAGCCAAACTGATGTTGGGCAGAACGCCAGGCAACATCAGCGCCATTCGACCCATGAAAGACGGTGTGATCGCTGATTTTTACGTTACAGAGAAGATGTTGCAGCATTTTATTCATAAAGTGCATGAGAATCGCTTTCTGCGTCCAAGCCCCCGAGTCTTAGTGTCAGTTCCATGTGGTTCCACCCAAGTTGAACGTCGCGCCATTCGCGAATCAGCCATTAGCGCTGGTGCACGCGAAGTGTATTTGCTGGAAGAACCCATGGCAGCTGCAATGGGTGCTGGTATGCCAGTTGAAGAGCCGCGCGGTTCTATGGTGGTGGATATTGGCGGCGGTACAACAGAAGTCGCTATTATCTCCTTAAACGGTATTGTCTATTCTGCCTCCGTGCGTATTGGTGGTGACCGTTTTGATGAATCCATCGTCAGTTATGTGCGCCGTAATTACGGTATCCTGATTGGTGAATCCACGGCAGAACGCATTAAGCATGAAGTTGGTCTCGCTTATCCTGCCAACCAAATGCTACAGATGGAAGTTCGTGGTCGTAATCTCGCCGAAGGGATTCCACGTGGCTTCACGATTACCAGCAATGAAGTGCTGGAAGCGCTGCAAGAACCCTTATCTGGTATTTTAGGCGCCGTACGTGCTGCGCTGGAGCAAGCGCCACCCGAATTGGCAGCAGATATCGCAGAACGCGGTATGGTGTTAACCGGCGGTGGTGCGCTGTTGCGTAACATCGACCGTTTATTCATGGAAGAAACAGGATTGCCAGTGATTATTGCTGATGAGCCATTAACCTGTGTAGCGCGTGGTGGCGGCAAAGCATTGGAAATGATTAATTCAAACGGTGCGGATTTCCTGTTAAAGGAATAACCGCTACCTGAGGTATAGTGTTGTTGTCGGTTTGTGGTGGGGTCGTTGTCGGGCCATGACAAACCACATCAATCATCATTAACCAACGGAGGCTAGCATTCGGTCTTTATTCGCCAGTCAATCCAGTCCAGGCTTACGAGCCTTCATGTTAATCGCATTATCCATCATCTTAATGGTGGTGGATAAGCGCGTCGATGGTTTTGCACGTGTAAAATCTTACCTATCTGTACCAGCGGCTGCTGTTCAGTATGTGGTGAATGTTCCGGCTATGGTGATTGATACCATGACTTCGCGCGTACGCTCACATCAATCGCTGGCAGAAGAAAATCTGCAATTAAAATCTGAACGGTTGATGTTGCAAGTGCAATTGCAGCGTTTGTCTGCTCTGGAAGCGGAAAATAACTACCTGAAATCGTTGATGACCTCGGCGCAAAAAGTCAAAGGCAAAACGCTCATCGCTGAATTACTGGCCGTTTCAACTGAACCATTTGTACATCAAGTCACCTTGGATAAAGGTAGAAAAGATGGTGTCTATGACGGCCAACCCGTGCTGGATGCCAGTGGTGTGATGGGGCAAGTGATTTCCGCAGGTCCAATTACCAGCCGCGTCTTATTAATTAACGATTCACGCAGCGGCGTCGCCGTGCAAAACGTCCGCAGTGGCATTCGCGCAGCCGCTGTAGGGGATAATTATTCAGGCCGTTTACGCTTGCTGTTCGTCCCGAAAACGGCAGACATTCAAAACGGCGATTTATTTTTAACATCTGGCGTGGGCGACCATTATCAAGAGGGGTATCCCGTTGGTAAAGTCGTCTCGGTGATCAAAGACCCGGCGCATCAATTTGCTGATATCGAATTGCAGCCTAGTGCCCAGTTGGATACCAGCCGGCAAGTTTTATTAATTTGGTATAAATAGCATGAAATATGTTGGGCCTGTGCTTTTTACCTTGGTGATGGCCATGTTTCTGGCGCTGTTACCCATGCCTGCTGCTTTCAGTTGGGCAAGGCCTGCCTGGTTGCTGCTGGTCTTGATTTATTGGACCATGACCCAGCCCTATTACGTCAACGTTGGTTTTGCCTGGTTTGCGGGCTTATATTTAGATATCACCTCAGGCACAATGTTAGGTGAGCATGCGCTTGCGATGACGCTGGTCATCTATTTGGTGTATCACTTTCATCAGCGTATCAAAATGTATTCCATGCTGCAGCAGAGTTTATGCGTAGCGTTATTTATATTGATTTATCAAGTTGTCATTTATTGTATACAAGGATTTGTAGGTGAAGAGCCGTTGAGTCGTTATTACTGGTTGAGCACGTTGACCAGTACGGCATTATGGCCGTGGCTAGCCGTGATCTTGCGCGATTACAGTCGCTGGTTCAGGTTAAGTTCGGCAAAATAAATAGGGAAGTGCTTTGAAACAAGCTATCGTTTCGACTGCGAAAAAAGCGGGATATGTTGTTGCTGGAGTGGTAGTCATCTCTGCGGTTATCGTCGCAGCCAGCCGATTAATGACACCGTATCTCGATGCGCACCGCGTTGACATAGAGCAATGGGCGGGTGATTTACTCCATGCCCCCATCCAGATCGAAAGCGCACGGGTTTCCTGGTTTCAATATCAACCTGGTGTGTCGTTGCAGAATGTCACCATGCTGGATCAAAAAACCAATCGTCCTGCCTTTAAAATTAATACGGTCAAAGTTTTTATTTCCATTCCAGATTCCATACGTCAACGCAAAGTAGTCATGAGCGGTATTCTCATTGCCGGCTCTGACATAGATATCGAAAAAAATTCTGATGGTGAATATGCGATAAAAGCATTTGCCAATTTAATGAAAGAAAAAACCCAGGAGCCAGTCGCCAGTAAGGTCATGGATGTGCTGGCATGGTTGTCTATACAACCATTTATTGTGATGCGTGATATTGATGTGCATTACAAGAATCCTTACGGTCAGATTCGCTACTACACACTGAATAATTTACGGCTGCAAAATAGCGGAAATTCTCATAGTGTGGTGGGTGATGCGGTGCTGCATCAGTCAATTAATACCGAAATATCTGTAGCTGTTAGAGCTGAAGGCACGATAGAAAAATGGCAGGAATTCTCTGCCAAAGCGTTTGTGCAAGTACGAGGATTGTCATTAGGACAGTGGTTAAAAGGACTGTCTTATCAAGGGTACTCAGTCAATCAAGGATTGGCGAGCGCAAAAATCTGGGCGACATATCGAAATAATGAAATGAGAAGTGTGCAAACCAATTTCGAATTGTTAGATGTCAATGTGAGTACTCCGGCAAAACAACCGTTAGAAACCATCACACGTTTAAGTGGTGAAGTTGGCTGGAAAAAAGAAAATGGTTTTCAGATTTTAGCGGGCAGTGATTTGTTAATTGATTGGGAATCGCGCCTGTGGCCCGTCACCAGTTTCTATTTGAAGTTGACCCAGAATCAACAACAGCAATGGCGTCCCGTTGTGCTGAACCTTGGTTATCTGAATATTGGTGATTTGCGCACGATATTAAAATCTGCACCCGCATTCTTGCCTGAAAAAGCCTTGCAATCGCTGGATGCTATGCATTTGACCGGGAATCTGGAAAGTCTTTCTGCTTCTTTTCCGGCAAATGGTGCGAGCTTGATGCCTAGTATGGTTCAAGGCAGATTTTCAAAAATCAGTTTGTCACCCACTGCAAAGAATACTGCAATCAATAATCTTGCTGGGTCTTTCAATTGGAGTGCGCAGCAAGGTAGTGTGACGCTTGCCGCGAAAGATGTGTCGTTGCATGACAGCAGTGTGTTTCTTGCTCCGCTGCAGTTTGATCAATTCACTGGAACAGTTGCATGGCAGCAGAATGACAAACAGGGATGGCACATTTCGCTAACACAATTGGCGGCATTGAATCGTGATATCACACTGAATGTAAGCGGTTTGATTGATCTTGATAACGCATTGCAGCCATCCGTTAAATTAGACGGTCATTTTTCATTGATGAATGTGATGAACGTTAATCAATATTTACCGATGAAAGTATTTAGTAAGAACCTTAATCGATGGCTGAATAATGCGTTTGCTGCTGGCAGCATTCAAGATGGTTCTATCAAAGTCAGTGGTAAATTAAACGAGTTTCCTTTCGATCGTCATAACGGCGAATTTACTGTCAGTGGTGCCGTGCATAATATCGATTTGCATTATGCACCTAATTGGCCGAACATCAGTAACATCAATGGCAAGTTAGTATTTAGCGGGCGAAAAATATTAATCGATGTGGATACGGCCAATATTCTTGGTGTGCAGCTAGGCAAAGTGCAAGCCGAAATTCCTTATCTCGGTGATGCAAAACCCTCTGTATTAACCGCCGTTGCGCCTCAGATTCAAACTGAATTCAAACAAGCGCTGACATTTGTGCATCAAAGCCCATTGGAAAAAACCTTAGGCAAAATGTTTAGTAAGGTTAGCATGCAAGGGCCAGTGAGCATGGCATTGACTTTGGTTGTGCCATTGGAAGATACCGACAAAATTACACTCAAAGGCGGTATGGATTTCACAGATGCAATCATGACATTAGTACCATGGAAACTGGATATCAACAAATTACACGGTCACGTCGATTTCACCGATGAAACGACAACGGCTTCAAATATTCAAGGTGAATTATTTAATAAGCCATTACGTCTGGATTTGAATAGCATCAAAAATATGAAAGGCCATAATATCGTGCAAGCAGTGGTGACGAATGCCATCGACTTACATGATATCGAAAACTGGCTGCATATTTCATTTGCGTCTACTGCCAGTGGTGCCGGTCATTTTGAAACGCGCATTGATCTGGCGTTTGATCAACCAATTAATATTCAACTTGCTTCCAGTCTTGAGGGTATTAAATTGAATTTACCGGATGGCTATAGCAAGAATGAAAATGAGCATCGTGAATTTTCCGCCGAGATGACATTAGCAGAACATCAACCACTGATCGTCAAATTAAAATATGCGGATTTACTCTCAGCGGCATTGGCATTAAACCAAGAGCAGAACCAATTTAAATTAATCTCAGCGAATTTAAACTTAGGCAATGGTAATGCTGTATTGCCAAAAGAGCCTGGTTTGTATGTCACCGGTGTGTTGGCAGCGCTGGATGAAGCCAAGATTAAAACTTATTTGGGCTATTCTGTTGGTGCCGGCAATGGATTGGCACTGAAAAATATCAATCTGCAAATAGATAAAGTCACTCTCTATGGCATGGAAATCAACCAAGCAAAATTTGATTTAAAACCATTGCCGTCTGCATGGCAATTACAAATTGATAGCGATGAAATTCGCGGTCTCATCACTGTTCCGCAAAAACTGACACCAGCTAGCAAGATTACTGCTGACATGAAAAATGTAAATCTTGATACGCTGCAAAGTCAGCAAAAGAATGTCATGGATTTCAATCCAAACACCATGCCCACCATTGAGTTTAGTACAGATAATTTGACTTATAGCGGCATGCATCTAGGCTCAGTCAGTTTTGATACCAAGCCTAATCCTACCGGTTTTACGGTGAATAATATCGCAATTAGATCATCTGAGTTAAAGTTGGATGGAGCTGGTAGTTGGGAGCAAGATGGTAAAAGCAACACGACAGTATTTCATGGTCGCGCTTCATCTGACAATGTGAGCTCATTAATTAATACGCTTGGGTTTGATGCGCATAATTTCGTGGCCAGTAAAGGCAAGGTGGATTTTGATTTAAGCTGGAATGCTGCGCCGTCAGCATTATCACTAGCTTCCATGTCTGGTACGGCAAAAATTAATTTAGATAAAGGCCGTATTGTCAGTGTGAATGACAGTAGTAATGCCAAGATGGATTTTGGTCGCATGATTAATATATTCAGCCTGCAAAATATTCCGCGTCGTTTGAGTCTGGATTTTAGTGATGTCTTTGAAAAAGGTTACAGTTTTGATTACATGCGCGCAGATTTCAATTTCGATAACGGCAACGCATCAACACATAATATGGTGTTTGATGGTACGCTCGCGAAGGTTGAAATTCGCGGCCGTATTGGTTTGGGTAAGCAGGATTTTGATTTAATCTTAAGTGTTACACCCTATGTCACATCAAGTATTCCTGTAGCAGCCACCTTGCTGACGGGTCAGCCGGTTATTGGTATTGCCGCTTGGGCGGTGAATAAGATGATAGGCGGTGAATTGTCTAAAGCTGTGACTTACTATTATTCTGTGAATGGTACCTGGAGTAAGCCTGAGTGGAGCATGATTCAGAAAGCACAGGCAACGCGGTCTAATTAAAAGGATTTTGTCGTATGGTTGATACTGAATTTTTAGCGAGCGTGCATATTTTCTCAGCATTATCACCTGCAGATTTGAAAGTGCTTGCTGAGAATTTCACGGTCATCGAAAAAAATGAAAACGATATTATTTTCAAAAAAGGTGACCCCGGCTTAGCTATCTATATTATACAAGAAGGTAACGTTAAGATTACGACCCATGCAATTGATGGCGATGAGTTGATTCTTTCGGTTTTACACAAAGGCGATTTTTTTGGCGAAATGACGATGTTCGATCAAGCGACTAGAACCGCGAATGCAATTGTTTATGATCATGCAGTGGTGTTGGAAATGTCGCGTAAAAACTTTATTAACTTCATTAAAAGTCATCCTGATATTGCGATTAGTATGTTGGGTGAGTTGGGCAAACGTTTGCGGCAAACGAATGAAATCACGGCGCGTCAAGTCAGCCGCAATGTGAATGAAATCATGGATTCCGAATTAAGTTTTGGTGAGCGTATCTCCGATGCCTGCGCTGAGTTTATCGGTAGTTGGACGTTTATCTTTTTGTTTGGCTTACTCTTGGTTGTTTGGATGATTCTGAATATTTACACCATTCTATTTGCGCCAGTTGATCCTTATCCTTTTATCTTGCTCAATCTGATGTTGTCTTGTCTTGCGGCTATTCAGGCGCCGCTGATCATGATGAGTCAGGGGCGGCATGCTAAGAAAGACAAGATTGCGGCTGATTTGGATTATCGTGTGAATCTTAAGGCAGAGTTGCAGATTCAGGAAATTCGCATGTTGTTGGATAAGATTATTAAGCAGCAGGCTAAAACGATGAAAGAAGTTAAGTATGAACAGTCGGAAATTATTAAGACGCAGCAGTTGATTGTTGAGAAGCTTGGTGGTAACCAAGTTTAAAATTTTATCTCTATAATTAATGTTTCAATTCGTGCCTCCGTTCACCGCCGAATGCCCGCCCTGGCAGATAGGCGCTCCAGACGAAGCTGCTCCCTGCGGTCTCCGCGCACATCCATGTGCGCGAGGGTCTTACGCACCTATCTGCCAGGTCGGGCATTCTCATTGCCATTGTTAAGACAATAGACCTTTTAAAAAATTAAAGGTTTTAAACTTACAATTTACAAAGTCGATTCACCCACATCTCGCAAATAGAACGCCCGCGCTAGTGGATAGGTACGGAAGACCCTCACGCACATGGATGTGCGTGGAGACCGCAGGGAGCAGCTTCGTCTGGAGTGCCTATCCACTAGCGCGGGCGTTCGGTGTTGATCGAAGGCAAGAATGAATAAACACGATAACTAAAAATGAAATTAAAGGAACGGGGGGGTTATTGATTTTTAGTCTGCACCCGCCGCAATGCAGCCTCAAGATATTTCTTACGATCAGCATCCGACTTCTCACGCTCTCGAACCAATTTCTGATGCTTCTCAACCGAAAGTCTTTTCTCACGCGCAAGAAAGCGCGAACGAAAATGCTCACTAGAGGCAGGATAGGCAGCAAGTGCCACCATATCAATGCAATCAACCGGACAAGCCGGCACACATAACTCACAGCCAGTGCATTCAGCATTAATCACGCTATGCATCAGTTTGGCGCTGCCAACGATCGCGTCAACCGGGCACACCTGAATGCACTTGGTGCAGCCTATACATTCATCTTCCCGAATCACCGCCAAAGAAGGCGATTTGGCTTTGTCACGCATAGAGGATTCAAACGGCGTTGTGTCACGCTGCATTAATGCCCCGATTTTTTGTAACACAGGCACGCCGCCAGGTGGGCATAAATCAATGGCGGCGTTGTCATAGATCAAAGCTTCCGCATAAGGCATGCAGCCGCCATGCGTGCATAAGCCACATTGTGTTTGCGGCAAAATGGCATCTATGTCTTCAGGTGTCACTTTAGACATTACTTAACCTTCATACCTGCCGCAGCACCGTCATCTAAAGCAACAACGAAAATATCATCTGCTTCATTGCTAGCCGCTAAAATCATGCCTTCAGATACACCGAAACGCATTTTGCGCGGGGCAAGGTTGGCCACGATCACCACATGGCGACCCACTAATGCTTCAGGTTGATAAGAGTGTTTGATGCCAGAAAAAATCTGCCGGGTTTCACCGCCGACATCTACTTGTAATTTTAATAATTTATCAGCGCCTTCTACTGCTTCGCACGAGATGACTTTCGCAACACGTAAATCAATTTTGCTAAAATCATCAATCGAGATAAAAGACTTTTCCGCTGTGGCGGGTGCTGCTGCGGGTGTCGTGGCTTTGGTTTCGGTGGTGGTTGCGGCTGGTTGCGCATCGGCTGCTGCATTCATTTTTAACGCCTCAATTTGTTTTGGTGTAATACGTGTTAATAATGGTTTGAATTCTGAAATGGTTTGATTCGTTAACGCATAGTCTTTATCAAGCCAGGTCAGTGGGTTGATATTCAGGAATTTCTCGACGGCTTTAGCGGTTTCAGGTAGGACAGGTTTGAGATAAATCATTAGTACGCGAAACAGATTAATACCTAAAGAGCAAACATCTTGTACTGCTTGATGGTTGGCGGGATCTTTTGCCAGATGCCATGGTTTCTGCTCATCAATATACTGATTAGCGCGATCGGTTAATGCCATGATTTGCCGAATTGCCTGACTGTATTCTAATGCCAGGTATTTCTCGGCAATTTCATCGCCAGCAAACGCGAATGAGTCATACAGTTCAGGTTTGCAAACGGTGGCTGACATTTTGCCTGCAAACAGGTTTGTCAAAAACGGTGCGCAGCGGCTCGCGATATTGATGAACTTGCCTACGAGATCAGCGTTGACGCGTTGCGTGAAATCATTGAAGTTAATGTCGATATCTTCAATGCGTGAGCTGATTTTTGCTGCGATATAGTAACGCAAATATTCCGGCTGTAATTCGTCTAGATATGTTCGCGCTTTAATAAAGGTACCGCGCGATTTCGACATCTTCTGGCCGTCTATGGTTAAGAAGCCATTTGCAAATACTGCAGTGGGGGTTCTGAATTTCGCGCCATGCAAGACAGCGGGCCAGAATAAAGCATGAAAATAAATAATGTCTTTGCCGATGAAGTGATAGAGTTCAACTTGACTGTGCTGACTCCAGTATTCATCAAAGTCTAAATCTTTACGTTTGTCACATAAGTTTTTAAAGCTCGCCATGTAACCAACTGGTGCGTCTAGCCACACATAAAAATATTTACCTTCAACGCCGGGAATGGGGAAGCCAAAATAAGGTTTATCACGCGAGATGTCCCATTCACGTAATCCTGCTTCAAACCATTCATTTAATTTGTTGGTGACTTCAGCTTGTAAATGACCTTGGCGCGTCCACTCTTGCAAAAACTCATTAAAATTTTGCAGATTAAAAAAGTAGTGTTCGGATTCTTTTTCAATGGGTTTGGCGCCAGATAAGGTGGAGTATGGATTTTTTAATTCTTCAGGTGTGTAAGCCGCGCCGCAGACTTCGCAATTATCACCGTATTGATCTTTCGCGCCGCATTTTGGGCATTCACCTTTGATGTAGCGATCTGGTAAAAACATATTTTTAACGGGATCATAAGCTTGTTTGATCACGCGTTTGCTGATGTTCCCATTCTTTAAATGACGCTCATAAATCGTTTCAACTAACTGCTGGTTTTCCGGCGAGTGTGTTCGATAATAGTTATCATACGAAACATTAAAATCTTGCAGATCGCGGTCTTGGCGATTGTGTATATCATTAATTAATTGTTCGGGTGTGATGCCAAGCTTTTCCGCCTGAATCATGATGGGTGTGCCGTGGCCGTCGCTGCCGGAGATGAAAAGGCAGTCATTGCCCAGCATGCGCTGAGTGCGAACCCAGATATCTGCTTGAATATAGCCAACCATATGGCCTAAGTGCAGGTCGCCGTTAGCATAGGGCAGGGCGGTTGTAACGAGTATTTTGCGTTTTGCTGGCATTGCTTATTCCTGTTAATATCATGCCCATCTCTAGGCAGTTTCTTTTGGGATAGGCCCAGAAGTATAGCAAAATCATGCCAGATAGGAGAGTCCTGTGGCGCAAAATCAGATTGAATTACGGTTGGGGGAGTTTCATGACCCGCAACTCGGCACCGACTTGAAAACCGCTAAAGCCATCAAGCGAGTGCATGTGGACTTTGATCATGTCGAAGTCGACATTGCCGTTGGTTACCCAAATCAAGGTGTCTCAGATGACATGGCAAAAGCCATGGCAGAATGGTTATCACCTTATCTTGGCGATAAAGCCTTGAAATTGCGTCTATCTTCACGCATTGAAGCCCATGCGGGCCGACCTGGCATTGCTGGTCTGCCTACGATCAAAAACATCATTGCAGTGGCTTCGGGTAAGGGTGGCGTGGGTAAATCCACCGTCGCTGTGAATCTGGCGCTGGCATTGAAGGCGGAAGGCGCCAAAGTTGGTTTGCTGGATGCAGACATTTATGGTCCTAGTCAGCCTTCCATGCTGGCCACCACAGGGCGTCGTCCAGAGCTGGAAAATAACAAATTTATTCCCATTGAAAGTCATGGCATTGAAAGCATGTCGATTGGGTATCTGGTTGATGGCACTGCCCCTATGGTGTGGCGCGGGCCTATGATCGGTAAAGCAATGGAGCAAATGCTGCAAGAAACCAATTGGGGTGATCTCGATTATTTGATTATCGATTTGCCGCCGGGTACGGGTGATATTCAATTAACGCTATGCCAGAAAATGCCAGTAAGTGGTGCGGTGATCGTTACCACGCCGCAAGATTTAGCATTAGTGGATGTGCGCCGCGCATGTGAAATGTTTCGTAAATTGAATGTGCCGATTTTAGGTGTGATTGAAAACATGAGCACCTATCACTGCACCAAGTGTGGCCATGAAGAAAAGATTTTTGGTGCTGGTGCAGCATTTAAACTGGCAGAGGAGTTTGATTTATCTCAGCTAGGAACTATTCCGTTGGATATTTCCATACGCGAACAAACTGATGTGGGGTCACCACCAGTGGCTGCAGCGCCTGATAGTACTATCGCAAAAATTTATCGCGATATTGCACGCAAAGCCGCGGGCAAATTATCGTTACAGGGAAAAGATTTTTCATCTCGTTTCCCCAAAATTGTTGTAGAGCATGATAAAAAAACGGAGTAGCAAATGAGTATTAAGTCAGATAAATGGATACGCAAGATGGCGCAAGATCATGGCATGATCAGTCCATTTGCAGCGACACAAGTCAGACAAAATGATGCAGGGCGCATTATTTCCTATGGTACGTCCAGCTATGGTTACGACATTCGTTGCTCGAATGAATTTAAAGTCTTTACCAATATTAATTCTGCAATTGTCGATCCAAAACAATTTAATCCAACCAGTTTTGTTGATGTGACTTCAGATGTCTGTATTATCCCGCCAAATTCTTTTGTCTTGGCGCGCAGTGTGGAATACATGAAGATTCCGCGCAATGTTCTGGTGGTGTGTTTAGGTAAGTCTACTTATGCCCGTTGCGGAATTATTGTGAATGTCACGCCATTAGAGCCAGAATGGGAAGGCCATATCACACTGGAATTTTCCAACACGACGCCATTGCCGGCGAAGATATACGCCAATGAAGGGGTGGCGCAGTTGTTATTCCTCGAATCAGATGAAGTGTGTGAAACCTCTTACAAAGATCGCGGTGGTAAATACCAAGGCCAGAAAGGTGTGACCTTACCAATTACTTAAACACCAGGTCTCTTCATCTCATTTAATTCGATACCGTCATTTGATGCGCCATCACCAGTCACTGGTTGAGTGAAAGGTGATGGTTGGTCAAACTGATCGATTTCAATCGTCTCACCCATCGGTTCCATGACTACCACTGCATTCAGTCTGGCTTTTTCGGCTCGGATTTTTCTTGCAGTGCTTCTCAAGTGATAAGTAAAGATCTCGTCGTGCCGTATCACAAAATTCAAGGGGTGAGTTTTGTCTTCTGCTTGTTCCAGCTTGTTTTTCGCGGCATTGACATCGCTTTCATTGGTGATAGCCAAAGCAATGAGTGCATGTTTAAATGCATTATCAATCACTCTGCCGAAGTTGAGTTTGAGGCAGTCGCGTACATATGTCGGTTCGTAGTGCCGACACAAAAAATCCAGCAGTTGTAAAAATGCATTTGCACGCAGCGCTAGTGATATATGCGCATGCTGCTAGGTTAGCTCGTATAAGCGGGCGCAAAGATGGGTAATAATAGTTTGTCGCATTTCAACATGATGAGGTGCAGCTAATAAAAATGCCTCGATCATCTCAGGCTTACCATATGCGGCAGCGGCTTCATAGGCGTAACCGAATTTTGCATCATATATGTGAATATCTGCGCCACGATTAATAAGGTGCACCACTAAATCCGTTGTGCCTGTCAAGACAGCGAATAACAATGGGGTCATTGCATCAAGCGATGTGTTGAAGCGGACATTTATTAGCGATGGATATATCTCAAATAATTGAATTAAGGTCTCTCTCGTTTCGTTGCGTAAGTGTACACTATTTTCAGTGTCCAGCTTTTTCTTAACCAGTTTGTTGTAGTTCCGGTATGAATCCAAGGTTTCACCGATCAGGCTGAGAATTTTCTTGGTTACATCATAGTCTGCAACTTCGCTATCATATTGCAGCTGTGGCGGCAGTTGAGGTTCGGTCTGAGTGTTTACCTCGATGGCTGCATGGTTAGCAGGGTGATTATTAGCTGCTGGCAATCTGGTTCGACAGGTGCGCCGTAAACGACGAAATAAATCTGGCATGTCCTGTGAGGCGCCCCATTCAAATGGTCGTCTCGTTAACTTAATGATGTAACCAATAGGCGTGCTTGGGTCTAATGCCTGATTGCAAAGGTGGCTCGCCACATACGGGTTTTTGATCTTGCTGATAATGTCATAAAGGTCTTCTTTTATGCGCGTGTTTTGAAAGGATTTAAAATCATTAGGTATGACATAGTCAATGATGAGTTCGTTTGGACAGCCAATCGCTTGCAGTGTCTGAATGAACGCCAAGACTGTTTTCGCGTCTTTCTCTTGTTGTAAGCAGCTTTTAATGAATGACGCATGACTCGCTAAATTCAGGAATAGACCGGCTTGTAATTGCAGGCTGAGTATTCTTAGCGTGCTTTTCGACTCGGGTTGCTCATATCTTTGGCGCAGCATGGTATGGCTCGATTTTTAGAATAATTATACCGGCGATTTAACCATACATTTGGTCGTCACGCGTAGCGATAGATTGCAAGGTAGAGCGAATTAATAAATGGGCCATCGCATCATGTTGTTTATGTGCGGCAACATTCATGGGCGTAACATTGGTTAATGGGTTGAAGAAATTTGGATTGGCACCGTATTGCGTCAAAATGTCTGCCAATAATAAATGATTCAAGGAGGCGGCAATATGTAATGGGGTGGTGCCTAACTGATCCGGTGTATCTACCTTTGCGCCATTGTCTAATAACAACTTGGCAATATTAATATGATTATTCGTCACGGCGGCATGCAGGGCGGTTGCGCCGTCATGCGCATTTTTAAGATTTGCGTCTGCTGAGTGTGCTAGCAATCTACTGACGATGCGTTTGTGTTGATTGATGGCGGCTAAATAAAGCGGTGTGACACCATCATCACGCGTTTTTAAATTTGGGTTCGCCTGGTGTTGTAACAGTAATTCCATCACATCGGCATAGCCTGATTTGGCGGCAAGATGAATTGGGCTGTCACCGCGTGCTGGGTGAACATAGTTAGGGTCGGCGCCCGCTTGTAACAATAAGCCGGCAATGGTCGCATGATTCATGTAAACCGCAATATACAACGCAGCAGATTTGCCTTCTTGTAAATAGCCGCCAAACTTCTGGCTCAACACCAGTAATTTTTCTACCGCGGTCACTTCGCAATGTTGAGCGGCAACGACTAATGAGTGTTGAATGTCTGCTATTTCTTGCTGCATTGATAACCCCTCGGTCTTCTGTTTAGTTTGTGACCAGGGCATTAAACCACGGCAAGATTAATGCAACCTTATTTAGCCCTTAAGAGAGGCTTAAATGGGAAGATTTGGGCGCTAAGAGGTTGATTGAGGGGTAAAAACGACATCGCCCCGTTTTTGCGGGGCGATATAGTCGCTTATGACAAGAAGAGTAACACGGTTTACTCGTTTTCGCTTTCCAGTTCTTCCCTGCTAACAGCCTCAATCGGAAGGTGCTTGTTAGCATTGACGCGTTCACGCATTTCTTTACCTGGCTTGAAATGCACGGCGTATTTGGGATTCGTGATCAATTTTTCACCCGTTTTTGGGTTATGGGCACGGCGTGGTGGGCGATAGTGAAGATTGAAACTACCAAACCCGCGAATTTCAATCCTGCCGCCCTGGCTCAAGGTATCGCTCATGTGGTCAATAATGGTATTAACCGCAAGTGCAATATCTTTTTCGGGAAGGTGAGGAAAGTTCTTGCTGAGCTCGGCGATAAGTTGTGATTTGATCAGCATATCCGTTTCAGCAACCGCTGCCTCCATAGTGATAGACCATATCTTCCAATATAACTCAATGGCTTAGATAGTCAAGTCAGGGAAAATACTAATGGACGGTTAGTCACAAGCACATTTGTGGGTGTTTGTTGTATGACTAATATTCTCTCATGCGGGTAGATTTCATGGAAGCGTTTGTACTCGCTCACACTCATAATCATGTAAATTCTCTGCGCGCTTTTCCAGCGTTTTAAAAATGTTGGCGTCGTGATCATCCATGCATCCGTGTTTTGATGTGACATGCCAAATGTTAATTCGTTACGCCAATTTAAAATGGTGACACGCTTTTGTATATAAAATGGTAAATCTTGGTAGTACTGATTGTAAGTCACGACTTCATCGTTTGGTTTCAACAATGTGTTTAACGTAACAGCCAGAGGTTGGACAGTGCGTGTATCAATAAACTGAACAGACGCATGTCCTAAAATTAAAAACCAAATGGCGCCTGCGATCACAAACGCGAGCGCAGTTTTTGTGGCGTAACGTAATGCGAGCAGCGCTAGGACGCTGGTAACCAATAAACCTGCCAGACTGGCGCGCAGATAAAACATGGCTTGTAATGGATTCATGACAGTAATATGCAGTGTCCATAAGTACTTAACTAGCACGATACTAAAGAGCATCAGCACGATTAAACCCGCCATAAAGCCGCGAGATGCTTGTTTAAGTTGCGCAGCGAGATACCGTCCCATTAACAAAGCTAATGGCGGGAAGATGGGTAAGATGTATGGGATCAACTTCGATTTGGAAAATGAAAAGAACACAAACACCAATAGTGCAGCGAGCAGGAGAAAGATTTCACTTGCGTATGATTTGCGCTCCGCCAATTGTTTGGGCAAGCTGGCGCTGATCATTTGTGGCAAGAAAGCAATCCAGGGAAAAAAGCTCGCGAAGAAAACAGGAATGAAAAACCAGGCTGGCTGATAATGTCCGATATTGAGCGTGGTGTAGCGCAAGAATTGCTGCTCAATAAAATAAAACTGAAAAAATTCTGGATTGTCATGATTCACGGCAATGTGCCACGGAGCCGCGATCACGATAAATATCACCAGGGCAGACAGCAGTGGTAGGCGCTTTAATTGCCGCCACTCATTCATGACCAACATCCACACGAATGTGATCATGCCCGGAAACACAATTCCGATTAAGCCTTTTGTCAGGACAGCTAATGCTGCTGCGGCGGCCGCACCCCATAGATACCAGCGGCAGGCGGTTGGAGATTCGGATTGGGTTGCGAGAATTATGCCAAACAGACTGGCGCTGATGAAGACCGTGACTGGCAAGTCCAGACTAACCATGTGCGACATGACGAAATAGAGTGTGCTGGTGCTAAGTACCAAGCTCGCCAATAGTCCGGCTGCGCGTCCATATAATAGACGTCCCGCGGTGTAAGTGAGCAGGCAGCCAAGCATGCCGATAATGGCATTAATGGCGCGAACGGCAAAAATAGTCACCCCACCCAGCTTAATCGCAAAAGCACCCAGCCAATAAAACAGAACCGGCTTTTCAAAGTATTTAATGCCGTTCAGATAGGGCGTAATGTAATCACCGCGTGCGGCCATCTCTCTGCCAATCTCGGCATAGCGTCCTTCGTCAGGTGTGAGCAGCGGGCGGGAAGCTAATAAGCTGAAGAATACCAGTGACAAAAGCAGGGTCAGCATCAAAATGTCTGATAGCCAATGGTTAGCCTGTGGTTTCTGCATGTGCCGTGCCTGCTGTTATGATTGTTGGCGCTGTTTAGCGGAAAACGTAAAAATTATCATAATTTTATTTTTTATCATATTCACTTATAATAAATATTTTGATTACATGGTTGAATCAACTTATGAACAGAATTCTCGCGGCGGCATGGACGTTGACTTTGATGCTGGTCACCTCACCAGTATGGGCGGTGAAAATGACCAACCTCTACGAGGTCAAAATCCCGGTAGCCTCTCAGGCAGCTGATGCGCGCGCGGAAGCCATGCGTGAAGGTTTTCGAGATGTCTTGATGCGGCTGACCGGCGATCCCAATATCGATAAGAATAAACTCTTGCGAGAGAGTATTAATAAAGCCGAATACTATGTTTCTGAATTCAATTACTCCGCGCCCGACGTCAACTCCTCTACCATCATGCTGAACATCAAATTCAATCAGGATGATGTCAAACGTCTCTTGAAGCGCAATGGCATGAAGCAGCTGAGTAACATTCGCCCGTTAGTGCTGGTGTGGCTTGCAACGGTTAATGAGCATCATGATAAAGATATTCTTGGCGGTGAGAATGGCAGCAATACACTGGAAAAATTTATGCTGCAAGGTCAGCGCGTTGGTTTGCCCTTAATTTTCCCGGTGATGGACATGACAGACATGAGTAACATCACCCCTGACAATATTGCCACTTTGTCATTGCCTGAAATTAGAAATGCGTCTAAACGTTATCAGCCAGATGCCATGTTAATTGGTACCATTGAAACCGATGAGCAGGGTTTTCAAGGTAAATTCAGTCTGGTGATGAGTGATAAATCCTGGGATTGGAGTTCCACTGCTGATTCCGCCGATAAAATTTTTGCAGATGCACTTGATCATGTGCAACGAGATTTAGTGCAGGGCCGACATTAAAATGCAACCAGTCCCATCCATGATGCCAGCGCAATTACCGCTTTGTCTTTCATTGAAAGACGACGCGTCATTCGATAATTTTTATCCTGGTGCGAACACGGAAATAGTTGCTGCTTTGCAAAAAGCCGCGGCGAATCAAGGCGAAAAAATTATTTATTTATGCGGAGCCCGCGGACAAGGTCGCAGTCATTTGTTACAGGCTGCTTGTCACGAAGCGGCGCGCCATAAATTGTCTGCTGTGTACCTGCCGTTAAACGATTTGAAAAATGAGCCGCCAGAAATGTTATACGGCATGGAAGCGCTGGATTTAATTTGTATTGATGATTTGCAATTACTTGCCGGTATGCGCGCCTGGGAAGAGGCCGTGTTTCATTTGTTTAACCGTGTGCATGATGCGCGCGGCACCTTAATACTGGCAGGAAATGACTTACCCAAATCTTTGCCGCTGACGCTGCCAGATTTGACTTCACGTTTGTCGTGGGGGGTGGTCTATCAATTACATCCTTTGACCGACAATGAAAAAATAACGGTTTTAATTCGTCGTGCCAATGCGCGCGGTATCAGTTTGTCGGAAGATGTAGGCAAATACCTTATTTCACATTGCCCGCGTCATATGACAACACTGTTGGCGGCGCTGGATACGCTGGATAAAGCATCGCTAGCCCAGCAGCGAAGATTAACCATTCCATTTGTAAAAGAAGTATTAGAAATTTTATAAGGACAGTAAGATGTCAGTGATTAAAGAAATTAAAGCGCGTGAAATTCTAGATTCGCGCGGTAATCCAACAGTTGAAGCGGATGTGATTTTAACTAATGGTGTGATGGGTCGTGCCGCTGTGCCATCAGGTGCCTCAACAGGTTCACGTGAAGCAGTAGAGCGCAGAGATAAAGACAGTCAGCGTTACATGGGTAAAGGTGTCACCCAGGCGGTTAATTTTATTCGTCACGATATTAACAAAGCACTGCAAGGAATGGATGTCACACAGCAAACCAAGCTTGATGACATCATGCTAAAACTGGATGGCACAGAAAATAAATCGAATTTTGGTGCGAATGCATTGCTTGCCGTGTCGCTTGCTGCTGCCAAAGCCGCTGCGGCAGCGCGTGGCGAACCCTTGTATCAGTATCTTGGCACGCATCAAGAATATTTATTGCCTGTTCCCATGATGAATATTATCAATGGGGGTGCGCATGCAGACAATAATATCGATTTTCAGGAATTCATGATTCTACCAGTGGGTGCGAATACCTTTTCTGATGCGCTGCGCGCAGGAACAGAAGTCTTTCATCACTTAAAATCGTTATTGAAAGCGAAAAACTATAACACCAACGTCGGCGATGAAGGTGGTTTTGCGCCAGACCTGCCAAGTCACGAAGCAGCAGTAGAATTTATTCTGGAAGCAATCAATAAAGCAGGATATCACGCGGGTAAAGATATTTGCCTTGGGTTTGATGTGGCAAGTAATGAATTGTTTAATCATGGTTCCTATCAATTATCCGGTGAAAATAAAACATTAT
Organism: uncultured Coxiellaceae bacterium; assembly: GCA_964492045.1. GTDB lineage: Bacteria > Pseudomonadota > Gammaproteobacteria > DSM-16500 > DSM-16500 > Aquicella. Next base: position 137,695 of record CAZBHW010000003.1, on the reverse strand, counting down.
CCTGCGATGAATTCATCGATTATCTCGCGTATTTTGTGGAGACGTATCCTGTTATCAGTATCGAAGATGGATTAGCAGAAAACGATTGGGAAGGCTGGAAAAAACTATCAGCAAAGTTAAGCAAGAAAGTGCAGTTGGTTGGTGATGATCTCTTTGTCACAAATACACAATTACTTGAGCGTGGTATTCAGCAAAAAATTGCAAATGCCATCTTAATCAAACCAAATCAAATTGGCACCTTAACGGAAACCATGGCTGCTATTCAAATGGCGAAAAAAGCAAGTTATGCCACCGTGATTTCACATCGCTCTGGTGAAACAGAAGATGCGACCATTGCCGACATTGCGGTTGGCACCAATGCCGGTCAAATCAAAACGGGTTCATTGTGCAGAACGGATCGCGTTGCAAAATACAATCAATTGATTCGTATTGAAGAACAGTTAGGGCGCCAAGGAAAATACGCCGGTTGGGATGTGTTCTCTCATCTGGAAATGAAACACCTCACACGTGAGGCAAGTTAATGGCTGGTTTGCGCAATAGCATGACGTGGCTGCTGTTAATCGCGGTGCTGGTTTTTTTACAGTACCACTTGTGGTTTGAGAGCGGCGGTATTAATGACATGATGCGATTGAAAAAAGCGCTTGCTTTGCAAACTTCGCAAAATGACATCTTGCGCAAAGAAAACGAAGAGCTGATTAGCCAGATTCAACATATTCAGAACAACCAGGACGCTGCAGAAGCTCGCGCTCGCGGTGAATTGGGAATGGTAAAAAAAGGCGAGACATTTTATCAAGTCGTTAATTAAACGGAGTTAAACCATGAAAATCTTAATCAGCAATGATGACGGTGTGCACGCTCCAGGTCTTGCGTATCTAGCAGAAGCGTTAAGCAAGATTGGTTCGGTGACGGTGGTGGCTCCAGATCGCAATCGCAGCGGCGTCAGCAACTCACTGACTTTGAGTAATCCCTTACGCGTGGTCACAGCTTCCAATGGTTTTTACAGTGTGACCGGTACGCCCACAGATTGTGTGCACATTGCCGTCACTGGATTATTAAAAGAAATGCCAGATATTGTAGTGTCAGGCATTAATGAAGGTTCTAATTTAAGCGATGATGTGTTGTATTCAGGAACGGTTGCGGCAGCCACAGAGGGGCGCTTTATGGGTTTACCTTCTGTTGCGATTTCTCTCGCTGGCTCTCGTTGTGAACATTACGATACGGCGGCGAAAGTAGCGCAGCATATAGTGGAAAGTTTACGTAACACACCATTAACTTCAGACACTATTCTGAATGTTAACGTGCCAGACGTTCCCATCTCTGAGTTGCGCGGTATTCAAGTAACACGTTTAGGTACGAGGCATATTGCAGAGCCTACCATTAAAGCACTGGATCCACGCGGTCGTAAAATTTATTGGATTGGTCCTCCGGGCCTTGAGCAAGACGCCGGTCCCGGCACCGATTTTTACGCAGTGAGTAACGGTTATGTTTCAATTACACCGCTGCATGTGGATTTAACGCATTACAAGGTGATGGACGAACTTTCTAATTGGGTTCAGTCCGTGCAAATAGGGCTAGTCTAATGCAACGCCTCATGGCGTTATGCGGCGTGATACTGTCTGCAGCAGGCTTGTCGGCGTGCGCCACCTCAGCTAATTACGCGCCGGTGACGAACGTCAGTGACTTTGAGGCAATACCGGCATCTGGTGAGGTGACAGCTAGTGCAAATGATACCTTGTACGCGATTGCCTGGCGTTATGGTTTGGATTACCAAACGCTCGCTGCGCGCAATCACCTGACACCACCTTATGCGCTTCATGCCGGACAAGAGATTTCATTAGTTGATAGCAAACCAACTGTTGTTGTACCTGAACCTGCACCGTCAGTTGTGAAGCCGGCGCCAGCTAAGTCAGTGACGGCCGTCATCAATCATAATCGTGAACCAGCATTTATTGCCAAAGGCTGGCGTTGGCCTGCTCACGGTAAGTTGCTGACGACTTTTTCCAGACGAAACAAGGGTATCGATATTGGCGCGTCTCTGGGCGCGCCAGTTTATGCATCGCTTGCAGGTAAGGTGGTTTATGCGGGTAGTGGATTACGTGGCTACGGAAACCTCATTATTCTGAAACATAATAGTCACTATCTGTCTGCCTATGCTTACAACCGCCAGGTATTGGTAAAAGAAGGTCAATGGGTCAAATCTGGGCAAAAAATTGCTCTAATGGGGCAGGGCCCTAAAGATAGGCCAGAGCTGCATTTTGAAATCCGCTGCTCTGGGGTGCCCGTTAACCCATTGAATTTACTATAGCAGTTTAAGGTTGCGATCATTCTTTGCTATAATGGATTATTAGACGGGGATGACCGCATGCCAAAACGGAAACCGCCTGCAAAATCGGCAGAAAAAGACTTAATCGAAGATCCAAAGGATGATGTGCTGGAAGCGGACATCGACTTTGAGGAAGATTTAAGCGAAAAGACGACTAAGAAAAAGAAGTCCAAAAAATCAGAGGAAACTCTTGAGACTTTGGAGTCTGTATCTGAAGATGCGCCTGCAGCAAAAACCAAAACAGAAAAAAACCGTTCTAATGATCCCACGCATTTATATTTAAAAGAAATTGGCTTCTCGCCATTGTTGAGCGCAGAAGAAGAAGTGTATTACGGCCGCCTTGCCATCAAAGGTGATCAGAAGGCGCGTCAGCGTATGATAGAAAGTAACTTACGCTTGGTCGTCAAAATCGCGCGCAAATATTATAACCGTGGCATGGAATTTTCAGATTTAATCGAAGAGGGTAATTTAGGTTTATTGCGTGCAGTTGATAAATTTGATCCTGAGCGCGGTTTTAGATTTTCTACTTATGCGACATGGTGGATACGTCAAACCATAGAACGTGCTATCATGAATCAATCTCGCACCATCCGTTTACCAATTCATGTGTTACGCGAATTAAATGCCTGCTTAACCACAGCGCGCAAGCTGATGCAAGAACAAGACCGCGAACCCACTTATGGTGAAATTGCCCAAGCATTAGATAAATCGATTGATGATGTAAAAGAGATGATGCACTTAAATGAAAAAGTGGTGTCATTGGATATTCAAGTGGGTAATGAAGGGTCGCAAACCAAGTCACTGGTTGAAGCCTTGCCGGATAAATCAACTATTGATCCTGAAGAAGCCCTTTACACTGAAAGATTTAATGAATCATTAGAAGCCTGCCTGGAAGAGTTAACCGACAAACAACGTGAAGTCTTATGCCGCCGATTTGGTTTGGGTGGGTACGAGCGTCAAACGTTGGAGGAGGTTGGTGAGGCGGTAGGTTTAACTCGCGAACGTGTGCGCCAAATTCAAATGGGGGCGTTGAAGACCTTGCGAGAGATATTGTTGAAGAAAGGTGTGAAGTGGGGCGAATGATTTAATTTATTTTTAAACCCGGATGAGGTGAGGTGTTTCATCCGGGCTACACAAGTTAAATGTGATTCAAATACGTCGCAAATACATCTCGAATATGCCGCAGATGCATCTCGAATATGTCGCAGATGCATCTCGAATATGCCGCAGATGCATCTCGAATACGTCGCAAATACATCCCGAATACGTCGCAAATACATCCCAAATAAGTCGTCGTCCCCGCATGCTTTTAGCGGGGATCTGTTTGTGCCACCGTGCAATCACTCTAAGGTGCTCCATTCGTATTTTGTCTCAGTTACACAAACAGATCCCCGCTAAAAGCATGCGGGGACGACGATACGATGGCAGGATGGCACTACGGAACGACCGCAC
>CAZBHW010000003.1:69513-133820 GCA_964492045.1 uncultured Coxiellaceae bacterium | reverse complement strand
GACGGCATGACGATACGACGGCATGACGATACGACGGCATGACGATACGACGGCATGACGATACGACGGCACGACGGCATGACGGCATGACGTCTAAGTGGTTGCATTACGCAATCTCAAACGTTGTCTTCAGCTTCTTCTCAACAGGTTTATTCTGCAGCTTCACATAAACCGGCAAGCCATCGCGATATGGCGGGTAATCTTCACCTTGAATTAGTGGTGATAAATATTCGCGGCATTTTTCGGTAATACCAAAACCATCCGGCGTAATAAAATCGCGTGGCATTTTGACTTCGACATTTGCCACTTTGGAAAGTTCGGCTTCGCCTACTGACCAGCGGTAAGGTGAGTTACTATCACGAACGATAATTGGCATCACGGCATTTTTACCAGCTAGTGCAAATTCCACGGCAGCTTTACCCATCGCATAAGCTTGCTCAACATCGGTCTTGGAAGCAATGTGACGAGCTGCGCGTTGCAGATAATCTGCGAGTGCCCAATGATATTTATAACCAAGGTTTTCTTTGATAGTTTTTGCAATCACAGGCGCGACGCCGCCTAATTGCTTGTGACCGAAAGCATCGACTAAACCGGATTCAGAAATAAAGGTGCCATCTGGATTTTTCACGCCTTCTGAGACGACGATAGAGCAGTAACCATACTTATTGACACATTCTTTAACGCGCGCCAAAAATTTTTCTGTATCCAGGGCGATTTCAGGAAATAAAATAATTTGTGGTGAATCACCTTCCTGTTGCGCTGCCAAACCGCCTGCCGCTGCGATCCATCCTGCGTGTCTACCCATGACTTCCAAAATAAAAACTTTAGTGGAAGTTAATGCCATGGAAGCAACATCCATGCCTGCTTCGCGAATAGAGACACCCACGTATTTGGCCACTGAACCAAAGCCTGGTGAGTTGTCAGTGAACGGCAAATCGTTATCGACCGTTTTGGGAATGCCGATGCAGGTAATGGGGTAGCCTAATTCTTTGGAAATCAGAGAGACTTTATGCGCGGTATCTTGTGAGTCACCGCCGCCGTTGTAAAAGAAATAACGAATGTTATGTGCAGTGAAAACTTCAACCAGACGTTCGTATTGTTTGCGGTGTTTTTCAATCGAACCCAGTTTGTGGCGGCAAGAACCGAACGCACCTGCTGGCGTGTGACGTAATGCCGCAATATCAGCATCAGATTCCAGCGAAGTATCAATCAGGTCTTCCGTTAATGCGCCGATAATTCCGTTGCGTGCCGCGTAAACTTTGCCGATTTGATGGCTGTGTTGGCGTGCGGTTTGAATCAGGCCGCAAGCAGAAGCGTTAATAACCGCAGTGACACCACCAGATTGAGCGTAAAGGGCGTTGAATTTTTCCATGAAAGTCGTTCCTGTCAATGATGAGAATGCCGGCAAATATACTAGATTTGTATGGTGATGTGTAGCCCGGCACGCGAGCAGCGCAGTGCGTCATCAGGGGAGGGATAAAAAAAACCGCATCAGGCGGGAGGAAGAAAACCCAATGCGGTAAGAGAGCACACTGTACCTAGGAGGAATGTCGTGGCGTATTACCCAATCGTTTCTAGTTGTTTAATGTTCTTGATCACGGCAAGTTGATCAATATCTTTAAAGAACAAGGAGCGTTGTAATTCGGTAATTTGTTGCGCGCTAGCCAGGATAAAGTTAGAGCCTAGCTTGTTTGCAAGACGTAACACTTCGGTGCGGATTTTGCCGGAAATTAACCATTGATCGTTTTTGGCAATGCCTAAGCGTGTGCCAACGGTGGTTAATGTATTTTTGGCTTCATCGTAATATTTTTGAATCAACATCCCAACAGCTGGAATGGTGAAGTAATTGGTTGGTAAACGGGGAATCACGTGCACCAGGGTTAATCTGACTGGAGTGCCCGGGGCGAATTCGGTGCTGAATGCCTTGCGGATCTGGGCAACTTCTTCTTCCATGATTGAATTCGTTACTATTAATACTTGCTTGCTGTTATCCATGCCGCATTCTCCTAATTCACTTTTCACGCTATTTCTCGTATTGGGGATTGTTATAATCGCATTATCCATTACGAATAAGTATTGGGAGAAAACCATAGAAATTTACTTGATTGCCCCTAAGATCATCAGGGAAAGTACCCTCGGGGAACTACTAATTTGAATTAGAATAATACACAGAGCGGGTCATGTGTATTATTCGTCTTCAGTTACCTCTTCTTCAATCGTGTTGGTCAGAACGAGCTTTACTAACTCAGGAACGGATTTTACGCCCATTTTTTTCATCACAGACGCACGGTGAGCTTCAACTGTCTTCAATGAAATATTCAATTCAGCAGAAACGACCTTATTGGGTTTGCCCGCCACAATGCCTTGTAACACTTGGATCTCGCGTGGAGAAAGCAGGGCGAACTTGGCGCGAGCCTGTGCGCATTCCTGACGCTTTTCGCGGTTGGCTTTGTCAGTGCGTAGTGCTTTGTTGATGCTTTCCAATAAGACTTGATCGTTAAATGGCTTGGTCAGGAAATCGATGGCACCCGCTTTCATTACGCGTACGGCGAGCGGAACGTCGCCATGACCGCTAATGAAAATAATGGGCAGCGTTGGTAAGCCGTGTTCATTAAGCTTGAGCTGCAACTCTGGCCCGCTCATGCCAGGCATGCGCACATCCAGCAATAAGCAACCATGCTGCTGCGGGTCGTATTGGTTAAGAAAATCCTGTGCGCGCACAAAGGTTTTCACTTTGAGGCCTATGGATTCAATAATCCAGGAAAGAGATTCAACCATTGCCTGATCGTCATCGATGATATAAACAATTGGGTCTAAAATTGACATCCGCCTTGCTCCTTTTAAATCGACATGGGTAACGTAAACCTGATCCAGCTATTGCTAAGAGGTGTTTTCGGGTTGATGGTGAAAACACCGCCGTGCGCTTCAATAATGGAACGACAAATCGCAAGCCCCATGCCGCGACCGTGTGCCTTGGTCGTAAAGAATGGCATGAAGACTTTGTAAATGAGATCTTTGGGAAAGCCAGGGCCTGCATCGCTAATCGTTATTTCAACGTTATCAGCGGTGATAGCAACTTGAATGGAAACGCGTTTATCTTTCACGCGCGCCTCAGTCATGGCTTCAATCGCATTTTGAATCAGGTTCAGCAAAACTTGCTGGATGTGTATCTTGTCGATAAAGATCACAGGAACGTTTTTATCGAAATCAAAATCAATTTTCGTTTTTGACACAGTCAGTTCATGCTTGATGAGCGAAGTGGTTTCGCGCACGATGTTGTTGATCTTGCACGGTGTTTTGACTAACTGACCTTTACAGAAGAAGTTTTTCAGGCGCTGAATAATTTCGCCAGCGCGTTCGGCTTGTTGTACGGCCTTTTCCATGACCGTGATTAACTGCTCGCGATCATACTCAGGATTTTCCAGGTGTCTGACGCAGCCACGCGTGTAATTCACAATCGCGGCAAGCGGCTGACTGATTTCGTGTGCCATGCCGGATGCCATTTCTTCCATGGAGCTCAAGCGGAATACATGTGCTAGTTGTTGGCCGCGCAAGCGGGCTTTTTTATCCAGAATGCGGTCGGTAACATCACGTGAAGCTAATTGAATTTCATTCACGTGGCGGTTGTTTTCATCCATGATCAAACGAATGTTGCTTTCGAACCAGCGGAACTCGCCGCCGTTACGCATGACGCGGTAGACAATGGTTTTACTGGTTGGTATGTCGCGACGGCGCGTAAACGCTTTTTTGATTTTGACGTGATCATCGTTATGAATGATTTTGAAAATATTCGTGCCGACCAATTTATCTGGTTCATAGTCTAATGCCGCTTTACTGGAGGGTGAGACGTAAAGACAGATACCGTCTGGTGTGTGACGTGAAATCATGTCGGTGGCGTTTTCAGCCAGCAAATGAAAGCGTAGCTCGCTTTCACGCAATTGCCGTTCCGATTGTTCCAGCTGCGTTGCCATGTCTACCAGCATGATGTTGGCGCTGGCAAGAGAGGTCATGGATTCAATCAATTGCTCATTCAGTTTGGTCTGTGAATTTTGCAGCGTTGTTTCTGATTGACGGTAAGAGGTGATGTTGTGATGGATAATCAGCGTCAATGCTTTGTTGTCGGCGCTCACAGGTAGAGGGCAGAGTATGGTTTTGCAATAACCTTTCATGCCGTTTTTGCGAATGAAAATGGTGTCTTCCTGCCATCTTTTCTGTTGTGAATGAATTTCTTGTATGAGCTTTGGAAAGGGATAGTTGCGGTCGTAGATCAAATTGATGGATCTGCCTAACACTTCTTTTTTGGAATAGCCAAAGAGGACGGAGGAACCGGCGTTCCAATTGACAATACGACCTGCTTTATCGAGCAAGACGGCGCTGTCTGTGATCGTCTCAAAGAGTCCTTGACTTTCCATCCTGCTAATTCCTTTTGCGGGATTGATCAATTTACATAATAATAACATACTTACAAAGAATTTGAACCCCGAATGAGCATGCTGTGTTCGTTTGAGAAACCGGATTTGAAAAACCAAAAATCATTATCAACAAGAGGTCATTAATGAAGATTCATATTCTTGGCATTTGCGGCACATTCATGAGCGGCATCGCCATTATTGCCCGTCAAATGGGGCATGAAGTCACGGGTTCTGACATGAAAGTCTATCCTCCAATGAGCATTCAATTAGAAAGCCAAGGCATTGAATTGATGGAAGGATATGAAGCGAAAAACATACCGGCAGATGTTGATTGTGTGATTGTTGGCAACATTGTGCGCCGCGGTAATGCTGCAATGGAATATGTGATGGAGCAGGGCATTCCTTACGAATCTGGCCCTGAATGGTTGGCGCGTCATCTGCTGCGTGACCGTTGGGTGATTGCGATTTCAGGTACGCATGGCAAAACCACCACCACCAGTTTGGTGACGTGGATATTAGAGCATGCAGGTCTTCAACCCGGGTATTTAATTGGCGGCGTGCCAGAAAACTTTGGTGTTTCGGCCCGCGTTGGCAAGAGCCCGTATTTTGTCATTGAAGCAGACGAATATGACTGCGCCTTTTTCGATAAGCGTTCCAAGTTCATTCACTATCACCCCAAAACATTAATCCTGAATAATCTCGAATTTGATCATGCTGATATCTTTGCGGATCTTGATGCGATCAAAACCCAGTTCCAATATTTACTAAGAACCGTTCCTGGTAATGGCCTTATTATTCATCATGCTCCAGATGAAAATTTAAGTGATGTCTTAAGTCGCGGCTGCTGGACACCAACCGCTGCATTCGGTTGTAAGAACAGCGCCTGGCAAGCTGAATTAACTTCTGCTGATGGCAGTTCATTTGCCGTGCTGCATCATCATAAAAAAGTAGGCGAAGTGAAGTGGGCGCTATTAGGTAAACATAATGTTGATAATGCGTTGGCAGCGATTGCGGCAGCGCATCATGCCGGCGTTGAACCGCAAACCGCGATTGATGCGCTAGCCACATTCAAGAATGTGAAGCGCAGAATGGAAGTAAAAGGCAAGGTAAACGACATCGTGGTCTATGATGATTTTGCCCATCACCCAACCGCCATTGCCACCACTTTATCTGGCTTGCGTGCTAAAATAGGTAAAGCTCGTCTGATCGCTGTGCTGGAGTTTGGTTCTTACACCATGCGTACCGGTGTGCACAAGGACAGAATGGAAGAAGCCCTGCGTGATGCGGACATGGTCGTCTGCAAATCGACAGATCAGGATTGGGGTTTGAGTGCGGTGTTAACCAAGTTCAAACAACCAACTGCGGTGTATCAAGATGTCGATCATTTAGTGCAGCAGCTGATACCCTCTTTGCGAGCAGGTGATCACGTCGTCGTGATGAGTAACTCCGGTTTTGGCGGCATCCATGAAAAATTGCTGACTTCGTTAGGGAAAGTATGACAAAGAGCAAAGCTAAAAAAATTTTCGTTAGCGCTAAACCTGCTTATGTGGTCGAGCAGTCTGACCCCATTAACATGAAGTTTGTGTGGTCTTATGAAATTACCATTGAAAACCAGACCAATGAAATTATTCAATTGCTGCACCGTCATTGGCGCATCACGGATACTAACGGCCGCGTAGAAGAAATACGCGGTGCTGGTGTCATCGGGTTGCAGCCACTTATCAAGCCTGGTCGTCGCTTTGTTTATACTAGCTTCTGTCAACTTGCTACGCCGCAGGGGACGATGGAGGGTGTGTATGATATGCAGAATATTGATGAGCAACGGTTTGATGTTGTGGTGCCGAAATTCGTTTTGAGTGCGCCTACCTCTATTTCTCGTGCGTTTCGGTCTAAGTTGCATTAGTTGTTTCTTTTATTGTCCCTTTAGTCTCGGCATGTGGATCACCTTCTCGCTGGTGGGGGCCACGAATTAAAATCATGCTGGAGTTGGGCGGGCACTGAGGATTCTAAGGCGGCTGTGGCGACGGCGTTTTAATCGTGATAGCTGGGAGTTTGCGGTGGTGGTGGCTAACGACTGGCTAGTCATAGCGATCATTTAGTTCAGTGTGGTCCAGCATGATTTTAATTCGTGGCCCCCACCAGCGAGAAGGTGGCGAGCGTGTTGCTAGATTTGAGAAGAGCTAAAACAAAAAAAACAGCAAGAAAAAATGCGGATATATGTTAATTTCTAATCTCTAATTGCTTTCCACTAATCATTCCTCGGTGTAAGAACAGTCTCCCGGCTGGACGCTGCGAGCTGGATGATGCTGGACCTCACTGAACTAAATGATCGCTATGACTAGCCAGTCGTCAGCCACCACCACCGCAAACTCCCAGCTATCACGATTAAAACGCCGTCGCCACAGCCGCCTTAGAATCCTCAGTGCCGCCCAACTCCAGTATCATCCAGCTCGCAGCGTCCAGCCGGGAGACTGGTCGTGGTTTGGAATGACGTAAACATCAGTGCATCACAACAGGCATAACATTGAGTTGGATAGATTGCACATGATGTTCCCAAACGCGCTCCGCCAACCATAATCTATCCGCATACCCATCTTCAGCCAACGACGCCATCAAGTCTTGAATAAATTTATCTTTATCCGCCACATCATATGTCACCTCTTGATGACAGCGGAAAAATTCATGATAAACAGCCGGAATCGCATCTTTCAGCAAGAGATGCCAAAATTGCATGGTTGTCACTTCCAGCAGATCAAGATGATCATCCGGCAAAGCAGCATTCGCTGCCGGCATCCATTCAAATAGTAAGCCATTAGCATATCTGCAAAATGTATCCATAAATGCATCCAATCCATTTTCCTGCAAGTAATCAAGCACTGTTATCGTTTCTCTGAAGCTGCGATATAGTGCATTCAAAAGAAAAATCGCACGATGATGGATGATTTCGTCACGCGACATGCAGCGATAATTTCTTTCGCTAACCGCCTTATCAGCGGTCTCACATGCCACTTTAAAATCATCAACGTAGTTATCATGTAATTGAGGGAAAAAGTCTTGCAGCATGTTGAAATGTTTTAGCCACCTGTAAGTATTCATGGCGTTATTATTTAGAATGAGCTCATCAAACCATTCAATCACAAATGGTTTCTGCTTGCTGTCTCTCAATTCATGCTTAAATAAAGTGACAAAGCACTTGAGCGCCATGCCGCAGCCTAAATACAGTGGGTGAGTGGATAGTTGTAGTAGTGCATCCATAATAACTTCGCGATTATCGCGTGTGCTCTGCGGGAAGCTTGGGTTCACTAATTTCAAATCCAGCTCTGGCGTCACGCTGTCTTTCGGATCGATGCGCATGACAGGGTAGACGACAGTGCAGTGGGCATTCTGTGCTACATCAATGAGGCTGCGTGTGTTATAAAAATAAAACAACATCGAGGTAAGACGTTGCTGATGGCAAAATTGCTCAAGCGCGATTTTGTCATTGATGCCAGTCAAGCAGGTGACTTCTATTAGCAAGTCTGACCTGAAGTAGGGTAGCTTGGCTGCTTGTAATTGGGTTTCATCTAGTCGAATCAATAATCCAGATTTATCCGGGCTTTCAATGATTTCTTTTAAGCAGAGCAAGCGATTATTTTTTTGATCCATCAACAGCGCTAAAACATAGTCTTTCGGTAGACGGCAAGCAAATTGCAAGTGTCCAGGTGTGGCATGGTAGAGTGAAGATAAGACAGATCTACCATAAATAAAGACAGGATGATTGAGGGCAGTAAACGCATCCAATACTAATTTCTGATAATGTGAGAGCTGCATTTGGAAAACTTGTAATAGCCGGTTAGCTGGTGGCACGGCGCACTGCAGTAGGGAATTATCGCCAGCATAATTCACAGCAAGTCGCTGGATAAGAGAAGCGGTGCTCGCTTCCATGGTCGATGGTACGGCGGCAGTTTCAAATGGGGCTTCATTTACAGTCGGTGTTGTGGATTGAGGTTCGGTTGCTTCACTGATAACGGTCTCTGTTTTATCTTCTTCAACGTCACTCGCTGGCGCCAGAAAATCCTTATATTGGTTCAAGCAATCAACACATGCCTGGTATTCGTCGGCGAAACCTTTGTTGGCGAAAGCATCATGAGCTTTAATGATTTTTGCTGTTTTATCGTGATAAGTTAAATCCAGAATCTCATCAAGTCGTTCGAGTAACGCTTGTGAAAGGAACTGTAATAACTTAACCCTCAACGATAAAGCACATTTCGCATTGTGAATAATGGGGGTCACTAACTGATAAACATTGCGAAATGTGTGTTCGGCATTAGCGTGTTTAATGTAGTTAAGAAATGTTTTGTAATCTGCTGTTTCCAAATCAATCCAGATATGTTTGTGAGCGTGATAAAACTTTGTTTTGACCGATTTCTCCACTTGGGGTTTTGCTGGCGCAACAGCTGTGGTGAGCGATTGTGTTGTAGTCAGACTTTCATTCCGTTTTAAGATGCGAATCATTTCAGGCACTGGTTTGACGGCATCAGCTTGCTGTTCACGAGCTGAAGGTGAATTCGCTGCTTCAGTTGGTAGGGTTTGTTCTGGAATACTCTTTTGTATCGGTCTGCTTTCATAGTCTTTCAACCATTGAGAGAATTGCTTTGTCGCATTTAGCTTATGCTTGGAGATAAACGATTGATAGCCTTGTAAAGTTTTTAGCGCGCTGTCACGACTTTCAAATGAACTTGCTTCGTTTATCCTATGCATTAACGCTCGTGCCAAGGTTAATGCGGCCTTAACACGTGTCGCTGAAGAGCTGCGCTTGCTTTGCAAAACATCCAAACAGTCTTTAGTGATATTGTTAAAACAGGTATCCGCATTCTCATCATGACAACGTTTACAAACCTCCTCAAATGCCATGTCGGATTGATTGGCAGTGAGTTTTGAAAATTGGATTCTTTCTGTCACAACAGGTGGTACGTTCTGTTCGATGATGACAGGCGCTGTTTTCTGTCTTGGTTGCTTCTCGATGATTTGGTCCTCTTTCTCGTTAGCTGCGCTAGGTTTGGCAGGAGGAGTGGTTTCCACGATTAGCATCTCAATATCTTTGGTGATGACGGTTGTGACTGTCTTTGCTATTGCTGCTGGCGTTTCTATTACATTTTCTTTCACTTCGGGTTTCTCAAATTGCTTGTCAAATTGAGCTAACAATTGAGAAATGAAAGCCGCTGACTTTTTATCCTGTTTCATCACGAAGCTAACATAAACAGATAGCGATTTGCTGGTTGCTTGGCGTTTGCTAACGTTGACAGCCTTGTCAAGTTGGTGCATCAATGCTTGAGCTAACGTGAGAATTGCCTTGGCTCTTAGTGCAGGGCTATATGTCTTGCTCGTGAGTACTTCATGACAATAACGGTGTATGCCATCAAAGCATTTATCCGCATCATCATCCTGAAACCGTTGGCAAACCAGCTCAAATTCAAGGTCTTGCTCGCAGATGTTTGGCGGTTCAATTTTAGCGGGTTCTGCTTTTGCTAATACGAGTTGCTCAGGTTTTAAGGATGTTAACTCAGCTACCATCTTTCCTCCTGGTAGGAGAATAAGTCTTGGTGGTAAGACTGGTGAAGCTTCTTCAAACGTGACATCCGGCACGACTTCAGCATCCGGCGCTGTCGGGGTCAATGTCTTCATGACAGACTCAAGTCGTGTGATCTGTGGCGTATAGTTCGGTATTCTCGCACGATATTCGTCAGTCATCGTGGCTGACAATAACATCTGCTCCGCAAAGGCTTGGCGTTTGAGTAACGATTTGTGGATAAGCGATAATTTTTCTCTGATCATCTCAGATAATTTCTGCATCATGATGTGACAAAGCGCCGCGCTATTAGTCGGCTGCATAAATGACGCCAATGCAGTCACTAATTCCACCGAGTTTGCTTCATCGCATGACATTTGTTGAAAGACACGGGGTAGAGTCAGGATGTCATCAATACCCAAGGTATTCACTTGCTGTTCTGGTTGACCGAAATATTGAGCGACTCTGGTCGCTTGTAATATCAGCATTTTCAAGGCGTAGACGTATAATGGTTGTTCGCCGCGCTCAGTTTGCAGGGTAAGTAACTCTGCGATGGTTTGCTTTTGTAAGTCTAGTTCAGGTCTTATCACTGGTAAATTTAATGCTTGCCCACGAGCAACGTGAAGCATGACTAACATCCGATGCAGGTATCTTGTAACAGCATGTAAACTTTCTTGATGCGTTGCTAATTCTGCGGCAATAAGGATGAATGGTTTTTCAGGTAATTGTTCTAGTCTTTCCGCAATCACTGCCGCTTGTGCGGCATTCTGGGTGTCAAGAATCGCAATGCCTAATGCAAAATAGTCGTCTAAGGTAACGTTCCTACCTTTGTATGAGGATTCAAACATGGCGGCTAACGGGGTGTGGTGACTGGTATTTAAAGCTGACACTTCTTCGTTAAAGTTTTTAATAAAAGCTAAATCGAGTTTTTCAGCGATGAAATGTTGTACTGCAAATCCCGTTAAAGCAGTTGCTTCTACGTGTTTTTTGTCGAAGAAAATCATTCGCTTTGCGATTTTCTGTGCAATTTGGGAAAGGTAAACGCAGATAGTAGGGGATAATTCATCTAATAAATCATTGATATTACCCAAGGTCGAGTCTGTAATTTTTGCTAACGGTACAGATAGTATTTCACTATCCTCTCTGGTTGGATCGCGGTCTATGCCAATTTGGTTTAAGTAACCGTAATATGCAAAGTCATAAATAGGTAACAATTCATCATCGCTGCAGAGTTGAAACACTTCATCATATAAAGATACAGCGACTTTAGTACTTCTAACTTTTGCGGAAATAAATACGAACCGCAAATAATATTCCATGATGAATCTTGCTGCTTGCTTTCTGATGTCGCCACTTGTTGTCTGATGCAGAGCAATGAATTTTTTAATCGTACGGTGGACGGTTTCATCAATACCATTCGAAAGATATTGATTAAGTCTTGTCGCGTAGTAGTCCAATTGTTTAGCTAAAATGAAGACTAATATCTTCCTAAAGTCATTAGTAAAGTATTCATCGAATAGGATTGTTGAGCTATCAAATTCAACAAACTGGTTTAACAAATCTCCCGGGTATGCCCCGTCAATGCCATGATGGAAAATTTTCAAGCTGAGTCGCAATTGCTCTATGATTTTGGTTTCCCGTGGGTAGTGTGTTAATGGCTCGCTTGTTGGACCTATATCGGACGCTAAAAAGGCTAATTGTCTGTCTAGGTATTCATTAAATATCAGCGTGCTAAGCAATACTTTAGGTCGTAAGCTCTTCATGATTTCATTATCAGCGCTTAGACAGCTACGATAAAGTTTATTGTATAAGCCGACCAATTTTATGGTGGCTTTTAGTGATGACGTTACCCTGGTTTCAACATCACCGTTAAATGCTGCTGCTATTCCTGTGGGTAATTTTGCGATTGAGATCATGCTGCTCAAGCTTGGGGTGGTCACATTACACAGTTGTTTAGCGCGGCTTTGAGCATTTTCATTTTGTTGTTTGTGCGCTGCTTGTGCCCCGCCCAGGCGTGTTATGACATTGTCTAGCAGATTCACTGAAATAAATAAGCGGTGGTATTTGTTCGTGCTTGATTTTTTGGTGGCGTCGCGAGTGATGGCTCTCATTTCATTAGCGCATTCCCTCAGGGCGCGTGTGCGTGCCTGTGATAGGGTGCTCACTAAATGTGATTTTAGACATGCAGCGAATTCGCCATAGCACCCACCACTATTTATATCGTTCAAGAATGACTGGCAGCTGTTAATAATGTCGTTAATCGTCTCGGCAGGGTAAGACTTAGTGCTTGGCCAGCGAAGAGTGAAGATTCTATGCACATCTCTACGCAATGCAATGATGAAGTCGGTTGCATTTTTGGCAATCTCTATACTGTCTTTTAATAAGATGAAACAGCCTAATTGTCCAGCTATGCCATAGAAAAAATTCATAGCACGAGTAGCAGGGTCGTGCTCGTTGTTATGATTAGCTCTTATCGTGACTAGTATTTTATTTATTTTTTCTTTTATGACGGTTTGCGCATCAGGTGTCAAGGCAAGGTGCAGTGTGTGTTGGCGTACGATATATATGATCTCCAGCATATCTTGCAAGTGCATCAGGCTGCGATTGAATAATGACTGTGAATTTGCATTGTCACCATCCAGGAGTATCAACGGATGTGCTGGCATTCGTTCTATTTCACTTCTAAATGCATGCAATTGCGCTGCATTTTCGGCATGCATGATTCTGACTGCCAGGTTCAAATAATCGTTGATCGAGACCATGGTATCTTGTGGGCTAGTGATGGCTGCAGAAGGATTGTATTTCTTTTTTGGCGATTCGATGCCGTTCATAATCGCTTTAACTTCTTCGTCAAGCTCATGTCGATATTCGCGTATCTGATCTGAGCAAACTATCGCTTTTTGTTTTAAATGACCTAAAGCATGATTCTTATCTGCAAGAACGATTCCAATGATTCGTGAAGCACATGCAATGAAACGTGATAAGTTTATTGGTGACATGATTTTGCTCGCACGCGCGAGATTCTGGCAGGCGGCAGTGATTCTTCTCAAATAGATATCTACACTGGCTTCGTCATCGTGCAAGGTTGAATCGCTTACAAGGAACAGTAGCTCATAAATGCTATCACAGCCATCATTCGCTTTTAGTTTGTCAATTTCAAATGAGTATAAGAGCTCTCGAAGGCTGTGCAAGTCGGGTTTGTGATGTGTGCTGCTTAGGCAGGCATAGAAATAATCTTTAGTCATGCGGGCAAAGCGTGCCTTATCTTCAATACTGCCATCTTTTTCCTGCCAGCATTCATATGTTTTGATTAAGTTGGTTATCTCGGCAATCATGCTGCGTACAGCGCCTGGTTCGTTGCGTTGTTTGTATTGTAGTCTCACATAACTGGGTCTTAGTTCCGCATGAAATCCCGAGTTGTTGGTCCGATAGGATTGGAAGACGTGTTGGTCGTAGTCAGCGCCAAGTTCTTTGACCTTATTCGCCATGTCTGAAACGATCAATAGCAGATCTCGCTCAAGTATTCTGATGGTGCTTTCTGGTAGTGATAAATGCTGGTAACGATTCATGTGGCTGCAGAGAACTTGTATATCAATGCTTAAGCAGGTAGACATCTCTTGTGTTAGCTTGACTATTCTGCTGTTGACGAATCCATGACTTTCGCGCTCAAGATCAGCTTGTAAAACGAGTTTCAAAATTAATTGATGCGATTTTAGAATATAAGCTAATAAAGCTTCTGCCTTTTGTTCACTGTCTATCCTTCCCATCAGGCCGCAAACGCTAGGCACATAATTTGATTGCAATTGATTGACTTTCAAATGATCGGTAGAGAGCACGAAGCGAGATTGATCCTCGGTTAGCATCGCGCGTACTGATGCAAAATCACCTAAATTCATTCGCGCGAGAATGCTATTCAATATTGATAACTGATTATAAGAGGTGCGCATGCGGTAACGCTTTTTTAATAGCACTTCAACAATCATCTGATTCAATGAATAAATTAACGATTCAGATGTTGTATTTGGCAATTCATCATGATCGATAACGTGTAAGCCTTTACTTAATTCCAGATAATTAAATTCAATCTCAGTGCGTGGCTTATTTGCGATTGTTTCAGCAATCGTCTGATCATAGACACAAACACTGATGAATGTGTTCGCTCGAACTAATAAGGCATCATCGGACATCTGTAATTCATCTTGTAAGACACATCCTGCTGTGATTGCACCCAGTGAGAGATAGCTATTTACCAGATATCTGATGTCTCCATATTCAAGGTCTTTGAATTCGCTGTATTGTTTCCCCATCAATCCATTCAGTTCATCAATCACACCATTTAATTGCTTCAATTCATCATCAGTTAATATCTGACCTAACAAATGACCTTTCGTACGATAGAGCATCAGAAAAAAATTCGATATGGAGATCAAAGTCTCATTGAGTGGATGCTTGGATGTTTGGATCGCTTTCTTAACCGTCTGGATGACTTGATTGCCAGTTTCTTTAACTTTAAGCAGATCTTCCATGTTTTGGCATGATAAAAAATCACATGCAATTTTAGTAAAGTTTTGAATATAGTTTATACTCTGCAGTGCTTTAGTTTGCCGTAGCGACATGAGTTGATCCTTATTTATTTGGCGAAAATTGTAGCTAAGCCACTACCATCAAGCAAGGAAGAGCTCGGGAAAGTGTAAGCCGTTTGCTAAATTATGCGCGATCAGCCAGTGCGTGCGCTAATGTGCTTGCGTCTATGTATTCCAGTTCACTGCCAATCGGAACGCCGTGAGCAATCCGTGTGACTTTTATTTGATAGGGCTTGGCAAGTTCTGCAATGTAGTGAGCGGTTGCTTCACCTTCCACTGTGGGGTTTGTAGCAAGAATCACTTCTTTGATCTCGTTCATGTCTAATCTGGATTTTAATTGCGGAATCCCGATTTCATCTGGCCCTATGCCATCTAGCGGTGAAAGTCTGCCCAGTAAAACAAAATATTTGCCGCGATAAATGCTGGTTTGTTCTAAAGCGCTGACATCAATGGCATTTTCTACAATACACAATGTCGTGTGATCGCGATGCTGCGAGGAGCAAATTTCGCAAATCGCATGCTCACTGAAAATCCGGCATTGCTGACAATGACGAATATTTTCCATCGCATCGACTAACGTTTTAGCAAGACGATGTCCATTGTTGCGCCCACGCGTGAGTAATTGCATGGCCATGCGCTGTGCGGTTTTAGGACCTACGCCTGGTAAACAGCGTAAGGCTTCAATGAGTTGTTCTAGCAGTGGACTGAATCGCATGCGAGGCTTCCTGCAGTGGTTTTTGTGTTACCTGAGTGTGCTGATGGATCCGCCCCACGTGGAGGCGGATGTTTTATTGCTTAACCAGCGCCGCCATCAAAACCATCGGGCATCTTCATGCCGGCTAATCCACCCATTTTTTCGCGCAAATACTTTTCGATTTTATCGGTGGCGTCATTGAATGCCGCGACAATCAAATCTTCGAGTATGGATTTTTCTTCTTTCATGATGGAAGGATCTATCAATAACTTTTTCGCGAAGTGTTGACCGTTTACGGTGACTTTGACAACACCGCCACCTGACTGACCGGTGACTTCCATTTCCGCTACTTGTTTCTGAATATCTTGCAATCTTTTCTGCATTTCCTGTGCGCGTTTCATGATTTCATTCAAGCCGACTTTGTCGTTTGGATTTGGAGTGTTTTGTTTCATATTAAAGTAATCTCCGGTTAGTAAAGTTGTACCTAATTGTCAGGTTGGTGTTAATTCTAACACTTTTTTAAATCAGTGCTACCTCGACGGTGGCGTCATACATTTCAACCAGTTGCTGTACACGCGGGTCGTTTAGCATGTTTTGCTTTGCTGTTGCAAGACGGTTAGCGGTGTCTTGCTCCACTTTTTTGACTGGTGTTGCCAGTTCTTCGGTGGTGATGCTGATATCCAGCTGCACTTTGCGATTTAAGTAAGTAGAAAACGCGTCGTTGATACGTTCCTTCAACTTGGGATTTAGCATGGGTTCATGTTTCGCGGCTAGAATCAGTTTCACTTGAGTGTCATTGATTGCCTGTAGTGAGCAATTGGAAGCAAGTGCATACGCAAGGCCGGATAAGCCGAGTTTGGGTAGTATCTCATTCCATTCACTCAGCACAACAGTCACTGGTGCGGCAGCCGTTGAAGCACTGGCAGCAGGTGCTGTTGGGGGCGCTGTTGGTTTGGCAGCGGCAGCTGGCGCGGTACGTGTTGTGGCAGGTTTTGCTGTGGTAGTGGTTGTTGTGGTTTGTGTGCCGGCAACTGGTTTGAATGCCAGCATGCGCAGCATCGTCATTTCAAATCCTTGCTGCGGCTGTGCAGCATGCGCCAGATCGCGGCGGCCGAGTAGTGCGATTTGATAATATAACTGCACGTCTTCCGGTGAGAACTGTTTAGTCAGTGCGGCGATATCAGCCTCTTGTGTGCGATCAGGAATAATTTGCGTGACCGCCACCTTGTGCAGCACGCTAATCATTTCTTCCAATACTTGCTGGAAATCCGGTGCGCGTTCAGCGAGATCCGCAATCGCAGCAAATACCTGATTGCCATCTTGTGCAGCCAGTGCCTGCATTAACGGCATCACATCATCTTGCGCCATGCTGCCCAGCATGTTCTTCACTTCAGCTGTGCTGACTGCGCCGTGTCCGTACGCAATCGCTTGATCTAATAAACTTAAGGCATCGCGCATACTGCCATCTGCACCTTGCGCCAGACGTTCCAGTGCGGGCACTTCGTGTGTGATGTTTTCCACTTCGCAAATGTGCTGTAGATGTTTCGCGATTTGATCAGGCAAAATACGTTTCAAATGAAACTGCAGACAGCGCGATAAAATGGTGACGGGTAAACGTTTGGGGTCGGTTGTAGCCAGAATAAACTTCACGTGCTCTGGTGGTTCTTCCAGGGTTTTTAACAAGGCATTGAAGCTGTGATTCGACAACATGTGAACTTCGTCGATGAGATACACTTTAGTGCGGCCTTGCGTTGGTGGGTATAGCACGTTGTCCAGTAAGTCGCGCATTTCCTCCACTTTGGTGCGCGAAGCGGCGTCGATTTCGTAGAGATCCAGAAATTGGCCCGCATCAATGCTGCGACAGGCATGACAAGTGCCGCATGGTTTAGAGGTGATGCCAGTTTCGCAATTCAAACACTTTGCCAGAATACGCGCTAAAGTCGTTTTACCAACGCCGCGGGTGCCGGTGAATAAGTAGGCGTGGTGAATGCGCTTTTGATCCAAGGCATTGCTGATCATGCGCAGAATGGCTTCTTGGCCGACCATGTCGTTGAAGGACTGGGGGCGATATTTGCGGGCGAGGACTTGGTATGTCATTGGGGTATCAATTCCTGATGGATGAGTGGGGATATGATACCAAGATAATCGCTGAAAAACAGGTGATGCGAATCGACTGGGAAGACTAAACCGATAGTAGCGAGTACCAGCCCACCTTCAGCGCACGAATCAGTCACTACCGTTGCTTCCTTCCGGACCTGGCGGGGTTCGCGACCTATCATCGCGAAGAGACCAATACTCGCTACTATCGATTCAACTTTGAATGTATCGGAAATCGAACCGGAGAGAGAGGGATTCGAACCCTCGATACGCTATGAACGTATACACGCTTTCCAGGCGTGCTCCTTCAACCACTCGGACATCTCTCCTAAGAGGGCGCTAGGTTAAACTAGAAATGAAATCAGCGCAATATCTTCAATGTGAGTAAGTCTGCTTGTTTAACCAGGACTAAACTAATAAGCCCATGAGAATTTTTTCGTACATCAGCCTTAATTTCTCAATCTCATCAATGCGCACATGTTCATCGATATGGTGAGCTGTTGCATTGATAAGACCTAATTCAATCAATTCTGCACCAGTGGGCGCAATAAATCGGCCGTCTGACGTGCCCCCGCCTGTGGATAGGTTGGTGTGTATATTGGTGACTTGTTGAATCGCCGAGACGGTCGCTGAAATGAGTTTCCCTTGTTTTGTCAGGAAAGGCTCAGCTCCCACTATCCAGCTAATTTCAAAGGGCAAGCCGTGACCCTTCACAATGTCATGTGTGCGATGTTTTAATTCATCCACCGACACTGCCGTTGAAAAGCGAAAATTAAAATCGATTTCGATTTCACCCGGAATCACATTCAGTGCCCCAGTGCCTGCGTGAATATTAGAAATTTGAAACGACGTCGCCGGGAAATCTTTATTGCCCGTATCCCATACCTCTTTGAGTAAAGCCTGCAACACAGCGAGCGAGGTATGAATAGGATTCACCGCCAAATGCGGATGTGCCACATGGCCTTGCTTGCCGCGAATCATTAATTTACCACTCAATGAACCGCGGCGCCCGATACGAATTTGATCGCCTGTGGTCTTGTCGCTACTAGGCTCGCCGATAACACAGTAATCAATTTTGATGCCGCGCTCCTGCAACACTTCCATCACTTTCTTTGTGCCGTTAATAGACGGGCCTTCTTCATCGCTAGTCAACAAAAAGCCAATTGAACCTTTGAAATTCGGTGTAGAACGCACGAAATTAATGGCCGCGGTGGTCATTGCAGCCACTGCCACTTTCATATCGCTAGTGCCGCGGCCATACAACATGTCGTTGTGAATGGTTGGCACGAAAGGTGGAGACGACCATTTGTCTAGCGGACCTGTGGGCACGACATCCGTATGGCCGGCGAAAACAAACAATGGTTCGGCCGACCCTATGCGCGCCCAGAGATTATCAACGTCACCAAAACGCAGATGCTCGCAAGTAAAACCCGCTTTGCTTAACATCGCAGCCAGAAGTTCCTGACAACCGTGATCATCAGGCGTAATAGACGCTTTGGCGATTAACTGACAAGCCAGCTCTAACGTTTCAGATTTAGTTGTAATCACTTAATCAATATTCCTTAGTAATTCATTGAGAGTCGTTTTGGCGCGCGTCTTGGCATCCACTTGCTTGACGATGACGGCGCAATACAAACTGTACTTGCCATCTTCACTAGGCAAATTCCCCGGCACCACCACGGAACCTGCTGGAATGCGACCGTAGGTAACCTCTCCAGTAGCTCGATGATAAATACGCGTACTTTGACCCAGAAACACACCCATGGAAATCACCGCACCTTCTTCCACAATCACCCCTTCAACCACCTCAGAACGTGCGCCAATAAAGCAGTTGTCTTCAATGATGGTTGGGTTGGCCTGCAACGGTTCGAGTACACCACCAATACCTGCGCCACCGGACAAATGCACATTCTTCCCAATCTGCGCACACGAACCAACCGTCGCCCAGGTATCAATTAATGTGCCGGTATCAATGTAGGCACCAATGTTAACGTAAGAAGGCATGAGAATGGTGTTGGGTGCAATATAAGACCCCTTGCGCGCCATTGCTGGCGGAACCACGCGAACACCGGAAGATTCGAATTCGGTTTTAGATTGATGCTGAAACTTCACTGGCACCTTATCGAAAAACTGCGTGAACTGGCCGTCAATCACGTCGTTATCGTAAGTGCGAAAATACAATAATACAGCTTTCTTTATCCATTGATGTACCTCCCAGGCACCGTTAATTTTTTCTGCCACACGCATTTTGCCGCTATCAAGATTTGCGATCACTTCGTGGATAGCGTTTTTAATGTCGTTGGGAACTGTTTTCGGGGAAATGTTGGCGCGATCTTCATATGCGCCCTCGATGATCGATTGCAAGTTGGTTGTCATGATGCCGCCTGTTTGATTGGTTAAAGTAAATTAGCATAAGCGCGTGCGAACGGGAACTGGTGGTTGCATGGTTGCACGGTTACACGAACAGATCCCCGCTAAAAGCATGCGGGGACGACGGTTTGTGTGGGTGAGGGTATGAGGGAGAGTATTAGGGACAGTAATAGGGACAGTAATAGGGACAGTAATAGGGACAGTAATAGGGACAGTAATAGGGAGAGTATTAGGGAGGTAGTGTTGGTGAGGGCATAACAAGCACAGCGAGAGGGGTCGATGCAGTTTGGTGTTGCAATGAGAACGTCCGCCCTGGCAGATAGGCGCGGAAGAGACTCGCGCACATGGATGTGCGCGTGGACCGCAGGAGCAGATCCCTCTGGAGCGCCTATCTGCCAGGGCGGACGTTCGGTGTCCCAACGAAGGGATGGCTAACCAGCCAACCAAACAACCAACCAAACAACCAACCAAACAACCAAACAACCAAACAAACAACCAAACAAACAACCAAACAAACAACCAAACAAACAAACAGCCAAACAAACAGCCAAACGAAAAGTAGCCAGGTAACAAACATCCAAGTAGATAAGAAACGCTATTGATAAAGAAGAAAGTGAGGGTGTCATCTCAGCGAGATTAACTAAAGATAGAATGTGTCAATCTACCCCAAGCTATGATAAGATAGCGCCCAATATTTGTACTGAGTAGAATCAACAAATTATGGCAATTCCAAGACCCAAACCAAGACAAGTAGCCAACGCCTACCTAATCTACGCGCGCCTGTTCACCTACGTGCGCCGCTTCTGGTTCATGCTAATCGTAGCCGGCGTCGCCAGCATGATCTATTCCGGCGTCGATGCCTGGTTCGTCTACTTTTTGAAACCATTGTTAAATAAAGGTTTGGTTGCACAAAACCGCAAATTCCTCGCCATGGCACCTTTCCTGGTGCTGGGCGTATTTTTATTAAGAGGCGCCGCCAGCTTCTTTTCCAATTACTGCATCTCGGCTGCCTCACGCGGCGTCATCATGCGCCTGCGCCAAGACCTGTTTAGCCACTTACAACGTTTACCCGCCAGTTACTACGATCACACCAGCAGCGGGCAAGTCCTCTCAGTATTGTTGTATGGCGTAGATCAAGTCGCCAATGCCAGCGCCGACGTCTTAACCACCGCAGTGCAATCCATTTTCCTGATTGCCGGATTAGTCATCGTCATGTTCTCCGTCAGCTGGAAATTAACGCTGATGTATTTCTTCATCCTGCCCATCATCACCGTCATTATGCGCGTCGCCAGTTTACGTATTCGCCGTTTAAGCTTAAGCATTCAAGACTCGATTGCTGAATTAAGCCACCGCGCCGAAGAAAATATCGAAGGCTACAAAGTCGTGCGTGGATTCTCTGGTCAGGAATACGAAAAAGAAAAATTCAATTACGCCACCTATATCAACATGCAACGCGAAATGAAAGTCGTGATTGCACGCTCCATCAGTGTGTCATTAGTGCAAATGATTACCGCCTGCGCCTTAGCATTAACACTGTATGTTGCCACTTTAGATATTGCCGATTCATTAATGACACCCGGCGGATTCGTCGCCATGATCGCCGCGATGTTGGCATTGTTAAAACCCATGAAAGATTTGGCGTTCGTACAAAACAAATTATACCGAGGTCTCGCTGGTGCGCAGACCGTGTTTGAAATGATGGATGAAAAACCAGAAGTTGATAACGGTACGGTAGCAATCACGCGCGCAAAAGGTGTGATTCAATTCAGCGATGTTAGCTTTACCTACGACAACAATAAAAAAGTCTTAAATCATGTTAATTTTACGGTGCGCCCGGGCGAGGTTGTGGCATTAGTGGGTCGTTCTGGTAGCGGCAAATCAACCTTAATCAGCTTACTGACCCGATTATACGATGGTTACACCGGTGAAATTTTATTGGATGGCATGTCTATCCGTGATTACTCCTTGAATGATTTACGCCGACAGTTTTCGCAAGTGTCGCAGCATGTCACGTTGTTTCATGACTCCGTTGCCAATAATATTGCCTATGGCCGTTTTGATGAAGTCGCGCGCGCACAAATTGAAAACGCTGCACGTGCAGCCAATGCGATGGAATTTATCGACCGCTTACCAGACAAGCTGGATTCATTAGTAGGCGAAAACGGTGTGCTACTGTCCGGCGGTCAACGTCAACGCATCGCAATCGCGCGCGCCATCATTAAAGACTCACCGATATTAATTCTCGATGAGGCGACATCTTCACTCGATACAGAATCTGAACGCTTTATCCAATCCGCGCTAGAGGGCTTAATGAAGAGCCGCACTACGCTGGTTATCGCGCATAGACTCTCAACAGTCGAACACGCTGATAAAATCATTGTGATGGATGATGGCAATATTGTAGAAGTAGGCAGTCACATGGAGTTGCTGGCCTTAAATGGTCACTACGCACGTCTTTACAATATGCAATTCAAGGATGCGCCCTCTGTGATTGCACAGCCTGTGGCGGCAGCAGCCATGCAGCATGAAGCTGTTACGCATGTGGTTCAATGATAAAGTCTGGTACCAATCGCCTTTAAGCTGGGCGGCATCGTTGTTACTGCCGTTCTCGTGGTTGTTCGCTTTGATTGCCGCGCTACGTCGTGGCGCTTATCGCTGGCATTTACTCCCTTCTTATCGAATAGATTGTCCTGTCATCGTCGTTGGCAATATCACCGTTGGTGGCTCAGGCAAAACACCTTGTGTGCTGGCCATGGTTCGTCAATTAATCACGCAAGGTTATCGTCCCGGCATTATTAGCCGTGGTGCTGGCGGTCGCAGACAAGCCACACCGTTACTGGTATTGCCAGACACAAAAGCAGAAATCGCAGGTGATGAGGCTGTGTTAATGGCTAGGCTTAGCCAGTCACCTGTTGTAGTGTGTGTGGATAGAGTGCAAGCTGCGCGTGCATTATTAGCAAAATTTCCAGCCTGCGATGTGCTGATTAGTGATGATGGCTTGCAGCATTATCGCATGCAGCGCGATATTGAAATTGTGGTGGTCGATGGCGAGAGAAAATTTGGTAATCGACAATTGCTGCCAGCGGGGCCATTGCGTGAGCCAGTGAGTAGGTTGGATAGCGTAGATTTTATAGTAGTAAATGGTGGGCAGTTATCAGATGCATATACGATGACATTAGAGCCATCCAATTGGGCCGCGGTACAAAACGCAGCTTACACCGGCGAGTTAGAAATGTTTGCAGGAAAGTCCGTGCACGCAGTAGCGGGCATTGGCAATCCAGCGAGATTTTTTACTACGGTCAGTCACCTAAAGGCCACTGTGATACCGCATGCGTTTGCTGATCATTATCATTTTTCACAGAATGATTTTAATTTTCAGGATGACTTGCCCATCGTGATGACCGCGAAAGATGCGGTGAAATGTGAAACATTTGCCAATGAAAGAATGTGGTATTTACAGATTTTTGCGAATCTTGAACAGGGATTTTGGCAGCAATTGCTGGAGCGACTGAAAACGCTGCGAAAAAGTCATTAAATTATTTGGTTTGTTTGCTCTTAACTGAATTAGTCCCTGCGGTTGGTATGGGTGCGGTTTGCGGAGTTGGGAGCAAGCCCATCGTTCTTAATGAGCTCGTGATGGCTGAATTGGGTTGGGTTTGTGCGAGTAGTAAGTTTTGAATTTGAACTTTGAATGATCCTTTTGCATAGTCAGCGGCAGTCTGACCATTGTTATTCTTGATGGTGGGATCAGCATTATTGGCTAGCAAGACTTTTACCGTTTGTATAGCACTTTCTTTAGCGGCGAGATGCAATGCCGTGACATTTTTCGTTTTGGTTGTCGCATTCACATCGCAATCAGGTAAGCTTGCCAGCAATTCAACGACTTTCCAGGCTAAGTGTTTAGCCGCTGTGATAATAGGCATGTTAGCATGATGTTTTGGAATGCTGTTGACGTTCGCGCCTTTGGTAATTAAATATTTGACGATGGCTACATTGTTTGTGGTGACAGCATAGGCGAGTAAAACATTAAGGGTTTCTTCTGATGAATCCTGTTTACTTGCGTGAGTTAGTAATAAATCAAGCTTATCAATATTAAAAACATCGATGGTGTTTTTGAGGCATTTTAACCAGTCGTCTTCTCTCAGTACCATGTACTTAGATGACAGGGTATCTAGCAATAACTTCAATGCGCCAACATTTGCTTCTCTAGCGGCATTGCAGATGAGGTTATAACGTGGAGGATCATTTAAATGATGCTGAATGTCGGGGTGAACCAATAAGCGTTGCATGGTTTCAATTTTACTTGATTTAATTGCGCGGTACATCAGACTTTGCAAAACGCGAGATTCCACTTCTGCGAAATCATCATTAGGTGGGTAGCTGTTTATGATTTTACAGCATAAATCATGCTGCATTTTGTTGAACGCTAACATCAGTGGCGAGATGTTATCTTGGTTTTTAAGGGTGACATCAATGCCATTGATATTGAGTAACTCACTCGCTGCCGCATAATTATTATAATCCAGCGCCACTATCAGTGGTGTGTCATGAAATGAGGTTAATGCATTAATATCTTTATTATTTGAAACGGCAAGAACTGCACGCAAGATATGAATGTTGCCGCAAATAGCTGCCAAGTGCAGTGGGGTTTCATGATATTGATTGGCTGGTATCTCAGGAATGAAAGTCATTAATGTCTTCTGAACCAAGGCTTGCCATTCCGGTGAGTCAACTGGTTTTGAGGCAATATCTCGAAATAAAATCAAATCCAGTTCGAAAGTTGAATCATTAACGTTTTCCCAAATAGGTGCTTTGCCGGCCATTTTGAATCGACCTTTACCGTCCTTATGTAGGTAGTCATCGTATTCTTGTACTGCTGTCTCTGCATCTTGGGTAAATAAAAAATTTCTGAATGATGAGTTACTCATGGCGGCTACAAAGACTTGCAGTCTTCGATTTGCCATTTCGCAATAATGCGTCATCATGTTATCTTTATCTTCCTGGGTTTCCGCGTGACGTAATGCCAGTGCTTTGAAGTATCTGTTTGGCGTGAGAATTTGCTTCAATAAATTAACATTTAACTCTTTGCGAAATTTAACTGGTTCAATCCCAGCTAATAACTGGGTTGATTTGCCAGGTCGGTGTAATTGAATCTGTTCGCCATAATTATAAGCTTCATAATCCACTTTATTTAAGGCAGGTAGAAGTCGAATGACCTCTTCGGTGATATTGCTCTTTGCATGCTTTGGCATGAAGTTCCATTTGCTATCTTCTACTATGCAGTTTCTTATGCGTATTCTTGCGCCGCACCATTCACCGTCAATTTTCAATGCGATATTGTCTTCGTCCATGCCAAAATTTGCGTTTTTCAAATCGATTTCATTAGTTAATAAAAAACTGCCGCAAATTGAGCCTAAATTACCAATGATACCCTGCTGTAAATCAGTATAGGTTTGTTGAGCATTGCCTGATTTGAGCAGGGTGTGAAAGGTGGTGAAGGGTGTAATCGAGCGCGAGAAGATGAATATCTCGCCTTGTTTACCGAAGGCGATACGGGTTTTTGGTTGCAGTGGATCAAATAAACGAAACAATTCTTGATAAAACTCTTCTGCTAGAGCGACCTGTCTATCATCGGAATCTATGTATTTTTTGTGCCAGGACCTTGGCGGTTTATTGGCGGATTTTGAGATTTTATTGCTTATTTTAACTGTGTGGCTTTCACCTCCGGTTTTACCGGCATCGTATGGATCGGCGGAGTCTACAAATTTTGTCGAGTCAACTCTGTGATTGTTTCGTTGCATATCAGTCTTGTATCTTAATTATTTAATGTTTTTTCGCCGCTTAGGTATTTTTCACAATCTTCTGCGCTTAAGGGTTCGCTGAGAAAATGACCTTGAACTTCATCAACTGCATGGTGGGTCATAAAATTATATTGATCAACGTTTTCTATGCCTTCTGCAGTGACCCGTAATTTTAATTCATGCGCAATGGCGATGATAGCGAGTGTAATGGCTTTATCATCGGGATCAGTGTTTAAGTCGCGTATGAATGACTGATCTATCTTTAATTTGCTGACGGGTAAACTTTTTAAATACCCCAAGCCGGAATAGCCCGTACCAAAATCATCTATCACAAGTTTGATACCAAATGCATTCAGAGTAGCTAACTCGTTAATCAATTTACGTGTGATATTGATGAAGCCCGTTTCTGTGATTTCAAATTGGAGTAAATTCGCATTAATCCCGGCATCATGCACAATCCTGATGATTTTTTCGCATAAACCATTTTGACTTAATTGCTCAGATGAAACATTAATGGCGATGGGCACAACAGGAACACCTTTGTTTTTCCAGTCTTTAAGCTGGCGGCATGTTTCTTTTAATACCCATTCACCTATTGGATTCATTAAGTTGGTGCTTTCTGCGAACGGGATCACTTCGTTTGCACCTAATAATCCTTTTTCAGGATGCTTCCAGCGAATTAGCGCTTCTAATGAGGTCACTTGTTTAGAACGTAAATCAAAAATAGGCTGGTAAAATAAAACAAATTGTTGATTGTCTAGTGCAAATTGTAATTCTGTTTCACGTCTATGTGTTTGGTTAATGGTTTCATTAAGTGATGTTGAATAGAATTGATAACGATTTCTGCCTTCTTCTTTAGCATGATAAAGGGTCTTGTCAGCTTGATTGATTAATTCATTGATTTGGCTGCCATCATCAGGATAAACGCATACGCCCATGCTGCAAGAAATGTAAATTTCATGTTCGTTATAATTGACTGGTTGATTAATCGATTTGAATATTCTATTGGTAATAGATTCGATTTGATCGCTCTCCACATCTATCAGTAATACGACAAACTCATCACCACCAATGTGTGATGCGATATCGATGATGCGCAGAGAGGACGTGATGCGGTTTGCCGTTGATTTTAAAATGGCATCACCAGCGTCATGTCCTAAAGTGTCATTAATTCGCTTGAAGTGATCCAGGTCGATAAAGACAACCACGATTTTATTAGTGTCTTTTGTTAATTGATCGGTTGCGCTGGAAAATGCTTTATATAAAAGGTGCCTGTTTGGCAGACCTGTAAGTTGGTCGTGTGTGGCAATATGAAATGATGTTGCAATCTCAGAGACTTCGTCTTCAGAGTTATCTATTATTTGTTTCAAGACAAGATCAGGTCTGCCCATTTGTCCTAGTGACTGTGAAAAGGCTTTGATGCGTTTAATCACAAAGATTTGTAATCCTACCCATATTAAAATGGCCATTAATGCGCTGTAGATTGTAATCATCAACAGCTCAGGGCAGTTGCCTAATAATTTATGTTCCAGTACATAATACAATGACCCCGCCATGGTGATCCAAATGGCGATGAAAATGAGCGAGATTTTCGTCTGCAATTTCATGCAACTTATCCAAGTTGTTTTGCGTTAATTTTTATTTATATTAATCTTAATTTTAGCACGGTATAGAAGAAGTGGGGCTTTAGCGCAAGATTTAGGTAAAAAATATTCTTAGCGCAAGTGTTTGAAATGATGCAGGTTCATGATTAATGCTGCCCACTCGCGCTAAAATGCGGCTTAAAATGATAGCGCGAGAGGGTGTAAATGGCTTATTGAACCTGTTCTGACAAGACGCCGCGCACAAAGACTAATTTTGCGGGTGGTGTCGTTGTATACGTATAAGTTACCGTCTTATTTGACATGTCATTAGGGTCGGCTGGTGCAGCCGGTTGTTGATTCTGATTTTGCTTGGTGATTAAGCTTGGTTTGCCGCAGGCATTTTCAACCGCGTCACGATTCATGCCCATGGAAATCGGTTGTCCGCAGTTATTCGTGGACGACACGCCAATTCCATTGACGCTGATGTTAATCACATTGCCATCCGCATCAAATGCAATCGTGGTTTTCAAGGTGCCTTGCGCTTTAGTCGGTATCATCAAATTACTGGTTCTGTCTTGCAGGTAGTAACTCCATTCTTGCGGCTGGTTGTCTGGTGCATCTTTCACCTCTTTTTTAGCTGGCGGCCCGCAAAGTTTTTCAACGGTCGCAATGCTATCACCAACATTAATGACATTAAAATTACCGGGACAAAACATGCTGTAACTGCTGGTGCTGAAGACTGTAGTGAATAGGACTGCTGATAATAATTTCCATTTCATTATGCTTTCTCCGTGGTTTCATCTTCATTAAATGCTGGTTTGAGTTTTTTGCCTTGCGCAGATTGATGACGCGCGATGCGGTCTGTGTCTATGTACTTATCCATGGTGGCGGGATTTTCGTGGCCAACGTCATCGCGTATGTGTTCGCGTGGTCTGTATTCTACTTCAGTTGAGATCGCGGTGTGTCGTAACCAGTGCACGGTGGCGGCTTCTAGATCATCCGCTTCGTCTATTTTACCGGCAGCGCGCAGTTGTTCTATCGCGCGATTAAATGCCATTTGCACAATATTTCTAATTTGCCGTGCACCTAATCCTTCCTTGCCTTTCCATTTAGGGAATAAAGGGGTGTTATCACCGCGATGTGGTAATGGCGGTAAATTCAAAGCGGTTCGATATCGTTTTAATGCAGTCAGTAATTCATCCGGAACGGCAACATCGCGTGCTTTGTTGCCTTTGCCTACGGTGTTATACCACCACAAGCCGCGTTTGTCTGGCGCAAAGTTCCCCATCTCTGCAGTACGGTCTTCATGATAAGACAATTCAGAGATACGCAAACCTAGCAGATAAAAAGCTGACATCAAAAATAGTGTGCGTTCGTGCTGCGGGTCTTCGCGAGCCATCGCTTCGCAAGTGGTAATAAGATAATGCCACTGGGTGCGGCTCAATCGTCGCATCACTTTTTTAGTTTGCTGTCGCTGAATATAGCCTTTCTTTTGGCGTATCAAAGCGACTGGATTGATGTCCAGATATTCTTCTTGCTGTAAATACGTGAAGAGCGAACTTAAAATAGCAAAGATGGATTCAATGGATTTGTTGCTTAATTTGTAATTTTCTTTCGAAGGTTCATGTCCACGCTTACGTGCATTCTTGCTGACTTTGGAAACAAATGGACGCCAATCAGGATTAGCTTCACGCTCGCCATTAGCGTTTTCTTTAAAGCGCCGTGCTATCACCGTGACAGACATCCAGTGATTCGGCGGTTGGTGCACAAACTCAAGATACTCGCGTATATCATTGCGTGTTAATTCTTTGATGGGTTTTTTCTGGATCAGCCAGCTCCACTGTAATAATCGTTCGACTTCACGTCTGTAAGCTGTGAAAGTGTCATTCGAGTTGGCATAGCTTTTCAAAAATTCAATGCAATGTTGATGTTCTGTTGTCGCTGCCGGCACCGCAAGCTCTGAAAGGTATTTTGTTACGCTAGCATGTGTTTCATCCAGATTGTCGCGTGTATCGAATAATGGCTGCGGTGCCTTTTGCGCTAGACTCATAATTTAGTTTGATTCCCCGAATTATCTTGTTCATTTTTACGATCTTGATCTTTGCTAACATCTTCTTTATGTTCGCTGGTTTTTTTGATTTTCTTTTTTGGTTTGTCGCCAGGTGCAGACAGGATACCGCCGTCTTGATGCATCATACCGCTTTTTGACCAAGGTAAACGGCGATAATATGGCAGTGGTTCCTCCGGATTGAACAGAGGGTATTTAATAATTTCAAAATACGGCGAGTAATCAAAATCTTTCGGTGTGAACAGGTAGGGGTTGCGCTGGTATACCTCGAGTTTCTTCTCATCGTCTTCTTGCACGAAGGGTAAAATTGGAAATTGGACCGATGAAAAAGCTTCTGCAATTAATGACGAACATACACCGCTTTCCGGTTCGCCAGAAGGTTTGCGAAACAAGCTTGAACCCCAGCGTCGTGGCAATATGGTCCATGGCAAGAAAAAGCGCGCCAAGTCGAGAATTTGTCTAACATTGTAAGGCTGGCCTAATGCGCGAATAGAGTAATGCAGGACGCGATGTAAATCGGAGGGGGCAATACCGATGGGTCTGCAAATGCGAATGTGATGATGCCGGTAAAAACTGAGTGGTGTCACCACCGTCCCGCGATCAATTAAATCTTCAATGATCAAGCGTGTATTTTCTTTTGCTTCCGTGTGGTTGCGCAGCGATTCTTGAATGTAATCATCTTCAAAATCAATGATACGGCCAATGTATAACGCCGCATGCGTCCAGGGACTTTGAGTGATGGTGCGAATCACGCCGCTAATGCGACTGCGGCCTTCAATCAGCAGTACATCGCCGGGACGTATTTCATATTTCAGACGACTGAAGTCAAATGGCATGATGCCAGTCGCAGGTGGTTCGTAACTTAACCAGGTATCTAATTTAGAGCGTGCTTTTCCGTATATCGATTTGAACATGACTAAATTCCTTGTCGCTGAAAAAATCTAAATTTCCTTGGCTAACTCACTAGCAGCACCAACGTAGGTGGCTGGTGTGAGACTGAGTAGCTGTTCTTTCACTGGTTTCGGTAAATCGAGTTGTTGAATAAAAGCTTGAATCATGGCTTGGTCTATCTGTTTGCCGCGAGTAAATGCTTTTAATTTTTCGTAAGGTTCGGCCAGTTTGTGGCGGCGCATGACAGTTTGAATGGCTTCACCTAACACTTCCCAATGTTGGTTGAGATCATTCATGATTAAATCGTGATTGGGTTCAAGTTTTGAAATGCCTTTGCAGGTGGATTGATAAGCCAGCAATGAGTGGCCAATCGCAACCCCAATGTTGCGCAACACGGTGGAGTCAGATAAATCACGCTGCCAGCGCGATACGGGCAACTTTGCGACCATGTGTTCAAATAGCGCATTGGCAATACCTAAATTACCTTCTGAATTTTCAAAATCAATCGGGTTGACTTTGTGTGGCATGGTGGAAGAGCCTACTTCATTTGCCAGTGTTTTTTGCTTGAAGTAGTGCAGTGCAATGTAACCCCAGACATCACGATCGAAATCCAGCAAGATGGTGTTGATGCGAATCAGTGCGGAAAAATATTCTGCCATGCAATCATGTGGTTCAATTTGCGTGGTGTAAGCGTTGCAGTGTAAACCCAGGCTTTGAACAAATTGTTCGGTGAGTGTGCGCCATTCTACTTCCGGATACGCAACCATCAGCGCGTTAAAACTACCAGTAGCGCCGTTTAATTTGCCAAGTATGGCCACGGATTTGAAGGTGTCGATTTGACGATTCAAGCGTGCAATGACATTCGCGATTTCTTTGCCGACAGTGGTTGGCGTGGCAGATTGACCGTGTGTGCGCGACAGCATCGCAACATCAGCATTGTCATGCGCTAATTTTTTCAATAAGGCGAGTATGTTGTCTAATGCTGGTAAAACGCATTCTTGTCTTGCGTGCGTCAGCATTAAACCATAAGCAAGGTTGTTGATGTCTTCTGATGTGCAGCCAAAATGGATGAATTCGCTGATCGCGGCGAGTTCCTGGTTGCCGCCGATTTGTTCTTTAATAAAATACTCAACCGCTTTGACATCGTGATTAATGCCAGACTCAATTTGTTTGACGCGCGCAGCATCTTTTTCAGAAAAATTCACGATCAGATTATTCAATAGTTGATTGGCGTGCACGCTAAGCGGTGGCACTTCTGGTAATTGACCGGATGCGGCCAGTGCCTGCAGCCAGCGCACTTCCACTTGGACTCGAAAGCGAATTAAACCGAATTCGCTAAAGATGGGGCGCAACGCGGCAACTTTTTCCTGATAACGGCCGTCTAACGGTGATATGGCCATTAATGAGGTGGTATCCATAAATGCTCCTACTCGGTAAATCTGTTCATGCTAACTCTCAATGATACCACCACCGAGGCAAATATCATCCTGATAAAACACAATTGATTGGCCTGGCGTGATCGCGCGCTGGGGTTGGTCGAAGGTGACCTGTAAACGGTCGTCCGCGATCTTGCTCACCTGGCATGCCTGGTCTGGCTGGCGATAGCGTGTTTTTGCCATCAAACGGCAGGGGAAAGCGGGTGGCTCATGCGTAAACGTCAGCTGTGAGCAGAGTAATGTCGATTTGAATAAAGCTGGGTCTTCGCCCTGAACGACGACCAGTACATTGCGCGCGAGGTCTTTATGCGCAACATACCAGGGCAATTCAGATTTACCTTTACGTCCGCCAATTTGTAAACCTTGACGTTGCCCTATGGTGTAAAACATCAAACCGTCATGTTTGCCTACCACTTCGCCGGTTACTGTCTCAATTTTCCCAGGTTGCGCTGGTAAGTAATCATTGAGGAAGGTTTTAAATTTGCGCTCGCCTATAAAGCAAATACCAGTGCTGTCTTTTTTGGCATGATTGATTAAACCAATTTCTTCAGCAATAGCACGTACTTGTGCTTTCGGTAAATCACCCACTGGAAATAAGCTGTTTGTCAGCTGAGGTTCTTTCAAAGCATATAAAAAATAACTTTGATCTTTGCCGGGGTCAGACCCTTTCAGCAAACGATTCGCGGCATCTTTGCGTACATAGTGCCCGGTTGCAATCATGTCGGCACCGGCTTGTTTGGCATAATCTAAAAATGCTTTGAATTTGATTTCACGATTACAAAGAATGTCAGGGTTGGGTGTGCGTCCAGCGCGGTATTCCTGCAAAAAATAACTGAAAACACGTTCCCAATATTCACTGGCAAAATTGACTAGGCTTAACGGAATGCCTAGCTTGTCACACACCGCTTGCGCGTCCGCCATATCAGCCGCGGCGGGGCAGAAGGTGTCCGTGTCATCACCCTCCCAATTTTTCATGAAAATACCGGACACGTGATGCCCAGCTTTCTGTAATAAATAAGCTGTCACCGAAGAGTCTACGCCGCCGGACATACCAACTATGATGTTGAGTTTTTTCATGGTTAATGAGTTTTTGTAGTGTGTCGGCATTTTAGCCAGTATGAAGTGCAACCACAACCCCGCCCACGCGCAGCTTGCCTTTGAACTGAACTATTGCCTATTACCCTGTTTTTATAAAAGTCAGGGCAGGGACTAGCTAGACCCCGCGGGGGTAGTGTTTGTCTTGCGCCTACCACTACCCCCTTGATACTATTGCCCAAAATCTCACTTTCAAGGGAAACACCATGTCATTCCAACACATCAAAATCCCCGCCTCAGGCGCCAAAATTTCCGTTAACAAAGACTTTAGTTTGAATGTGCCAACCAATCCGATCATCCCTTTTATTGAAGGTGATGGTATTGGTGTTGATATTACCCCGGTCATGAAACGCGTGGTCGATGAAGCGGTGGAAAAAGCATACAGCGGCAAACGTAAAATTGAATGGATGGAAATTTATGCGGGTGAAAAAGCCACAAAAGTTTATGGCAATGACACTTGGCTCCCAGAAGAAACCTTGCAGGCTTTACAGGAATACGTGGTGTCTATCAAAGGTCCGTTGACGACACCGGTAGGTGGCGGCATGCGCTCACTGAATGTGACCATGCGACAGGTGTTGGATTTGTATGTTTGCTTGCGCCCTGTGCGTTATTTTAAAGGTGTGCCTAGTCCGGTGAAAGAGCCATGGAAAACAAACATGGTGATTTTCCGTGAAAACTCCGAAGATATTTACGCTGGCATTGAATGGCCGGCAGATAGTCCGGAAGCAAAAAAGGTCATAGACTTTTTACAAAAAGAAATGAACGTCAAGAAAATTCGTTTTCCAGAGCATTGCGGCATTGGTGTAAAGCCAGTCTCAAGCGAAGGAACCACGCGTTTAGTGCGTAAAGCCATTCAGTATGCGATCGATAATGACCGCTCCTCTGTCACCTTGGTACACAAAGGTAACATCATGAAATTCACCGAAGGTGCGTTCCGTGATTGGGGCTATGCAGCGGCACGTGAATTCTTTGGCGCAACACCATTGGATGGCGGTCCATGGCATGTGTTGCGTAATCCAAAAACCGGCAAAGACATTGTGATTAAAGACGTGATTGCCGATGCTTTCCTGCAGCAAATCTTGCTGCGTCCGGAAGATTATAGTGTGATCGCTACCCTGAACTTAAATGGCGACTACATTTCCGATGCTTTAGCTGCTCAAGTTGGTGGCATTGGTATTGCGCCAGGCGCAAACCTGAGCGACAGCGTTGCCATGTTCGAGGCAACCCATGGCACAGCGCCTAAATATGCTGGTCAAGATAAGGTCAACCCGGGCTCATTAATCTTGTCTGCGGAAATGATGCTGCGTCATTTAGGCTGGCATGAAGCGGCAGATTTGATCATTCAGGGTATGGATGGAGCAATCGCTGAAAAAACAGTGACTTACGATTTTGCCCGCTTAATGAGTGACGCACACGAAGTTAGCGCGTCAGGATTTGGACAGGCGATGATCGCGCAGATGTGATGCTGGGCAGTTAGTTTTTTTCGAAGAGGGCCATTTTTCCCGTGAAAATGGCTCTTTTTTTATGACTGAATATTTTTTACACACGAGTGTTTTTGCTGTATAATCCCCGCGCATAAATTCAAGTAATACAACTAAATACGACGATAAACTGCTGTTTTAGTGGAATAAATAAATATTTTTCCCAGGTGAGGAAAAACGCTGCGTCATAGTCTATAAGAAGGGTAAGAGAACATGAAAAGACCACTGTATAAAGAAAAAACAGAGGAAAATAGCGTAAAATTAGAGTTAGGTGAGCCAGGTTTTTATCATGTCGTGTTAGTAAGAGATGAGTTTACGACGATGGAGTTTGTGCTCAACACACTGGAAAAGTTCTTTAACATGGATAGGCGTCATGCGGTAGAGGTAATGCTGAGAGCACAAGAAGAGGGACAGGCAGTTTGCGGACTTTTTACGAAAGACGTCGCTGCTACCAAGATTGCAGAAGTGAGTGAGTATGCAATTAAACACGAGTTCCCATTGGTTTGCAGCATGGAGGCGGCATGAAAAGAGGAGGGGTTGGTTATGTTGGACAAAGAACTGGAGTACACATTAAATGCTGCATTCAAGGAGGCTCGCGCCAAACGTCATGAGTTCGTGACTGTTGAGCACTTGCTGCTTGCCCTGCTAGACAACACCTCTGCACTTGAAGTGCTAAAAGCTTGCGGAGCGAACATAAATCGCTTGCGCAGTAACCTGATAGAATTCATCGATCGCACCACGCCAGTTATTCCACTCAATATTCATGATCGCGACACGCAACCAACACTGGGATTCCAGCGTGTGATACAACGCGCTGTGTTCCAGGTTCAGTCTGCTGGCCGCACGGAAGTGGTAGGTGCGAATGTGCTTGCTGCCATTTTCAGTGAGCAAGAAAGTCAAAGTGTTTATTTCATCAGACAAGAAAACATTAGTCGTCTTGATGTGATTAATTTTATTGCGCATGGTTCGCCAAAATCCAAATCTCAGCCGCGTGAAGAAGGCGGTTCATTTAATCATTATTCAGATGAAAACGAAGGCATGCAGGATGAGAGCGGGACGAGTCCGCTTGAGTTGTATACGACGAATCTCAACGCACGCGCCAAGCTTGGTTTGATTGATCCGCTGATTGGCCGCAAAGAAGAAATCGAACGTACGATTCAGGTTTTATGCCGTCGTCGTAAAAACAATCCGCTGTTAGTGGGTGAGGCCGGTGTCGGTAAAACGGCGATTGCTGAAGGCTTGGCAAGATTGATTATTGAAAAACAAGTGCCTGCCGTGTTGCAAGACAGTGTGATTTATTCTTTGGATTTGGGCAGCTTGTTAGCGGGCACAAAATATCGCGGCGATTTTGAAAAGCGCTTGAAGAGTGTGCTGCATCAACTCAAAGAGCAAAAAGGCGCAGTATTATTCATTGATGAGATTCACACTATCATCGGTGCGGGTGCTGCTTCTGGCGGCTTGATGGATGTCTCGAATTTAATTAAACCGCTGCTGGCATCTGGCGAACTCACTTGCGTTGGTTCGACAACATATAAAGAATACCGCAGTATTTTTGAAAAAGATCATGCGTTAGATAGACGTTTCCAGAAGATTGATGTGAAAGAGCCCAGCATCGAAGAAACCATCAGCATTCTAAAAGGTCTGCGCAGTCGGTTTGAAAAGCATCACAATATTGTTTACACGAATGAAGCGCTGGAAGCCGCGGCACATTTGTCTGAACGCTACATTAGCGAGCGTCATTTGCCAGATAAAGCTATTGATTTGGTGGATGAGGTTGGTGCATATCAATATTTGCGACCAGAAGCAGAACGAAAAACCGTGATCGAGGTAGCTGATATTGAAAAAATGGTCGCTAAAATTGCCCGTATTCCTGAACGCAATGTTTCCGCTTCCGATCGCGAAGTGTTGAAACATTTAGTGCGTGATTTGAAGATGATGATTTTCGGTCAAGATGATTCGATTGAAACCTTGGGCGCTGCGGTAAAATTGTCGCGTTCTGGTTTGCGTGATTTATCTAAACCAATAGGCTCATTCCTGTTTGTTGGTCCAACCGGTGTTGGTAAAACTGAAGTATGTAAACAGTTGTCGAAAATATTAGGCGTGGAGTTATTAAGGTTTGATATGTCTGAGTACATGGAGCGACATTCGATTTCACGCTTGATTGGCGCGCCTCCAGGGTATGTTGGTTATGATGAAGGTGGTTTGTTAACTGAAGCTGTCAACAAAACGCCGCACAGTATTGTCTTGTTGGATGAAATTGAAAAAGCACACCCTGATGTGTATAACTTGCTGCTGCAAATCATGGATCACGGTACCTTAACCGACATGAACGGCCGCAAAACTGATTTTCGTCATACGATTTTAATCATGACTTCTAATGCAGGTGCGGATGTTATTGAACGCGGCAGTATTGGTTTCACTGAACAAAATAATGAAACCGATGTGCTTTCTGCTGTTAACAAGGTCTTCTCACCGGAGTTTCGTAATCGTCTTGATGCGGTTATTCAATTCCACGCATTGGATACTAAAACGATTCTATCAGTGGTTAACAAGTTTGTTGCCGAATTGGAAGGTCAGTTGCAAAGCCGTAACGTGCTGCTTGAAGTGGATGATGAGGCACGCGCATGGCTGGCGAAAAATGGTTATGACAGAAACATGGGTGCGCGTCCGATGGCGCGGTTGATACAAGAGCAAATCAAGAAACCGCTGGCTGAAGAATTGTTGTTTGGTAAGTTGAGTAACGGTGGTCATGTTAAAGTGACTGCTATTAAAGGTAAGTTGAAATTCTTGATTGAAGATACTGAAGTTCAAAACGTTAATTGATGACTCTTAATCTTGCTCCTTGCTTATAGTCTTCTGACGCGGATGAAATTTAATTATTAATTTCATCCCGTGGTTTTTCTCAATCTTGTGTTTTATGACTGTCACGGGTCACCACCCCTGCGCTTGGTGGTATCGCTTTTATTTTTATGTAAGTCCCAATCTATTATTATTCCAATAACATAGAATTCGATTATGCTTATGATGCGGGGTGAATGACGCTACATACGTCGAAAACTATCCAGCCCAAAGTTACTCAAACGATCAACCACTTATGCATAAAAGCTAATAAAATATCTATGGCTATACTTAATATATATCCTGATGAGATTTTTGAGCTGGAGTACCCATGAATACGCATATTCTGGTATCAGTCGAAGCTGGTGTAGCAGATTTGAAATTCGATTATATCTCGATTAATGAATGGAAAAACGAGCAAGAGATAATGAGAGAGTTAAAGAAAAAATTTCCTCTTTCAAAATCTTTTGCGGTTTGGAGTTTCGAACCTGATGAACTAAAAAAAAGACCTAAAGATCCCTCATTGCTTTTTCATGGAATTTGCATGGGTACGATTAATTCTGCACGAGATATATTGACTTTTATTCCAAATGAAAATTGCAACAAGGAATTAAAAGATAAAATTGAAAAATCTCCAATAAAAATAATGCAAACAAATAACAATGGATATACAACTGCCAGAGATTATCAGGCTTTATTCTTAAAATCAGTCGTAGAAAACATGGGTCGACTGTGTGATCTTGAGCCCCAATTTATTCCTCATGGCAAAGATTGGAGAATTAATACAGGAAATAATTCTCACAATAAAGTCTATTTAATGGTGGAGAATGAGCCCCAACAATCATTATGGCAACGTTTGGGAAATTTAAACATTTCACCTCTGACAGAACAAATTCAAATTTATTATTTGAAGAAGCAGCCAGATGGCATCGGTCTTTCACTAGAGCGTGTGACGCTGACATTCAAAAACAGTTTTAAAAGACAAAAAGGAATGGCGGGGAAAACGAATAAAGTGACGGCTCAGCAAGATGAAGCTTATTTTGCTGGATTGGTACAAGATACATTTCGAGGAGATAAACCATCACAACAATGTTATAAGACAATCAGTGATGCCTGCAACATAACGTCCGTGACATTCTCTTTCAAATACAATCCTGATCCATCATCCATTAGTAAATCAATCATTGCTCGTATTAACGCGGAAAATGAGCAAAGGATAGGGAATATTAGCAGTATGTTTCGCGTATTACCCAGAGATATTAACCATTATGTATTAAAGCAGATTGATATTGAATCTTTGAATAACCTACATACCGTGTGTAGTGAAATAACAGAGAGAGAATATGAAATCAGGTTCAAAAATTATTTCCCAATGCTTTATCTCAATATGGATAAAAGTAATGTAAATTGGTCGCAGAAATTTATTGAAACTTACGAAGAGGCTTATAACTTTCAATACCGTCATTTCGTAGAAGTGTCCGCTGCAATAGCAGAAAAGGATATAAATAAGCTAAATAATATATTGGATGATCCTAGG
This sequence comes from uncultured Coxiellaceae bacterium, assembly GCA_964492045.1. Classification (GTDB taxonomy): domain Bacteria; phylum Pseudomonadota; class Gammaproteobacteria; order DSM-16500; family DSM-16500; genus Aquicella. The sequence continues at coordinate 95,386 of CAZBHW010000003.1, read as the reverse complement.
TTTGATTTTAAATATTTTTTATTTACCAATAATGGATTAGGGCAAAATCCAATTGCGTGTGCCCGTATGAATGGTTTCAAAGAAGGGCTGGAATTAATTTGGCTGAAAGTACAAGAAAATTATATGTTGGCTGAGCCGGAAATGCAATCTCCAGCTCTACTATTGCAATACGCAATTGCCACGGGAAGATCAGAAAATGAAATTTTATTCATTATCAGTAACCATCCAGTAGAAAAATGTATTTCTATCAAAGCTTATCAATTAGCAGTAGAGACGGGAATGTGCGGGATTGAAAGAAAGTTATATTCGGAGCTTGCGAATGCATTAATCATTCCTAAATTAAATAACCCGGATAAATTCGGAAAATATGATTTTAATGTGGCTATTCTCTTGAGAATGTTTAGATTTGCGGATTTCAAAACGATTAACTATTTTGTTGAGATGGTTGCAAAAGATATGCATCTTGATGACTCTACTACCCTACTGTCTGAGATGTTAGACAATTATATTAGTGAGCTGGGAGACAGTTTGCATTTCATCAAAACTTCTGGCGGTATTAATAGGGATACCCTATTAGTTAAGAAACTTCAAAGCATAGTAAATATTATGTTTGATTGTGTGGTAAGTGCAATTAATGACAATTCACTGGATGCTTTCAATTGCTTATTTGATAAGATATTACAAAGTAATTTAACCTATAAACTAGGAGTTATTAACAGATTATACTATAAACAAGAAATTATTAATGGATTATTTCGGAAAATTATATTTATTAATACAAGAAATATTAATGCCTACAATGCAATTTTTGATAAATTGATATCAGCTGGTGCAAATCCTTTCGACAATCAATTTATAAATGGAAAGAATTTCATTATCGAGCGCGCAGAAGATTACGTTGAGCCATATACTATGAAGATAATTGGTCCTAGTGTGCTGGTGAAGATATTGGAGCTAGTGCCTAAGGCGAATGCAGAAGATCATAGAAATCATTTGGATAATATTAAATTCTCCAAAGCACTAATTGAAGTGATTAGTGCGTCTGAACAAGGCAAACTGACAGATAAGCAAATAGAAAAATTGAATAATACACATTCCTATGGTTTCTTGTGCTCGCTGACTAAAAGTTTCTATCATCCGATTCTTTTATTGAAGAATAAAAAATTGCAAGTATGGGATATTAATTCTCAAAAAATAATCATGAAAAAGTTGAATGTTGAAGCGCTGAAAACCTCTACAGAGCGGAGTGATGCGCAGGCGCAATACAAACTGGCCAAACGATATGAGTATGGCAATGGCGTTCTTAAAAATCCAGCTCTTGCGTTTGATTTATATCGGCGAGCCGCAAGACATGGGCACATGAAAGCAATGGAATGTGTTGCAAGAATTTATAAGGAGAATGGAAATAGTGATTTAGCTGACAAATGGCGAACGATGCTCGAGTCCGTGAAAAACACCGTTAGACAGAAACCATGAGTTCATTGATACTTTGATGCTTTTGCTGCGAGCGCGTAATTCAGAGCTACCAAACCCAGAAAACGTTGCCCCCTAGCACTCACAGAATCCCGAGTACGTTTCTATGGGCGTACAAAAAAATATAAGCGATAGCACCAAGCTCAGGAGCGGTGACCCCGAACACAAATGGTAGCAAGTCATTCTTTAACATTCATCAAATCACGATAAGTACCAGCTCGTTGATGCAAGATTTCAGCTGTTGCAGCACATAATGTCACATGACCTAATTTCCGACCCGGACGAACTTCTTTACCATACCAATGAAAATGCGCATCCGGTAAAGCAGTAAGAGCAGTCCGATCTGGCTCATGACCAATGATGTTAAACATAAGCGAATGCCCAGTAGTCGCCGTTGAGCCTAACTCCAATCCTGCGATAGCACGCAAATGATTTTCAAACTGACTAGTCGTGGCACCTTCAATCGTCCAGTGCCCAGAGTTATGTACTCGCGGTGCGATTTCATTCACCACTAATTTATTTTGTACGCAGAAAAATTCAATTGCCATCACGCCAACATAATCGAGTTTTTCCATCAGCAAGCTCGCATACTGTTGCGCCTGATTTTCTAATTCCGCATTCATGAAGGGCGCCTCAGAGGACTGTAAGATGCCATTTTTATGTCGATTCAACGTTAGCGGATAAAAAACAATCTCTTTATTTTTGCCGCGCGCAGCAATAATCGAAACTTCAAAATCGAATGTGAGAAATTGCTCGGCGATGGTTTTGGTGGAGGTGAATTTAGCCCATGCTGATGTAAGATCTTCAAAGTTACGTATCATTTCCTGACCTTTACCATCATAACCGTTACACCTGGTTTTAATGATAAATGGATAAGAAAGTTTTTCAGCAGTCTCTTGGGCAATTTCCCATGAAGTTAAATCGACATAATTCACCACAGGAATAGCAAGCGAAGCAATGAAGGATTTTTCCAGCAATCGGTCTTGAAATAATGCCAGCGCTTGTATGCTGGGTGCAATGTTAAAATGCTGACCCAGCGCTTTAACTGGTGCAATCGGAAGATTTTCAGTTTCATAAGTGATGCAATCAACACCGTGAAAGATTTCAGCCAGCTTGGTTGTATTATTCAAGTCGACGCAATAGGTTTCTGTATATTGACTAGCAGGGCAAGGTTCTTTCGTGTCAACGCACACTAAGGTGAGATCGAGTTTCTTGGCTGCCATGGCCAGCATGCTGGCCAGTTGTCCTGCGCCTAATACACCTATTTTCATTTAAGGGCCTCTCTTGGGTCTTGGTTTTGTAGCACTTTATCGGTTTGCTCATTACGGAAACGTAACAACGCGTCATAAATGTCAGGGTATTTGTTACCAAGAATGGAGGCCGCGAGCAAGCCAGCATTGGCGGCGCCTGCTGTGCCTATCGCCAAGGTGCCAACTGGAATGCCAGCAGGCATTTGCACTATCGATAAGAGTGAATCCAGGCCATTCAATGCTTTGGATTGCACGGGGACACCTAAGACGGGAACAATGGTTTTAGCAGCCAGCATGCCGGGTAAATGTGCCGCACCACCAGCGCCTGCAATGATGACTTCTAACCCTTTGGCTTTGGCGTTTTCTGCGTAACTAAATAATTTGTCAGGAGTGCGATGGGCGGAAACAACTTCAACTTCATAGGGGATGGAGAGTGAATCAAGCATATTGGCAGCGTGTATCATGGTGTCCCAATCGCTGCGTGAGCCCATCACAATACCAACTAATTTCGTATGGTCTTGCATTGCTATTGTCCTTAGTAACCGTTGCACAGGGCGTTATTGTAGCTGTATGAACAATCTTAAGAAAGCCTAATAGATGAGTTGTATGGGAATTGTGTTACTATTGTTAAAATTATTATCGAATATCGCAAAGATAGACCGTTAAAATAAGGAATTTTATGTTTAATACAGTGCTGATGGTAATAGTATATTTGTTTTTACAAATGTGTTTTATCTGGATGTTATATCGGCGCACCAATAATCCTTCTATTGTCGATGTCTCGTGGTCAGTTGGACTGATGGCGTCTGGTTTGCTATATCTCTTCACTGCTGGTCTAACAACGCGGAAGCTAATAGTCGCAAGCCTATTAGTCATTTGGGCATTGAGATTGGCGCTGTATTTGTATTTAACCCGTATCAGGTATGGTCATTTAGACAAACGTTACACGAATCTCAGCAGCCAGTGGAAGATCAGTCAGTCGCTTGGATTCTTTCTCAATTTTCAATTGCAGGCACTGTTGATATTCATCATATCATCTGGTGTGTTTTACTTTATCGGGCAATCATCAAACACAACGCTATCAATGACAGATTTCATTGCCTGTCTGGTGATTGTGCTGGCGATTATTGGTGAAACCTTATCTGACATTCAGTTGTCTATTTTCAAAAATCAACACCCAGGCAAAGTTTGCGATGTTGGTTTATGGTATTACTCGCGTCACCCGAATTACTTTTTTGATTGGCTTAGCTGGTTTGGCTTTACGTTAATGGCTTTGCAGTCGACGTATGGATGTTTTAGTTTGATTTCAATAGTCGTGCTGTACCTGATTTTCACTAGGCTCACAGGGCCAATGACTGAACGTGCTTCCATTAAGTCCAGAGGTCAGGCCTACTTGGATTATCAAGCTACTACATCCATGTTTGTGCCCTGGTTTAAAGCATAGCTTTTTGGGTGTAAGTGACTATCATGCTACTTAGGACGCTGTCTATGATATAACTCAGGATTACGCAGTAATCTAGCAATCTCTTTATGTGCCGTAAGCCCGCCACTCTCAGCCAACGCAAGCGCGGTTAACCCTTTAGAAGTTGTACTATCAAAATCAAGACACAGCTTGTCCTTCCATTTAATTAATAATTCAACTAAACGAAGGTTACCTTCGTGACTCGCGCGTCTTAACATCAAGTTAAAATCACTTAACTTCAGTGCACTTAAAATACTGCTAGAGCACATCGGCTTTGCGATAATGAAAAATGCCGAATCAGAATCAATCTTTTCTCGGAATATACGACAAGTATTTTTGATCGCTCGATTTAGCTTCTCTTCGCGTTGAGCTTTAGCTGATTTTCCAGATGGTGTCCATGATAAATCGGCTAATACGCCTGGTAATACATTGCCATGTTTTGCATGCTTTTTCTGTAATGTCTGTGTGTTTTTAATAATAATATGTTTGCTTAAGACGGGATAGGAGCTAAGACAGCTTGCTCGCATCATGTTAATATAGGGTTCAATTTCAGGCTTCATCGGCACGACACCGGATAATGCGTATTTCTTATTTTCTTCATGATGCAAGTCAATATACAATTGTCGTAAAATTCGTGGCCCTGACATGCTGATAACAGATATTTCATATAGTTTGCGTTGAAGGTGGGCTACTTGTTCTGCAGTTGCGCCAGGATAAGCATATTCAAATAAATATTTTCTAAAGTGAAAAATATCTTTTTGAGCATCCGATTTTAGAAATTGGTCGATGACAAAAAGATAGGCACGAGGTAGCTCGGGACTCATTAATTCAAATTCAGTAAATAAAGTTTGTCTGTTAAATGGCTGACGATAACGATGGATGAGCTCTTTTTGTATTGCGGTTATTTCAGACGCTGCATCAGCTGATAATTGATTGGGGACATTATCATGGCATCCAAACGCAAGAAAATCTGTATTCACATTAAATTCCATTACCACCTCTCGATATGGTGCAAGCTCACAATTGAAAATAACAGGCGCTTGCGCAGTCAGGCTTGAGGTATCCTTGGAGAATTTAAAATCGACATCGAAATCAGAATAAAACCCCAGCTTTTCGATCACTGCTTTTATTAGCCGCGTGCAGTCAGCCGCAGCCCCAAGGTTGCCACCACGCTGGCTGACAGCCATTTCTAATTCCTCTCTTGCAATAGCAAACACAGCTTGATCATTTTCATCTATCAACCAGGATTTGATGGTCGTATCCAGATCTACTGGAATAATACGATAGCGCTGACAAAATACAGTTAATTTGGCTTGGGCAGTTTCATTTAAGAGGTTACTGCTATAAACCAAACTAATTGTTAAATCTGGATTATGATCACGTAGCGTTACCAAGCGTAATTCATTTTCGATTCCCAGGAACTCGTAGGGGTTAGCGCTAAACCAAATTTTGTAACATTTTGTTAAATCAATTTTATAGTTTCTTTGCATGGGTTACCTGAATTTATCATTTATCTGTTGCAGCAGATTCATGGTTGCATAGTGATTAAACTTGATGAATCTTAGCAGATATTCCGTGAAAATTAAGATATGACGTTAAGTTATTCATTTAAAATGAGGTTTCTCAGCTAAGTTCGGGGTGGAAAGGTTGTTATTTGGTTGCGCTATCGGAATAATTTCATGTTTAAACCCCAGATGAATTGCAAGGCATTTCATCTGGGCTACGTAGGTTGCTAGATGGATGTTTGTGACCTGGTTTAAAGTATGGCTTTTTGGATGTATGTGACTATCATGCTACTTAGGCCGCATAGAATCATGCCCCATACAAAATCAATGAGTGTGATTTTGAGTGGCCAGTTAGCAAGTATGGAGTAGTTTGTGAAATCATATATTCCATAAGTAACGGCACCAAATAACAAGCCATATGTCAGTGCTTGTAGATAATTTCCTTGTGCTCTAGGTAGCACGAAATAAATGATACCGATGGCAATAAAAAAATAAACGATAAAGGCAGCAGGCCAGATTGGTGTCATGACACCGGCAGATTTTCGTAATAGCAAGCCGATATTATCTTCATAAATTTGTTTGGCTAGCAGGCCCAGCCAAATCATGTCGAGTAAAAGTATGGAGGAAATGGTGGCGATTAATAAAATGAATGTTTGCATGCTCGTCTTCTTGGTGATGATGTTATGACAAGCATAGCATTGCCAGTCATGACTGGGAAAGTCTTGCTTATCCCGGGTGATGCCCACGTATTATAGTCGGTTCTGCGTTGGTGATGACTATTTGGTATCCCGTTTTGATTGTGTTATAATAAGTCGTTGAATAAAGGGGTTTTTAAATGGACTTAAAAACTTTAAACAATGTAGTTTCCATTACCAAAAATGAAATTTATATCATCATTTTTTATAGTGTGATTATTGGCCTTTTATCCTTGGTATTACCAATTGCTGCACAAGGGTTAGTCACAATTGTCTCGTTTGGTTCACTGCGCCAGCCTTTGTTTATTCTCGTATTTTGCGTATTGATCCTCCTGGTGGTTTCAGCGGTCTTTCGGTTGCTGCAAAACATTTTACTCGAAATATTCCAGCAACGAATCTTTGCGGTCACTGCATTAAAGATAGCTAATCGTTTGCCGAAATTAAAACTCAATAAATTAAAAGACTATCAACCCACTGAATTATTAAATCGATTTTTTGATGTCATCACTATTCAAAGTAGTCTTGCTGATCTCTTATTAAATTTTACCAGTTTAGTGTTGCAGGGAATTTTAGGGATGATTTTATTAGCGTTTTATCATCCCGCCTTGCTGGTTTTTGATATTGTCTACATTTCATTGCTGTTAATTGCGATTCTAGTGCCATTTAAATCTGCTTTGAAAACGGCTTACGTTGAATCGAATGCTAAATATGATGTGGTCGGCTGGCTGGAGGAAATGGTTAGAGTGCCATTTCTGTTTCATTTTCAAGGCGCAGGTATTTTTGGGGTTAAAAATGCTGACAAGAAGGTGACGACTTATATCAAAGCCAGGAAACTACATTATAAATATTTATTACAGCATTTATGTGGTAGTTACATCATTCAGATTTTAGGTTCTACATCGTTGTTATTGGTGGGTGGTTTGTTGGTGTTAAATAATCAGATGACGCTTGGCCAGTTGGTGGCTGCAGAGATTATAGTGACCTCGCTAGGCAATAGCACGATTAAAATTTCAGGCTTTTTACAGAAAACATATGATTTACTCACGGCTGCAGACAAGGTTAACTCTTTGTTAACTTTACCGTTAGAATCCAACAATCAAAATCTTTCTAAAGACTTAATTTGCGATAAGCCATTTGATGCTGCGCCGACTATCAATATCAGTAATATAGATGTCTTCAATGATGATAAGCGCCTAGTGCAAACCAACCTGACCATTGAGCCTAATGAAAACGTTGTATTCATGGGTTACAAGCAGCGATCAGCAAACAACTTGATTGCATCAATGATGGGTTTGCGCGAGCCCAATCATATCGAAGTCAGGTACAATAACATCCCCGTCCAATATTATTCTCTGAAGATATTTCGCGAAATGGTTTGTTATATTAATCATCCCGAGATTTTTACTGGATCAATACTTGAAAATATATTGGTTGGCAGAGGTGACATTGCGCTAGCTGCGGTGATGGATATGATAAAACACTTTGAGTTTGAGGATACAATTAATAAGCTGTCTGGTAAGTTGGAATATAAAATTTGCGGCACGCAGCATGAGCTTTCTACTGTTGATATATTAAAGATCGTTTTGATTAGGGCATGCCTTAGCAAGCCGCATCTCATGGTTATAGATGGTGCGCTGGATATGCTCTCTGTCCACGATCTCAACGTTATCATGCCTGTGCTTTGTGCTAATGATAAAAGCTGGACGTTAATCACCACTACTAATAGAAGCGATATCGCTAATTATTTCAGCAGGAGAGTTAATCTGTGAAAAATAAAGATTATGAATCGCTAAAAGAGATTTATCATGTGCCCGCTATACAATCTGTAGCGAAATGGACAACGATTTTTTTTATCATTATGTTGGTGTTATTTGCCGTGCTACCGTGGCAACAAACCGCATTTGGTGAGGGTAGGGTGATTGCTTATTCGCCCACAGAGCGTCAGCAAGTGATCGCGGCTCCCGTGGATGGCAGATTGGGTAAGTGGTATGTTTCTGAAGGATCTCATGTAAAGAAAGGCGACCCTATTGTTGATATTTATGATAACGATCCAAATATCATTGAAAAAATCAAATCAGAAAAAATAGCGATAGAAAAAAACCTTGCTGTTGCTGAGCATGCTGCCAGTGTTGCTAAGCTAAATGTGGATAGACAGCATAGTCTCTATCAGCAAGGCATAGCCGCTAGAAAGACTTATGAATCCGCCAATCTGGAATACGCTAAATATGTCAGTAGTGTCGAATCGTTGAAAGCAGAGTTGGCAAGAATCGATGTTAAGCTATCACGTCAGCATACCCAAAGTGTGGTGGCGCCTATGACTGGCAGTATTTTAAAACGCAATGCTGGACAAGAATCCGTTTTTGTTAAAGCGGGAGATGTGATTGCGGAGTTGGTGCCAACCACTAACTCTAGAGCTGTTGAATTGTGGATTGATGGTAATGATGTTCCATTAGTGAATGTGGGTGATGAGGTGAGATTGCAATTTGAGGGTTGGCCTAGCGTACAATTTAGTGGCTGGCCTTCCGTGGCTGTGGGGACTTTTGGCGCTGTGGTCTCAGTGGTAGATGCCGCTGCTGATCAACAGGGTCGATTCAGATTGCTAGTCACACCCGGGCAAAACGATGATTGGCCTGAAGCAAGATATTTGCGTCAAGGAATTAGAGCGAATGGTTGGGTCATGCTGGGTAGAGTTAAAGTTTGGTTCGAATTGTGGCGACGCTTTAATGGGTTTCCTCCATCACAGAGTACGCAAAAATGAAGATAAGGTATTTTGTAGTATTAATCTGTCTTATCAATCCAGCATTTATGTCTATGGCCAGGGCGGCATCTTTGTCAGAGGATGCGGTAATGAATTCGGTTAGTGAGCACTTTCCACTAATCATGGCGGCCAATGATAATATACAGCGTGCAAAAGCAGATTACGTCAGTGCACAAGGTGCGTTTGATCCTATTATTAGATCTAATTTTTTAGTATCACCCAATGGTCCGTACAAGTATGCAAACTTAGGTGCTGATGTCTCCGTTCCAATTGAAAACTCAGGTAATAGGGTGTTTACGGGATACCGAATCGGTCGTGGTACTTATCCTCCATATGATCAAAACCTTGAAACTTATAACTATGGTGAATTTCGAGTCGGATTTGAAGTGCCGTTTATGCGCGATAAAAACATCGATCAGCGCAGAACTAAAATAACCAAAGCGGGTATCGGCACGAATATCAGCGAATATGAATACCGTTTGGCAAAGCTAAAAGCGCAATATGATGCGTCGGTGTCATATTGGGATTGGTATACCTCAGGTAAGCAATTACAGTATCAAAGGCGCTTGCTAAGCTTGGCGCAAACCAGGCAAGCCGCGATGGATAAAAGCGTTAAAGCCGGTGATATGGCAGAAGTGGACGCCATTGATAATAAACGTATCATTATGCAACGCACATCCATGGTTAAAATGACCGAGGCGCTTTTTAAAAAATCAGCCCTGGTCTTATCGTTATATTATCGTGATGCTTCAGGCAATCCCATCACTAGCGGAGAAAAGGATCTGCCCAATTACGAATACCTCCAATCCACTGTCTATAATGCAGCGAATATAGAGCGCCAATTATCGATGATTGTGAATAATCATCCAAAAATCAAAATATTCCAGGAGCAATATGCCAGTGCATTAGCCAGTTTAAAGCAGGCAAATAATGACTTTCAGCCGAAATTTAACAATAAATTTTATTTGGCGCAGGATATGGGTGGGGGTAACCCGCCACTGAACAAAACAACATTAAATTACGAAATTAATTTTGAATTACCTATCTATCAACGAGAGGCGCGTGGTCAATTTGATGCGTCCAATAATACGATTAAAAAAATAGATAAAGAAAGGCAAATGGAGTCTGAGAATATCGCAGTTAGTATCAAAAAATTATTAGTTGAGATCAATGCGATCAAATCTGTGATATCGGTTACTAAGGCGGAGTTGGAGATGACGCAACGGGTTGAGCATGCAGAGACTATTAGGTATGAGCATGGGGATGGTAACTTGTTTATGCTTAATCAGCGAGAATTGATGACAATAGAGGTCGAGTCCAGATATTTGGAGATCGTTCGTAATTATTACGTATCTGTCGCTAATCTTAGATTTGCATTAGGTTAAGGTCATTTGAGTGTGAATTACACCCCTCGCTTATTATTGTAATGATTACGTAACTTAGCTTACGTAAGCGTTATTTCATTTTTGATTAATTACGTAATTAGTTAAATGTATAGTAAGTAATCTTTAGTCTCTTAAGTTATTACTGCCGCTTCTCTCGCAAAAAAAAATCGCTTTAAAGCGTGAAATTATCCCGACTTATCCTATACTTCTTGTATTAATAATCATAAGTTAATAAAAAAACTTAATAAGTTTGATTAAATAAATTGATTAACATGGTGGATCTATTGCAGAAACTAAACGCACATAAAATACGTTTACGATGCAATCGCTCAAAGCCGCTAAAGAAGTATTTCTTGGCGGAGTTTCTGCTGACAATATCTTTATGCGCCCAAACTTGTTATGCCATTCCGCAGGGCGGCTCGGTGGTGACTGGTGGCTCCTCAATTACAACACCATCAGCAGGAACCATGGTTATCCAGCAAACCACCAGCAAATCCATGATTAACTGGAACTCTTATAATGTTGGTGCCAATGAAAAAGTTATCTATCAACAACCTGATAAGTCATCGATTTCTTATAACAACGTTACCGGTGGCAGCGTTTCAACAATTTACGGTAGTATTCAAGCGAATGGTCAAGTCTGGTTGGTGAACCCCGCAGGTATTTTCTTTGGGCCTGGTGCGCATGTGAATGTTGGTGGCTTGCTTGCTACCACTCGCGGTATATCACCAGAGGACTTCATGGCAGGAAATTATCATTTCAAAAACTTAGGTGGCGCGGAAGGGGAGATTGTCAACCAAGGTACCATCATTGCAGCAGAGCATGGGCTAGTCGCGTTAGTGGGCTCACACGTTACAAACAATGGCTTGGTTCAAGCCAATCTTGGTCACGTTATCTTGGCTTCGGGTGATGCATTCACTATAAGTTTCGATGGTAATGACCTAATTCAATTTCAAATTGATAAGTCAGCAGTTAACCCGCGGATTAATAACACGGGTACATTAATGGCTAATGGCGGTCAAATTCTTGTGACCGCGAAAGGTGCTGCCAGCGCGCTTGATAATGTCATTAATTTGAAAGGTGTTGTGCAAGCGAAATCAGTTTATACCCGAAAAGGTGAAATCATCATTTCTGGTGATCCCAATGCAGGGGTGGTTCACGTTGCGGCTAAGATGAATGCCAGTGGCAAACGACAATATCAAAGCGGTGGTAGAGTTTCTATTTCTGGCTATAAAGTATTGCTGCAATCTCAAGCGGTGATTGATGTCAGTGGTTCATCTGATGCTGGTACTATTTTTATTGGCAGTAAACCGAATTCTTTAGGCGTGATACCCAATTCTTCAAGCGCAACTGTGATGACAGGTGCTTTCCTGTTTGCAAACTCAATTCATAATAATAGTGGGGGCACAGGGAATATTACGGTTTCGTCTGCTAGTGTCATCATGAATGGTACGCTGTCTGCGCAAGGTGGTAAAGTCGTGCTGACATCATTTAATGCGCCTATCACTCAATCATTTGGTGCAATCAACGCCGACAGTTTAGTGATCTCATCTGTCGGTGGTTCATCATTCATGGCAAATAACAACGTTGGTACATTGACAGCCAGTAATTCCGGTGGCGGTGATGTGTTGTTGAATAATACTGGTAATTTATCCATTGCAAGTCTCTCTCAACACGGAGGCGGCAGCGTAACTGTTATCAACAATGGTGATTTAACGGTAAATGGCGCCATCGTGAGTGATGGCGGTGCTATCTCTTTGACTGCAGCTAATGCTAATCATCTACTGACCATTAATAATGTCGTCACATCAAACGGCGGTGACATCAGCTATTACGCAGACCATATGACATTAGCTGGTCTCACCAATTCAGCTTCGGGATTGGTGACGCTTGCACCCGTGACGCAGTCAACGGCAATTGAGTTAGGTGTTGGGGCGGTTGATGTTGCAGGTGTGCTGGGTCTGGATAATAGCGAACTTGCTTCCATCTACTCAAACGGTGGTTTACTAATCGGTGGCTCATCATTTACCGGTGGGTTGACTGTGTTGGGCGCGGTTTATCCTGCGCATGTCACCGGCGGGACCTTATCCTTAGTGAATGGAGGTGCTGTTAACGTTAATGCTGCACTGACATCAAACGTCAACGTCAATGTCATTTCAGCTAACAACAATATCACGTTTAATAATGACGGTAGGATAAATGCCTACGATAATACAGTTACATTATCAGCCTTGAATGGCTCTGTGACAGGTAACGATTCTGGTGCTGCTAATGTAACCGCAAATGCATTAGGGGTGTATTCAGCAAATGGTATTGGTACGAGTAACGTAATGTTTACATCTGCAGTGAATTATTTCTGGGGGAGTAATACGGAGCATGGCGATATTCAGTTAAAGAACATCGGCCCCTTAATCATCGCCGCAAGCGGAATCAGCAACTTAAGTGGCGGCAGTGTGCAAGTGCTTGATACTGCATCACTCACAGTGGCAGGTCCAATTAATACCACTGACAATGGTAATATTATATTAAGTGGTAACGGATTAATTCTGACATCTAACTTAAATAGTGGCACAGGTGGGATGGTCAGGCTAAACAGCGCTGGGTCAATTTCACAAATTGGCGGTGGAATCACTGCAGGCTTCCTTGACGTTAACAGCGTCAGCTCAGCAGTCTTAAATGCTAACAATATAGTGGCTGCAATAGCGGCGAGTATTTCAGGCATAACAGCAGGTAATAATTTTATCTTTACCGATACGCCACCTCCTGCTGTTTTCAATGCTTTAACGATTCGCACCGTTAGTAACGCTTCTGCTAACGGTATCATCAGTATCTCTAGCAATAGCAATCTTATCTCTCTCGACTCAATAACAAACTCTGGCAATGGCGACATCACGCTTTCAGCCACGCATGGTGCAATCAATGTCTTAGGTGAGATTCATTCTAATGCTGGAACCATTAACTTACTCGGTAAATACATTACGGTATCCGATAACGCATTGATTGATGCTTCGGGCACAACAGGCGGCGGTAATATCTATATAGGTGGTAGTCAACATGGAAATGGGCCATTAGCAAATGCAGAGACGACTTACGTAGCGGCCAGTGCAAAACTCTATGCCGATGCGTTGATGAGCGGTGATGGCGGTAATGTGGTGCTTTGGTCTAACAGCGGAACCCAATTTTACGGCAGCATTTACGCACGTGGTGGTGCAGTAGCCGGCAACGGTGGATCGGTTGAAGTATCATCACTAGATAACTTGATATTCAAAGGTTTGGTTGTTACGACAGCAGCTAATGGACAAGTAGGTACATTACTGTTGGATCCAAAATTTTTGATCGTTGCGACTAGCGGTGGCAGTGCCTATAGCAATGGCACCAATAACTTATTCGCAAATAATTCAGCTGGTACGACTATCATCACACCAGCAAGTATTATTGCCGCGGCTGCGAATATCACCTTGCAGGCAAATTCCGATGTTATTTTCTTTGATCCATTAGTGATGACAGGCAGTGGTAACACGCTCACGGTCACAGCAGGTCGCAGTATTCTAGTCAGTGCTAATGTGTCGACGAATAATGGCGCGATCTCCATGTCTGCCAATAATAACTCGGCTGTTTCTGCGAATCGTGAAACAACAAGCACGAATAATCCACCAGGCTATGGCGATAATGAAACTGTAAACGGCAATATTACGTTAGCAACCGGTGTCACAATCAATTCTGGTACCGCGAATACTTCTTTGGTGATTGGCTCAACTAGCACTGCGCCATTTACACCAGGCAGTATAACGCAAGGGGCAACAGGAGGCATTACTGCTGGTAGTGTGACACTCACTAGTGCGGGTAGTGGAACCGTGGGTAGTATCACCAATCCTATCTTAACGACTACCACGGGAAGTGTTGTGTTAACGGCTGCTTCGGGTGGGATATTTCTTTCAAATACAGGTAATTTAAGTTTGGGCTCAGTTAGCACCGGTGGTAATTTGGCGATTACCGCTGCAGGTGCTATTGCTCAGACGGGTGCCATCACTGTGACTGGTACCTCAAGTTTTACTGCGGGGGCCAATTCCATTACATTGACCAATGCAAGTAATGCTTTTACTGGTGCAGTGACGCTTAGTAATTCCGGTGCGAATAATGTGACATTCGTTAACAATATCGCACTCAATCTTGGCTTGTCTGCGCTTGGTAGTGGCGTCAATTCCATTACATCCAACGCAAGCTTCAGTACCTCAGGTGGTTTGACGGCGGGTGGCAACCTCACCATCACCGCAGCAACTGGTATGACTATAGCTAACTCGATTAATGTAGGTGCTAGCACACTGTTATTACGAGCAAATAATGGTGGAGCTGGTGCTAATAATTTTTCAATGAGTGCTGGTGGTAGTGTTACCACGACGAATGCGACCGCCAGTGCAGTTACGATTAATGTGAATAACACAACCGGTGGAACTGGTACGGCGACACTTGGAAATATTGCGACCGGTGCTGGTGGTGGTATTACCGTAGCGACGAATGTTGGTGGCAATACGACTGGTGGATCCATTACGCAAAATGCAGCGACATTATTGAATTCAGGAACGGGTGGTTCTATCACATTGACTACTGGTGCAGCGGCTGCTGGTATTGGAACGAGTGGTGCCAATATCCTTAGTCAAACCGGTACAGTCACAGCTAGCACCGGATCAGCAGGATTTTATGTCACCAACAATCAAGCGCTCACGCTGGGTGCTGTCACCACCACTGGACCATTAAGTGTGATTGCAGCAGGCAGCATTAATCAGAGTGGCGTGTTAACAGTCACGGGAGCATCGACTTTTGGTGTGACTGCAGCTACATCAGATATTCTATTGGATACTCAGGCCAATAATCTTGCTAGCACGGTAACGATAGCGGGCACGCTAACAAATGTTCGCAATCTGCAATTACGAAATATTAATGCAAGCGCTGCTGTTCCAACTCCGCTGGCATCGCTGACTAATTTACTGAATTTCGTGCTCAATTTCCCTAATGCTTCGGTTTCATTGCCAGCTATTACCACGAATAATGGACTACTGACTGTAACAGCTGGTGGCAGTATTACTACGACGGGTAATCTGATTACGAATGGCGGTAATCTGACATTGACAGCTGGTACTGGTTTTACCCTGGCAAACAACATCAATACCGGGTCAGGTACTGCTTTATTGCAAGCTAATTTTGCTGGTGTAGGCGCTAATCATTTTTCTATGTCTGCTGGTGTAACAATCACCTCGACCAATACTAGTAGTAGCGCGGTCATCATTGATGTTAATAACGCATCAGGTGGAACAGGTACCGCTAGCTTAGGTGGTATTACTACGGGAGCAGGCGGTAGTATTACTGTTGCTACGAATTTTGGCTCAAATACGACGGGCGGTGTTATCACGCAAACACCAGCCACTTTATTAAGTACGGGAGCTAGTGGTGCTATTAATCTTTCTACAGGCGCAGCCTCTGCTGGCATTGGTACCAATCTTGCACCCATATTGACGCAGACAACAACCGTCACTGCGCAGACAGGTAGTGCAGGCTTATTCTTAACAAATAATCAAGCGCTCACGTTGGGTGCAATGACAATAACTGGTCCGCTAACGATGGTGGCTGCTGGCAGTATTAATCAAAGCGGTGTGTTATCTGTTACTGGTACGGCTACCTTTGGTTCAACCGTTGCAGCTTCTGATATTTTGCTGGATACACAATCTAATAATTTAAGTTCTATCGCATTTACAGGCACTTTAAGCAACATCAGAAATCTATCGATTAAAAATATCAATGCAAGTGCAACACTGCCAGCAAGCTTGTTACCATTAACCAGTTTGAAAAACCTAACTATTAATTTTACTAATGCTGCCGTTGTGATTCCAGAATCCACCTTGACTAACGGTGGTAATCTGAGTGTGACTGCCGCGGGGGCGGTGACACAGGCTGGTCAGTTAATAGTGCCTGGAACGACTACTATCACAGCCGGCGCTAATCCGATTACGTTAACAACTGGTAATAATATTTTTATCGGTTTGATGTCATTGTCAAATAGCGGGGCGAATAACGTCGCGGTGACGGATAATGGCGGCTTATTCTTGGGGAATGTTGCGGTTGGCACTGGTACGTTGACACTGAATTCAACTGGAGCCATTACGCAACAAGCTGGTACGGCTGTCACGCAAACTGTTGGTGCTGGGCAGGCAAGCTTTTTATCCCTGGGCGGATTTAATCTCACTAATGCAGGTAATGTTCTTTATAGTTTTAACGAAACAAATTTAGTGAGTGGCAATGTCTCACTAACTAATGCCGCTCCTAATTTACAAATTGGTACTATCTCGACTGCAGGTGGTGCGAATATCACTGTCAACAACACCGGTAATATCACAACCAGCAGTGCGGTTAGCACTACTGCTAATGGATCTATTGCCTTGACTGCAACAGGTACCACAACACTCAATGGTCCTATTAATTCAAATGGCACTGGGAGCGTGAGTGTCGCTGGCAGCACAATTTATCTCGGGTACAATGGCAATAATGTAACGACTAGTGGTGGCTCAGTGATTTTCAATAGTCCAGTCATCATGACAAACAATCCTACTATTAGTTCTGGTGCGGGTGACATCACGTTTAACAGCACGCTTGATGGTGCGTTTTCGCCAACTCTCTCTTCAACTGGTACGGTGACTTTCGGCGGCGCTGTTGGTGGAACGACGCCACTTGCTAGTTTGACAATCACAGCCAGCACACCAGGCTTGACGGTGATTGATAACAGCATTACCACCACTGGCGCGCAATTATATGGTAATCCAGTGAATCTTGGTGGTTCAGGTACGTTCACCGGCAGTACGATCACGATTGGAGCGGGAGTAAGATGGTTGGGCGCCTACACGCTTGATCTGGTTGGGCAAACAGGTTCAGGTAATGCCATCATCCTGAACGGCGCCATGAATGGCAGCAGTGGAACACTGAATTTGACAGCTCCGATTGTAGCATCACCTACTTTATCTAATGGTAATATCACCACCGGTGCGAATGGATCCGTTAATGTCGGTACCTTTAATTTAAAACAAGGTTATTGGTTGCAAAACGGTTCACTGCCAGGATTTAGCGCTTCTAATTTCATGCTTAACACGGGTGCCATTCCTTCGAGTAATGTTGAATTCGTGAGAATTGCAGGTGGTACAGGTACCTTAGGCTCGCCACGTCAAATTACAGATATTTATGGCTTGCAGGGCATACAATCCAATACCAATTTCTTAGGCTTGAATTATCAATTAAATAATAGTTTTAATGCTTCATCTACCAACGGTTGGAATAGCGGAGCAGGATTTATTACAATTGGTTCCGCTGCGAATCCATTTACTGGCACACTGAAAGGTCAAAGCAGTGTTATATCAAATTTAAAGATATCATCAAATACTGCGAGCAATATTGGGTTATTCGGTGTCATTAGCGCTGCTTCATCAATTACTAATGTTGGGCTTTCATCTGCTTCAGTTACATCAACATTAGCTGGTGCGACAAATATTGGCGCATTGGTCGGACAAAACAATGGAATTGTCCAAGGCAGTTTTTCTACTGGAACAGTAACTGCAGGTAATAACGCTGTCAATGTTGGTGGATTGATTGGTGATAATCTTGGTACGGTGAATAATAGCACTGCAAATCCCGGTGCTTCATATTCGACTGCTAATGTGAGTGTTGGTACCTCATCGCAAAACATTGGCGGTCTCATTGGTAAGAATGAAGGCACTGGTGGAAATGTTAGTGTGTCCTATAGCAGTGGTAATATCAGTGCTGGTAATGGTTCGAGTAATATCGGTGGTTTGATTGGAAATCAGTCCAGTTCGTTTGCTGCTGCGGTTCAAAATACTTATTCCATTAGCGCTATCACTGCTGCTAGTGCCACCGCTGTTGGTGGCTTAGTTGGTTTGCAAACTAGTGGCCCCATTTCTAATTCCTATTCGTCAGGTTCAGTGCCTGCTGCTGGAACCAATATTGGTGGATTTATCGGTAACACGTCGATTGCAACCAATACGAATAATTTTTATGACACTACATCATCCGCAACATCAACTTCAGTTGGTGCTGGTTCCTCTTTAGGTGTGACACAAGGCTGTTTTTCTGGTTCGTGTCCATTAGGCGGAACAGGCACGAGTCTCAGCGCCACGGCTACATTTAGTGGTGCTACCTGGAGCATTACCGCTGGACCGACTGCCGGTACAACACCACCTGCAACTACCTGGCTAATTTTACCTGGTCAAACCAGACCAATGCTTGCAGCGGAATGGGGTACGAGCGTAACTTCATCGCATCAGTTACAGTTGATGGATTTTGCATTAGGAGCCAGTTATAGCCTCAGTAATAATATTAATCTGAGTAATGTGAACAGTAACGGCGCTGATGTTTGGGGTGGTGCGAATGGACCTGGTTTTCAACCGATTGGTAATACATCCAATAATTTTACAGGTAGCTTGAACGGTAACAGCAACACGATCAGTAACTTGTATATGAATACCGCTGTGACAACGGGCACTGGTTTATTTGGTGCAACCAGTTCAGCTGTTACTATATCTAATGTGAATTTAACTGGTGTTAATATCACGAATACGGCGACGAGTGCGTCGTTGATCGCATTAAACGTCGGTGCCTTGGTCGGTCAGAATAACGGTACTATCACACAATCGAATGCAGCAGGTTCGGTGACAACGACAGGAAATTTTGTTTCAAATATCGGGGGTCTTGTCGGCCAAAATAATAATAATATTACTGCACCAACCAATAATTACAGTTTTTCAACGGTGACAGTGACAAGCTCAGGTAATAGTAACCAAAATATTGGTGGTTTGATCGGGCAGAATGCAGCAGGTAGTTCTATCTCTAATGTGTATTCGTCAGGTGCTGTTATTAGTCAGGGAAATTCGGTTGTTAGTGTTGGTGGTTTGGTTGGTGGTAACCAAGGCGCAATTACGTTGGCTTACTCATCGAGTCCAGTGACCTTAAGTGGTACCTCGCCTAGTAATGTAGGTGATCTTGCAGGAACCAATGATGGTGCAGGTACTATCAGCATCACCTATACAGATGGAAACATTAGCGCAACGAATGCCACGACCACAGCGACTAACGTTGGTGGATTTGTCGGCTATGAAAATAGTAGCAGCGCTTCTGCCATTCAAAACACTTATTCCTGGAGTAATATCACACTTGCTGGCAATGGAACGAATGTGGGAGGTATGTTGGGTAATCAAGCTAGCGGGCCCATCATTGATTCTTACTCGATCGGTAAGTCTACCATTAGCGGTACCAGTACTAATGTCGGAGGTTTTATTGGCACGACTGCGATTACTACCAATGTTGCCAATTTCTTCGATACCACAACATCAGCGACGGCAACAGGTGTTGGTAACGGCAGTACAAATGGCGTCACGCCAAAAGTAACGTCAGCGATGAAGCAGCTTTCTACGTTCAATAGTGCTGGTTGGGATTTTTCAACTCCCATCTGGGGAATACTGGATGGTTTTTCCTACCCATATTTTTCAGGTTTGAGTCTTGGTATCAGAGTCATTGACCCTTCTGCAGGATCATTACCATCCGCTGCAACTAATGGTGCGACATTAACACCATTGGTGACAGCAACATCGGGCACAGATTATTACTATTTATTTAAAGCATCTCAATTAACGGCTGGCAATGGTATTCTTTTTTATAACACGACTGGTGCTGTCTCTAATGGCATCATTGTTGTTCCCAGTGGAACCAGTTATACCACGCCAATTATCCTCACTATGACGGCGAATCAAATTCAAGTCGGTGGAGATAACACGGGAACATTAGGTACCAATAATTTTGGTAGCGCACCTGGTGCAGGTGACAAAGTATTATTTACTTCCGGTGGTTCGCTTACATTAGGAAATACGACAAATCCCAATGTCACTCTTACCACTAATGCAAATACCACCTTGCTGATTAACGGTGCTGTTAGCTCATTCGGCTCTAACGATGCAATGACATTGGCGGGCCCCGTCACGCTAAACAATGGTGGTGCTATTGTTAGTACCTCTGGTGTGCAAACTTATAATGGTAATGTCACCATGTCATCACCGGCGACATTGGCAACATCATCAAGCTCTGGCGCAATTGTGGTGAATGGTAATATTAATGGTGGTACATCATTACTGACTTTCAATAATATAGATAATAACAGCATCATCTCTGGCGTATTGAGTGGTTCTGGCGGTCTTTCCATGCAGGGCAGCGGAACGTTAACGCTGGCTGGTAATAATACTTATAGTGGAAATACGACATTAATTAGCGGTACGCTAAATCTCAACACGGCTGGTGCATCACCAACGCCTATGGGCACGAGTACGTTAAATCTAAATGGTGGTACATTAACCGCTGGTGCATCGTTAACTGGCCCTGTATCTAATCCATATGTGCTTGGTGGTATTGCAAATATTTCCACGATCAGTGGTACTAATCCATTAACCTTGAGTGGTCCTGGAACATTAACATCGAATTACATTCTCAACATCAATAATACTGCCACGACTACATTGAGCGGTAATTTAAGCGGCGGCGGACAATTAAATGAAATTGGTGGAACCTTGGCGCTCAGTGGTAGTAATAACTCATCTTATTCAGGTACTGCATCTGTTAATAGTAATGGCTTGTTGCAAGTCGGTGTGGCAACGAATGTTCTCGGTACAGGATCTTTAATTCTAAATGCTGGAAGAATTACTTCAACTGTCCCGCTTGCGACGATAAGCAATTCATTCACCTCAAATAGCACATCCGCAGTAGAAGGAACAAATAATATTACGTTTAGCGGGCCTAACTTGCTTTACAGCGGTGCTTTAACGGTTACTAATACCGGTACCACTACCTTTAGCGGCAACCTGACAGGAGCTGGTGGATTAACTGTTAATAATGGTACTGGTAATGTGATTGTGTCTGGTACAAATAATTCTCCTTATCTAGGAGCCACAACCATCAATGGTGGCTCACTTCAAATCAACTCACAAACAAATGCACTGGGAACGGGGACTGGTAATTCGTTAGTCTTGAATGGCGGAACGTTATCTTCAATTTACTCTTCTGGTGTCTCGACGCTGGCGAATAAATTCCTGGTCGGTGGCACAGGCAATGCAACGATTGCTGGCACAAATAGTATTACTATCCAAGGCAATGGAACGCTAACTAATGTTCTCAATGTTAATAATACGGCTGGGACAATTACGTTCAGTGGTGTCATCAGTAATGGCACAACCAATGGTTCAATTGTTCAAAATGGCACGGGTGGTACACTCGTGTTATCAGGAAAAAATTCATATGGTTCTGTAGGTGTGACCGGTACAACAGTGAGTGCTGGCACGTTGATTGCTCAGCACAGCAATGCTTTAGGTGTTGGTAATGTTATTGTTAGCACAGGTGGTCAGTTAGCACTGAATGGGTTAGGTGCTGGAAGTTTAACGATTGCCAATCCCATGTCACTTTCCGGCACTGGTGTTGGTGGTACGGGTGCATTAGTTGATATCGATACAAATGGTGATAACAACATTGTCAGCGGTCCTATCACGCTGACGGGAAATGCGACTATAGGTGTGACTTCACCCACTACGGCTGAATCACTCACGTTAAGTGGGGGTATCACCAACGCAGGATTTACCACAACTTTCACCACCACGGCAGCAACGAGTTCTATTACTGAATCGGGTGTGATTACCGGGCTTGGCGGCTTGACCATGACGGGTAGTGGCACCTTGAATTTATCTGGTACCAACACGTTTACCGGTAATAATTCAGTGACCGGTGGCACAGTAGCGGTGAGTAACGCGCAAGGGTTAGGGTTGACGAATACAACCACGATAGCCACCGGTGGCACCGTGAAAGTGGCTGGTGTTGCATTAGTTGCAAGTGAAGCATTTAATTTAAATGGCGGCACTTTAACAGGAACACAAGTTGCTGCTGTTCAACCTTCAGTGGCAGGCACGGTGACATTGGCACAGAATTCTGCTGACACGATTTCTACATTAGCTGCCGGTGATAACTTTACACTTTCTGGTGTGATTAACGGTACCGCAGGTGTTGGCACGAATGGCGATCTAACTTTATCTGGACCAGGCACGATCACGTTTAGTAACACCGTTGGCGCGACGACTAAAATCAACAGTCTTACAGATAACAGTGGAACCTTGGCAATCAACGGTGGTTCTATCAGTAGCGTTGGATTCCAGACTTATAATAACCCAGTCACCATCTCAGCAAATACAACTTTATCCACTTCAGGAGTAAGTAATAATAATATTACCTTCAATAATACTTTTACCGGCGCTCGTACGCTGACACTGAATTCTGCTGGTAATATCACTGAAGCTGGATTAGGTGCTTTAAAATCAATTACTACTTTAACGACCACTTCAGCGACAGGAACCACGCTTAATGGTGCAAATACGGTTACGACATTTAATGCTACTGATGCCTCTGCTACCGGTGTTGCATTAACTAATACGATTGCAACGTTAACGGTATCAGGTGTTAATGTAACAGGTGGTGGTCCGGTCAATATTAATAATACCGGTATTATTGCTGATTCTGGCACGATTAATACGACGGGAACTGTCAGCTTAACAGCATCAAGCTCGATCAGCCAAACAGGTAAAATTACGAATGCATCACTACTAACGACTAATTCCAAAGGCGGCACGGTCTTATCTGGCCTGAACACTGTCAGTAGTTTTAATGCAACAAATACTACCAGCGGTAACATAACACTCACCAATACTGCGGCACCGCTGAGTATTACAGGCATTGCTCAAAGCGGTGGTGGCAATACTTCTGTTACCAATACTGGTGCGATGAATGTGAATGGTGTCATCACGGGTGGAGCAGGTACCGTCACACTAACAGCAACAGGTGCTTTATTGACTGTTAATAATAATATCACTGCAACTAATAGAGCTATTTCGTTAACTGGTAGCGGCATCACACAAAATGCGGGCGCTAGTAGCAGTACGATAGTTAATTCAGGATCGGGCAATATTACTTACACAGCTGGAAGTGGTGCGATTACCACGACCTCCAATGGTAGTAATGGCTCGCAAATTTTATCTACTGGTATCATCACCCTGGCAGCTAATTCGATGGTAATCGATACCACAGCAAACTCACAAATTGGTGGTACAGGTATTGGTGCGGGTGTGGCGAGTAATGTGGTACTCAAAGAGGGTACGAGCACAACACCGATTTTTGTCGCAACAACAGGTGCTGGTTTGCAATTGTCATCCGCGATGCTTGCTTCTATTCGTGGTACCAATTTGCGTATTGGTGGTGGTACAAGTGGGCTGATAACGCTAGGTGCTTGGTCTCCAACTCAAGCCTACGCCTCATCGCCAGGCGTAGTGACATTGAATTCAGGTGCTGGCATCAGTCAGACAGGTGCCTTAACGCTGGGTGCAAGTTCTAATTTACTGTTACGTGGTTCTGGTACTCAGGCATTAACTAATGCATCGAATGTCATTAATACGGTCGCCGCAAGTTTATCCAGTGGAACGGTATCGATTACGAATAGTGGTACGAATGCAGTGAGTGTGGGTAGCTTGACAGATGATCTTGGTACAGTGAATGGCATTAATGCCTCTGGTGGTGTCACCATTAAAACGACAAATGCCAGTTCTTCTCTGGTTTTGAATCAGAGTATCACGGCCAATACAGCAGGTACGGATATCTTGCTAGTCACGCCAAGATTTACCAATAATGCAGGCGCCTCTGCGTTAGTTCCAGGTGTGGGAAATTATCAGGTTTGGTCTAGTAATCCCAGTCCATTTACTGGTGGCACACCAGATAATCGCGGTGGTATCGTGTCATTCAACTATAAGCAATATAACGCGACCTTTGGGGTGACAACTCCGTTGGGTACTGGTAATGGATTCTTATATACACTGGCGCCTGTTGTCACGCCTTCTTTAGTACCACCTAACGTACAAAAAGTTTATGACGGTACAACGGCGGCGACGTTGGTGAGTGGTAACTATAGTCCAGTTGGTACTGTTGATAGTGATACGGTGATTTTCAACAATCCCACCAGTGGAACTTACGATACACCATTTGTAGGTTCAGGTAAGACGGTCAGTGTTACTGGTATTTCTATTGCAAGCGCTAGTAACGGCAGCGCAACTGTTTATGGGTACCAATTGGGTTCATCTACAGCAAGTGCTCCTATTGGTATTATTACAGGTGCGGTCTTAACTATCATCAATGTGACAGCTAATAACAAAGTGTATGATGGCACCACCTCTGCGGTTATTAATGTTGGCACTGCAGCATTAGTGGGAGTGCAGGGAGCGGATAGTGTGACATTAAATACAGGCAGCGCTGTGGGTGCTTTCGTCAGTCAGCATGCCAGTAACGGTATTACAGTGACGACATCTGGCTTTACTATTAGTGGCCCACAAGCCAGTAATTATATTTTAACTCAGCCCACGACAACCGCTAACATTACTCCCGCGCCACTGGTGGTCAGTTTAACTAACACACCGATTACTAAAGTTTATGATGGTAATACTAATGCGCCGGCTGGA
The DNA here is from genome assembly GCA_964492045.1 of uncultured Coxiellaceae bacterium. Taxonomy (GTDB): domain Bacteria; phylum Pseudomonadota; class Gammaproteobacteria; order DSM-16500; family DSM-16500; genus Aquicella. Next base: position 70,276 of record CAZBHW010000003.1, on the reverse strand, counting down.
TTTGTTCCTCAATATTCTGCAACAGGATTTGTTCCTGGCGATTCAAATCCAGTAACGCTAAGCAATACTGGCAGCTCCTATGATTCCTCTCATGTTCTGACCGCTACGACGCTAACAACCAGTGGTTTAGTCTTGACGGGTATCACCACAACAATTGGCAGTTTGACCAGCGATTATTCCATCAATACTAGCGCTTCGCGTGCTGCATCAATTACACCTGCTACGTTAACCATCAGTGGTACGCGCGTTTATGATGGCACCACAGCTTTCTCTTCCACGGTATTAACCGCTGTCGGTGTGGCAGGGCAAACATTCTCTTTAACAGGTTCTGGCACAGCAGGTAATAGTGGTAATGTGCAAACCAGTCAGCAACTCGCGAACTTAAATACATTAGCATTAGGTGTGAGTGGTAATGGAGGTATTGCATCCGATTATAATCCTATCAGTGCCGTTAACAGCTCCGTTAGTATTACCCCGGCCACACTCACCTATAATGCAAATACAGCGAATATGGTGTATGGCAATTCAGTGCCATCATTATCGGGGACCATCACAGGCTTCGTCCCGGGTGAAAATCAAGCTAATGCCACAACGGGTACGCTCACCTTTACCACGACAGCGACATCTTCTTCGAATGTTGGAAATTATGTCATTAATGGAACTGGTCTAACGGCCAATAATGGTAATTACACCTTTGTTCAAGCCGCCGGTAATGCAACGGCACTCACGATCACGCAACGTCCTATCAATATCACGGGCAGCA